>CAYJMN010000024.1:0-66053 GCA_964371045.1 uncultured Chromatiales bacterium | reverse complement strand
CGATACCGCAAGGTTGTCCGTTTCGAAGACCAGGGACCGCAGGTACCTTCCCGCCGTTGCGCGGGATGATTCAACTAAATAAATTTCTCCTGGACGATCGCCATAACATCGTCTTACACCTGCTTCAGTCGATGCGGAAGGATTTATTGTGAATGGCGTCGGCGCGATGTAATTTAATGTGATGCAACGGTCCTTTATCTTCGTGGAAGCTCCCGGAAATTGGAGGTCATGGTGAAATATATGTTCCTCATCCTCATCACACTCGGTTTGACAGGAGGGTCTATGCAGGCGACACAGCCCGGAGTGTCCATGCAGGCGGCACAACGCGGAGGGGGCGTTATCCCGTTTCAATCGACAGTGTTTCGCCTGGACAACGGGTTGAAAGTCATCATGGTACCGATTTCCGGTGGGGGGCTGATGTCTTTTTACAGCATTGTCCGCACTGGCAGCAGGGACGAGTACGAGCCGGGCAAGACGGGATTCGCGCATTTTTTTGAACACATGATGTTTCGGGGTACGAAGAATTATCCGGCTGCTGTTTACGATAGCATGGTGACGGATATGGGCGCCGATGCCAATGCGTACACCACGGACGATTACACCGCATATCATTTGTCGTTCGCAAGCGAAGATCTTGAAACGGTGGTCCGCCTCGAAAGCGACCGTTTTCAGTATCTCGAATATGAGGAAGCGGCTTTTCAGACCGAGGCCGGTGCGGTGTACGGAGAGTACAGGAAGAATAGAAGCGATCCCTGGGAGGTGCTATACGAGGACCTGCAGAGTACCGCGTTCACGACACATACCTACGGACATACAACGATGGGCTACGAGGCCGATATCATCGCTATGCCTTCGATGTACGAATATAGCAAGGAGTTTTTCAGCCGCTATTACAGGCCTGAGAACACCGTACTCCTTCTCGTCGGGGATTTCGACGCGGATGATGCGAAGGACATGATCGGCAAATACTACGCTGCCTGGACACCCGGGTACGTTGTTCCCGAAATCCTGCAGGAACCGTCGCAGCGTTCGGAGCGCCGCGTCTCCGTCACCTACGAAGGACGCTCGCTTCCCTTGCTTGTAGTATCCTGGAAAGGCGAGAAACTGGATCCATCCAGCAAGCGCATGGTCGCAGGACGCATGGCAGGCGATCTCCTGTTCGGGGAGACAAGCGCACTGTACAAAAAATTGGTCCTGAAGGAGCAAAAAGTCCAGTCAATCGGAGCCAGCTTCGACTTCAATCGCGATCCCGGACTCTGGAGCGTTCACGCGACAGTCAAGGACAAAAAGGATGTTCAGTATGTGCTCCGGGAAATCGACAAGACTGTGGAGTACTTTCAAAAGAACGACATCGACCTGAAGAATCTGGACAGATTGAAAAAGCGGTTGCGGTACAGTTTGCTCATGAATCTTGATACGCCGAATAAAATTGCGGGGCGTCTCGCACGCTATGTCGCGATTAGTGGAGGAATCGAGGTCGTGGATGCGTTGTACTCGGCGTATGACAAGGTGACGCCGGCGGATATACGCGATGCGGTCATTACGGTGCTCACGAAGCAGCGCAGGACAGTGGCGACACTGACCGGGAGGAAATGAACGTGCGTACGCTCACACACAAGGTGATGTTTATGATGCTCACATCGGCGCTGCTCCTGATGGGATGCGGTACACCGGTATCGGAACGCGTCGTTCTGCTGCCCGTCAAGAACGATCAGACAATTTCATTCCGGCTCTGGTTCAAGGTCGGTTCGCAATGCGATCCCGCCGGCAAAGAGGGGCTGGCCATGCTCACAGCCGCGCTGCTCACGGAAGGTGGCACGGAAACACGCACGTACGAAGAGATTCTGGATGAACTCTATCCGATGGCGGCATCGTACCAGGCCTCCGTGGATAAGGAAATGACCGTGATATCGGGCCGCGTGCATGCCGACAACCTGGATGCGTTCTATCCCCTGTTGATAGATGCCGTTCTGCATCCCGCGTTTCGTGAAGATGATTTCAAACGGATTCGTACGGATATGCTCAACGCCATCGAGAAATCAATCCGCTATGCCAACGACGAGGAACTCGGCAAGGCCGCCTTGTACGACGTTGTATTCGAGGATACGCCCTACGGTCATCCCGATTATGGGTATGTGAAATCGCTCAAGAAGTTGACCGTCGACGATGTGCGGTCTTTTTACAAGAAATGGTTCACTGGTGATAATGTCGTGATCGGCCTCGGCGGAGGGTACGATGATGCATTACTTCCCCGTCTGGAAGCCGATCTGTCCAAATTGCCGGTTGGCGCACCCGCGCAACCCGGCATACCGTCGCCCAAGGAGATTTCAGGACTACAGCTGTTGCTCGTGGAAAAAGAATGCGATGCGACGGCTATCAGTATCGGTTTCCCGATCGATGTACTGCGCGGACATGAGGATTTCTGGTCGCTGCTGTTGTTCAATTCATGGTTCGGAGAACATCGGAATTCGGCCTCGCACCTGTACCAGGTCATCCGCGAACAGCGTGGAATGAACTACGGCGATTACTCGTATATCGAGCATTTCGCCAATGGCGGCAGCCGTCAAATGCCGGCGCCCAATAATGCCCGCCGTCTGCAGATGTTCGAAATCTGGATTCGACCCGTGCAGCACGAACATCGGCATTTTGCCCTGCGCGCCGCACTTCGCGAGCTTCAGATGGCCGTGGACAGCGGAATGACGGAGGAACAGGTCGAGCTGACGAAACGCTTCCTGAACAAATACGTGCTGCATTACGCGACAACAACATCCGAACGCCTGGGATACGCCATCGACAGCCGTTTTTATGAAATCAAAGGTGATTACATTGACCTGTTGCGCCAGCGTATCGATCAGTTGTCAGTGGACGAGATCAATGGTGCGATCAGGAAACACCTGCGCCCTCAGGATTTGAAAATCGCCATAGTGACAAAGGGTGCTCGTGCCTTCGCAGATTCACTCGTTGCGGAAGCGCCCAGTCCCGTCGTGTATTCCACGCCCAAACCACCCGAAGTATTGCTCGAGGACGCACTGATTCAGGAGTACCGGTTAAAAATTCTCCGGGAGAATATTCGCATCGTTCCCGTTGAGGATATGTTTCGCTAAGCGAAGCGGGAAGTCCCGCAGTCAGCCATGCGCAACCGTATCTCATCTGCGATTCTGTTTTCGGAGCGCCCCTGCGACGAGACGCCCGCCACCAGGTCTTCACAGGAATACGTATACATAGTGGCCTGCGCAGTCCGGACTTGTGTTGTTACGCACACTGTATCGGGCACGATTTTCGTATATTTCTCAGCCAGTGCAACAATCCCGATATCCAATGTCCGTCACCGAGTCTCTCCCATTATTTGAGCGCGTTCGCGAAATGCGCGACGTCGGCATCGATCGACACTGTGTCGTGATCGCCGACCGCAATCTCCCTACGCGACTGCTGGCCGTCCTGCCTGATCCGGTGCTGGTTGAAGCGGGGGAGACGATCAAGACGCTTGCCTCCATCGAGCGTATCGCCGAGGCCGTGCTCCAGCGTCGCGCCTCGAAACCAATGACGCTGGTGGCGGTGGGGGGCGGCTCCGTGGGCGATGCCGTCGGCTTTCTCGCGAGCATACTCTGGCGTGGCGTCGAACTGTGGCACATCCCGACAACGCTCGTGGCGATGGTGGATTCGGCGCATGGAGGGAAAACCGCGGTGAACCTCGGGGCCGCCAAAAATCAGCTCGGCAGTTTTCATTCGGCATCCAGAACAATCATCGTCGACGAATGCCTCGCCGCGCTGCCCGGACTGCTGCGCAAGGAAGGGATGGCGGAACTGCTCAAGGCGCTTTGGCTCGGTGACGCCGAATCGGTTGCGACTCTCAGTCCGGAGCAAGTGGAGAGTTGCGTGTTTTCGCCCCATGCGGAGGCGGGCGCCAAGCTGTTTGTGCTGCTGGAACATGCTATCGCGGTAAAACATGCCATCGTCGCACAGGATCCGCGTGAGGAAATGGGCGTGCGAACCGTGCTCAATCTGGGACACACAATAGGGCATGCGCTTGAATTGACGATCGGTCTGCGGCACGGTCTGGCGGTGGCCTGGGGCATGACCGCGTCGTTGCGTTTCTCGATCGAGTTGGGTATGACCCCTGAAGAACGCCGACATCTTGATGCACAACTCTACCCTCTCCTCGTGCCTCTACCCGAACTACCACCTGAGGAAGCTCTGATGGCAGCCATTCACCGCGACAAGAAGCACCACGACGATTCGCTTCGTTCGGTGCTGCTTCGGTCCGCAGGCCAACCTCTCGTGACCACGACGATTTCTCCGAGAGAATGGATCTCGGCTCTGCGCAATGCGCACGAGGATTTCATCGCCGCTCCCGCACGCACCCGTGTCGTAACACCGCGTGCCGTCGAAATCACACATGAGGCCGGGAAATCGGAGTTGAACCGCGCGCTCATCATCGCCGTACAGCGCATGGGCCGGACACAGATCACCGGCCGCAGCGAGGCGGACGATGTGCGGCATCTGCTAAACGCCCTGATAACACTCGGATATCCGATTGAATCAACACCTTCGGGATACCTCGTCGACAATCTGCTTCGCAGGCTCGACGGATTCGACACGGATGGGCAGCGAACCATTTTCGCCGGTGAAGGCGGAACGACGTTCCGGTTTCTCGTCGCGCTCTGCTGCACATCGGTGAAGCGTACGAAAATCGTGGCGTCCCCGTCGCTCCTACGGCGTCCGCACGAGCCTCTGTTCCGTTCATTGAGAAGCGCGGGCGCCGTTATCGAGCCCTTCGATGACCTCTCCGGACAGGGCGTCGTGGTTTCCGGATGGAAGGAACAACCGGCAATGTTCTCCGTCGAAGCGGAGCAGTCCTCGCAATTCGCAACAGCCATAGCTCTTCTTTCCGTTGGAATGGAATATCCGTTGACCCTGCGGCTTCTCTCTCATCCCGTCAGCGCATCCTACCTTGACATGACGCTTCGCATGCTGCATACAGCAGGTGTCGAAACCATTGCGCATGGGGATCTGATCGCATTCAACCAGACCGAACGTCTCAATGAAAAGCTTTCGATCGCGGTCGAAGAGGATGCCGGGTCGCGGGCAGTCTGGAGCGCCGCGGAGGCTCTCGGACATCCCGCCAAACCGAAACCCGTTTCCAGAGCATCCATGCAACCCGACGGCGCCATCGACAGGCTGCTGTCACGGCTTCGCAACTCCGGGAAGGAGGAATGCGTACTGGATCTTTCACTCACGCCCGATCTCCTCCCTGTCCTTGCCGCCGCCGCGATCGGCATGCATCGTCGCGCACGGTTTACCGGGCTCGGCGGCTTGCCATACAAGGAATCGGATCGTCTTATCGCTTTTACTGCGTCTCTCTGCGAGGCGGGTGTGCAGGCCCAGGCCGGGATCAACGAACTGCGTATCGATGCGTCCGAGGGACAGGCGATCCGCGGCAGTCGCATCCGCACGCACGGGGATCATCGTATCGTCATGGCCGCCGCATTGCTGGCGTATTCAACAGGAGGAGCCATTATCGAGGATCCATGGTCGGTAAGAAAATCGTACCCGGCATTTTGGGACGACGCACGCCGGGCGGGCTGGAGTCTCCTCCGCGACGAACCGACCGAGGTGAACACATGATCACCTTCGCCAAATTGTACGAGGAAGAGCGGCGGCGCGGCGAATACCTGTTACCGCGGATCCAGCCTGGAACCTGTATGACGCCGGACAACCGTCGCTGCCAACTCTGCCACGCCCCGATGATCGGATACGAGGACGAACTGCGCGTCAAGAATCTGGCCTTTCGCAGATTCTGGACAACATTCGCGAGCCCCGGCGTGCTTCAACCTATCGCTGCATCGCCTCTGGGCCGCAGGTATCGCGTGGTGACGAAGCGCAAAGCACGCTCAACGCGGGGAGGTCTGATACTTGGGCTGATCGACGCAAACGAGAAAGCGCTTCTCGACGTCCAGCGCTGCGACATCGAACCCGACCGCCACGCGATTCTGTACCGGCGGATCGGTGATTTACTCCGGCATCGCTCCGCCGCCCCTCTTGTGGCCGTGCTGCAATACGTCATCCTCAAGGGGACGTACGAACGGTTCGCTCTGATCTTCAACGTATCCGAGCTTACGCAGCCGACCGTTAGGGCAGCCAATACCGTATCGAAACTCGTCACACGCGAATTCCCGGATGTCCAGAGTGTGTTTTTGTATGAAAATCCCTCCGGTGACCGCTACTATCTCGGCAGTGCGTCCGGAAGCGATCACAATGCAATGCGCAGGCTCTACGGCAGCCGGGATATCATGCTGCACGTTGGCGACGTGCGGATGGTGTATGATGTCCAGGCGTTCTCACAGGTCAACCTGTCGGTGATGCCCGTCATGCTCGGCAAGGCCGCCGAACTGCTTGGGGAGGGAGGGGGCTCGCTCTTCGATCTTTACAGCGGTTATGGGCTATTCTCGATAGGCCTCGCCGGGCGCTATCGCGTAGTGCGCGGACTGGAAATTTCGCAGCAGGCGGTCTCGTCGGCTATGAATAACGCGATCAAGCAGCAGCTGCGTCATGTACGATTCAATCACTCGGATATTTCACCGGAAAGCCTTCTCCGCACGCTGCCCATGCTTGGTGAGGACGATGCGGTAATTCTTGATCCGCCGCGAAGTGGTGCGGCCGAAGGTGTTATCGAGGCCATCGCCGACAGAAACCCCGGCAAGATTCTGCATGTGTTCTGCAACACCGAACTGCTCAAACAGGACATAGCACTCTGGAAAAGCTGCGGTTACCGTGTGCAATCCGCAGTTCCCGTGGATAACTTTCCCGGTACCGATCACCTCGAGGTGATGCTGCTACTCAGCAGAGCATAGAGTAAGCAACATCCGCCACCGGGAGGGTCTTCACCGGCGTTTCGCACGGGTTCATTTCGGTGAGGATATTAATCCGATTTTGCGTGGTTGCCGTATGTGCGTATCCGGATACGGTGTGGTGCTCACCGATTGTCTCTCGCTCTTCCTCCCCACTCTCTTTCCGGAGAGAGGCCGGGAATAAATTCCGGATGACAGGAATGTTTCGGCTCAACATCCCGGATCTCATGAGCTGGAGTCACGAAAAGTCCCGTAGCGATCGCAGCACGGACTCAACAGAGCGATGTCTCGAAGGTCGAATACGCACCGCGGCCAGGTGATGTGTTACGTCAACCGAATGCGTAACGCAGGGCTTGCGACACTTTACGAAAGCCGGAGTCGCATGCCCTGTTCTCCGCGTTTATGCTTTCCGCTCCTATACCCGAGACCGAATGATCCCGCATGACACACTCGTTCGTTATCGTCACAATGAATCGCCCGGCGGAACTGGATCGTCTGCTACGATCGGTATTCGAGCAGACGAGCGCTCCTGACGAGATCATCGTCGTCGATGGCGGCGCGGATGCAACGTCTGACCCGATGGAGCGAAGTCTTGCCGACGCGCGGATCCGCAGGATACACATGGACCCGGGTCTGTCCGCTCAGCGGAACAGAGGGCTGTCCGAGGCGGTCGGCGAAATCGTCACGTTCGTGGACGATGACGCCGTATTGTCCCCACACTATTGCGAACGCGTGCTCGAGACGTTCGCGCGCGAACCCGACACCGTTGCGGTGGGAGGCGTGAACGGGGCCGCTCGTATCCCTGGCAGGATGCAACGCGGTTTGCGCCGCATATTGCTCGTCCAGACCGGCAGTGGATCCGGTCGTTTTCGCAAGTCGGGTTTTCCCGATCCTGGTATTGTCCATGACTTCGGTGCCGAGGTCGAATTGCTCGCGTCGACGGCACTGTCCATCCGGCGGTCCGCATGTAAGGACCTGCGATTTGAGGAGTACTGGTTGAGTGGAGCACCGTTTGGCTGGGCCACCGGTCGCTGTTTCGGGGAAGATGCGTGGTTCACCGCGCAGCTTGCGGCGCACGGCACGTTGCGCATCGATCCAGGTGCGGTGTTTCATCACGAGGCAAGCGCCCGCAACCGCGAGTCCACCTTTGTAACGCAGGCGCTGTACGTTTTCGCGTTACGTTGGATAAGCGCGAGAAAGGCGCAGAGTCCGACCGCTCGCATTGCACGGATGTGGGCATTGCTTGGACAAGGTTGCATCAACACCGCTCAAAGTCTGCGGTTCCGGGATTCCGGATACCTCCGAGGGTATTTCCAGGCGATGAAGGTCCGGATGAAGTAACCCATGTCCCCTACGGGAGTGCTAGCGGATCGACGCCGGCATCACCGCTTCACTGCAATCCTCCCCGGCCCGTAAAATAGACACAGCGCACCGCGAGTCCGAAAGGCTGCGTAATGCGCTGTGCGTCAATCCATGGTGTATCCGCCGAGTGGCGGCCTCGAGATTTCTCAGTCGACGAGATCCGTATACAACGGGAAGCGCGTGCAATACTCGCGAACAGCTTCGCGCATACTGTCGAGCTTCGCATCGTCGCCAATATTCGAGATCACGGTGTCGATCATATCAGCAACGAATTCCATGTCGTTTTCCCTGAACCCGCGCGTGGTGATAGCTGCGGTCCCCATGCGGATACCACTGGTGACGAAGGGCGAGCGATCGTCGAACGGCACCATGTTTTTGTTCAGGGTGATGCCAGCGCGTTCCATGGCGGCCTCGGCTTCCTTACCGGTCACGTTCTTGTTGTGCAGATCAATCAGCATGAGGTGGTTATCCGTGCCGCCCGAGATCAGGTTGAAATCACGCCGCACAAGAAGCTCGGCAAGCCGCGAGGCATTTGCCTTTACCTGTTTCGTATACGTACCGAAGGTCGGCTGCAGGGCTTCGCCGAACGCCACAGCTTTTGCCGCCACGATATGCATCAGCGGACCACCCTGAATACCCGGCATCACGACGCTGTCCAGGATCTCCGACATCATCTTCTTCCTCCCGGATTTCGGAGCGACAATTCCGAAAGGATTTTCCACGTCCCTTCCCATCATAATCATGCCGCCGCGCGGTCCGCGCAACGTCTTGTGCGTCGTGGATGTCACGACGTCGCAGTATGGGAGCGGGTTGTCGAGGAGTCCTGTCGCGATGAGGCCGGCCGGATGCGCGATGTCGGCCCACAGGAATGCGCCAGCTTTGTCGGCGATGGCGCGAAAGGCCTGGTAATCGATATTCCGTGAATACGAACTTGCACCGACAATAATCATTTTCGGTTTTTCACGCAGTGCAAGGGTTTCGACTTCATCGAGATCGATCATGCCGGTGTCTCGATTGACACCATAGGACACGATGTTGTACAGTTTCCCTGAAAAATTGACCGGCGATCCATGAGTCAGATGGCCGCCATGTGCGAGATCCATTCCCAGAACCGTATCGCCCAGATTGACGTAGGCGAAATAAATGGCCTGGTTGGCGGTGGCACCGGAATGGGGTTGGACGTTTGCGTATTCTGCTCCGAACAGTTTCATCAAACGCTGCCGGGCGAGATCCTCGGCCTGGTCGACGAATTCACAACCGCCGTAATAACGTTTTCCGGGATAGCCTTCGGCATATTTATTTGTCAGGACGCTGCCCGCCGCCTCAAGTACGGAGGGGCTGGCGTAATTCTCGGACGCTATAAGCTGCAGTTTGTTGATCTGACGCTCGGTTTCCTGCTGAATGATCTGGTGGATTTGGGGATCGGTGCTTGCCAGGTAGGACATGTTGCTTCTCGATTGCTGATGTGAATTTCATCTCAATCTTAAAAGTACGAAATGTCTCGCGGAGAGAAAAACCCGAAGTTCTCCGGGATTCACACGTCGGCCGCTTCGTCTGTTGCGCGTCGTCCACGGATTGGCGCGATTTGGTAAGGGTTGAAAAAAAGCGGCGGGAATTGCATCCCGCCGCTGTAAAATAAGATGGCTTCGCGACTCAGCGCACAACCGACAGGTGTCGCGCTCCCTGGATGACGTCGTTGCCGACAGCAGCTTCGAAGCGAACGAAATATGTTCCTGAGGGAAGCGCCTGGCCGAATTCGTCCCTTGTATTCCATCGCACCAGATGCCGTCCGGCTTGACGTTCGGTCTGGTCGTGCAGAACGGCAACGCGCTGCCCGAGGGCATTAAACACCTGCAAGGTCACATTCGCCGGGACGGAAAGGGTGTAGGGGATATCCGTACCACTCCCTGCGCTGACAGGATTGGGATACGCCGTTTCCAGACCAATAAACGAGGGAGTCAACTGCGTCGACTGAATGTCGCTGTATGCGTACGTGCCGTCCAGGTCCAC
Source organism: uncultured Chromatiales bacterium (assembly GCA_964371045.1). Taxonomy (GTDB): domain Bacteria; phylum Bacteroidota; class Ignavibacteria; order SZUA-365; family SZUA-365; genus JAOSJT01. The sequence goes on along the minus strand of CAYJMN010000024.1, from coordinate 55,833 downwards.
TTGCCTGAGACGGTACGCAACGATGCGGTCGGAGCGGGCGGCAACCGGTTTTTCGTCAATAAACATGTAGTCATGCGCCTCGGTGGTCGTACCGCGTCCCTGCACGAAACCAACGCGCTCGAAATCTTCGCCGTCTCCGCGCTCGATTTCGAAGCCCATGTTCTCCGTTTCCGTTTCGGTACGCCATGAGAGCATGACGCTGCCATCCGGACGTCCCGTGACATTGAATGCCGAGAGTTCAACCGGGATAAGCAAGCCGTTCGCGGGACGAACCGAATCGTTTTTGTTGGTCAGTAGATCGGGAGCGAAAATGGCCGTCATCTGCACTTCCTGCAGATAGCCGCTGGTATTGTAAGGTTGGATGTCGTACAAACCGAGATCCACGGTTCCGTTGGCGGTCGGCATGATAGTCATTGAGTACCGCATGATTTCAAAATAATCGTCGTTCAGGAGATTACCGACGCAATCTCTCGTCGGTGAAAAATACGTGGACGACACCGGCAGTGCGTTATTCGGATTACCGGTGCTGGCATGCTGGCTGAACCACGCCGACGATCCAAAGGCGGCGCTGCGGAAAGCTCCGCCCCAATAACTGGGATCATAGCGTTGCTGTACGCTGTTCAGGACAAGCTTGGACGAGGTATAGGTGAAAACGACAGAAAAACCTCCAATTCGTCCGTAATTCGGCGGCCACATATTAGTCAGCGGCTTGATCTCGAACGCCGCGGTTAACGCTCCACCCTGCCCCTGATTACATATTGAACGCACACGCATGATGATGTTGTCGGCAGTTTGAGCCTGGATCTTTATAGAAGAGAACAGTAAGAGGGCGAGTGCCGATACTGTAAAAAAAATGCGCATGGGGACCTCCATTGATTCTCGTATTGATTACATGGGGTATAATATGATTTTTTTTACCCAGATGCACCTGCCGTGCAAGGGAATTATTTATCACTCGCGACACCGATATTCTCGTCGGGATGTGCGGAATATTCACATCATGTTCGATTTATTCACGCTCCCGCTACGATAAAATGGTCAATTTGCCTCCCCCTCCTCCATAAAATTTCGGCCTGATTTTTGCTGTTGTTACCGCGTCGTGTTGATCGGGGTTTTTCAGCTCTGAATGGGGAACCTACACCCATTTCATCCGCAACGGTAATCAGATAGAGGGCCGCATGGACAATGATACCCAGTCCAGACTCGCGAACTCCATGATCCTCACCAATCCCGATTTTGAATTCAAGCTGCTGCGCCAGTTCGGACTGATCACCTACGGGGGAGCAACCTTCGGCGAATGTTACAAGGCGGCCAGACACATGCTGAATTGGGATCTTCCGGAATGGGTACAGCAATGGTCACAGCTGGCCGGGGAGGTTGAAGCCGCCGCCGAAGAGAGCCTGAACCGCGGCCACCTGATCAGCGCCTGTGAAGCGTTCCTCCGTGCATCGAATTATTACCACGCCGCTGAATACTACGCTCTGATCGCCGCTGGTGATCATGTTCATTTCGGTTTGAAATGCCGCGATTCCTTCGCTAAAGCAATGCCCCTGCTGTCGTGTCATGCTGAAGCGATCGATCTGCAATCATTGGGCAATACCTACCCGTGTTACTTTTTCAAGCCCGATGCCTCCGATACGCCGCGGAGGACGATCATGCTTGTTCCCGGAATCGAGAGCTGCGGCGAGGAACAGTACTTCTACCACGCGGTCAGCGCTCTCCAGCGTGGGTATTCCGTGTTCATTTTCCAGGGACCTGGACAGACCGGCATGCTGCGGGTGAATCCGGGGAGCTTCTTGCGACATGATTTCGAAGTGCCCTTGCTTGTCGGGGTTGATTATCTGGAAAAACGCCCGGATGTCGATATTTCTACGCTCGCCGTTGTCGGAAGCGGTCTGGGAAGCTATTTCGTGTCCCGTCTCGCAGTCTTCGATCCGCGAATCAAATCGCTGGTGGTCAATCCGCCGTTTGTCGACATGCACAAGATTTTCATCAGCCTGCTCGGACCCCGCGCAACTTTTGTCGATTTCGAACTCGACGATCTGAACGAGCTTCCCGAAACCATCCTTCGCGTCCCGTTGAAGTTGTTCATTCTGAATATGTGCCGGCGTTTCGGCATCAACCGGCTGCAACAATTCATTCGCGCCACCGAGCAGTACTCGATCAACGACCGCCTGTATCGCATTCACTGTCCGACATTGTGCATCAAGGGGGATACCGCGTATCACGAACTTGAGGTGCAATCTCAGGACTTCTTCGACGGAATCAGCAGTGAAAACAAGGTGATGAAAACAGTTCAATCCATCCACGAGGCCGATGCCCACGACCACGTCTCCAACCTAGCCACGTTGAATCAGATCATTTTCGACTGGCTCGACGAGTTGGTTTAGACGCCGGTCCCCGATTCTCTCCCCGCCTGTTCGTCGGGAGAGATGTCCGCTAGAGAGCAGAACGAAGCGCAGCACCGGCTGAATGATCGTTCTGCTCTTTTTTTACACGCTCGGACTATTTCCAAACCGACGGCCGCAGCAGGACCAGGATGGTGAATATCTCAAGACGGCCCAGGAGCATGGCGAAAATCAAAATCCACTTGCCCGGGATCGGAATCCATGCGTACGTCTCGGTGGCGCCAACACCGGCAAGACCCGGACCTACGTTTGCAATGCAAGCGACTACCGCTGTAACTGCCGTGACGGAGTCGAGAGTAAAAAGGGAGAGCAGCAATGCAACCGCCACGGTTAAAAGGAGAAACAGGGTAAAAAAAGCCATAATATTACAGACGCGCGATTCCTCCATCATTTCCGACCCGAGTTTGATCGGACGAACGATGCGAGGCTGGGCCAGGTTAATGATTTCTCGCCAGCCATACGGACGATTTAATGTCGGGCAGCCTCGATCGCGACAAGCAGGCGAATCATTTTAATACCACAATCCTGTCGAGCACGGGCAGCTCGCCATGAACAACACCGACCAATGCTGGAGGTGGATCGAGTCCGGGATGTGCATGAGTTCACATTCCGCATTATCTTTCCTGCATCATGAACAACCCTATGGACCGACCGTGACGATGATCAAGGAAAAAATCTCGCAGGCAATCGAAATCCTGAATGAAAAGAAAATTGATATGTGGCTGACCTTCGTTCGTGAAAGCGCCACAATGCCGGACCCCGCCATCGACATGGTTGTGGGGCAGCATGCAACGTGGCAAACCGCGTGGATCATTACGCGCGAGGGTGAAACCATCGCTATCGCAGGCAGTCTCGATATCGCGAGCATTCAACAACACGGTGCTTTCGCAACCATCATCCCGTACGTTCAAGGCATCCGCGAGCCGCTGCTCGAAGTCCTTCGCGCAAAAAAACCGAAACGCATCGCCATCAATTATTCCACCGATTCCGTGATGGCGGATGGATTGACGCACGGGATGTTCCTTCTCCTGCAATCCATACTCGAAGGCACGCCCTACGCTTCGCGTCTCGTTCCGTCGCAGGAAATCATGTCCGCGCTTCGAGGCAGAAAAACCCCGGCGGAAATCAGGCACATCCGAAAAGCCATCGCGCACACGCTCGAGATCTACGACATGGTGACGGGCTTTCTCGCACCCGGCAAATCGGAAAAAGACGTCGCTGATTTTATTCTTGCCGAAGTGCGGCGGCGCGGACTCGAACTCGCGTGGGACCGTGACCACTGCCCTGCAGTATTCACCGGACCGGAGCATGCGGGCGCCCATTTCAGTCCCACGAAGAGAAAAATAAAAGCCGGGCATGTCATAAATCTTGACTTCGGCGTCAAGGTCAATGGCTACTGCAGCGATTTGCAGCGAACATGGTACGTCCGCCGCAAGGGGGAAGACTCTGCGCCAGCGGAAGTACAAAAGGGATTCGACGTCATCCGCGACAGCATCCGCATCGCCGCCGACGCTATCAGGCCGGGCGTCGTATCATGGAAGGTAGACGAAAAAGCGAGGGCATTTATCGTGGCGCATAGCTATCCAGAATATCCGCATGCGCTCGGGCATCAGGTGGGTCGGGCGGCGCATGACGGCGGTGTGGGTCTGCTTCCCCGCTGGGAGAGATATGGCGACCTGCCGTACGGCAAAATTGAGGCAGGGCAGGTATTCACGATCGAGCCACGGCTTCCCATCGAAGGCTACGGCGTGGCGACCATCGAAGAAATCGTTTGGGTGAAGGAGAATGGCGTGGAATTTCTCTCGAAACCGCAGCGCGAACTGCTCGTCGTCTGAGCAATCCTGAATCCCCGGCGGCGCATCAGGCATCACATGGTAATTGCACGAACGATGAACCTACGCCATTGAATGCTGTGACCATACTGAAAAAAATCCTTCCCGTGCTCATCGGCACAGCCGCAGGGTACGCCTACTGGTATTTTATCGGCTGCGCCAACGGATCCTGTCCAATTACCGGCAGCTGGTACACAAGCACGATGTACGGCGCGCTCGTGGGCTCCACATGGTTGCTCCCGGGGAAAAAGAAGGCCCCGAACGCCGACAAACCTTCCGAATCCATTATTGACGAGTAAAAATTTTTTGAGGACTCTCATGCCGATTTTCGAATATCGCTGTTCCGACTGCAACTCAAGTTTCGACATTCTTCACAAGGGTGCCGAAAACCAGGACCTCATCCAGTGTCCCGAATGTGACTCCCGTAATGCAGTGAAAAAATTCTCCACGTTCGCGGCCCCCGTCAGCAGCGGCACGTCCGCTTCGTTCGACGCCAGTTGTTCCACCGGTTCCTGCGATGTCCCGAGTTATAGCGGCGGTTGTGCGAGCGGTATGTGCGGGTTGGGGTAGAATGAAAGGTTACCCAACACCCGGCTCGCTTCTGATCCTCCCGGCCCTGTTACTTGTCACGTCGCTGTTCATGCCTTCCGCATGTGCGCAACAACAGAGCGTACCCGCATCCAGCGTTACTCAAGTTCACGAGGGATTGGCGAAAAAAGGAAAGGCGAAGATCATCGTGCTTGACGTACGCACAACGCCGGAATTGACCGGCTCCCTCGGCAAACTGGACAATATTGTTCACATTCCGTTGAACGACCTCTCGTCACGGGTCAAGGAATTGTCCAAGTACACATCCTCCGAAATCCATGTTATTTGCCGCAGCGGCAATCGCTCGACAGGAGCGACGGAGTTCTTGAGGAAGCATGGCTACAACGCTTTCAATGTGGAGGGCGGCATGCTGGCCTGGAGAAAAAAATTCGGCAACGCCGGAAAGTAACGTAGCGGGCATCCTGAACAAGCTCAGGCACGGCGTACCGTGCCTGCGTCTTTCAGGGAATAAACCTGTCGATTGCGGGAGGATCAGAGGGATTTCATTAAGCGGTCGATGTCGGCTCCTCCTTCGAGGAACCAGAGACTCGTTGCATCGATCAACTTCATCGCCCGCGATTTATCCGGCGTCATTCCCCATTTCCCTCGCACACCTTTTCCGGTAAAGCCGGCGGCCGCGACGAATTTTTCCGCATCGCGCGGGTAACGGAAGCGCATCAATCCAACCGAAGTCGAGTGCTTGCCCTTTCCTGCATTCGCATGATAGATGTCGTAACGCTGAATTCCTTCGAGCCAGGTGCTCCATTCGGAGAGCGAACCCTGCACCGCGAGCGGTCCCTGTAAAAGTCTCACATCATTCCTGAATCTCGCCATCGGACCGGAAGCAAACTGTGACGGCAGCTTGAACTCCCTGGCCTGTAAGCGTTTGAGCAGAATCGTCGCGGCTTTGCGGGCGGACTGGCGCGTGTCGTCGTCCTTGTCATACAACGTGACGTTCACCAGAAATGGACCGCGCGCGAACAGGATCTGGTTCGCGGTGACGCAACTCCAGGTTGTTCCCGGCAGGCCCTCCTTGCAGTTTCGTCTGGATATTGACCAGATGCCGAAGGCCGCCGCGGGCGAGACCATTTCGTATACGTCCACCACGAATTCCTGCTGATTCTTCTTGCAGTTCCACGCAGTGACCATCTTGAATCCATACTCCAGGTAGAGCTCGGCTCCCCCGTTGATGTAGCCAAAGAGCTGCTTATCGTTGTAGGTGTCCGGTTTTTCTATCGTCCAGGTGGGCAGATCCGTACTGGTCAGCGTCGGTCCGGCCGCGAATGTCTGCTTGAACGAGACCAGCGTCAGCATGACGGTAACAAGAATGAGGGAACGGCGTTTCATCGAAATCCTTACAGCGTGCTTGTTACATGCGTGATGCGGGCGGGATCCGCTATACCGAGTTTATAGCTTTCGGCCATGGTCATGAAGGTAATGGCTCGCGGGGATTCTTTTTTCTGCACTCCTTCGGCAAGCCTCTTCGCCAGAATGATGTCGTACCCAACGCGATCCGTAGCCACAGCATCCGTGCCCACAAGAATGCGGTTGAACTCGGTGATAAACTGGGCATTCGCTCCGGGACCGCCGTCGTAACAGCCGATCATCCCGTCCACGATGTTGAGCACGGTTTTATCGCGCAGCGGCTCGAAGCACGGTACCTGAGCGCAGGTTTCGGCCCAGAGCTGCTTGTGCAGACGGGCCGTATTGGAAATTGCGCCATAGGCCAGATTTTTCATGCATAGCGTGACGGAGCTTCCGGCATTTTTCAGAATCGGAATATTGATGATCTTCGTGAGTTCCTGCGTCACCAGCTTGTGAAAGAAGGAATTCTTGCCTTCGTTGATCATGTATGGAAGTGTTTCCGCGTCGTAGGCGTCTTCGCAGTCCGCCCAGTAGAACAGATGTTCATCGATGCGATCAAGACTATAGAGTCTCTTATTGTCGTCGTAAAACGAGCCCGCGGCATCCTTACATTCCGCTCCCCAGATCCTGACACCGGGGTACGCCTCAGCCGTAAAGCCGGTTTCGTGCAGTTCGAATTCCCGTCTGTCCCAGATCACTATGCGGTCCCGGGGAATACCGGCATCTTCGAGTTGGGATATCACGGCGCGAACGATCGCATGGCTGGTACTGAGCAATTTTCCCGCGACGGGATTAACTTTCAACCCTATGTAATCGGCGGGAGTGACAAAGCGCAACCAGGCCTCCCGCAACGATGTGGCTCCTGTGAGTTCGAGCATGGCCATTTCCAGCATCCTGTTTGCGCGGGATTCGTCCGGGATGCCGTTGACCACGCATTTGTCGTCCGTGACATCAATGACCCGACCGGGCAACAGCCCAGGCATGGAATCCGCTGTTCTCGGCACGGCGAGCGCATCTGCGATGTTGGTTTTCGGAGGAGCGGGAGGATCCTCGGCGTGGACGAGTCCGCCCGGGATGGCGGGTACGATTAATGCTGCTGCGCCACCAAGCGCCAACGATTTGAGAAAGCGTCGTCTGTCTGTTTCATTGTAATGCATTCCGGGATCTCCTTCGTTTCGAACCACTATCTACGATGTTTCCCCTGAAGAAACAAACCCCGTCCCCCTATGCGCCCACGATGACTAAAATCAATGAGGATCTGTGTCGTCGCTGAAGGGTGAGATTGTGTAGCTCTCTTTCTATCGGAGAGATCGACGATGGGCCACATTGTGCGGATCTCCTTTTATCGCAGAGATCGCGGAGCACGCCGAGGGCACAGAGAGAGATTTTGAGGGCGCATCTCGAAAGGAATTCCGAAGTTGATGGAAGTACGCTGAGTATTTTCCCGGGATACGATTAAACTTTAGAGGACTGAGACAGTCAATAGAATCTCCGTGCCCTCTGTGCTCTCGGCGATAAAAATCAATGAGGACTAGACCATTCGGAAACATGAGCGTCTATGTCATGAGCAGAAAAGAAAAGGCCGCCCCTCGGGCGGCCTTTCCATCTATATCAAGAACGTTGCTGTCAGGGTGCGCTTTGAACTTCAACGAGAAGGTTGGTGCTGTAGGCATCTTTCTTCTCCCACTGCTTTGCCAACGCCGCGCAATGTTTGGACACGCGATCGGATGCGTCATACTTGGCGCGGCGTTCGACGGCGAAGCGGCCGAGTTCGGAATCGAGGTGGAACAGCGTCAGCGCGGCAAGGATGCGGAACTCGGGTTTATCGTCGCTTTTCAGTGTTTCCATGATCGGCAGTACAGCGTAACTGAGATTGTACTCCGGCCATGCCTTTTTCATGTCGATAAGAAGCTGCATGGTTCCTGCGCGCACTTCCAACGACGGGTGATTCAGGTTCGCGACGACATTTTTCTCTATGAGAGCAACCTGCTTTTCGCTGAGTTCCGCGGGCTGCTGGGCGACGGCTGCAGTGCTCGATAATGCGAGGCACAAGGCAAGGGTGGTCAGGATGGTTTTCATGGTGTCTGCTCCGCTATATGCATGGACCGAATTTTGATTTGTTATAGGGTCTGTTACGCGAGTTTCCGGTTGAGGTTTCAGTGAAATGAAAAAAAATATTTTTTTACTTTTTATCCGTCGGACTTGTTCCGATCGACCCGGTTTTCGGTGGATTCCGTAATCGTCGAACGGAAGCCCTTCTCATCGCCCCAATAACGCGCGATACGGGAACAGTTCCGTGCGACACGTTCGGACTTGTCGTACAGCGCGCGCCGCTCAACGGCAAAGCGACCCGTCGGCGTATTCAAATGATACAGCGTCACCGCCGCGAGAATGCGCTGTCCTTCCGCGGTATCCTGCTTGAGGATGCGCATGACGGGAATCACCGCGAATCCGAGGTCCAGCCGCGGCATGGAATGATGAAGATCGATGAGAAGCTGCATTGTGTTCCCCCTGATTTCGGGAATCCGGTGATCGAGATTGGCGATGATATTTTTGCGCAAGGTGTTGGACTGGTCTTGCGAAATCGATGTACTATCGGCAGGCGGCGTGACAGGGCCGGACAACAGAACGCACAAGGACAAAGCTGAAAACAGCGCGGTCATGATCGTGCTCCGGAAACTTGTGAAAAATCCGTAATGCGGGGGATACGGGAAGACGTTCCCGAGGTTTCGTGGCTGTGAGCGGAAATGCGACGGTACCGGAATTTTCCCTATGTGCCTTGCCGGCGAGCGATAAAAATGAGCGGTTGACGTTGTCCTTCACTCACGGTCCAAATCCCGCGTGCATCGCGGGAGTAACAGAGTGCCTCCGCCTGCGGCTGAGCTGTGAGACCGGGTAGAGACCGCGGCGATCTCGCAAAGAGCAGTACCGGCTCAGCGGGGCTGCGGTATTCGTAGATGGCCGTGTAGGTGCGCACGAGTGCGGCGGATCCGTCCGCGGCCAGATCCGCGGCTGTCACAAGACGCAAAGGGGCGAACAACGCGGGAATGCGAAGGTAGCCTGCATGGTCAAGGATGACCGGCGTACTGCCTGCCTGCCAGCGTTTCGAAAACACTTCACTGGAGTCGTCGCCGGTTTTTGTGATAAGGTATACGCTTTCGTCCCGGGCGTCTACGAACAGCGCTTCGCAATCCCGTTCGCCATCCGGATAGCTCAGCAACATACTTTCCGGAGTGATGAAAATCGTCGTATCATGCCACGACGTCTCAATACGTGGTTCGGCGCATCGGTATACGGTAATTCGTTTTCGTGACTTCCCATTGTCCCCGGTATCCGCGATGTACAGCCAGGATTTCCCGTTAATGCTGGCAGAAGCGATATCCTCCCAATCAACGTTGGCCGCTCCACTGACGCGGATTTCAGCGAGAAGTCGGCCAGATGTATCGATGGCGAACAGCCGGGGTTCGTCACCGCTGTCGTTATGTACCCAAAGGACGTCGTCCCGCTCCCTGGAAGGTGCGATTCCGGAAATCTCCACCAGTCGCGAATCCTCCAGCATTCCCGTCACGCGACCCGGGAGATACAGGCTGTCTTCACCGATCGGTACGCTTGTTGTATCCTTCGGGGGGACGAACGGCGTCGATGGCGCGGTCTCGCCGCAACCGGTATGAAGAAACAGCGACAGCAGTAAGAGAAATCTTGAGACCTGAAGATATGTGTACGAAAGTGAAAGCATCAGCGGCGTTGTGTGCTAGAAAAACACAAGGTACGAATCGCCCATCAATTCACCACACGGGTACCCCCTGGTGGATTTACGATTGACGATTGACGATTGACGATTTCGGATTGACGAGTTACGATTGACGATTTTCCCTCCTTACCGGGAGTGGAGTAGGGGTGAGGGCGGGCGCCGAGGTGATTGACAATCGCGAGCCAGAACGATGGACTGTTGGATTGCTGGATCGACCACGTGCATTCGAGTGTCGGGATGCCGGATTAAAAGCGTAAAACACCGAAATGCCCTCCAGGTGGATTGACGCTCCGCATTCCCCAATCCGAAACGCGAAATCCCCAATGGCCGATCCGAAATCCGCAATCCGTAATTCGCAATTCCTCCGTCGTTCTTGGAATTAGGGGCGATGCTGGATACTTTTGTTGGATTGACTGAATGCGGCATTCATAAAAATATGCGTTCCCCGGGGGAGCGTCAAGCCGCGGACCACACGGAGCCTGAATGAAGCGTACACCGCTTACCATCATTTTTCTCATCGTTTTCATCGACCTGCTCGGGTTTGGAGTGGTGATTCCCATCATTCCTTCCTACGCCGAGCACGGATTCGGTGCGAGTGATTTCACCATTGGTTTGCTGGTCGCATCGTTTTCCTTCGCGCAGCTGCTCTTCACGCCTCTGTGGGGACGCCTTTCCGATCGCTACGGACGCAAGCCCATTCTTCTCATCGGGCTGGCGATGACGGTAATCAGCTACGTGATGTTCGGGATGGCCGAATCGATGACCGTGCTGTTCGCCTCACGATTGCTTGGCGGCATCGGCGGGGCGAACATCTCCGCCGCGCAGGCCTATATCGCGGACGTCACCCTGCCCGAAGAACGTGCGAAAGGCATGGGTATGATTGGAGCGGCGTTCGGCCTGGGTTTCGTGTTCGGTCCGTTCATTGGCGGCGTGCTCGTTAGCTATGGGTATTCCGTGCCCGGATACGCGGCGGCGGCTCTCTCGGCCCTCGCTTTGGTCACGGCCATCATCGCCCTGCCGGAATCCCTGAAGCGCGAAGAGCAGGGCACGGCAGCGCGAGCGTCGGCGTTCACATTCAGCATGCTCATCGAAGCACTGAAGCGCCCCTACGTCGCCATGCTGCTGTTTCTCTTTTTTCTCATCACGTTCGGGTACGCCAATATCTATGCCACCTTTCCGATGATCTCGACCCGGGAATTCGGGATGACCGATAGAGAAGTCGGATATTTATTCGGCTTCATCGGTATCGTCGGCGCCGTTACGCAGGGATGGCTGATTCGTGTGCTCGCTCCACGCGTCGAGGAGCGCGTGCTCTTCCTTGTCGGAGCGATATTTACCGCGGTCGGTCTGTTTCTCATCCCGCTTTCCGTATCGACCGTCACCCTGCTCCTGATCCTGGCCGTACTCTCGCTTGGCACAGGTTTGTTGACGCCGAGCTGCCTCGGAATGATCTCGCGGCATGCCGATCCAGCACAGCAAGGCGGCGTGCTTGGAGTGAATCAGGCGCTCGGAGCATTGGGACGTGTGCTCGGGCCGATTTGGGGGGCATTTGTTTTCGACGCGGCGGGCACCTCCTGGCCGTTCTTTACCGGCGGAATCGTCCTGGCTGTTGTCGTGCTCCTCGTATGGCGGGAGTTCTGGCCGTCAACGCAAAGGAGCACCGTACATTGATTATCCTTCACCGTTTTGAAAGGCACCTTCAGGTTCAACGATGACGCAGCGCACTCTTTACAGACTTATTGAAAGCATCGGCGCCAGACAGTTCGAGAGCGAAGACGATCTGCTCAAGGCAATTCTGGATGAAATTATCGCCAATGAACGCATCAACATGACGGGAGGACGCGTCTGGAAACTGCTGCCGGACGAGCGGAAATATCGTCTTATTCATGAATACGGAGTCATCGAATCCGTCGGAACCGGCTTCACCATCAGCCTGAAAGGCTACCCTGTGTTTGAGCAGGTTGCGTTAAAGGGTACCGTGCTTGCAGACGAAACAAATAAAGCTTTGAAGAAAAAAGGCATCGTGCGCTACTCGGCAACCGGGATCGGCAACCGCATAAGCATCGGCGGGCTCGCATTTTTCGAATACCTGATGGCGTTCAATACCGCCTCGGTGGATAACGAACTTCGCTATATGCTCGGAATCGCGGGACAGGCTGTAACGCAGCTGCTCGTGGGACGCCGGAGCGAACTTCAGCGCATCGACCTGCTGAGCGAAATGGAACTCGCCCGCGATTTGCAGCGACGAATCCTCCCGCAGCACGAGTATTCGTTCGGTCGCTACGAACTCTACGGCGTCAGCTTGCCGGAGAAAACCGTTGGCGGTGATTTTTTCAACTACTACGAAATCCCCGGTGACCACGATCGGCTCGCTATCGCTGTTGGCGACGCCGCGAGCAAGGGTTTCCCCGCCGCGGTGCAGGCGCTCTTCGTTTCGGGCGCGCTCATGATGAGCGTGGAAGCTGAAAGCAAGATTTCATCCATGCTGCGACGGATCAACACCATCAACAGGAAAATATTTCCACGGGAGCGCTTCCTCACGCTCTGTTACTGCGAACTGTTCGACGGAGAGGAAGGCTTGATGCTGTATTCGAATGCCGGTCATCCAAAGCCGATTCACTATCACGCGGAGACGGATCAGTGCACCGAACTCGCCGTCACCGGTCCGGTGATAGGATTGCTGCCTGATGCGCAATTTTCCGTGACCAATACGAACATCAAGCACAACGACGTGCTCGTGATATACACCGACGGCATCACCGAGGCGAACGATGGCGAGGAGGAATACGAGGAACGCCGCCTTATGGATCTGATAGCGCTTAACGCGCACGCATCCGCGAAGGATATCTGCCGCCTCATTCTCCAGGACGTCCAGATTTTCAGCGCACTCGGGCACCATGCCGACGACAAAACACTCGTAGTCATCAAACGCACGAAGTAATCAGGCTACCGCATCGTTGATTTCATGAACATCAAAGCGAATACCATGCATCGACTTCGATTATCGCTCCTTTTTCTGCTCCTGCTGCCGACAGTATCGGGCCACACACTGAGGGCGGAGATTTCGTCCATGACGGTGGTCTCCGGAACTCAGCGTTTCAATGTGCCAGCCTTCGTGTATGAGCGCGTGCTGTATGCCTCGATCACCGATTTGAGCAGGAAGCTGTCGTTCCCGACCTGGAGCAGCGCCGATGTCTCGAAACTGGAGGTTCGCATCGGGGAGGCGCGGCTGAAATTGGCGGACGGAAATCCCTTTATCGTGGTCGTATCCCAAAAGGACAATACGGTCAGCGAAGTCTACCAGTTGCCGAACAACGTCCTGAAGACCGAGTTGGCATACTACGCGCCCATGACGTCGCTGTTGCCGCTTCTCGCGCGCGTCATGAAGAAAAATCTCGTACTCGACCGGAGCACGCCACTGTTGACCATAACGTCTGAAAATGCCGGCCTGGCACGCATCGTAGGCGCCGCACCCGCGAGAACACCTCCTGAAAAGAAAATAAGCGCGGCATCCGCTCCCGATACCGGCAACGATGCGAAGAAGGCGATCGGCGCATCCCCCTCCGTCGCCGCTCCCGCATCCGCCGAACTTGCGCCTCGCGCGGTCAAACCGGAGGCCGCGGCACGATACGACATCACGCACGTGACCGTGGATTCGAGAATGAACGGGGTGCTCATCCGCATTCATTCACTGAAAAAAGCGGGCAAAACCGATAGTGAGATCGACAGTGAAGGTCGCCTGATCCTTTCCGTGGATGGCGCCACGGTGGACGTAAATGAATTACGGCAGACTCCGACGGACGGCCGGAGCGTCACCGCTGTCACGGCTGAACAGCTGGGCGGCAATGCCCGTCTGTGCTTTGCATTGAACGGCGACTTCACTTCGCACAGAGTATCGCGCGACGTGAAGAACCATGACCTTCTCGTGGCGCTGTACAAGACGGTCGATGTGGGTAAGGTTGTGCGCGACGAGCAAGCCAGCGGCAGAACGGGCGACCGCTCGAAATGGAAGCTCAACTGCATCGTGATCGATCCCGGTCACGGAGGCCGGGATCCCGGAGCGATCGGCGTCACAGGCATCAAGGAAAAGAACGTCACGCTCGGCATGGCTCTCAAGCTCGGCAAACTGATCGAGGATCACATGCCCGGTGTAAAGGTCGAGTACACGCGAAAAGACGACACCTTTATTCCACTCGACAAGCGCGGCCAGCTTGCCAATACGGCGGGCGGCAAGTTGTTTGTTTCCCTTCATTGCAACGCCACGGAAAAAAAGCCCTCCAATGCGCGCGGTTTCGAAGTCTACATCCTGCGTCCCGGCCGCACCGAAGAAGCGATCCGCATCGCGGAATTCGAGAACTCGGTCATCAAGCTGGAAAAGGATTACGAAACCCGCTATGCCAAATTGACCAACGAGAACTTCATTCTCATCAACATGGCGCAGAGCGCCTTCGCCAAATACAGCGAACGCTTCGCCGAGCTTCTTCATGACAAGGTTAAGGGTAGTCCCCAGATCTCGAGCAAGGGAGTAAAGCAGGCCGGCTTCTATGTGCTGGTCGGCGCGTCCATGCCCAGCGTCCTTATCGAAGCAGGCTTCATCTCCAACACGAAAGAAGAGCAGTATCTCGCCTCCCAGGCAGGCCAATCGCACCTCGCCAAGCTGTTCTACGACGCCATTGCCGCCTACGCTGTCGAGTATGAAAAGAGCCTGAAGGAATAGCGGAGGGCACCTGCATCTCCCGCGCCGACTGACACTCTTTCGTTATCGGGAGGCGACGTGCTTCTGCTTTTGCGAGCGGACCGTCTGGACGCCGGAGCCGCCGCGGGAAGGTTCGTAACGCTTCTTCTTTTCCGCGCGATATTCTTCTCCTCCCGCCTTTTCTCTTTTTTCGCAGTATTACCGCGTACGTCAAGGGGTCATCACCTGCAGCCACAACTCCAGGTTCTCACCAATCTCCGGCGTCGCCGTCACGGTAGCGATAGAAAAACGGAACAGCGCATCCTCTATCGAAACCGTCGCCAGCGCCGAATCGCGTCTTCCCGTAAAGGGAAAGTGATCCGGACCACGCTGGCACTTGCCGTTGATGTTGATGCGTCCCACGTATCGCGACGCGGACCGTGCGATCTCGCGGAGGCTGTCCACCGATGAGCCGAACACGCTGACCTGCTGTCCGTAGCGCGATCGTCGCACCATAGCCAGCGCTTCGTCGTCCGTCAAGAATCGCATCACCGGAATGAGGGGACCGAACTGCTCCTCCTGTGCGATGCGCATATCGCCGGTCACGTCGGCAAGCAAGGCGGGAGGATAGAGCGTCATCACAGCGTCTGCGCGGTCCTCGTTGACCAGACGCGCGCCGAAATGCACGGCGTCCTCAAGCACGCGGTCGAGATAATCGGTGTGATCAGCACTGATGACAGGTGTTATCCGCACATTCTCCCAGGGCATCCCCGGCTGAAGCTTGGTGAGCGCGTCGCACATTTTTTCCAGAAACGCCGCCTCGATTTGCTCATTCACCGCAATGAGTTTGATCGCCGCGCAGCGCTGACCGTTGAAAGCGAGGGCGCCTTTTACGCATTCGGCCACGGTAAGATCCAGTGGTGCGTCGGGCAGCACGAGAGCGATGTTCTTGGCTTCGAGACCGAGAATGCAGTGCAGACGATGCGGCTCGGGATGCTCCGCAAGCAAAGCATCGGCGACGCGGCTGGTACCGATGAAGGCGAACACGTCGACGCGGCCGCTGCGCATAAGCGAAGGCAACAGATCCACGCCGTCGCCGAAGATCATATTCAGCACGCCCTGCGGAAGAAACTTGTCGAACAGCGGCAGCAGCGGCGCGTAAAGCAATTCACCCCTGGGCGGCGCCTTGATGATAACGGTGTTGCCGGTCAGGAGAGCGGGAATGACGTTTGTCAGTGTTTCATAGAACGGATAATTGTAGGGTCCCACGCAAAGCGCCACACCTATCGGCTGCAATTCGGCGTGACCGGTAACGTGCTGCAGCGAGATATCCTTGCTCATGCGTTGCTGCAGATCAAGCCCCGCAGCTATCGTATCTGCAGCGTAGTCCAGCGTGCGATCGAATTCGTTGAGCGCTTCGTTCCACCCCTTTCCGACACCCCACATGATATACGACGCAATGCGTTCGCGCAGAGGACGAATGCCCTCGAGCAGCGCGCGGAGCATCATAGACCTGCCTTCCATGGTCATCATAGGCCAGATGCCGTCGCCCTCGTTCCACGCCTCAGCTGCGGCGTCGAGCGCAAGGCGTGCGTGTTCCTCGTCGCAGGCAGGAGAGCTGCCAAGCATCGCGTAGGCGGCCAGACCGTCGTGCCGACGCAGCGGCACAGGCGACACCGACGGCACAGTCTCGCCTTTCCAGGCGACGCGACCTCCGGCCAGAATTTCGTTGATGTGTGTTTCCTCAAAACGGAATTCGCGCGGAACGTCTCCGCGCGCAACAATCCTGTCGGCAAGATTCATGGGAATAAACCGCTATGCTGTCGCTCTCGACTTATTGGTAGGGTGCGTATCTCGACACCCGTCTCCAAATTTACACAAAGCACAGTGAAGGGGGAAATCCACCACTCGCGACATTCCGGAAACCGCGGGCGATTCCATCATGACGACACCGCGCACACCGCCCGGGAATCGCGTCACGCTTGCAGACGAATGCAGGCCGCTTGTATACAACCGGGGCCGCGACGCCAGCGCATACGGAAATCCATCGCTGCGCGTATGCGACGAGTCGCAGGTTGTCCTTGCAGCAGTCTGAATCGAATTATTCCTTTTCGTTTCCGGCGCATTCACCACGCAGCTTTCGCTGCATTTCCACGAGACCGCTGCTGGTCCTCGGAGGCAATTGCGCAAGATCACCGAGTTCTAGCAGGGTGTCGACATCTTCCCAACAATACGGCATATTGCGCAGACGGTCCCGACGCAGGCGTTCGATCTCCTTTTCGCCTTCCTTGCGCATGCGGACCAAAAGACGCTGTTCATCCAGACTCAATGGTTTCATTTTTCCCTCGAAAGAATGCGTTCGGCATGGAGGCACATATCCGGAACATCAGACAAAGCGCTCAGTTCCTGAAGTTGTTCCCGTATGTACTGCTTGTCAAGCTCCGCTGTGCGCATCGCGATGCTCTCCGCATCAATCATGTCACGCACGCGACCTGCGAAGACCTTCATCACGAAAAGGTCTTCCGCCGTGCAACAAGGGAAAACCATCCCGGGAGCGAATTCGACCGGAGCTGCCCGGGCCACCGTGTTCTGTTCAAAAGGCAAAGCGCCCATCACGACATCAATATCTTTCCCGTTGGACGACCTCAACAACAGCACCCTGTTGTGGAGCGCGAATTCCTGCGCATCCGCTATTCGGGAAGCGAAATGCCGGAGCAATGTGCGGCTGATTTTTTCCTCCATTCCAACCGAGACAAGCAAGGTGAGATCGACATTCAGGGTTGTCCGTGGTTCGCCCCATCGCTGTACCGCCAGCCCGCCGATAATGCAAAATCGCCACCCTTCTGAGGTGAGTACCTCACAGATCTCTTTCGCGGCGATCAGGAGCTGGTTCATGGTGGAGTTCCTCACTTGTATCACTCGAAGGTACAAAACATTTTTCAACGGGAGGTCTCAAAGCAGCGCATCGATCTATTTCGTGGATGACAACTTGTCCTTCAAGACGCAAACAAATCCCGTCATCCTGAGCGCAGCGCTGCGGGAATACGTGGGATGAGGGTGCGAACATTGGTCAGCGCGCAGTCGAAGGAGCAGCGTCCGGTCTTCTACGGGGTTAGTAAGTAAAGACTCTTCGAAGTCATAAGCAGGCGCCGCCGCGTAAAAAATTCCGGCTGTGGTGAGGCTTAGTACCTGCTGCGTCTCGCTGGTTGCAGACTCGCCACGTCGAGATGATTGGTTCCGTAACACATGATGAGATTCGGTCCCAGCTTTATGTCATGAGCGTCGCAGCGCCGCAGGCAATGCTCTGATTAAAGGCAGACGCTTCATCCGGCAGCTCAGCCACTCCGATGAAGCGTCTACGTCAGGTTATTGCTGATTTGACAATTAACAACCACAAGATGTCATGAGCATAAATTTCATTCGGCCCCCCTCAAAATCACCACCCGTTCCTTCAGTATCCCCTGCGCCGTATGCGCATTGACGAAATACACGCCCACCGGAAGCAGCGCGGTGGGAATTATCGTCGCACCAACGCCAGGCTGCGATGCACGGTAGATTATCCGCCCGCTTGCATCCATAAGTTCGATGGCGGCGGCTGGCTCCTCGCTGCGGACGGCGATCGTACCACTAGCCGAAGGGTTGGGCCAGACTTCGATTGCTGACGGTCGATATGCTATCGGTGGCGAGGTAATGGAGGTCGTGCTGGTGTCCGGTAGCCACGTTGTTATGCCATCCGATGTGGCGAGAAATATCTTATCGCCGTAAATACCGCTAGACATAACCGTAAGAGATATCAAGGGAGCTTTATGGCAGAGCAGGTTGAATTCCTGATCGTAGACACGTATCTCGTCGTAAAAACCTACAATCATGACATTCTCGTTTCCGAAAAGTGGCCGAATCATTGCAATAATATCTCCTTCGCCCTTGCCTGGTGCGAGCTTGAATCCTTCTGCGGTTCGCAGGAGGGCACGCCAATATCCATTCTCCAGCGCATAGAGGTGACCGTAGCGAAAATAAAAATCCTCAACAAAGTCCACATCTTTATCGATGTCGGTGGCGGCGGAATACGCGATCTTCCCAACTGCATCGACATGATAGAACCGGGCTTCATCGTTTGGTCCGGATATCAGAACGATCGAATCACCGTACATATCCATGAATGCTGACGCCTCCGGCCAAACAGTAGGGATTGACATCGAGTCAACACACGTAATGGTATCGACGGAAAGGTGGAAGGTATAGATGGATGTATTGTTGCTCATCATAAAGATGCTGTCATTCACGGTATTGAGTCTGCGACTATACGGAGTGCCTACGACCCCAAACTTCAGCAATGGAATACTATCCAATGCCGTGGGTATCTCGGAGACGATTCCTTGGTGGTCCACTTTGAGTATACGATGCACATCGCCTTGTTCCCAACACACTACAAGTATGGAATCGAACATGAGGACGTCCGTTATCGACGCAATGCCAATATGTGGGTGCGGATAGTATTGTTCTGTTAAAAAGCTAAAACGAGTGACTCCTGTTTTGAAATTAAAGTAGCGCAACTCATCGTACCCCTGTCCGAAACAAGTCGAGTCCGTCATGGGCTTTACAAAGAAGTTCCCTAGAACGAATTCATCGGTTTTTTTATAACATGATTGCGCTTCCACCTCGCAGACGAGGCTGGCTGTGGCGATGAGGAAACAGAGGATGAGTCGGGATGGGTGCATAGAGAGATCTTTCAGTATCGACAAATGAAGCACAACGAGATACATCCGTGAATCGCGATAAATCAATGGCCCCCCCGCAGTAGCACCACCCGCTCGCTCATTATCCCCTGCGCCGTATGTGTATCGACGAAATATACGCCTGCCGGCAGGAGCGCGGTGGGAATAATGGTCGCACCACCACTTGGTTGATTTACGCGGTAGACCACGCGCCCGGTAGCATCGGTAAGAGCTATGGCCGTGGCTGGCACCTGGCTGCGGACGGTAATCATGCCGCTCGCCGATGGATTAGGCCAGACCTCAATTTCTGACGGTCGATATGCTATCGGTGGCGAGGTAATGGAGGTCGTGCTCGTGTCCGGTAGCCACGTTGTTATGCCATCCGATGTGGCGAGAAACACCTTATTGTAAAATATACCGCTTCCCATCACTAAAAGAGATACCAATGGTGCTTTGTTACAAAGCAGGTTGAATTCCTGATCGTAGACACGTATCTCGTCGTAAAAACCTACAATCATGACATTCTCGTTTCCGAAAAGTGGCCGAATCATTGCAATAATATCTCCTTCGCCCTTGCCTGGTGCGAGCTTGAATCCTTCTGCGGTTCGCAGGAGGGCACGCCAATATCCATTCTCCAGCGCATAGAGGTGACCGTAGCGAAAATAAAAATCCTCAACAAAGTCCACATCTTTATCGATGTCGGTGGCGGCGGAATACGCGATCTTCCCAACTGCATCGACATGATAGAACCGGGCTTCATCGTTTGGTCCGGATATCAGAACGATCGAATCACCGTACATATCCATGAATGCTGACGCCTCCGGCCAAACAGTAGGGATTGACATCGAGTCAACACACGTAATGGTATCGACGGAAAGGTGGAAGGTATAGATGGATGTATTGTTGCTCATCATAAAGATGCTGTCATTCACGGTATTGAGTCTGCGACTATACGGAGTGCCTACGACCCCAAACTTCAGCAATGGAATACTATCCAATGCCGTGGGTATCTCGGAGACGATTCCTTGGTGGTCCACTTTGAGTATACGATGCACATCGCCTTGTTCCCAACACACTACAAGTATGGAATCGAACATGAGGACGTCCGTTATCGACGCAATGCCAATATGTGGGTGCGGATAGTATTGTTCTGTTAAAAAGCTAAAACGAGTGACTCCTGTTTTGAAATTAAAGTAGCGCAACTCATCGTACCCCTGTCCGAAACAAGTCGAGTCCGTCATGGGCTTTACAAAGAAGTTCCCTAGAACGAATTCATCGGTTTTTTTATAACATGATTGCGCTTCCACCTCGCAGACGAGGCTGGCTGTGGCGATGAGGAAACAGAGGATGAGTCGGGATGGGCGCATAGAGAGACCTTTCAGTATCGGCATTCGATGAAAATTGACAGGAGAAAAAGTTGAATCATGCACTGGCGCGCGTTTATTCGCGCCAGTGCATGATGCTTGTCGCAGGGGCTTGCGTCGATCATTCCACCCGGCTGTCGTGAAACCGAATCATCTTCGATGTACTACCACCTTTGTATGCAGGATCGAATCGTTGAAACGGATGGACATGAAATACAGACCTTCAGGGAGATTGTAGGTCATGTGTATGCCATCGTCGGAAAGGGAGTACGTGTACGAGGATGCATCGACCGCTCTGCCTAGATAATCGTACAGGGTTACCGTACGTACGTCCATAGCATTCGCTGCGAGTATGGTTTGGTACTGTTGCGCGGGGTTGGGGAACGATACAACACCCGGGCGCGGTGCTGCGTTTGATTGATTCGGTGGCGATGCGGCTTTCGCCATTTGACTGAGACAGCTCGTATCCTGGGTGATAAGAAATTTTTCGACCAGAATGCTCTTATTATCGGGATACAAGGTAAGGAGATTGTCCAGTGTGGAGAGATATGAAGAATCCGAGGTTGTTTTGAAGTAATATGCTACCTTCTGTGCCAGATATTCTGCTTTGACGATAGGGGGCACGTCTCTCGCCAGCACGGTGTCGATGGCGACGATCGCACCCTCCCAGTTGTCTACCAGAATCTCAGCTGTGATGAGATGCGCCAACGCGGTACTGGTCAGATAGTCAACCGTCGCACCTGGATCATGAGGATCAAAGGCGTACTTCCTGAGCGTATCGCGTGCTACGACATCGTAGTCAAAGATGTACGCCGCACGAAGCGCCAGCATCAGGATTCGGATTTCCGCGCTGTCCATCGAATTGTCGATCGCATTATACGCCATCATCGCCGCTGTGTCGGTCAACCCGAGCAACGTTCGCGTCAATATCATTTCGGCGTTATCCGAGTAGGTTTGCGCCGAACTATACACATTCCTGTTCTGCGGAGGGATTTCAAAATGCCCGCAAGCATCCTCGACATCGTCGGGTAAAGGGTCTTCCCGGTGTATTTGCGCGTTCGAGGTGACATTGATCGGCTCGGGATCCGGATCGCCGGGGAGATACGTAAGGCTGAGCCAGTAGTTCCGGAATGCCCAAATTTCACTCGATTGCTCGGCCGTCATATGGTATGGTTTCAGGGCACCTTGGGCAGTCCGCGTCGGGTATCTAAACGTATTACCGTGCCCGATATAACTGAGGCCAAGCGGATCGTATATGATCGGTCTCTGTCCGAGTACAATTGTGGTAGGACGGAAACGAGAATCAGAGGTGTTATTGCTGGTGCCGACATTGAAATCGTTCTCCGTGAAACAATTCAGACCCCATATAAGGGGATTCGAGTCGCCGATCGAGAAGTAACCTCCGTCCTCTGTATTGTAGTTATGGTAATTACCTTTTATTGAGCTGCAATTATCCGCCTGAAGACCGTAGGCCGTACAAAGCTCGATCAAGTTTTCGTGGAAACTCATTTCGCATCCATTGGACCATACTCCGCAATATCCCGCGGGATATGTTTCGCTAGCACCCGTCCATCCTAAGCGGCTGAAATGATTCCAGTGAATCATGGCTAGAGATTTATGTGCGCTTATGCCGTGGTATTTGCAGTCCTGCAAAAAATTTCCCTCAATCGCCAGAATATTTGCACGACCCATTGAAACATCGTATCCTCTCGCGTGGCGATCGATCACGATGCCGAACTGATCAATGTCCTGGATATTGCAGTGTTCGATGCGATTCGGATGGTTGTTGTTGAAACTGTAGCCATCATACCAGACGCCGAGACTGCTGTAGTCAATGTCCGTATGATGGAGATTTATATTGGAATTCAGGGTCTCAACGCACTTATTACCACAGTAACGAATGATGCATCCATCGATCTCCAACCTATGGAATTGGTCATCAATCTCCAACCGCTCGACTTTCAGGCCATAGACGGCATTCAGAACTGCACAATGATACAGGTAGATATCCGAACTTGAGTACTTATCCGAGGCGCGGTATGCTTTGATTCCATACCAGAGGTTATACCGCGTATCCACTCCCCCATTATAGCTCTTTGAAGCGAGTACCACGGATTTCGGATTAGCGGTACCCTGGCCTTGAATGAACAGCGTTGTGGTGAGATACGGGATGTTGTTGAAACCCACCTCGATTCCCTTTCCGGTTGCGAAGCGAACAATCGTGCTTTCGTACTCTTGCGTGTACTCATCGAAATAATCGACGATTGAAATTTTCTTTCCGCAGGCGATCTTCAGCCAAGCATCGCATACCAGATGGACATCGATCATCGCCTCGTCGCAACCGAGCGGATACTCTTGGTTGATCGAGAGGGTGAAGGGTTGTACCGGTGAGCTATCCAAACCGTCGCGAAATCTGTTGCTCGCGACGTTATTCATCCAAAACGTAACAGTGGAAAACGATTCCAGCGTCACGAAAAATCCGAGGTCCCAGTTATACACCTCGAGCGATATGCCGCTTGTTACTTCCCTTGTGACTCTGAAGATGAACTTGTTCGTCTGATGGTTCGCACCGCTTTGATACATCCACCGCCCATCCACGGTATTCAGGGTGAACATGATTTCGGGTTCTGCCGAGCCGTATCCAAGACTGAACGTGTACACGCCCCAGCCAACCATACCGGTGCAATAACTTGGAGACGCGGCGTAATCACCGTCGTACACGCTTTCCCAGGCAACCATTGTGCGCGACGTCGTCAGTTCATGCGTCGATCCCAACAGCGCGTTGTTGGGATTTGAGGTCCCGAGAAAATTGTAGCTGTCGTAATCGGAATGTTGATCGGAGACTTGATCGTTCCAGATCGCCTCGTTATCGAAGACGATACCGTTAAGCGAACACGAGACGACAATCGGTTCGACAGCGGATTGATTCTCCGCCGTAAAGAAGATCACTTCCCCCGGATTATCGTAATGGGGGGGGGGACTTGGGCGAGGCATGATGATGCGAGACACAGCATTGAAGCAACGAAAAGGTACATCGTCGATTTCATGAGGAGCTCCAGTATTTCGTTAAAGTGCGGGTATATGGGTTAATCCTTTTAATTCATGGAATAGAGATGCTAAAGTCGCTGTAAAAACGTGTGCGTCACCTGAGTGCGATCACAATACTTGGATTGGACAAATCACAGATCACCTATCATGGCGTTCGAAGCGACTGCGCAACCGGGACTTCTTCCTGGCCCAAACCCACACTGCTTGTTAACGTGAAGGTGAGGATACAACGAAGACGGTATCAACAATTCTAGCTGCCCACCCGAGGAACAGCCACGACTCGCACAACGAACAACGACAAATTACATTTTCTCGGGGTAAGGTAGCTGAATATCCTGTCCGTGTCAAGCGTTTGCACGTCGAAACGAAAATATATTTTCAGAACCGATTCCGGATGGCATCACATCCTCGCCTTCTGAAAATCCGCCCTGCCCTGCAATTCCGCGAACGCTGTCTATCGAATTGAAAGTACCGAATTCAACGAGGTACGGACAATGAACGATGAGCAATTCTGAATCCACTCTCCTTACAAGTTCCAGGAGCGATACCTCGGGGAGGGAGCGGGGTTTCGCACCGCAGTTCGCAGATCGAAGATTCACCACTGCGGATTCGCCGCGGCGAGATAACGAGGCTGACTCAAGCAGGTAGAGTCAAATACTTTCTCATCCCTCCTCCTGCCTCGTTATCGTAAAAAAAGGCACCCAGATGGACGCCGATTTTCCGAAATAATAATACTCTACCCGGCCAGCGTGCGATCCACGTACATCGCGAGCTTGCCAAGAGAGGTGACGTAACTGCCGAATTCGTTGTCGTACCAACCGAATACCTTGGCGTGCGTGACCGGAACCTGTATCGGCTGCTCGCTCTGGACACCGGATGCGCGGAGAATGTCCACCGGCAATTCAATGAAGCCCGTCCGTGTGTGCGTATCGAAACCCTCGATCACGACGGCTGCCGGAACGCCAAGCAGATCCGAAGATACGTTCTGTTTTTCGCTGAAAAGCAGCAGATCTTTCTGTGCGCCCGCGGATGCCTGTTTATAGATTCCGTTAATGAAGGCTCTATTGATCGTCGGTACACCTTTGTCGTTGAGGGGCGAATGAAACGTGATATTCAGATTGATCAACGAGACGGTCGTGGTGGGAATGCGGACGGAATCGGCCATGAAGCCTACGCGCTTGATCTCGGGCAACACCTGCTCAAGCGCCTTTGCCGCTCCTGTGGACGAAAGTATGATGTTGTTGAACACCGATCGTGTCTTGCGCAAATCCGAGGCACCGCCTTTCGGCACGGCGTCGAGCACGCTCTGTGTGTTCGTAGCCGCGTGAATAGTGGACAATGAAGCGGTGAGGATACGCGTGGTCTCCTCGGCTTCGAGCAAGGGCTTCATCATATGCGCCAGGCCGGTTGTGGTGCAGGATGCCGCCGAAATCAAGGTGTGCTTGCGTGCGTCGAAACTGGTATGGTTGATGCCGTAAATCATCATGCTGCTGTCGTCCGGCATGCTCGCCGCCTTGTCCCTGATCTTGAATGGGGCACTCGCCAACACTACGCGCGCCCCCGCCGCGAGATGTCCACGCAAACTGCCCCTGGCGTCGTCCATCGCGACCGTGGGATCGAGATACACGCCGGTCGAATCGATCACGATCTGTACGCCGCGACTTTTCCAGTCGATATCTTTCGGATTGCGTGCGGAACGCAATATCGTCACCGGCATGCCGTGGATCTCGAGCAACCCTTTCTGCTCGTCAACGATCCTGATATCCTTTTTACCGGAAAGCCCGAAGAGAAACATCTCCATGGGACCGTAGGTGGAATCCGACCCTATCTGATGCGCCAGATCCTCGAGTGAACGTCCTACCTCGCGGCCGGTGTTGATCACGATACCGTCGAAATGACGCTCGTGTACGAAATACCACAACAGCATTTTACCGATACGGCCAAGTCCGTTGATGCCGAGAAGGTTCAGCCGGTGAACCTCTGTATTCATACAATCCTCCTGTCAAGGCAATTGGATCTTTTCATAACTGATGGGGTAGGAACCCGTGTAAATGCAACCGAGACGGCCGTCGATCGCGATCTCGTCGCCCGCCTTCCAGATCACCGATTCAATAATGCACTCTTTCCGCTCATCGTCCACCACCATGTCGCGACAGTCCACCACGCAGGTCTTGCGCAAACGTACCGCGGTTACAGCGGCGTGCGAGGCGGCGCCTCCACGCGCGGTCAGCAAGCCGTCGCATTCGAATATCATACCGATGTCGTCGGGCACGGTATCGGGACGCACAAGCACCATGTGGGATTCCGGATGCAGCTCACGTTGATGCGCCAGATCGCCCATGTCGAAACATACGATACCATTCATCGCGCCGCCACCGATTCCCAGCCCCATACCGGCAAGATGCAAGGTCCCGGGAGCGCAGTCGAACACCGGGATGGTGCGTTCGTGCAGCACGGAATGATCGCGGGTTTGGAGTATGTACAGATCCTCCGCCTTCCTGGTCTCGAACGTGAACTCAATCTCCTGATGTCCGAAACCCCGCGCATAGACCAGATCTTGCGCGAGCCGCTTCAATTCCTGAAAAATTTCCGGAAAATCCTTCTCCAGCGATTGCTCCTGAGGGGCGTTGGCGCGCAGGCGTTGTTGCTCGGAAATGGGCAGCACGTGAACCAGCCCGCCAACGATATCCTCACCCTGACTGCACATGGTAAAATCTCCGTACAGCGCGATACCCGGATCTCGCGTGAATGGATCGCGGGTAAAGACCACACCTGTGCCTGAATCGTAATTGAGATTCCCCAGCACCATCTGCTGTACAACGACGGCGGTGCCCCAGTCCTCCGCGATATTCAGTTTACCGCGGTACACGCGGGCACGGTCCGTGTACCATGAATCGAGTACGGACAGTATCGCCTGAAAAAGCTGCCGGACAGGATCGTCCTCGATACGCACGCCTTTCTCGATCAGAACTTTTTTGTAGGTGAGCGCAATGTGCCTCATCTGCGCGGGCGTGAACCGTACTTTCTGTGTGACGCCGTACTCCTCCTTGAAATGCACCATGATGCTGTCGAACGCGTCGCGGTCGATACCGTACGCCATCCCCCATCCCTGAAGGAAACGCCGATAACAGTCCCACGACGTCCAGCCGTAGTTTGGGCGCGTACTCAACGCCTCCACGATGTCGTCGTTCAAACCGACGTTGAGAAACGTGTTCATGGCGCCTGGAATCGATATGGCTGCGCCGGACCGCACCGACAACAGAAGCGGATTGGACGGATCGCCATAGTTTGTGCCCGTCACTCCCTCAAGATCGCGGATACGACTGGCGATGATCGCATCCACTTCGGCTTTCATGTCGGGATGGCTCGTCAGGATGGATCTGCGTCTGAACAGCTCCGTGGTCAGCACGAAGCCAGGCGGCACCGGGAAACCGAACTGTAACATTTTCTTCAGATAGTATCCCTTCGCTCCGAGGAATACCGGATTGTCGATGTCGGTATTTTCCTGATACAGGCGCGTCGAAATCAACCGCGACTCGTACGTGAGAGCGCTTTGCGCGGCGTCCGACGGAAGATGCCGCACCATTTCGTTCAGGGATGCCACAACCGAGGCGATGAAATTGTCCAGCTGAGGCACGGGGAAACTTCCGGAAATCAAATCGCGATAAAATTGTTCCGATACGGCATGTATTTGCTGTGTGGCAATATCCCGATGCATCAATTGCACGAGTCGCGTCAATATGACGTCGTGCGGCTGGATGAAGTTCTCGGTGATGATTCCTGTCACGTTCGTCGCCATGAACTGGAACAGATTCATGAACTGCTCGATGGAAAAGGTCGATGTCGTCAGACTGTATCGGAACATCTCAAGCGTGCTGGTAAATCCTTCGTCGGACAATCCTTCGATGGCGAGACTGTCGGTGAGCGCGGTGAGGATGCGCGCGATGCGCTTCAATGTCGGCGCGGTAATGTAACGGAGATTTGTCTCCGTTATAAGTTTTTCGATCAGCAGCGACGCCAGCGCCTCGAAACGAAAGGTCAGTCCCATCGCCTGGAACTTGGGCTCGAGGTAGCGGCCGTACATGGAGGGGATTCCCGCCGCGATGTGCCGCTTGTAGTAAATATCCTCCACACCCGCGGTCTGCTCCGTATCGAGGATCACGTTGCGTAGTCGTTTGATAGCGTCAAGCACGAAAATCAGTGTTCGCTCCGCATCACCGGAGGCAAGCAATCCCTCAAACTCCTCGATATCGTTATGCCTGAATACCGGCAGCTTCTCCATGTGCGGCACGATGTCGTGCACGTCGATCGTGTACTTCTCGGCGAGCAACTGCTTGATCCTGACAAGGTGTCGTACCCGCGTGCGGTGCACCTGTTCGATCCCGCTCATTTCGCCCAGTAGCGCTTCTATACGGCGCAAAGGCGTAACGGAAAGAAGCTCCGGCGGAACCTGCAAGGCGGCGCACAGTTTCCGTACGGCGGCGTGTTCTTCGTCGTACCAATTCCCCGACGGCGAGAGCGTCCCGGAGACATCGGCTGGAAGGTACTGCAGCAATGCATGCGTGCTTCCGTCGAACCAGAACCGCAGTATGCCGTCGGTGAGTTGAAGATGGAGATTGTTGCTCTCGGCGTGAACCTGCTTCCGCAGAAAGTGAATGAGGCGATCATGCCGCTGGGACAATTCGTCGATGACCGTGCTGATGTCGCGCAACTCCCCTTCGGCGCCGATCTCGTTGAAGTACACCGGGAAAAGCACCGTGAGCTGCTTTACGAGAAAATACACCGAGGTGATGTCCGAATTCAGCAGCGCGGTAACGTCGCGCTGGAACAGATCGGTGTCTGAAATAAAAACTCCGCCCAGTTTCAGATTGATGAGCAATGCGGAAAGCAGACGCCGCCACGACGCTGGATGAAGCTGAATCAGCGCAAGCCATATACGTATGTTCTTGATGTGATTCCTGTCGACGTTGACCTGCCAGTCATCGGAGATGCCGGCCAGTTGCGGGGTGACGAAACCGAAACTCACCAGATGCCCGATGTATGCGTCGATGAGGCGCTGCGAAGCGGTGGCATGGATTTCACGTCCCAGCGTAAGCATGCAATCCAGAATGCTCTGCATGTGCCGCTCGCGCAGTTCGCCGAACATGCCGAATATATTATGCAGAAATCGCAGGAGATCGTCTTCCCCGCAGGCATCTCGCAAAAGTTTTAGCGCACGGTTGACGTCGCGAAGCAGCTGCTCCCGCATACCGTCCATGCCCTTCAAATGGATGACGATGAAAAGCCAGGAAATCCGCTCCAATGGCGATGTAAACAGGTCCGCGGCGCCGGTGATGCGCTCCGCTACCGATACGAAATCCGCCACGCGCAGTAATTCGTCCCATCCCATGGCCGCATCCAGCATCGCGCGCTGTTTCTCGAAAAACGGCTGTCCCGCATAGATGACTACATGTGCGTACGTACCGGGAAACAACGCCGGACGTTCGGCAAGCCAGCGCTCCACGTCCGTCTCCCGGCTCCAGTAATCGAGGGAGCGCAGAAGCGAAGCGCGCAGCATGGCCGCCAGTCGTACCTCCCATCGCGGATCGTGTGGAAGCCGATGAAGCAAACCGCGCAGGAGCCCGGATGACAAGGTGTGCAGCGTTTCGTCGCCTTCAACGATGTCGCGCACGAGTTCGAGACCGCGATCGATGACGGTTTCAAACCTGTCGCTGTCCTCCCGCTCCCGCACATGCTCCAGCAGTTCCAGACAGGTCTGCAACGAGCGCTTGCGAAGCACCAACGCATAGTCGTGGGAGATTTGCTCTCCGCAAAGAGCGATCAATATGCGCAACAGCTCGGGAGCTTCCTCGTGGCCGGCATAAAACCACAGGTCCTGCAGCGCGATCTGTCGAAGCGATTCGACCAGCACTTCGCGATTCGGATAGCGGTGGTGGAATTCGGTGAGAAAATTCCGCAGGCGTCGCTGAATACCGTAATGCGACGAGGTCGCATCCAAAAGGAACTGGTGCTCGTCGGGAAACGTGGGCGTTTCCGTCCGCGTCTTCTCGAGATTGATCCGCAACGCGGCAGATTCAAAACGACCCGGGGAGGTCATCACTTTCTCCAGCTTTTCAAACGTGCGTCGGTACATATGCCGGCCCCCCAATTAGCGCAACCGGCGTCGCCCTCACGAAATTAGGAAAAACAAGGCTGATATCCCATGCAAGAGATGACGTACGATTGCGGCACGCCCGCCGAAGCATCATAGGTAAACGGCACAGCTATCGGTAAATGAGAGCGAAGGCGGGACGATTCACGATTGCGGAGCGCCCGACGAAGCATCATAAGTAAAGAACCTATTCATAATAAGTAAGACATTTACCCTTTAACGTTCTCGCGTGGCTTAATGCTGTAATTCCACTCACCATGGAATTCACATTTCGTGATCGCCAAAGAATTCATCGCTTCATCGGGGATGGTTCTCCCTTTCTCGAAGGTGTTTTCATCCAGATCCGCATGCAACACCAAGCGTTGTGCCGTGCGTGTCGCAGCAATGAGCTCAACGACGACCATGCGGCTGCTCAAGGGCCACCCACGCCAATTTTCCGTGATGTGACAGAACATCCGGTGTTCGATCTTGTTCCATTTGCTCGTCCCGGGAGGAAAATGTCGCACGTGGAATTCCACGCCTAGCTCGTCGGCCAAACGCTGCAGCTCCACTTTCCACAGGCGCACGCGCGATCCGTTGCTGCCACTACCATCCGCCGTGATCAGGATTTTCGGAGCATCCGGATACACAGTCCAACCCATTTGATACCACCAACGCCGAATCGATTCCACGGCGAATTGCGCGGTATCACGAGAGATACCAACGCTGACCCAGCCTTCATTGCGCCCGATATCGCAGACGCCGAGCGGTATCACCTTGCCTGACACCGGATCGGGAAAATCATGCATGTTCACCTCCACCGGTTCTCCCCTCTTTTGCCATTCCCGACCCACATTCTTATTGGGACCGATCAATTCTTTCTTTTTCGTATCTACGGAGATGACCGGTAGTCGCTGGACAATAAACTCCTGTGCGGTGGTATTGATGAACACGAACTGTGCGTTGCGATCCGGATGATCAATCCTCTCGCGGGTCTTGCGGTTGGATTGCATGCTATAACCCAACTTATCGAGGAGTCGCCAGATCGTTGCTTGAGAGACGGTATGTCCCATGGCACGCAATTCCTCGGCGAGTTTGCCGGTGCTCTTGCATGTCCAGCGCAGCGGGGACATCGGATCTCCGCGCGTAACCGGATCGAGCAACGCATCGAGATCCGGTAACAGTGTTTCATCTGTCTCTGCGCTCGCTTTCCGTCCACCGCCCGCGCGACGTATGCGACCGTTCGGTGCTTCAGGATGGGGCGCTGGCAGCCTCGGTTCGCTCTGAAGATCGCGTATGCCTTGGTAGATGGTGGACCGAGAAGCACCAGAAGCTCGAGCGACTCGACTGATCCCACCACGCCCGAAGGCGAGAGCGTCGCCAGCGAGGCATAGGCGATATGCGCGTTCATCTAGGAACTTCGAAAGCGTCTCGTACTTCGTATGAAGTGCTTCATCGATTTGCATGCTACAAGATAACTCGCACAAGATGTTTGTGCATGTTATTATGCATTACGTCCTAATTGGCACAACCGTTGGTGCTGGAGAGCGAAGTTGGGACGATTGAAGATGTGAAGTTTGAAGGCGCCTCAGACCAGTTGACCATTACTTGGCACTTCGATGATGGTTCCGTTGGCGAGACGGATTGCCGGTGTGAGTGTGTCCGGAATGACGGCGTCTGGGGGAGGTGGGATCCGGTTGTAAACCTCCTTTAAGTTTGCGAGGACGAAACTCGCTGCGTGCCGAGTCCGCAAGGTACGCGGATGTCGGGTGTGCGTCGTTATCGGCATCGCGGCAAAGGCAGCCATGCTCATCGTTTCACCGATGTCGCCTCCGCTGGGAAAAAGGGATATTCCCAGTTTGTTCAGTGTCGTTATATGTGCGTCTTGTGCAATTCTGCTATCCTTATGGGCGTCCAAGATTGTTCCTAATGTGACCTACGGGAGCTGTGATACTGAATCGGCATAACACCAGCGGTTGATTATCCGAGCTTCGTCGGAGAACGCGAGGAGGTTCCGTTTTTGCTTTTCTGAGAGATTCGATGATGCGATGACCGGAACGAGATCACGGATGTTTTCCGAAGTAATCAACTTATCTCGAATATCTCTGGAGCAGGCCGCAATCCAGATACCAAGCAGAGGACATTTGTATTTCACGAACGATCAGTATCAATCCCACAACTAGAATTGAATTATCAGCTTGCTCGTATTACAGTTCACCGCTCTGTCAGGATAACAGTCGTTGTGGCCTTTAAATCCCGAGCATCCATATTGCCTCTCCGAATTATCAGGACAGCGAAATTCCTTGCATGGAATATTCTTAAAAACTCGTGTGTTTCCTTGCCCGGAGGTGTAGGAACAACCTCCGGCACCGAGTTCCATTGCAGCCTCTGTTGAAACCGTAAAGGCAATGAAGACTACGGCGTAGATCATGCATTTCAGGCTCTTACACATAGTTAAAACTCTCCGTGTTATTGACGATATGTCGGCGCTTTGCGAATCGGGTCAACCTCGATACACTCGTATCGATTCGGTGTGGCTCCCTGCATCGCAATGGGCTGTGTAATGATCGTTTCAGGAAATCAGCTAACGCTGAATGATGATTTGACGTTGATGAATCATCGTGCCGTCAGCACTGAATATTCGCAGAAGGTACACACCACTCTTGGTCTCGGTAAGTTTCATCAGTATGTCGTGCTTTCCTTGATCCCGCACCTCCAGGTCGTATCGCTTGATATTTCGTCCAAGCGGATCCGTCAAAACCAACCTATACGCACCAGCTTTCGCTGACATTATACGAATTGAGGCGAAATCAGTCGTGACTGGATTTGGAAAGACCTCCAATTTTGTGATGCCAGGGAGCACGGCATCAGGCGTACCGGGGAGTTTTGGAATCGAAATTGTAGAAGAGTATGGCACCTCTTCGGTATTATCATCCTTCATTGTAGCAACATAGGAAGCAGACGCGGCCCAGTTCCGTATTTTGAAAACGATGAACACGGATTCAGCTTGTGATGCGTAATCTCCGAGGAATACGGAAACGATATGATACTCATCGGTCGCGCCATAGCCAAATTTATCCGGAAATGCATCTGATGCCACAAATGTGGCCTTTGCTATGCCGCAGCTATCGATTGTTGCCAATTTTTCTTTTGGACGTGTTCTCCAAAGTTCCATTGTCCATACGGTCGTGTCGGGGATCGAATACGGGATCGAGTAATCGTAATGCTTTGTGAGTATCATCCTGAAAAATGATAGACTTGTGGAGTCGGTGATCTGGAATGGCTTCGAGTGTGAAACCAGGAATAGCGAATCTTCACTTGAGTCAACTCCATCTTGAAGGTCATTTTTCCATTCGATCCAGGTCGTGTCCTCTGCTTGTGCTTGAGGCGGAATGCATAACTCACCGTACATGCATCCGACAATGATGGAATCATATCTGGTGTATAAGCTTCGATATGAGTATGTCAGAGTTTGTGCACAAAGCGGATTAATACCGATAAAATGGAGTACAATAACGCCTATTATGTACCATAACAGGCGACATTTCTGTTGAAAAGTTAACATCTCCGACTCCATACGTATGTGAAACAGCGAATGTAACCGATCAAACGACAAACGTGATAATGCTAGACCCCAATTCACAACAACAATTATGCCAGAGATTTACCCGGGGGGAGGAGGGGTATGGGGGTATCATGTTTATACACGTCGTATTAAAGCAAACAATTAAAGTATAGCATACGATCCTGCCGGAGAGAAAAAGTGAAATATATTCACTAAATGTGAATATACAGCACGTTATGGCAAATGAAAATAACTTGTTTAAACGTTCGGCCAGGAAACGCGTAAATCTTTCCACAACCAATTCAAACATTCATAGAGCTTGTGGTACATCCGTTGAAGAAGCGCTATTCGGTGACGAAATCAGGTCGTGGATGAAATAACCTATCATGAATGCCGATTTTCGCGTCGAGAGTTAGACCCTATTCGGGTCATGCGAACTCGAAGCGCAGTCGCCTGTTGTGCAACCAGGGAATGGGTATGGTGTCCCGATCAAGACGCGCTTGCACGATGATGGGATTATGCGATCGTCGTTCGAACGTGACGACGATTTCCTCCCCCGCGCGGTCACACGCCCCCGCCGTTTCGACGAATTTCCTGTAGAGCTGCTTCGGCTCCATCCGCTCGCATCCTTTCACCTGTTGTGAAAGCCAGCGGTAGCAGCCATTGGCCAGCACCGTCATGACGACATCGGCGTGCACATTAAGATGCACTTCGCTGGCGAGACAATCCATGTGGAAGAAGTTGACATTGATGCCAAGGTCGTTCTCGATGGTATTGCGCCCGATGTAGCGTGTGACGATCTCCCTGCCGGTGTCCGTGGTGTTGTTGGTCAGAAACAGCGTGGGAGTTTCGCGATGGAAATCCACTGCGACTTGGCGGCAGGGCCCATCATAGTGGGGCAGGCGCACGGATTGATCAAGGTAGCGGATACGTTCCTGCCGTCGTTGTGGCGTGTCGATCACGGCACGAGTCCATTCCGACGCGAGTCGTGCGGCGATGTTCTTGAACAGCCGAGATACACGTCTGATGGTGATGAAGTCAATGCCGCGCTCGCGCAGTTGATCGAGGATGGGATAGGTGGTCATTCTGCTGTCTAAGTAAAGCCAACTCGGCTGCATGCCGGTCAGCGCGTTCCAGTAGTCGAGGAATCTGATGGGCATGGTGTGCTTCTCTGCGCGAATGATATCGGCGTCGGCATAGCACAAGAACGGCGTATCGACGGTGTGCGCGAAACAGGTCAGGATGCTGGCTGTGGCTTTCCCGCGCATCGGCAGGTAGAGCTTTTCCAGTCCGGTGTCTTCGCCGCGATGGGCGATGGCATGGAAGTCGAGCGCGAAGGTTCGCGCGCCGTCGGGACACAAGATCGGGTACACGGCGCGGACCCACTCGGCGAGCAGGCGACTCGGCGCCCCATCGACGAGACGATAGCATAATCGGTGGTGGCGGTGACTTTCGGGAGGACATTGAGTCCGGCGAACCATCCGAGCGCTGCGTCGAAATTCCAATCGGGGATATGGCTTTTGCGTTCCTTGTCCAAAACTTTGAGGGCGAGGAGGCTCAACACTGAACTGATGGGAGGAATCATGCTGCTCCCGCTCAACCGTGCTTGGTGGACAAGGGTATCGAGCCCCGCGCGAAGCAGGGAGGGGAGGAAGAGGAAGACGCCGACCACCCTGCTGAAATGACTCTGTCCGTTTTCGAGCGTTAGTGTGCACACGTCGGCGCCGGTGATGCGCTCCGATACCGATACGAAATCCGCCACGCGCAGTAATTCGTCCCATCCCATGGCCGCATCCAGCATCGCGCGCTGTTTCTCGAAAAACGGCTGTCCCGCATAGATGACTACATGTGCGTACGTACCGGGAAACAACGCCGGACGTTCGGCAAGCCAGCGCTCCACGTCCGTCTCCCGGCTCCAGTAATCGAGGGAGCGCAGAAGCGAAGCGCGCAGCATGGCCGCCAGTCGTACCTCCCATCGCGGATCGTGTGGAAGCCGATGAAGCAAACCGCGCAGGAGCCCGGATGACAAGGTGTGCAGCGTTTCGTCGCCTTCAACGATGTCGCGCACGAGTTCGAGACCGCGATCGATGACGGTTTCAAACCTGTCGCTGTCCTCCCGCTCCCGCACATGCTCCAGCAGTTCCAGACAGGTCTGCAACGAGCGCTTGCGAAGCACCAACGCATAGTCGTGGGAGATTTGCTCTCCGCAAAGAGCGATCAATATGCGCAACAGCTCGGGAGCTTCCTCGTGGCCGGCATAAAACCACAGGTCCTGCAGCGCGATCTGTCGAAGCGATTCGACCAGCACTTCGCGATTCGGATAGCGGTGGTGGAATTCGGTGAGAAAATTCCGCAGGCGTCGCTGAATACCGTAATGCGACGAGGTCGCATCCAAAAGGAACTGGTGCTCGTCGGGAAACGTGGGCGTTTCCGTCCGCGTCTTCTCGAGATTGATCCGCAACGCGGCAGATTCAAAACGACCCGGGGAGGTCATCACTTTCTCCAGCTTTTCAAACGTGCGTCGGTACATATGCCGGCCCCCCAATTAGCGCAACCGGCGTCGCCCTCACGAAATTAGGAAAAACAAGGCTGATATCCCATGCAAGCAACAATTGACGATTGACGATCTTCTCCTGACGATTGACGATCTTCTCTCCTCTACCTACTGGGAGAGGGGCCGGGGGTGAGGGCGATTGACGATTTTGTCTGAAGTAGCTCTGAAATCGTGATCCGAGGAGTTTTCGCTCCCAGTGCTTCCCACAGCCGCCGCTTGTGCATTTGTCGCGCAATTCGAAAATCGGCCTCCTCAAATCGTCAATCGTCAATCGTAAATCGTAACTCGTAAATCCATTATGTTGTACGTATGGTAGAGACTACAGCACACACCTTCACTCCGATCGGCTATATCGAATCCGACGCGCAGGCACGCTACGATGCTCCGCGGCAGGGCGTGCTCGTCGGCGAGGATGAGGCTGTGCTCAGGTTGCTGCCAGGGAAAAATTTCGAGCAGGCGCTTGGTGATCTAGCGGGCGTTGAGCGTATCTGGCTGCTGTATGTGTTCCATCTCAACCAGGGATGGAAACCTCGGGTCAACGTGCCGCGGCACAGAAAGGACAAGGTCGGCGTCTTCGCCACGCGCGCACCGTATCGGCCGAATCCCATCGGCCTCAGTTGCGTGCGCCTGCTCGCAGTGGAGGGACTCACACTTCGGCTTGGCGAATGCGATCTGCTGCACGGGACGCCCGTCCTCGACATCAAACCCTATCTCCCCTACGCGGATTCCTTTCCCGACGCCGCCACAGGCTGGGTACCGGAATCGGAATCGCTGTATTCCATCGACATCCTGCCTCGTGCGGAAGAACAGCTCGACTGGCTGCTGCGCGAAGGAAAGGTGGATCTCCGACCGTTCATCCAACTTCAGCTCGAAGCGAATCCGGTGAAGGGGAAGCGCAAGCGCATCAAACCCGAATCGCTCAATCCGGAGAATGACGTATTCATTCTCGCGCGCCGCACCTGGCGCATCCGCTTTACCGTAGATCACGAAATATATCAGGTGCGCGTGCTCGATATCTTCTCCTGTTATTCCACCGATGATCTCCGCGACATCGAAGACCCGCATAACGACAAGGGTTTACACTGCGGTTTTATCGAAATATTCGGATAACATCATCCGCGCAAACCAACGTGCGACTTGGCCTGA
Source organism: uncultured Chromatiales bacterium (assembly GCA_964371045.1). Classification (GTDB taxonomy): domain Bacteria; phylum Bacteroidota; class Ignavibacteria; order SZUA-365; family SZUA-365; genus JAOSJT01. Next base: position 18,692 of record CAYJMN010000024.1, on the reverse strand, counting down.
CGCACCGCAGATCGCTGATAGGCTACGTTGTTCGGATCCCCTTTTATCGCAGAGATCGCGGAGGGCCACATTGTGCCGATCCCCTTTTATCACAGAGATCGCGGAGGGCCACATTGTGCGGATCCCCTTTTATCGCAGAGGTCGCTGAGGGCCACATTGTGCCGATCCCATTTTATCACAGAGATCGCGGAGGGCGCCGAGGGCACAGAGAGAAATTTTAGAGGGCGCATCTCGAAAGGTTCCTTTGAGTTGAAAAGAGCAAGTCGATGAATTACCTACACGAATTACTTCAGACTCAATTGACTGAGACATTCTAAAAATATCTCTGTGCCCTCTGCGCCCTCGGTGCCCTCGGTGATAAAATATCAACGAGGACTTGTGCCGGTGCCGGTGGCCAGATTGTGCGGCTCTCCTTTTATCGCAGAGGCGCAGAGGAGAGACGCAAAGACGCATCGGTCTTGTATTCCAGACACTGATCGTTCAGGCTCAATGCGAGAACATAAATGCCGGTGAGATTATTGAGAATGCTTCTTCGGGTAATCCCATTGCATGAAGCATCTTTGCGCCTTCTCGCCTTTGCCTCTCTACGTTACATTGCCTCTCTGCGTTACATTGCCTCTCTGCGTTACATTCCCCTGCGTTGCGTGGCGAGCTTCCGCGCCCTACCTTTGTTTTTTCCTCAACAAAAGAGAATTGTCATGGCGAAGAAAATCAACCCGTTCGATGAAGAGGTCCACCCGCCATTCAATGGGTATCCGAAGGACGCGCTGATCTTTCTGCGCGATCTGAAAGCGAACAATACGCGCGAATGGTTCACCGAACACAAGGCGCGTTACGAAGAGAGCATCAAGGCGCCCACGCTCGCATTGCTGGACACGATAGCGCAACGCATGCGATCGGTCGATCAGGACATCGACATCGAGCCGAAGAAGTGCATCTATCGCATCAACCGCGATGTGCGTTTCAGCAAGGATAAATCACCCTACAAAACCTCCGTCGCCGCGGCCTTCACCCTGCGCGGCCACGACAGAAAAATCGATGCTGCCTTTTATTTCCATATCATGCCCGAAGAGGTCGGCGTCGGTGGGGGACTCTATGCGCCCTCAGGCGATCAGCTGAAAAAATTGCGCGCATCCATCGCCGAGCACCCCGAAGCGCTGCGCGGCATTCTGAAGACAGCTTCATTCAAATCGCATTTCAAGGATCTGACAGGCGACTCCCTCACCCGTGTTCCGCAGGGGTACGAAAAGGATCATCCGGCCGTGGATCTCCTCATGCGCAAACAATTTCTGGCCTGGGCCGGGATCCCCGTGAAATCAATACACGGCGCGGGTTTCGCGGATACACTTGTGGAAAAATTCACGGCCATGACGCCGTTTATCCGCTACCTCGTCACGCACTCGTGAGTGGACGGGGACGTGAGGTGAGCACGTAGAGCGGGATTTCAGCAGGGCAGCCGATACGGTACGGGAACCAATGTCCCGCGCCGGCGGATACATACAGTTTCGAATCGCCCCTCTCGAATAATCCCCACATGTAATTTCCAGGATTGATCACAGTCAGAAGACTGCGTCCGTTGAAGCCGATTTGTCCGCCGTGGGTATGGCCCGCGAGCGTCAGCTCCACCTTGTGCTTCGCCGCTTCATCAAAGCCTATAGGGCGATGACTCATCAGGATGGTGAAGACGTCCGTCGGTTGGTCGCGGAAGCCGGCATCGATACTTTTCCGGAAAAAATTCTCCGGCATGCGGCCCATGGCGCGCGGATCGTCTATGCCCGCCAGGAACAACACGCCTCCGGCAACATCGAGCGTCGTACCCGCATCGAGGAGAAGCGGAACCGGCCCTTTTTCGTATGCCTGCAACACTTCACGTATTCCGGCATAATACTCGTGATTCCCGATCGATGCATAGCTGCCGTAGGTCGAGGGGATTTGCGCCGCGATGCGAAGCGCATCGAGGTATACGTCCGCTTCGTCGGAAAAATCACCCGTAATCAGAACCAGATCGGGACGCAGCGCTGACGCTTGCTCCGCCATCGCTTCCAGATCCTTTAGCCCGATGAAAAATCCGATATGCACATCGGTTATGTGCAGTATGCGCAATCCCTCCAGATGCGGCGGCAGCGAAGGATAGTGCAACGGGATGAGCGGATTGCGTGGCGAGAGGTAGCCGTTGACCAGCCCCGTCGCGCCGGCCGTTATAGCCAAGGCCGGGAACACCGCCGCCGAGGTGGTCAGAATTCGTCGACGCACAGGATCCACAGTCCCCTCAGGCAAGCGACGACGACGCCTTCTATGCCAGAGACGATTGGAGGTGTGCACAATGGCGGATATGGGCAGAGAAATCATGAGCGCCAGGCCCAGCACGAACACCGCCACGGATACCGTCGCTCCGGCGGCCACGAGCATCTCACTCCCGCTCAATATGCCCAGAGTCCAGCCGAGCAGCGCAGTGACCCCTACAATCGGGAGGCCCCACGAGAATCTGCGCATCGGGACACGCTCCCACCAGTAAGGATGCAGCGCGCGGAGCAGAAAAATCTCGATCAGACTGAGGATGGCGATGACAACCGTTAAAAAAATAACAGGGAAAAACGGACGCATGGGAACAGGCCTCGACTGTCTGGGGTACAAAAGAGATTGCCCGAAATACGGGAAAATCGACTATTTTTCAGAAAAGATCGACGGTGTTCTTGATTGGCACGTCTCTTATTACTACCATTGCAAGTGCCCCTAGTCCCGTCCTTCGACCACAGCTTAACGAGTGACACCATGAAACAATTCCTTTCCATCCTCGCTCTGCTCGTTTTTACCCTCGTGCTGCTGCCTGTGCAGAGTTACGCACAGAAGACCTACGTCTATGCCGCGCTGACGGACGAAGGAAACATCGCGAAGATCGATCCGGCCATCAATAAGCTCCTCCAGCGCATCCAGGTGGGACGCGAACCCGTCTCTGTTGCGCTCAATGCCGACAAATCCCGCCTCTACGTGAGCAATACCGGCGATATCACGGTTTCCATCGTCGATCTGAAAGACGATCGGGTCTCGCAAGTCCTTCGCCTCCCGGTCAACCGCCGCGGGATTTACGCCGGCGTGCTGATCAGAAACTGGGAAGGCACACGGATATTCATCGCCGAACGCTCCGACGTTCCCGACACCGACCTCCGCGTCTACGTCATCGACACGCAGAAAGAACTCGTTGTCGGACAGTTCGATGCAGGTAAAAATATCACCGCCCTCTCCGTGACGGGTGACGGAACTAAAATCTATGTCGCGAATGCCGGATCCGGCATCACCGTCTACGATACCCAAAACTACCAGCTCCTTGCCACCATCCCCGCGGTGAATGGCTTCGCCGAGACGCTCATGGGTGTGGCATGCAGTCCAACCGCAAGCCTGGCCTACGCGTCCTACGGTACCGCGAACAAAATTCAGGTCATCGACACCGAGGGCAACAAGCAGACAAGCGTCCTGGACATGCCGAAGTATCATACCGGATCGCAGAAGGATATCACCTTCAGTCCGGATGGTCACTATGCCTTCGTCATCAATCACAAGAATGTGTTCAAGGATATCGACGGCATCAATGTCATCGATGCGTCGAAAAACGAAATCGTCAAGATTTTCAACTCGGGCGAAGTAATGAAAGGCCTTGCGGTTACGGACGATAACAAGATCGCCTATATCGCCTCGAAGGATTTGAAGTGGTACAGCCTCGTCACGCTCGAGCATATCCGGTCCATCTCCCTGCGCACGACGCTCGGAGGAATCGCGGTCGTGAATCTGTAGCGACAACGCAGGCGATGATATTGTGCGGCGGGCGTCCCTTGGGCGCCCGTTTTCGTTTGCTCGAACATGCCCGGATCTCGCCCCCCGTGAACAGGTTTTCAGTTTGTCCTCATAACCTCGTATAATTGAACTTTCCACACGAGTCCAAGTGTTCTTGTACGTGTCATCTCATCGAATCCTGCAATTATTCTTTCACGAAGTATGAATGAATTATGAAGATGTACGTTTCGAACAAGCGTGAAACTCCCCGAATGTTTGACAATGACATCACGGAGTTTCTCTCGCGCGCCCACTGGTCTGTACCGCTTTGGGTCTTCGTTCCCATTGTGGCTGTGCTGTCGTGGTACGGATGGACTTCCGGCGTCACTTCCTTCGGCACATTCCTGCTGTTCTTGTCCGCGGGATTGTTGATCTGGACGCTCACGGAGTATGTGCTGCATCGTTTCATCTTTCATTACGAACCGCGCTCGGAATGGGGAAAGCGATATCACTGGATGTTTCACGGCGTGCATCACGACTATCCCAGCGATCCGCTGCGGCTCGTGATGGCGCCCTCGATAAGTCTGCCGTTAGGCGCCGCATTTTTTCTGCTCTTCTACCTGTTCCTGGGCACACCAGCGGTGTTTTCCTTCTCGGCGGGATTTTTCATCGGTTACCTGATGTACGACATGACGCATTACGCCGTCCACCATTTCCCCATCAAGGGGCGATTATTCGGCATGCTGCGTGAACTCCACATGCGCCACCATTTCCAGGATCCGGATCGCGGCTTCGGGGTGAGTTCCCCGCTCTGGGATGCCGTGTTCGGCACGACGCTGAAACGGGAGCGCACCACCGCATCGATCCAGGAGTAAATAGCAACGCGATAACCAGGTGGGTGGCGAATGATTCGCATGGTTGCCCTCGCAGCCGGATCGCGTGAGAAGTTCCCTTTACAAAAACGGCGGGTGTGTGACACCCGCCGTTTTTTTCAAATAGAATCGGTTTTCAGGGACTGACGTACACGCCACTCTTATCCGCATCCGCGACCGCGGAGGTGGAGAAGCGCCCTCCCCAGCGAAAACGTCTGGTATAATAACCATCGCCGATATGGTTGAACGTCACTCCGACTCCGGTGGAGGAATGGACGAATACACCGTTTCCAAGATACATGCCGACATGACCGATGCGCTTCGCCGATCGGCGGGAGCCGGTGAAAAACATCAGGTCGCCGAACTGAAGGCTGTCGACGGAATAAATCGGCGCAAATTCCCTTGATTGAGTACTGGACGAATTCCCGATCCGGCGGCCAATTGTAGCCTCGACGATCTGGATCACAAATCCCGAACAATCGACGCCGGTGCGCGAACGTCCACCATACCGATACCGCGTACCAAGCCACTCCTGTACGGTCTGGAGCAATTCGAGTCGGAGCATTGGATTGACGAATGGGGAATTGGCATCAAACGGAGGGGTTACAGGTACAATTGAACTGCCTCGGTAGAACATATCCTCAATCCGTACGCTCTTCGCTTCGAGAATATCTGCGTAATTCGGCAGGTATTCACGAAGCACGGCCAAGGCGGCATGTTTACGATTGAGTTTTTTCCGGGCTGTTTTGCTGTCGGGAGAGGTTTGCGTGGATGAATGGCTGCTGCCTGCTTCTCCAAAAACGGTTGCGGGAGAAAGAACGATGACGATCGCGAGGGTCATCAGAATGAGGAGTTTACGTGCTTTTCGATTCATAGGCCTCCATTGTCAAGGTGCAAAGTGATTGGAACTCCGACGGGATCGGAGATTTATTAAGGTACGCTTAACACGCAATGCGATGCAAGTCTCTGGCCTGGATGCGCCCAGGATTGGGATCTGCGACCTTGCATTCGCCCTGCGATCACTGAAATCTCCCCGTAACAGCGAAATTATATGATTCTCCCCGATACGATAACCCATCCATATCCGCATGCCTCCGTCGTTCGTCACATCGACCGCTCACTGCCTTTGCCGGTGAAACTCCAGACTCTCACGCAACAGACCGTTCCCGATTCCACCACCCACCCCGCTCCGATGAAAGGCCGCGGATGAACAGCGGGATCGATATGGACGCTGGTCAATCCTTCGTCTTCTCCTCCATTTCCCCTTTCCGTCTTGGAAAAAGCTCGCCGTGGTGCTAGTTTAGGGGATATGCCTGTAGTATTTACCCCGGACACCTATGAAACTGCTCGTCACCATCCCGGTCTACAATGAAGAAAAAGCTCTACCGGTCAGCATCCCTATGCTGCACGCATTTTTGAGTGAGAACCTCTCCGAATTTGAGTGGACCATCGAAATAGCCGATAACGCTTCGATCGACAATACTCCGCAGGTCTCGCGAACGCTGGCGAAGGATTTCAGCAATGTCCGCTATTTGCGGTTGGAGCAGAAAGGCCGTGGACGGGCGTTGAAGAAATCGTGGAAGGAATGCGACGCGGATATCGTGAGCTATATGGATGTCGATCTCTCCACGAACCTTGAATCGTTTCCTCCCATGGTACGGGCACTGGCGAAGGATGGCTACGACATCGGGACGGGTTCACGCTTGATGAAGGGAGCGAACACCGTACGCAGTTTCAAACGCGAATTCATCTCCCGCACCTATAACCTCATGGTAAAGGCGATGTTTTTCACGCGTTTCTCCGATGCTCAATGTGGATTCAAGGCGGCCACACGCCAAGTGGTGGATGTTCTGATCCCGCATGTCGAGGATAATGTATGGTTCTTCGATTCCGAGCTGCTCATCATTGGCGAAAAATGCGGGTACCGCATTTACGACGTCCCCGTAAAATGGATCGAGGATCTCGACACCCGCGTGAAAATCGTGAAAACCGCGCTCGACGACATCAGCGGCCTGTTGCGCGTCCGACGCAACTTCTGGGCGGGACGCTACTCGGGCCTGAAAAAACAGTGAAGACGTCAGAGAAGAATATGTACGCGGATCATAGCGGATTAGTGCGCCTGTCCACCGAAGCCATCCGCAACGATTTGTTCCGATGCGAGATCGACAGGGCGAAGGTGGGGATTGTCGCGGATAAGTTTTTTTAGCTCCGTATACATGAGATCTGCTGCTCGGGAATCAGGGAAATTCTAGCCCGTGCGGCTCCGCGTTCTAGCGTGTCAATCCGCGTACATGTTACAGATGAAGACGTACGCGGATGTTCGCGGACAAAGAGTTTTATCATTCCGCATATAAACCGGTTTTCCGAAACGCTGCAGGTTGATTCGGATTATCAGAATCAGGGCATGTCAAACCCTCCGGACTCCGTTCTGAAATAATATTTTTGCTTCGTCGTGCTAATCCTTGGAACTGATAGGAGATTCGGTTACGTTTCACCGAGTTGGATTTTTTATCCGTGTTCGTTGTCTGAATCGTGGCTCTTCCACGCGTGGGCTGCGCTATTCGTTGATATGGCCCTCATTGTGTCTCCAACAAGCATTGTGAATATGGTCAATAATGATGCCTCAACCGCGCGACTGCTTCGAACGCCGTGAGAGGATGTGGATCATGAATCGTACGTCGATAATGAACGGTCTTAGTATGCACCCATCCCGCCTACTCCTCTTTTTCCTCATCGCCACTTCTAGCCTGACCGGCATGGCCGAAGCGCAGCCGTGTTACAAAAAAACCGACGAACACGTCGCGGGTAATTTCTTTGTTAAGCCGATGACGGATTCAACCTGCTTCGGACAGTATTACGCTTCATTACGCTACTATAATTACAAAACAGGAGTCACGTTTTTTAGCTTTTTATCGGAAGCATATTATCCGCACCCACATTTCGGCCGCGCATTTGTTACGGGTGTCCTCATGTTCGATTCGCTGCTCGTAGTGAGCTGGGAAAAGGGCGATGTTTATCGTATACTCAAAGTGGACTATCTGGGAATCGTCTCCGAGATACCAACGGCATTGGACAGTATTCCATTACTAAAGTTCGGAGTTGTAGGCGTACCACAGGGTCGCAAACTCAATGTCGTGAATGACAGCATCTTTCTGATGAGCAACAATACATCCATTTACAGCTTCAATATTTCGGGTAACACCGTCGCGTGCGTAGACTCAATGACAATTCAAAGACCTTGGTCGGCTCTGGATTTGTACGGTGATACGATCATTGTGATATACGGGCAAAATTATGAAGCTCGGTTCTATCATGTAGATGCCGGCGGGAGGATCGCCTACTCAACCACGGTCGGTATCGATAGTGATGTCTGGGACACCGATAATGTATACTATCGCTACGGTAACCTGTATGTTGGTGATGGAACATTCTGGCGCGCGCTTGTACGAACACACGAAGGCTTCAAACTCACCCCCGGCTCAGCCGAAGATTGGACATTCGGGGTGACGCTGCCCCTATTCGGTAAGCAGACTGTCATCATCTTCGGTTGGGTAAATGATGAGCTTTGGGTCTATGATCGGGAATTAAACCTGCTCTGTAACAAGATCCCGGTATCGTCCCCTGGAGCGATTGCCAGCGGTATTTATGGCGACAAAGTGTTTACCGCGATAAGTGATACGATCTTTATATGGATACCGGACACCAGCACGACATCCATTACTTCGTCTACTGTCGCAAATCGCCCGTCAGGGTTAGAAGTCTGGCCCAATCCCTCTGCAAGCGGCATGATTACCGTCCGCAGCGAGGAGCAGGTCGCCGCCATAGAACTGACGGATGCAAATGGGCGTATCGTCTACCGCACATCGCAACCTGGTGTTGGGGCAACGATAATTCCCACCGCGCTGTTTCCGGCGGGTGTGTACTTCGTCAATGCGCATACGGCGCAGGGGATAATGAGCGAGCGCGTGGTGATACTGCGGGAGCGCGATTGATTTTTGGCGATTCACGGATGTATACCGTTTTGCTTCATTTGTCGATACTGAAAGGTCTCTCTATGCGCCCATCCCGACTCATCCTCTGTTTCCTCATCGCCACAGCCAGCCTCGTCTGCGAGGTGGAAGCGCAATCATGTTATAAAAAAACCGATGAATTCGTTCTAGGGAACTTCTTTGTAAAGCCCATGACGGACTCGACTTGTTTCGGACAGGGGTACGATGAGTTGCGCTACTTTAATTTCAAAACAGGAGTCACTCGTTTTAGCTTTTTAACAGAACAATACTATCCGCACCCACATATTGGCATTGCGTCGATAACGGACGTCCTCATGTTCGATTCCATACTTGTAGTGTGTTGGGAACAAGGCGATGTGCATCGTATACTCAAAGTGGACCACCAAGGAATCGTCTCCGAGATACCCACGGCATTGGATAGTATTCCATTGCTGAAGTTTGGGGTCGTAGGCACTCCGTATAGTCGCAGACTCAATACCGTGAATGACAGCATCTTTATGATGAGCAACAATACATCCATCTATACCTTCCACCTTTCCGTCGATACCATTACGTGTGTTGACTCGATGTCAATCCCTACTGTTTGGCCGGAGGCGTCAGCATTCATGGATATGTACGGTGATTCGATCGTTCTGATATCCGGACCAAACGATGAAGCCCGGTTCTATCATGTCGATGCAGTTGGGAAGATCGCGTATTCCGCCGCCACCGACATCGATAAAGATGTGGACTTTGTTGAGGATTTTTATTTTCGCTACGGTCACCTCTATGCGCTGGAGAATGGATATTGGCGTGCCCTCCTGCGAACCGCAGAAGGATTCAAGCTCGCACCAGGCAAGGGCGAAGGAGATATTATTGCAATGATTCGGCCACTTTTCGGAAACGAGAATGTCATGATTGTAGGTTTTTACGACGAGATACGTGTCTACGATCAGGAATTCAACCTGCTTTGTAACAAAGCACCATTGGTATCTCTTTTAGTGATCGGAAGCGGTATATTTTACAATAAGGTGTTTCTCGCCACATCGGATGGCATTTCAACGTGGATACCGGACACCAGCACGACTTCCATTACCTCCCCACCGATAGCATATCGACCGTCAGAAATCGAGGTCTGGCCGAACCCCTCGGCAAGTGGTATAATCACCGTCCGCAGCGTGGAGCCACTTAACGCCATCGAACTTACGGATACAAGCGGCCGTATCGTCTACCGTGCATCGCAGCCCGGTGTTGGTGCGACAATTATTCCCACCGCATTCCTTCCGACAGGGGTGTATTTCGTCAATGTACATACGACGCAGGGGATAATGAGCGAGCGCGTGGTGATACTGCGGGGGGGCGATTGAGCTTCGTGCTTAATTTTGTAAATCAGAAATCACCCCTACGTGTGAATATGTGCGCGGAGTTACGCGGATGAATGCGGATTGTCTTCGTTAAAACAGTACCGCCCCGCCCAGTCCGATAAATACATTCCTGCCGGGACGGAAGTGGTTGAGGCGCCACGCCATATCCACGCGGAATATCGTGAGGATGCCGTCGATACCGAAGCCTGCTTCCCAGAAGGGGACCTTCGCCTCCGACACCGGCACCGTCTGCAGGCGCGCGGTTTCATCCCTCATGCTCGTCCAGCCGCCATTCGCGAAAAAGTCAAGCTCCCATCCAGTATCCCGCAGGAAGGGCACGCGCAGCCAACGGAATAGCCAGTCGCGAAAACTGTAGGTGAACCTCGCGGTAACCCTCGAATCCCCTCCGAATTCGCGGAAGTCGAGTGTGCGGAACCCTCTTCCCGCCGTCAGGAATTCGATCCCGCCCCGGAGATTGAACAGCATCTGTGTGGGAAGCGCCCCATCTGCGTATTCCCCTGTGAAGCCATAGGAAAAAACTCCGGGAATACCGAAATCGAACATCCCGCTCAGGTCGCCAAAATACGTCTTCACATCCCAGGCGCCGCTCGCGAGATCGATGCGATGCAATCCGGCTCCGAACGTGGGCACATGGTTGCGCCTGCCAATGCGCATGATCTCACCGGCGTTGTCCAGCAGATCCCTCGTATCCAGGCTCAGCCTGCCGCTCACACTCAGGATACTGCCTTCGTTGATGGGTGGATTGGCGCGGTAGGATTCGTCGCGATTGAACACACTCCACTCCGAATTCACCTTCGCATTGTAAAAGCCGTCGCGCGCGACGCGGAGGTTCATCGGAAAGAGAATCCATGGATCGTAGTTCACCCAGGCGCTCCACCCGTCGCGGTAGAAGAAGTCCCTGTAATCATATTTATCGATCCACGACAGCAGCGTCATTATCCCGACGGGTGTCGGATCGCCGTCGCTGTCGATGTAATCGCTTTTGTAATATCGCGACATACCGAGTGCCAGCGCCGGTGAAGAAAACACCTCGAACGACGTTCCAACCGAATATTTAATGCGTTTATCCGAAAATCCATATCCGGCCTCGGCCCACACGCGATGCAACGGGGATTTCGGGAAGGTCGTCGAGAATTCTCCGGAAAGCGCATGCCCTTCTACGCGATTGAAATGATACAGCGTAAATAGCCCGGGATAGCGAAACTCCATGTTCTCCGAACCGGTCAGTCCTCCACCGAATACAGTAGAAACATTCACGTCGTAACGCGTGGAATCCAGCGCGATCTTGATGGAGTCGGCTATGACGTAGGCTTTGACTTCATCGTCGGTATTGGGAATTTTCTGCGTTTCAATCCAATACGTCGAGTCCCGTTCGTCGGCCTCCTTCAGAACCTTGATGCGCGTACGATCGAAGAATTCCTCGTTTATCTCCTTGTTGATCATGTAATCCTGGAGTACGGAGATTCCATCCACCTTGAGGCCGATGTTGAAAATGGGGATACTGGCGACGGCCAGGACAATCACATCGGCCGGCATCCAGAAATCATCGTCGATCAGGCGAAAATTCTGACGGAACGCCAACGTATCGAACATGCCAGGCATCGCCGCGTCGTTGAGTCGCACGTCCACCATCGACAGGGCGTACGTTTCGTCGGCGATGTAGATCGTTCCGCCGAGCAAGGGATCGCTGTCGCGAAGCGGGGAGATTTCGATCTGATAGATCTTCGTACTGTCAATGGATGTCGTTCCGAGCAATCGGTAGTAGTAGGCATCCAGACCGGCTTCGGAAATCGGACCGATGATCGGGGCCTTGCTGCTGAAGTTCAATTCGTCGCGCGAAAAATCGGTAATGAAAAATGCGCTGATCATGATGTTTCCCTGTGCGGGAAGAAAGGCGCTCTGCTTACGCGCGGTGACGATCTCTTTGTAGCGGTCAGGCGCCGCCCAATACGCCTCGGTCTGCGTTTCGAGTATTACCGGGAGCCGTGTGCGGGTACTGTCGACGCGCGTGCTGTCGGTATCGGTCGTCGTGGTATCGGTGTCATCCGTTTTACCGCTGACCGTGACTTTGTTCTCGTCCGCTTCAGCGCCGCCAAAGGAAATCCCCGAAAGGTTGATGACAAGCTTTGAGTGCGAGGTGAGGCTGTAGTTTCGAAGCTTTTCCTTCTGCCGCTCCTTCATTTCAATCGCCTTGCGGATAATGCGCAACGCCGGATTATCGCCCGGCGTCACCGTCACCTCCGGTAATTCAATCGTGCTGGGACGCAAGCTGATGAACAGCTCCTCCGCATGCGGAATGGTCACATGCTGTCGTTTGCTCGTGTATCCCATGTAGCTGACGATCAACACATGCTCGCCCGCGTTGAGAGGCAACACGAAGCGACCGCTCTTGTCGGTGGTGGTTCCGCTGTGCGTGCCATCCACACGGATATTCGCGTAGGGCAGCGCCTCGCTCGAACCCGCGTCGGTGACGCGTCCGGAGAGTCGGTGTTGCGCGTGGAGAGAAAAAATCGAAAAGAGAGAAACAAGGGAGGCAGTAAGCAGAACGAAACGCAAGTGCATGGGTGATTCCTCTTGAAGTGCAATCCTTCCTTGTAGCAAATTTCGTGCCGGTCACCCATTGCGGTAATTCACGGGTTCTGAGCCGCCAACGATAAGAGCCGTGTCCCGCCGGAACGACAGGTGTCCCGGCGATACAACATACGGAACCCGTATCGCTCTGCGAAATACGCCTGTCTCCGCAGGGGAGCGCAACCAGGCATGTGGAGATCAGGGATGGTGATTGGCATTGTCTTCATTGAAATTTCTCGGCAATTTAGTGTTTGTGTTCGAACGCGGATTCCCTTTTCCACCGCACACCCGTAACTGCAGGGAATGAATCACACACCGTGCTTCAGGACGCTTCCGACGTAAAAATGGACACTGTATTTTCGCAGAACCGTGCCACTCGCAAGGAGCACGAAGCAAGAATACGCTGAACCTTGTTCTTTTCACTTTCTCGTCCGGGCCTCAACAAACGGATCCAACGATATTCCACCAACTGCAGGCAAAGCACATGATCAACGAAACAGGAACTCCAACGGTCGGGAAACCCGCAGGTTCACTCACTCCCGCGGAAAGCAACATGAGCACACCGCAGTCACACCGGGTAGTCATTTCGCTCTGTTTCATTCTTGCGCTGCACTTCGGCCTGAGCGCTTCAGTTTCAGCTACCTCCCCTGATCCGCTCGCCTCGTCTCTTGAGCAGGCGGACAGTCTCTTCGACGAAGGGAAATACGCCGTCGCTCAGAAGTTGCTTGAGGATTTACTGAAAACGCATCCCACGAACGCCGGGGTGCTCTGGCGTCTGGCCAATCACATGATCAACAACGGCGACGGCAGCAACGACGACGCGAAGGAACAGCTCTACCGGAAAGCCATCGCCTACGCCGAGCGGGCCATCAAGGCCGATCCCCGAAATCCTTACGGGCATGCCTACCTCGCTGCGGCCCACGGCAGCATCGGGATGTTCGTCGGAGGTAAAGAGAAAGTGAAGCTCGCCAACCTGATCCGCGACGAACTGGACGAAGCGCTTCGTCTGGATCCCCGCAATCAGGTGGCGAACACTATTTACGGCACATGGCATCGCGAGGTGGCCACTGTGGGGTGGATCGAGCGGCAGCTTGCGAATATGTTTCTTGGAAGCATGCCCGATGGCAGCCTGGAAAAATCGATTTTCCATTTAAAGACCGCGATAGCGGAAGGTCCCAACGTGCTGCGACATCATTACGAACTCGGGCGCACGTACATAGCCGCCGACCGCGAGAAAGAGGCCGCGGCCAGTTTCCGTACCGCTCTCAAGTGTCAGGACAGCTGGAAAATCGACTACCGCCGACGGGAGAAGATGCGGGAGTTTCTGGCGGAAAGGAGTAGAGGGAGAGAGTAAAGAGAGTGAAGAGAGTGAAGAGAGTAAAGAGTAAAGGGTAAAGGGTAAAGGGTAAAGGGTAAAGAAGTCTTCTTTCGGCACGTACTCTGAAAATCCAAGAGGCACCGCGGAGGTTCGCGGATAGTTCAACCGACGTAGCTGTCGCTTCGGATGTTGTATTTCAATGTCACCGTTGCTCGGTCACCATACATTCATCGAGGTCGTGGTCAGGAGGGAGAGATGACTGTCGCCGCCCGTTTCCTCAACAATACATCTTGCCCTGAGCCTTTCGACAGGTAGTGCAGCGCAGCCGATTGACAAAGTCTGCGATCGTGCATATATTCACGAAAAGCCTGAGTGCAAACGGTCCAGATCACCCTGTTCGGAACCCATGTCATGGAATCCGGTAGACCCGACATCGTTTGCCGCGAAGCTGCCATACGGTAGTCGGCGTATTTCGAAGCCGGCCGCCGCCGCGCGCACATGGAAGAAAAAGGTTGTTTCCTCGATCCATCATCGTGCGGATACGTTGTTTCTTGCAACCCTCAACGAGATTTTCCAGCACCGTTTCTGATGCAAGCAGTCGAAGGAAACGCGCTGTTGATGATAACGATAATAGTATCAGGTACAATGCTAATACATCGAACCTGCATAACCATGTACAACAAACCGGTGAGAGCGATGCACTATTTACTGTCATTCTTGATCGGACTGCTGATCGCAGTCAATCCCGCGTACGGACAGATCGTCTATACGGATATCGACCCCGACACGACAATCGTCGCCGCGGATGATTCGTGGGGCATGTATTCTATCGACATGAATCGGGACGGTACGGACGACATCCTGCTGAATCATCACAATACGCTCGTATCGTCGAATTACCAGAAAATCGAGGTCGGTATCCGCAACAATTATACCGAAATCCTCTGCGACGGAACGGCGGGTCATTATCCGCTTGCGATGTTACACGGCCAGGCGATCCAATCATCCAGCGGCGAATGGTACAACCCGACGAGCTGGATGATTCATCTGAACGGAAACGGAACAGAGGGTCACTGGATCGGCGTGACCGATACCTATCTCGCTGTGAGGGTCGGGACAGGCGGCCAATGGTATTATGGTTGGATACGTCTCGATATCCCTGCGAACGCCGGAAGTTATACCGTGAAGGATTTTGCCTACGAAAGTGAGGCCAATCGGGCGATCGCGGCTGGAGATAAGACCGTGAACGGAATTGAGGATGTTGCGGTCACATCCGAGTACAAGATTTATCCCAATCCGGGCAACGGCGTGTTTTTTCTGAAATTCGACGGCAACGTGCACTCCTTGGAAATTTATAACGTACTTGGCGAGATCATTGCAACCGCAAGCCAGGAGCGCCGTCAATCAGGTAACATCGACCTTTCGCAGTATCCACCGGGAATCTACCTGGTGAACATTCACGACGGCGTGAAGGTCACCACCAAAAAGATCGTGAAGCGGTAGAGTCATTCGGGCGAGTGATGGTGAAGACGGGCATCAGTGAACTTCTCACTTGAGTCCCTTCGATCTTCCGTAGCTATCCTGAATCACTGACGGTGAATGCAGGAAGGGCAAACCTGGTCCCGATTCAGATCATCCCCTTTTCCGCCTGATTTCGTACACGCTTACCTCGGCGAGGCGGCCGTGGAGATCGGCGAAGCGGGACTGGCGGGTGTAACGGAAGCCGCGGGTTTCGAGGGCGTCGAAAAAAGGAGCGGCGATGATGCGATTGGGCTCGGCGAGGAGTATCCGTCCGCCGGGAGCGAGCGTGCGTTGCAGGAATTCCGCGAGGGGTTCGATGAAGCGCTGCTCGTAAATCACATCGGCGGCGAGGATCAGAGGCCAACTGCGGGAGGGGGGAACGCGAAAATCCAGCGGCAGAAACTCCGCCGCGACTCCGGGTACGTTGGTGCGCAAATTCAGTTCCACGGCGGCAAGCGCGAACTCGTCGTAGTCGACGAAGGTCATGTTCGCGCCCCGTGAAGCGGCGATGATACCCGGCAACCCTAGTCCGCAACCGATCTCCACCGCGTCGACACCGCGCAGTGTATCCTCCTGTTCGATGAGGACAGCCGACAGCGCGACCGCACTGTGCCATAGCTCCGCCCAGTACGGCAGACGCTCGTCCACGTTGAAGGCGTCGGACGAGAGCCTGCCTATCAACGCTTCGATATCCTCCGCGGTGGTGAGACGAATACGATCATCCCCCACCTCCACCACGATCTCCCTGACGGGGAACGCACCGGTGAGTCGACGACGTAGTTCTTCGATATGGTGCAGTTCGTTCATGAGTGTAGACGCGGCAGTGAAGCACAATAAGCTAACGTCCGCTTCGCATTCCTTGCCTTCTCACCGGATGTTCTTACCCGGTCTCCTCCGCCGCACAGTCGCCATAGTTACCGATCTTTTTCAATCCGGATCCTCGCGTCCACGGCAGTGACGCCCGATGGGGTGCCAAGCAGCGGATTGAGATCGAGTTCCGCGATCTCGGGTGCGGCGTGAAGCAGGGCCGAGAGACGCACAACGACATCGGCGAAGGCCTGTTCGTCGACGCCGGCCTGTCCGCGCGCACCCTGGAGGAGCCTGTAGCCCTTCAGTCGGTGGATCATCGCGAGAGCTTCATCGAGGGACAGCGGTACGAGTCCGGCCTGCACGTCCTTGAGCACTTCGATGAAAATACCGCCCAATCCGCACAGCACAAGGTGACCGAAACTCTCTTCTTTTTTCGCACCCGCGAACAGCTCGATGCCGCCGAGCATGGGCTGGAGCAGTACCGCGGTGGTATCGGGTATGCGGATCATGCGTTCGAATTCACTTCGCACCGCCGCATCGTCGCACACATTGAGCGCCACGCCGCCTACGTCGGATTTATGTACGGGGCCGACCACCTTCATCACCACCGGGTAGCCGAGAGTTTTCGCCGCGGCGACGGCATCGACGACGCTGGTCACGACAGCCTCACCGGCTCGCGGAATACCCGCCGCATCCAGCAGCGTCATAATGGCCTCAGGAGCGATGTATCCGGAATCGGAGGCTTCGATCACCTCGCGGATGGCCGCTGTATCAATCGGCGGCGGCGCGTCCTCCACGGCGGGTGGAGGGGTAGCGAACACGCGTGCCAGCGCGGTGCCGAAGGTCACTTCGTCGGGGAAGTTGATGTGCCCTTTCGAAAGAAACTCCGCAACCTCTTCCCTCGCCGTCAGCGTGCTCGGCAGCACGGGGAAAATCGGTTTGCGGCAATGCAGCATTTTCCTATGGAGGACGTCGTACACATCGAAAATCCGGGTCAGTCCAGGCGTGCCGAAGATCACCACCATGGCGTCGATGTCGTCGAAGCGATTCTCCACATAATCGATGATGATACCGAGCTGCTCGGCTGTGCCCGTGGCGAGGAAGTCGATGGGATTGGCGACGGACGAGCCGGGATACAGTTTGGACAGCAGTTCCACCGCGGCGGGACCTTCGATATGCGGAACACTCAACCCGCCGTTGGAAAGGGCGTCCGTGAGCATCACCGCGGGGCCGCCGGCGTGCGTGATGATGGCGATGTTGTTTCCGGTCAGTTCGTGATGCATGAAAATGGACACCACCGCGATAAGATCCTCACGTCCGTAGCAGCGCACGATGCCGGCTTTGCGGAACAGCGCGTCCACTGCCACATCGGAGCTGGCCAGGGCGCCGGTATGCGACGATGCCGCGCGGCTGCCGGCTTCGGAGGTCCCTGCCTTGACGGCGGCGATGCGGCAGCCCTTCCGGATCAGGGATCGCGCATGTCGGAGCAATTTATCCGGTTTGGCGATCGTCTCGACGTACAGCATTTTTACGCGGGAGCTTGTCTCCGGATCGAAGCTCTCGTCAAGATGCTGGAGCACTTCCTCCACGCCAAGCTGGGCGCTGTTGCCGACCGAAAACACGCTCGCGAAGGTCAGTCCCTTCGGGATGCCGGCTTCGAGAATGAAACAGGCCGTGGCACCGGATCCGGTGATGAAATCCACTCCTTTCGGATCGAGCGTGGGAATCGGCTCGGTGAAAATGGAATGATGCGCGGGTGTGAGTATGCCGACGCAGTTGGGTCCGATCAGCGATCCGCCTACGCTGTCGATCCGATCCACGATAGCGCGTTCCAAGGCCCGACCTTCGGCGCCTTCCTCGCTGAATCCCGCCGAGAGGATGACGAACCCGCGTGTTTCCTTCTCGCGCACCAGGGTTTCGATGGTCGCCAGGGTGAATTTGGCCGCGATGGCGATGACGGCCAGATCGGTTTGCGGAAGCTCGGCCACGTTCGCGTAGCTGTGGATGCCCTGGACTTCGGTTTCCTTGGGATTGACCACGTACAGGTCGCCGGCGAATCCACCGTCGATAAGGTTCTTCAGTACTTTTCCGCCGGGTTTATGGACGTCGTTCGACCCCCCGACGACCACGATGCTTCGCGGTTCAAGCAGTTGCGGAGTAATCATGAATCTCTCCGGATGTCACGGTTGCTTCGATTTCAGTGAATATGCGGGAAGGACTCCGGTTGGCACGGTAATCCCGACCGTTCGATCCTGAAAGATAAGGAAACATTGGATTCCTTGCATGACGGGCGGAGCGGGGGGAATGTGCAACAATTTTATTGTGAGCGTATCAAAAACCGATCCTAGTGTCGGAGTTATCGAACACCATCGTATGCTTGCGAATGACCTTCGATCACCACCAGTGGCGCGTTCAGACCGCGTCCGATTCGTAACGTTGTTCCTCGCAGGGTTAGTAA
>CAYJMN010000023.1:62951-66860 GCA_964371045.1 uncultured Chromatiales bacterium | reverse complement strand
AGATCACTGAACACACGAAGATGTCATAAGCAGGGCCGCCGCGGGAAAAGGAATCGATTTCGCACATGGCGAACTCGGCGGCGTCTCGAAGGTCGCAGACTCGCCGCGGCGGGGTGATTGGCTCCGAAACGCACGATGAGACTCGAGATGCCTGGTCAACCAATCACCCCGCCGCGTGCGCAATCGATCATTTTTCTGCGCTCAGCCGAGGCATTTTGACTGCAATGGTTATCAAGGTCCGCTGCCCTCTCCCCTGCCCCTCTCCCACAGGGAGAGGGATGCACAACATTGGATAACGATGACTTCATCTATTATAGGTGCGAATTCCCTCTCCCCTTGGGCAGGGGAGAGGGCAAGCGGGACAAGCATGCCACTATGTCCTGCACGAAATGGACCAGTATATCGCATTGGTAGGCTGATCGAAAGGCCTACATCTGGAATCCGCAACCGCGGTAAGTCCGTATGGTTCCCTTGATGTCATAAGGAAGAGCCGCCACGGTATGGTCGTTCGTAATTGCATTGAGCGTCACATGGCGGCGTCTCGAAGGTCGCAGACTCGCCGCGGCGGGATGATTCGTTCCGTAACGCAAGAGGAGACTTGGTCCCTCCCTGATGTCATAAGCAGAGTGCCTACCATCGCTTCGCGTCGGTCCGTTTCGGGCATGACACGTGGATGGTGTGAATACGTGCGCGGATTACACGGATGAACACGGATATGCACGGAGAAGAAATTATCAGACTGCCATATCCGCAAAACTCTCGTATCCGGATTTCAAAAACTCTTATCCGCTCCAATCCGTCTATTCCGTGTGAATCCGTGTACGAATTCAGGACGTGCACGCTTGTCATTCCGTGTTCGAATTCTGAGCACACGGGGACATCATGAGTAGCGAATCCTATAGGGATCGTAGACACGTTGCCCCCATCATGTAGGGACGTTGCATTCAACGTCTCTACATGATGGGGATGGAATGGCGGGGCGCAAACTGTACGATTGAAATCCAAACGTGGCTAAAAAAAAGAAGCGCCCGATGAGCGCTTCTTTACGTTGTACATGGGGGTGTAAGTGGATGATCAGCGTGAAACCACCCTGAATTCGACGCGCCGGTTTTGTGTGCGGCCTTCTTCGGTATCGTTCGTCAAAAGCGGCTGTTCCATGCCATACCCCGAGGCTCGCATCCTCGAGGACGCGATACCTTTGCCGACAAGATATTGCACTACAGCCTCGGCGCGGCCTTGCGAGAGCTTCTTGTTGTAATCGCGGGCGCCGACGTTGTCGGTGTGACCGGCGACCTCGATGGAGACGCCGGGATTGGATTTGAGCCATTCCGCCGCGCGGTCAAGATCGACGTAGGAATCCCGCTGCAAGGTCGATTTGTCGAAATCGAAGAACACGAGCAGTCGGACGAGATCGCGCGTCATCGGGACGTCTTTGCGAATCATATCCTTGCCGCTCTCAGCGGGAACCGTGAATCGGTCCGAATAAAACAGATACCCTTCGGACTCGGCTGTGATGACGTAGTCCTTGCCGGGTTGTAGCACGACGACGTAGGATCCATCCACATCGTCGCTGTGGAAGGAACTCACGATGGAGTTCGTCTGGATGTCGCGAACGGTGAGTGTCCCGGCGAGAGGAGCGTCGGTTTGCGAATCATGGACGCGTCCAACCACGGTCGTTACCGCCGAAGGCGGCAGAGGGTTGGGCACGGCGAGCCAGATGTCGAGGTCACCGACTCCTCCAGAGCGATTCGAGGTGAAATACATGTCGTCGCTGGTGAGGGACAATCCACAAAAATAATCGTCGTCTGAAGAATTAACCGGTGTGCCCATGTGTTTCGGAGCGCCCCATCCCGCACCGCTGCTCTTCGTCATGTAAATGTCGAGTCCGCCCAAACCGGGATGCTGATCGCTGGAGAAATACAGGGTGCTGTTGTCGGCCGCCAGAGCCGGTGCGAGTTCATCGCCGACCGTGTTGACCATGCTTCCGAGATTCACCGATGGACGCCAGTCGCCGCCATGGCTGCGGGTTGTCATCCACAAATCCGCGAGGCCTTGTCCTCCCGGACGGTCCGATGAGAAAAACACCATCAATCCATCGGAGGAAATCGTCGGTTGCGAATCCCAGAACGGGGAATTGACGTTCACGCCCAGGTTGCGGATGTTTCTCCACATACCGCCGCTGTATTCGGCGATGTAGAGATCGCAATCTCCCTGCGAATCAGGACGGTCGCAAGCGGTGAACACCATCCAGTGTCCGTCAGGGGTAATGGAGGCGCCGCCTTCGTCACCACTGCTGTTCATTGGTTCACCCAACTTCTGCACCTGTTCCCAGCCGTTGTACCCGGCGACGGTGCTGAAGATGTCATGGTTGCCGTTGCGGGAAGATGTGAAGTACATGACGCGTCCGCTTCCGAGCAACAGGGGACTGAAATCGTCATCCGAGGAATTCAGCTCGCCAGGGACTGTCTTGATGGTCACGTTGAAGCGTTCCGGCGTGATGATCTGACGCGGTGGTCTTTCCATTTGCGCATTCAGGGCCGAGGTCAGGACGAGGATGGAAAGAAGGACCAGGGCGAGATTCTTGCTTGTGTTCATGATGCCCTCCTTAATTCATCCGCCAGCGAAGGCCGATCGTGAAAAATGCAGTGAGCATGTTGAAGTCCTTATTCGGGATCACCAGATCGCGATTCGCAAGATTGCGCCACGCGGGGAATACCTCCGCTGGCTCGGTCGCCACATGCGCGGAGGAGAGGTAATCCTCATCGACGAAGGTCGTCAACGGGTATGCCACCGTGATTTCAGGAGTGAGGAACAAGTTCTCGTTCAGCTCGATCCACCAACCCAGACCAAACTTGAGATCGATGCGGGAACTCTTGAAACCCGTGACCTCTTCCTCGATTGACGCCGTGCGGAATTCATTGACGATCTCGTCTTGGCCGTTGACGTCCTCGGTGTAGAAAATGTCGTCGGGCTGAACGAGCGTCTGATCCAGCTTCGCCGTGTTGGAATTCAGAAATCCGAACGACGGACCGACCAAAAAATAGATCGGTGAACTGCCGAGATTGACTCGGGCCAGCAGATCGATGCCGATGTAGTTGAAGGTCCATTCGGTTTTGTTGTTGATGATGGTGTTCAACGACGTCGATGTTTGCGGGTGAACCTCAAACATGTCATTCGTCTCGTCGAACGATCCTGCACGCGTGTGATAATTGCCTTTCAGGACGATACCGAAAATGTCCGAGAGCGGGAGATCGACCGTCGCGCCGAAATACAATCCGAGTCCGTCGCCCTCGTTAACGCTCGCGGGCAGAAGATAGCGAGGATTGTATGGATTCGGCATGTAGAACGTGAGCGGGCCGTTCATGAAACTTGACCAGGTGAGACCGGCGTCCAGGCCGATGTACCAATGATAGTCGCCTGCCCGTTTGGGGAGCAGGACGTCGCCGCCATCTGATCGGAGGCTCAGCGGCTTTGGCTTTTCGTCTCCGATACTCGTCGAGACGGCCGGCGCCGGAGCCAATATGCCGATGATCAGCAGCAGCAAAATTGCGGGTCGTAACATGTGCATCATCTGTTCCTGTAATGGGTGAAACAGTTGTGGATAGTTTTTAATCGATAAAGACCGCGTATGTCGCGGATGGAGCGAAAGCAATAATGGATAACGCATGAACATACGCCTTTTTTTCGAAGCAGACAATAATATTCAGAGTCGGTCGATTATCGAGGCGCGCATCCCCCGGCCCAGGCGGTCTCTGCGATAAAAGGACATCCGTGCAATCTGGCCCACCACCGATCTCTTCCGATAGCTGGAGATCCGCGCAATCTGGCCCCTGTGCGGTCACGGCGATAACGCCAGTCCTCGTTGATCTTTATCGCCGAGGGCACAGAGAGCGCCGAGGGCACGGAGAT
>CAYJMN010000023.1:0-62851 GCA_964371045.1 uncultured Chromatiales bacterium | reverse complement strand
TAAAATTTCGGTCCGCACAACGTGGCTCTACCTTCAGCAATCTCTGCGATAAAATCCGATCCGCACAACCTGGCTTGCGATAACACAAGTCCTCGTTGATCTTTATCGCCGAGGGCACAGAGAGCGCCGAGGGCACGGAGATTTTTTTGAATATCTCGGTACTCTAACGTTAAATCCTATCCCGGGAGATTAATCAGCGTGCGTCCCTCAACTCCGGAACACCTTTCGACATGCACCCTCAAAAAATCTCTCTGTGCCCTCGGCGCTCTCCGCGATCTCTGCGATAAAATTTCGGTCCGCACAACGTGGCTCTACCTTCAGCAATCTCTGCGATAAAATTTCGGTCCGCAGAACGTGGCTCTACCTTCAGCAATCTCTGCGATAAAATTTCGGTCCGCAAAACGTGGCTCCATCATCAGCGGTCCTCGTTGATTTTTGAAAGGTCTCAGTCCTGTTGCTTCACTCAGGTCTGGCGAACAGAAAATCCGGAGTGAATGGTTCGGGCAGGAGTTCGTCGAGCGAATACATCCGGTGGACGTCGCTGGTGTTTGAAAGTATGACGGACATTTCGGTATTGAATTCCGACAGCACTTGCCGGCAGGCGCCGCATGGCGGAACGAGACGTCCATCCGATGAAATCGCGATGGCGAGGAAACGCGACTTCCCCTGCGCGATGGCGTTGAAGACGGCGTTGCGTTCGGCGCAGGACGTGAGGGAATACGAGGCGTTTTCGACGTTGCACCCTGTTACGATCGAACCATCATCGCAGAGCAGCGCCGCGCCAACCGGAAACCTGGAATACGGTGCGTACGCACGTTCGCGAACTTCGCGTGCCGCGGCAACGAGAGCTTCAATGTTCGCGGGATCTAGTGTCATGATGTTTCGCCTCCTGAAAAAGAAAAAGGCCTGATTATTCAGACCTTCTTTTGTGGACCCAGACGGGATCGAACCGACGACCTCTACAATGCCATTGTAGCGCTCTCCCAACTGAGCTATGGGCCCAAAGGATTTTTAAAGATAGGCACGCTCGTCGAAACTTGCAACATGGCTACGCTCCGGGCAACCTGTAGCACTCCGAGCAGCCTGTGTTGGTAGGCGAAAGATTTACGATTTACGATTGCCGATTGACGATTTGAATCCTGACCTCTGGCCTCATCCCGCCACGGCAATGAAGTATCAGCGAACCTCCGCGGATGAATACGTACACGGATTTTCGCGGAAACCCGCGGATTTTCGCGGAGAAGAGTTTTTGTAACCACACCATTCCGGATACGAAAGACTTGCGGATATGGAGTCTGAAAAATTCTTATCCGCGCCTATCCGCGCTAATCCGTGTCATCCGTGCACGTATTCTATCGTACCTCGTCAATCCTCACAGCATTTGCGTGAAATAGTCCGTCTTTTCGTCGGTGTGGATGGCCAGGGCGCCGGCGCGGACCAGGCGCACGAGGAGGCGGGTGGCGCGGCGCTCGGATACGTTGATGAGCCGCGCGTAGTCCCTGACCGTGATGCGCTCGTGCTCTTCGAACCACGAGAACAGCCGCCTCTCGGCCTCGCCGACGATTAACCTCACGGGCTCGGAAGCGCCGTACTGGTGACGCAGCACGCGCACCATCTCCTTGGACGCCTGGACGCTCTTTTCACCCACACGTATATATGCGTGCCGCTCGCCGCTGCCGTCGTCGAGAAAATGGGGTTTCTTTTCGCTTTCCGGAATCCGCACACAAACGATGTCGAGACCGTCGATCTGGAAAATATAAATCGTATGTTCCAGCGGCGGTACGCTGAGCACCGTCGCGGCCTGATTGATGTCCTCCAATTCGCTTTTTTCGCTTTCGACTCCGACCACGCTCTTGTCGTCGTCTATGCCGAACAGCACGACGCCGCCGCGGGTGTTCGCGAATGCGATCATCTCGCGGGCGATTTTTTCAGGGGTAGAGACTTTCCGCTTGAATTCGACAGTCAGTCCTTCTCCTGCTTCTATCATCGCGGTCACTTCGTGAAACCGCATGCGCGCCTCGTGCTTATTGTGTCCACAGTATCCGAAAAATCAGCCGAATCGCCAACTTGCATTACCCACGAATGGCGTGTGCTGCGCTTTTTTTTCGTATCATGTGCCATCGCCAGTCACTTATCGAAATTTGCGTTCATGCCGATTCTCTGCAATTATTACCTGACGTACAGATGCAACGCCTATTGCGGCTTCTGCCACTTTGGCGATCATTCCGCATTCAAAGGCGAGAAACATGCCTCCACACAGGATGTGCTCCGCAATATTCGGGATCTGAAAACCCTCGGCGTACGCTTCATCGATCTCACCGGCGGCGAACCGCTCCTGCATCCTGAACTCGACATCATCGCGCAAGCCGCCAAAGCCGCGGGGATGATGACGAGCGTCACCACCAACGGATTGTTGTATCCGAAATATGCCGAACGTCTCCGCGGACTCATCGACCTTCTGCATTTCTCACTCGACAGCAGCGACCGTGCGCAGCACGACGCGATGCGGGGCGTTCCGTGCTTCGACGCGGTGCTGGAATCACTCGACATCGCGAAAGCACTCGGCGAGATGCCGGACGTGCTTTTTACCGTGACGAGGGAGAATTTCACACAGCTGGAAGCCGTGCACGCGATGGCGCGCTCCAGGAATCTGCTCATGCTCATCAATCCGGTGTTCGAATATTTCAGGGAAGAGGAACTCCCCGAGGAGGCGTTGCGCGAGGTGGAACGCATCGCCCGCCTTCCTATGGCCTACCTGAATCCGTCCTTCATCACCCTCCGGCGTATGGGAGGCAACGATCCCGAGCATCCGTTGTGCCGTGCCGCATCCCGCGTTATCGTCATTTCACCGGACAACCATATCCTGCTGCCCTGCTACCATCAGCATACCGAGCGCCTTCCCATCAACGGCAGCCTCATCGGGGCCTATGAGAGTGAACGCGTGACCTGGCACCGGGAGCGGCAGGGGAGGCATGCGTTCTGCAAGGGCTGCACGATCAATTGCTATTTCGAGCCGTCCTTCGCCTTCCCCACGAATCTGCTTTCAATCAGGGCCGTGCCCTCAAAAATCAAATACGGCTACATGAAATATGTTCTGCAGCCGTTGCGAAAACGTTGAAACTACCGCGGAACATTCCAGAACATTTTTTCGTCAAAGCCCGCGACATGGCAGGGCACGCGCGAATGGTTTGCATGAAACACCGCCATGTTGCTAATTTATTCGATTCACGTGTCCGCCCGGGAAACGTCATCATCGTCCCGCATGCGCGGCGACCAGTCAGGCGACACTTCAATTTGTGACCACCAGAGAGGATTGCATGGACGTCAACATCCAGGAGATCAACGAACGCATTCAAAAGGAAAGCGCCTTCATCGATATCCTGAAAATGGAAATCGGCAAGGTGATCATCGGTCAGAAACCGATGGTCGATCGCCTGCTCATCGGCTTGCTCGGCAATGGACATATTCTGCTCGAGGGCGTGCCCGGTCTCGCGAAAACGACGGCGATCAAGACGCTCGCCGCTTCGATGCACGCGGCTTTCCACCGGATTCAGTTCACACCCGATCTGCTCCCCGCCGATCTCGTCGGCACGATGATCTATAATCAGAAGACCGGAGAGTTCCAGACCCGACAGGGTCCCGTGTTCGCGAATTTTATTCTCGCAGACGAAATCAACCGCTCGCCCGCCAAGGTGCAGAGCGCGCTGCTTGAAGCGATGCAGGAACGGCAGGTGACCATCGGCGATCAGACGTTCAAGCTTCCGGAACCGTTTCTCGTCATGGCGACGCAGAATCCCATAGAGCAGGAAGGCACCTATCCGCTGCCCGAAGCCCAGGTCGATCGCTTCATGCTCAAGGTCACCATCGATTATCCCGCCCGCGACGAAGAACTCCTCATCATGCGCCAGCAGATCGCCGACGATGTCCCTGTCGCGCGACCTGTCGTTACAAAGGAAGAGATCCTCAGTGCCAGGCGCGCCATGCACGCGGTGTACATGGACGAAAAAATCGAGCGCTACATTCTCGATATCGTGGAAGCCACCCGGCGTCCGAAAGATTTCAAACTCGACAGCCTCACCCCGTACATCGCGTACGGCGGCTCCCCGCGCGCGTCCATCAATCTCGCCATCGCGGGTAAGGCGCATGCGTTCATCCAGCGTCGCGGCTACGTGATTCCGGAAGACATCCGCGCGATCTGTTTCGATGTCCTGCGCCACCGCATCGCGGTCACGTACGAAGCCGAGGCCGAGGAAATGACCTCGGAGCATATCATCCAGCGGATTCTCGACACCATCGAAGTACCCTGATCGCCTGCGATCAGGCACCTGAAATCATTTTTCACATGATGCACGGGCGATGGATACCAAACAGATTTTCAAAAATGTCCGCCAGATAGAAATTCGCACGAGAGGGCTGGTCAATCAGCTGTTCTCGGGCGAATACCATTCCGTGTTCAAGGGACGCGGGATGGAATTCACCGAAGTGCGCGAGTACAATTACGGCGACGATGTACGCGCGATCGACTGGAACGTCTCGGCGCGCCTCAACAAACCCTTTGTCAAGGTGTTCGAGGAAGAGCGCGAACTTACCGTCATGCTTCTCGTCGATATGAGCGGTTCGCAGGATTTCGGGACGTTCGTAAAGAAGAAAAGGGAAATCGCGGCGGAATTGTGCGCGGTGCTGGCGTTCAGCGCGATCAAGAACAACGACAAGGTCGGCATGATCATTTTCACCGACCGGATCGAGACGTTCATCCCGCCGAAAAAAGGGCGCTCGCACATCCTTCGCATCATCCGCGATATACTCGTGTACGATCCCTCGAGTCCGGGCACGGATCTCCGTCAGGCGCTCGAGTATTTCAACAGCGTCACGAAGAAGCGCTCCATCATGTTTCTGGTATCGGATTTCGTCGACGACGGCTATCAGCGCGCCATGAAAATCGCCGCGCGCAAACACGATGTCATCGCCGTGCGTCTGGTCGACGCGCGTGAGATGGCTCTTCCCGATGTGGGACTCGTGAAACTGCGTGACGCGGAATCCGGCTCGGAGCGATGGATCGACACGTCGCAACAGTCCGTGCGAACGGCATGGCGGGATGAATGGCAACGCCGTTCGCAGGTGCAACTGCGCGAGTTCCTGCTCTCGAATGTGGACGTCATCACCATCGATGCCCGCCAGGGATATGTTCAGCCTCTGGTCGAATTTTTCAGAATGAGGGAGAAACGTTACCGATGAAGCTTCGACTGATCGTACCGTTTCTTCTGCTGTTGTTCGTCGTCCCCACGCTGCGCGCCCAGAACGTCACCGTGCGCGCCGAGGTGGATTCCACCGGGTACCTCATCGGACAATGGATAGTCACGCATCTCGACGTCAAGGCGCCGAAGGATGTGAAGCTCACATTTCCTGCTGGCGATGACGATATCGAAGGAGGAGAATTCGTCTCTCTTGGAACGGAATCCATCGATGCCGGCGAGGTGAGCAAACGCATACGGAGGGATCTCACGGTAACGGTGTTCGACACCGGTCGGATCGCGCTTACCGTCCTGCTGCGCTATCGGCTCCCCGGCGACACCACCACCTACATCGCACGCTCGAACACGCTGACCCTGACCCTCGGCGCGATCGCGCTCGATACGAGCATTACGTTCAAGGATATCAAGGACGTGCTGCATGTGCCGCTGACCATCTGGGATTACCTTCTCATCATTGGAATTATCGCCGCTGTGGTACTGCTGGCATGGTATGCGTACAAGCGGTGGAAAAATCGTCCGCAGGTCGAGGTCGTACTCGAAGCCCCGCCGGTGCCGGAAATTCCTGCCCATGTGGAGGCGCTGGAAGGTCTCGACAGGCTGTCGCGTGACGCACCGTGGCTTGCTGGAGATCACAAGGGCGCACAGTCGCGCCTGAGCGAAATTCTCAGACTGTACATCGAGAGGCGCTACCGCTTCCCCGCGTTGGAACAGACGACGGGTGAAATCATGCGCAACCTGGCGCCCTACGGTATCGATCGTCCGCTCCTGATTCAGCTTGAGCAGACGTTGCGTGTCGCCGATCTCGCCAAGTTTGCGCGTTTCGAACCATCGTATCCTCAGCATGAGGAGGGAGTGCGCTTCGGCAGGAATTTCGTCGAAAGGACGGCCGAGACATTGCAGCACGCCGGTGCCGCCGCGGAAGGAGGTCAAACCTGATGCCGCTGGAAATCACGCATTTCGCGAACCCGGCATTCCTGTGGCTGCTTCTCGTCATTCCGCCGCTCGTCGCCTGGTATGTCTGGAAACAGAACCGCCTCACCGCTTCATTGAAGCACTCCTCGCTGCGCCTCCTCGCCGCGATGCCCGCCGGGTGGCGCGCGCATCTGAGGCATCTGCCGTTCGCTTTGCGCATGCTGACGGTGGCCCTGCTGATCGTCGCCTTCGCGCGGCCGCAATCCTCGGCGAGAGGTGAAAATGTGTATCGCGAGGGAATCGACGTTACTATCGTGCTCGATATTTCCGGATCGATGCTCGCCGAAGACTTCCGTCCCAATCGTCTCGAAGCGGCGAAATCGGTGGCGGAGGATTTCATCCTCGGACGGGAAAGCGACCGTATCGGGCTCGTCATCTTCGCGGCCGAGAGCTTTACCCAGTGTCCTCTCACGACGGATTACAGCGTTCTCGTCGATCTGTTGAAAAAAGTGAAAACCGGGTATTTGCAGGACGGAACGGCGATCGGCGAAGGAATCGCCAACGCGGTCAACCGCATGAAAAGCAGCAAGGCGAAAAGCCGCGTCATGATCCTGCTGACAGACGGCGTCAATAACATGGGCTCCATCGATCCAGCGACCGCGGCGGAAATCGCTTCCACCTTCGGCATACGCATGTACACCATCGGCGTCGGGACGCGCGGTATGGCGCCGTATCCGGTCAAGACACCGTTCGGTACGCAGTATCAGCAGATGCCCGTGGAAATTGACGAAACCATGCTCCGGCAGGTGGCCGAGCTGACGGGCGGCGAATATTTCCGCGCGACCGGCAACCGCGCGCTTCGCGAAATCTATTCGAAGATCGACAAGTTGGAGAGGACGCGCGTGGAGGTGACCGAGTTCCACCGGTATACCGAATTATTCTACCAGTTTGTCCTGTATGCCCTAGGCATCTTTCTTGTGGAATTGCTGCTCCGCGCTTTCGTGTTCAGAAAAATTCCTTAACCAGTGACTACGGCGTTCGATACATGATCAAATTCGCGCATCCCGAATATCTCACCTGGCTTTTTGTCCTGCCCGCGTTGGCCGCGCTGTTCTGGTATACCTGGTACCTGAAGCGTCGTACGCTCCGCAGGTACGGCGATCGTCCGCTCGTCCGGCGTATGATTCCCGAACGCAGCAGGATCAAGTTCTGGCTCCGTGCATCCATGTTGTTGCTGGCGGTTGCTTTCGTTCTCGTCGCCTACGCGAACCCCAAGGTCGGTACGCGCTTCGAGGAGGTGACCCGTAAAGGCATCGATCTCATCGTCGCAGTCGACGTGTCGAGCAGCATGCGCGCGGAGGATATTCAACCCAATCGCATCAAAGCGGCAAAAAAGGAGTTGCAGAACCTGATCAACAATCTCAAGGGTGACAGGATCGGCATCATCGTGTTCGCGGGTGAAGGATACACGCAACTGCCGCTGACCTCCGATTACAACGCGGCCCTCATGCTCACGGACGTCATCACAACAGGTATCGCCCCCAAACCCGGCACCGCGATCGGCGCCGCGATCAATTTGGCGGCGCAGTCGTTCGAAAAAGAAGAAGGAAAACACAAGGCGCTGGTCATCATCACCGACGGCGAGAATCATGAGGACGATCCCGTCGCCGCCGCAAAGGAAGCCGCCGAGGCGGGCATCGTGATTCACACCATCGGCATGGGTTCGCTCGAAGGCGCCCCGATTCCCGAGAACGACGGTCCCAATCCACGTTATAAAAAGGACAACAGCGGCGCGATGGTGCTTTCGCGCCTCGACGCTGAAACACTGCAGGAAATCGCATCCGCCGCGGAGGGGAGCTTCACTCAGGCTATCAGCGGACGCGACAATCTCGCGACCGTATTTGAACAGATCGAACGTATGGAGAAAAAGGAGTTCGGAACGCGGCAGTTCACCGATTTCGAAGATCGCTTCCAGTTTCCGCTGGCGCTTGGATTGATTCTGCTGATCGGCGAACTGTTTTTATCCGAAACCCGCAACCGCTTTCTTTCCCGCTTTTCCATTTTTGCACCAAACGAGAACGAATAGCGAGTGATGACCAGATGAACACACGATATGGTATTCTTGTCCTGTTCCTGATGCTGTCGCTGCCCGGATTTCTCACCGCGCAGTCCTACCGCTCCCGCGTCAACGACGCCAACGATGCCTACAACCAGCAGAAATACGACCTCGCCCGTGACGGTTATTCCAAGGCGTCGAACAGTGATCCCGAGCGCATCGAGAGCTGGTTCAATAACGGAAATGCGGCCTATCGCGGCGATGATATCCAGGCGGCACTCAGACAGTACGAGCAGGCGGGGAAGCGCGCGCGCAGCAAGGAGGAACTGGCCGGTACGCTGTACAACGCAGGCAACGTATTCCTGAATGCCGCTGAAAAAGGCGGCGAAAATCCCGCGCTCAAACAAACCGCCGGAGACGATCCCGCCAAACTTAAAATGGAGGGCTATCGCCAGGCGATCGACCTCTATAAAAAATCCCTGAAGTTGAATCCTTCCGACGCTGATACACGCTACAATTTGACCTATGCGAAAAAGAGGCTGGAGGAACTGAAGCAGCAGCAGCAGAATCAGGACAAGGATCAGAAGCAGGACAAGAAGGACAAGAACGAGGACGAAAAAAAGCAGGACAAGAGCAAGCAGGACGAGCAGCAGGAAAAAGACGAGCAGCAGAAAAAGGAGCAGCAGGAGAAACAGGAGCAGCAGCAGAAAGATCAGCAGAAGCCGGACCAGGACAAACCAAAGGAACAGAAGAAGCAACCCCAGATGTCCAAACAGCAGGCCGAGCAGATTCTTCGCGCTCTCGAGCGCCAGGAAAAGGATCTGCAGAAGCAGAAACGCCAGGAAGTGCCCGTACGAATTTCCGTCGAAAAGGATTGGTGATCGGGATGATCCGCTATCCGAGCTGTCGCATGGTTCTTTTGCGAAGCATGGTCGCCGCGCTTGCGGTTCTCACGGCGTTGTGCGCGTCAATTGCTTCGCTCCATGCGCAGGAAGTGAAGTTCATGGCCAGCGTGGACAGAACGGAAGTCCCGATCGGTCAGCAGTTCCAGGTGCAGTTCACACTTGCCGGAGGGGGACTCAAGCGCTATTCGGAATTCCGCGCACCGGATATGAACAGGGATTTTCTCACCCTCGCGGGCCCGAGCACGTCCCAGAGCATGCAGGTGATCAATGGGCGGGTATCGAGCAGCATCTCCTGGATCTTCGTGCTCCAGGCGAGAAACACCGGCACGTTCACCATCCCCGCCGCTTCGATCAATTACGATGGCGCCGTCCTGAGAACAAACACCGTCAGGATTACGGTCACGAAAGCCGTTCCAGCCGCGTCGCAAAAGGGAAGGGACGGAGCGGCGGAGAAGGCTTTCGACCTCGGCGACAATCTCTTCATCCGCGCCTTTCCAAGCAAAACTTCCGTCTGGCTCGGCGAACCCCTCACCGTAACCTATAAACTCTATTCCCGCGTCGCCTTCCAACTGGATAATCCGATCAAGCTTCCGCGCATGATCGGATTCTGGAGCGAGGATATCGAAGCGCCGACGCAGCTTCAACCGCGCATCGAAGTAGTAAACGGGAAACAGTACGAAGCCTATCTCCTGCGCAAAGTTCTTTATTTTCCGACGCAATCCGGCGCACTGACCATCGAACCGTTCGAGATCGGAACGAGCGTCCGTCTCCGCAGACGCAGAAATACCGGCGATGAATTTTTCGACCGCTTTTTCAGCGATCCGCACTTCGATTCCTACGAGAGCGTCAAGAAAACTCTGCTCACCGAGAAGGTGAAGGTCACCGTGAAACCGCTTCCGGAAAACGGGAGGCCGAAGTCCTTTAGCGGTATCGTCGGTTCGTATCGCATGGACGCCACGCTCGATCGCGATCGCCTGAAGACCGATGAGACGGCGACGCTCAAGGTGATTCTGAAAGGCAAGGGCAACATTCGTCTGCTCGACGCGCCGGAACCGCAATTCCCTTCGGGCATCGATCATTACGATCCGACCATTACCGAAGACGTGAGGCATGCGGATGGTACGATGGCGGGATCCAAAACCTTCGAGTATCTGCTTGTCCCGAGGTTCCCCGGCAAATCCGTGATTCCACCCGTCGAATTCAGTTATTTCGATCTCGATAAAAAGCGCTATGTGACGCTGATTTCCGGGCAGTTCGGATTGCAGATCGACGAAGGAGCGCGACGGCGTCAGGCCGGTACGATCGAGCAGAAAATGATCGATTATTTGGCTCTGGATGTCCGCGCGCTCAAGAATAGCGGCGGACCGCTGGAGCGAAACGATGCTCGGGGCGTCGCGTTTCCGCTGATGGCGGGATTGTACCTCATGCCGATACTCGCGTTGTTCGGTGCTCTCGCGTGGAAGCGGCGCTATGACCGCATACATGGCGACACCATGGGACTCAAGCGTCGCCGCGCGACCCGCGTCGCCGAAAAACACCTTGGACGCTCGCGAGGTTTTCTCGAAAAAGGCAGCATCGACGCCTATTATCTTGAGATCGCGCGCGCGCTGTGGGGATACATGCAGGACGCGCTCGCTCTCCCGACGTCGAACACCGCCGTCGGCACCGTGACCGGGCAACTCGCACTTCGTGGAGTTCCCGAGGATGTCGTGGAACGAGTGCGTCTGACGCTGGAGGCCGTGGATTATGCGCGCTTCTCACCCACGCGAGCCAACGAAACAGAAATGCGTGAACTGTACGCGAAAAGCCGTGAAGCGATCATCGAAACCGAGCAATCGATGAAGGAGCGGAAACATTGAAATCCGCGGTACAAACATTGCTGCTTGCGTTTATCCTGATCCTCCCGGCCATGGCGGGATCGATCACGCCAGCGCGCCGATTTGCCGAAGCGCTTCAGTCCTACAAGGCGGGGCAGTACGCCTCCGCGATCGAGGCATTTGAAGCGTTGCGCTCGGAAGGCTATGATGGATTCGACATTCTGTACAATCTTGGAAACGTGTATTACAAGAATGGCGATGTCGGCAAGAGCATCGTTTCGTTCGAGCGGGCCTTGCGCTTCGATCCGCGGAATCCGGATGCATTGCACAATTTGAACGTCGTCCGCGCGCGCACCCGTGACAGGATCGAACCCATGCCTCTCATTTTTTTCGTCCGCTGGTGGAACGAGTTGAAGGTCTCCCGCCTCCCTGGCGATTTCTTCATTATGTCGGTGCTTCTTCTCTGGCTGGTTGCGGGTGCCGCGTTTGTGTTTTTCGGATTCCGCACTCGCATGGTTCGCAGAATAGCGCTTGTGGCGGGCATACTTCTTGCAACCATGTTCGCGATTTCCGCGACGCTGTATCATTCTCGATCGCTGGAGCTGGAGGAGCGGCGTACAGCCGTGGTCATGCAGACGCAGGTCACGGTGAAAAGCGCTCCCAACAAGAGCGGCATCGATTCCTTCGTCATCCATGAAGGCCTCACGGTTGAAATTATTGGATCGAAGCAGGGCCTTTTGAAGATCAGACTCGCCGACGGGAAGAGCGGTTGGGTGCAGCCACAATCGCTTGAGCGCATCTGACCGCGGCCGCCGGTTTGAATGTTAGGGTCGCGGGTGGTTATATTCCATCGCTGTACTTCCATACGAGAGCGACATCCATGAATCGTTTCCACGTAGTTTTGCTCACGGTCGTGCTGTGCATCGCGCTTATCGAACCGGTGCACGCGCAACGTGAGGACGATATTCTCCGACCCGTACCGTTTCGCTTTCACGTCGGGCCACTGCTCGGACTTGGGTATAATGCCTCATACGGAGAATTCCAGACGCAGTGCCAGTGCCTGTACACCTCCGGCTATGGCTTCGGCCCGGTATTGGGTGGTTTTATCGATTACCCGGTGTCGCGGGATCTTTCGGTCTACATCGTCGCTGGCACGCAGTCGCTCGACGCCTCCTACGAAAAAACCGATTCGCGATTCGAGTACGTCGAGCAGCTGGGAGCGTTTCGCTCGATCGATTTCAAGCTCGAGACCGATCTGACGCTCTACACTTTTGGCGTCGGAACATACCTCAAATGGGAAACGCCCGTTCCGGGATTGTATCTTGCCGCAGGTCCCGAATTCTCCTTTGTCGCATACAGCAATATCTCGGAAACCGAAAGCATCGTCACTCCGGGTTTTTCCTACATCCCATCCGGCGCACGCGAGTCGCAGTTTCTCGACGGCAGCCTTGGCGATTATTACGACGCCCCGTCGTTCCGACTGTCGCTTGCCGGAAAAATCGGCTATATCATACCGCTTCTGGACCGGCTCTCCCTCGCCCCCGAGTTCACTATCGCGTTTCCTCTTACTCCCGTCGTTTCGGACTACAGCAGCTGGCGCATTCTCCCGTATCAATTAACCGTGGCCGCTCGTTTCGGCATTTGACCCCCGATCATACGGCTACCCTGGAGTCTCCATGAAAATTCGTATCCATTTTGCCTCCCTGGGTATTGTTAGCGCAGTGCTTGTGCTCATTTCAATGGACGTCGCCGCGCAAGGCAGAATGAATCCACATGGATTTTTCACCGCGTATCCCGGGGCGCTCGCCGCCGGTGTCATGGCGGGACCTTCCGCCATCATCAGTTCGAGCGGGCCTACCGGGACGTGCGAGTGCGAGTATGGTAGTGGGACTGGTCTGGGATACAATGTAGGAGTCGCTTTCGACGTACGTCTTAATCGGATGCTGGCATTGCGATTGCAGGGATTATTTGAATCTCATTCCAGCGTGTTTTCAAGAGATGTGCAGATGGATCTGTACTCGTCGGACGGATCTTCCGTAGCTACGGTCGCAGAACGACGCTTCGAAGCGGATCTGCAGTATTCGACGATCTCGATGCATATGCTCTGGTTCACCGGGGCGGGGAATCTCTTCGTTTCCCTGGGTGCGGGAGCGGGATTTTACGTGGATGGAACCGTCAGGGATCAGCAGACCCTCAGGACGCCCGGCCTGTTTTATCAGAACGGATCGAATCAGGTTGTCTTTCACGACGGTCCATTGGCGGAAATCGCCGAGACCAGCTTGCGCGCTTCCGCTATCGTCGGCATGGGCTACGATCTGCCTGTGTCACGCGGCTTCACGATCGCTCCGGAAGTGCAGCTTGACATCCCGCTCAGTTCGGTAACGACAGAGGACAGCGACTGGAAGCAGATGGTGGTGCGTTTCAGCGCCGCGTTCCGAATCGGTGTATAGCGCAGGAGTAGATGTTGCCTGACGCTCCGACATACGACAACGTCATTCATTCACGTGCACCCCGGTCGCATTATGTCTCATCGTGAATTCGATGCCGATCTCGCACGGTATATTGATCATACGCTGCTCAAGCCGGATGCAGGCGAACTGGAAATCATCCGTCTCTGCGAAGAGGCGCGAACCCATGATTTCGCGTCGGTATGCATAAATCCCACGTGGATCAAACTTTGCCGCGGGATATTGGGTGAATCCGCAGTCGCCGTCTGCACCGTCGTCGGTTTCCCTCTCGGCTGCAATCGCACCGACGTGAAGGTGCGGGAAACGGAACTCGCCGCGGCGGATGGAGCGAGTGAATTCGATATGGTCATGCATATCGGACGCTTCAAGGACGATGATTTTGCGTATGTTGAGCATGATATCGCCGATGTGCTGCGCGCCGCACAGGCGACCTGCGCCGCGCCCATTCTCAAAGTCATTCTCGAAACCTCGCTGCTGAATGAGAGGCAAATCGCGGATGCATGCAGGCTTGCCGTCGCCGCAGGCGCCGATTATGTAAAAAGCTCGACGGGCTTCGGTCCGGGAGGAGCGACGATCGCCTCAGTCAGGGCCATGCGCGACGCTGTCGGGAATCGGTGCGGTGTGAAGGCGAGCGGCGGAATTCGCGACCGGGAAACCGCGCTCGCGATGCTCGCCGCCGGAGCGAACCGGCTCGGCACAAGTTCAGGAGTTTCGATTATTTCAAACCGATAGATGAAGGAGCTACGTATGACGCTCTCACGACGCATTTCTCTGCTTTCCTGTCTGGTGCTTCTGGCCGGTTTCATGAACGCATGCAGTTCCAGTGAAGAAGTCGGCGATACCACGGGAAAACCCGAAATGGAGGAAGCAGTTTTCGAGCGGGTGGACAAAGAGGAATCGATCATTCCTGAAACGGACCTCCCCGAGGACGCTCCGCCTGCCCCCGCCGAAGCGCCCAGGACCCAGACGACCGTTCCCGTGCAACAACCCGGAATTCCCGCTACGCAGGAACAGCCGGTAGTGCCTCCACAAACGACGACCACCCCTCCGCAATCCACTGTTCCTCAATCGGACCAACCTGCCGTTACCGGCGCTCTCATGTGGAGCGTACAGCTTGGCGCGTTCAAGAGCGAGGCCGGCGCCTTGCAGCTGATCGGAGAAGTGAAGCAGAAATTCAACCAGCCGGTGTACAAGCGCTACGATGCGGTGACCGGCTTCTACAAAGTGACGCTGGGATCGTACCAGACGCGTGATGACGCTTCCCGTTTCAAACTCGACGTGCAGTCGCGCGGCTATCCCGACGCATTCGTTGTCGAAGTGGCGCGCTGATACGTGACGATCTTACGTCTTCATCGCTTCCTCGACCGTTTCTTCCTCGCGGGCTTGTTCGCTTTCCTGATTGGAGGTTGCGCTTCCAATAAGGAAAGCAGCACGCCACCGACGAAAACGCTGCGCGAGCATGAGAAAACCTTCGATCCGTCGAAATACCGCGTCAAGCCCGCGCCGGAGCCGCAGGAGACCACTCCGCCGCCTGATATTCAGCCTGTTGAATTGCCGGAGGTGTGGGTCGAGCGCAGTGAAAAAGTAATGGGCTTTCGCGTCCAACTTCATTCAACGACAGACATGAACGAAGCCCGCGCCACACTCGCCGAACTCAAGAGCCGGCTCGATTCTCTCAGCATGGAAGAGGGGAGGATGGACCTGGTGTTCGATGCTCCGTATTACAAGGTCCGTTATGGCGATTTTCTTTCGAAGTCCGATGCGGATACCATGCGCGATCAATTACACGGTCTGGGTTTTTCAAATGCCTGGGTTGTCCGCGATAACATCATCCGAATCTTGCGCGAGAAAAAGCAATAGCGTGCCTCCACTGACGTAATTGTCTGCCCGCCGATACGTTGCCCCGTTTGCCTGGTGGTAGAATGCGGGGCGTTGCCTTTCGTTTGCCATGATGCAAGTCGCGAGTATCGAACGAGAATGTTACATTCTATCTATTCTGAATTGGAGCGTGTATGGCCAAATGGGTTGTCCCCAAGGTTGTGCTGGCGTCGATCGTGCTGAGCGTATATTGCACGAATATCACCTCGGCGCAAATTATTTCTGGCGCTAAAGTTGTCTTCTTTCAGGCGACCGCCAAATACGATAACAAGGGCAGGGACTTCCACAACATTGGGCCCGGAATTAGAGAAATCGTACAGAGCAGGATATGGGATTATTTTATATCCATAAATCCTGCGTGGTGGATCGGTGATCATACCGCAATTGAATTGGAGTTCGGATACTGGCATTCTAAAGTGCAAACCGGCAGCGAAGGTAGAATCTTCAAAAGCTCTTATGATGCAACGATGATTATTCCACATCTCGTGTTATCAGCCAGTCCGTTCGATTCCACGTTGACTCCCTATGTTCGTGGAGGAATCGGCATATTTTCCTTCGATGAAACGGCGGGTCACCCACTCGGATTCAGTCTTGGTGCGGGATGCATATACGATGCAGGGCATAGCCTGCTCTTCCGGTGTGAGCTGAACTATAGGGCCCACAGTTCAACAAGTGGAAGCAATGTAGTAGTGCAGCTGGACTGGTCCGGAGTAAATATATTGCTTGGTTTAGGTTTGCGATTCTGACAAAACACTGTTTTGTGCGGACATTCATCTTATTTGCGGGAAATTCTATCCACCCGCATTCTCATCGGTCGATGCAGGCGGGGGATTCGTGCGTCTACGGCAGTTTGAGGATCACTCCGCCCGTTTCCCATCGTGCGCGTACGCGCAGCGTGTCGAGGTAACGCACGAACGGCTCCGGAGCGGTGAGGGGGCGCGCCGTCCCGGGAGAGTAGCGGCCGTTGCTATCGGAATCGATGAACGCGTCAAGACCGTATTTGCCCTCCACGACGCGGGGAAACGTAAACATTCCGCTGCTGTCGGCCATCGTGCG
This sequence comes from uncultured Chromatiales bacterium, assembly GCA_964371045.1. Lineage (GTDB taxonomy): Bacteria > Bacteroidota > Ignavibacteria > SZUA-365 > SZUA-365 > JAOSJT01. The sequence continues at coordinate 46,507 of CAYJMN010000023.1, read as the reverse complement.
TTGTTCGGCGCCTCCCTCGCGCAGCTCGCGCAATCGGATATGCGGTACTCCCTTCACCTCGCAGGTTACGAACGTGCCCGAGACGCTGCCGGGTACACCATGTGCGATATCTCAGGAGGCCAGCATCCGGAATCCGCAAGCGCAGTAAATCCGTACGGTCTGCTTGATGCCATAAGCATGAGTAAACGCAGTATTGCTTAACGATCTCTCCATTTTTTGTAGGTGCGAATTCCCTCTCCCCTTGGGAGAGCACAGGCGAGAGGGCAAGCAGGGCAAGCAAACCACAATGTCCCGCACGAAATGGATCAGTCTAGCGTCCTGGTAAGTACACTCAGGTCGAAGACCGAAGATTCGCCGTGGCGGATTCTCCACGGCGAGGTGACGAAATGATTTTTCTCCCCGCAAGTCGTCAATCGACAACCGTCAATTTCAGCAAGCTTCATGCGATGCAACCTCATGCGTGAATATCCGGACACCGGACGGGTGCCTCATCGAAGAATCTGCATCGTTCGGGTGCGCACCGTGCTTCCTGAATACAGTCGGTAGAAATACAATCCCGATGGCAGATCCTCGCCACGGAGCACCTGTGTATATGTTCCTTTGCTCAATTCGCCTTCCACAAGAACACGAACCTCTCTGCCGTGCCGGTCATACACGGACAAACGAACGTACCCATCGTCGATGATCTTGAATCCGACCGCCGTCGATGTGCTGAAAGGATTCGGACGATTCTGTTCCAGAAGAATCCCGCCTGTCGCAACCAGCGGCAGTAGACATGGATCGGTCACAATAACGGTTCCGCTTTTAGCGCCGATCTCGATTTCGCCGCGATTTAACAAACTCGTTAGCGTATCGATCATCATACTTGTTTGTCCGAATGTCGAGTTCTTGCCGGCATTCTTGTAGATACCGGTGACGCGAATATTCACGAGTATCCCTTCCACGGTCGCAAGCGGTTCACCGGTAGTGTAATCGGAGATTATCGAAAGTCCGGGGGCAGGTGTTTCCATCTTCGCTCCAACCCAGGCGCCACTGGTCAGCGTACCCCGATTCGAGACGCCCGCGATCGCCAGCACATCCGGATCGTACGAAAAATTCACTACATATTCCGTCAGGTCCAATCCCACCGTGCGATCGATAATGATCGGCACATCGGTAGACTCCCCATAGCGCAACAACTCATACTCGGGAAAGGACAATACAACGCGCTTCGGTGCTCCTTGCACATACAACCCGTCGATACATTCCACGTCTGCGATATTCCCGGTGCGTGCGACTATTCGGAACTCCCGCAACACATCGACGCTGCTTCGTTGCGTCCGTATTCTCCACGAGGCTGTACCTGTCTGGCCCGGAGCGAGATCCGGCGGGGCCAACGGTTTGAGCACCGTCTCACCCGGACTCAGCATCACTCCGGACGGAAGAATGAGCAGAGCGGATACATCGTGCGCGGCGGCGCCGCCGACATTAGCGACCGAGAACAATAGCGTGCAATCCTCATACGCGTATGCTCCGACGCTCCAATCAAAAAGTAGTGAGTCCTCCGGTACCGTGCCACAATCCGTCACCAGCTTCGGAAACTGTGCCGCGGGAATATGGATCGACAACGGGCAGGCAAGCGATGGATGATTGTCGGCATCAATGTTGAAAGTGAGCAGTATATTCTCGGGCAACGTCCGCTCATGCGCCTGCATCCGCCAGACGACCTGCATCGAAGCACCCGGACCCAATTGCCCTATCTCACGCTCCGTCGCCTCGAGCACCGACATCCCCGATCCCACAACGGCAATGCTTGCACGCACCCCTTTAGCGCTTCCCTTCCCGATGTTGGAAATATTCAGCGTGGCATCGAACGGATTTCCGAGGTAACCGCCGGTGACGGCATCGACGAACAACGTATCGATAGACCGGCATTGCACCGCGAGAGTCGGTGCTTCGGCCTTCCCTATAAAGACATCCACGCAGCACTGAGCCACCGTACCGATTGTGTCGACCATCGTCGCACAAATGTTGTGCGTCCCGTCGATGAGGATATTTTCGGGACGAATTTTCCACTCCACTACCGTGCTTCCGCCGGCCGCGAGTGAAGGGAGATACCGTTTCGCTTGCTCACCGTCGGCAAGACGCATCGATGACGGCAAGAGGATTGTCGGCGCGAGGGCGTGTCCGGCGGCGTTCCCGATGTTTTCGATACGAAGGCTGAAGGTGAGGGGATCGGGGTTCCAGGCATCGTCAACAAAACGCACGGAATCCGGTGCGGTACAGAGCATACGGTAGTCGGGCATGCGCATTGCGGGGATGTAGACCGGAACGCGGCATTCCGTGAGGACGATTTGTTTAGCAAGTCCTCCTTTTCCGCTTACCTGGAAAATCAACGTATCCCAACCTGCCACCACCCGGGGAAGGGCGATGAGTTCCCACTGCGCATATTTCCGATCGCCCACCGACATCGTGCCAAGAGGCCGAAGGTTGGTGCCGAGAGGTGTAATACGCGGCGGGCCCATCATCATTATGCTGCACTCTTCCGCATAGGTTTCGCCGATATTCTCCGCGACAGTCGTAACAAGGAAGGGATTGGGAGAGTAGTCGGCGATAGCTTCGTTGTATATCAGCGAATCGGGCGTAGCGGTGCAGGCAAGCGCAAATTCGGGCATGCGTACCCGTTGTACCCAGATCGGATATTCGCACCACGCCGGATCGGTTCCGGCCCCCTGAACGTTGATCCGCACGGTATCGTACCCGTCGGTGTGTCGTGGATGCATCAGTACACGAAAAACTCCATAGGCGGTCTGTTGCGGTAGCAGTATATGCGCAAGAGTTTGCGATGAAGGCGATTCGTTCGTGAATCGCGTATCCTGCAACAATTGGACGCGCACGTCTCGTACAGGCGCTTCACCTGTATTTTGCGCGTTGACGTGGATATCAAACTCCTCAGGCAGATAATACTGCTCCATGAAATATATCGTATCGGGCGCGGCGATTCCGCATGTCAACGCGGATGTCCGAACCGCGTCAAATACGATGTCCGCGTGGCACTCGACAGGTGGATGATTATATGAGGTTATCGTTACCTGGACATGAACCGACGACGCTTCCTCGCTCTTGCGCAGGCGCAGCAACCAGCGCGCCGTACCTGAACCGCCTGCGGGAACACTCATCGGCGAACAATATTGCGTTTCGGTAGTTGGCGAGATCAACTCCACTCTGCCCATATCCGTGATGATTGTGGCGCGTGTCTGCCATGCAGCCTGCGAACCCGCGTTCGTGACCGTCACGAGCAATTCAAGCGGATCCGGTTGGTATCGTTGCAGGGAATCACTCCATGAGACCGAAGTCGGCATACTCAGATCGCAGTGGAGCGAGGGTTCCTTTCGGATGCGTATCTGACCGTCGTGCAGTCTTGGAATCAGGCAGTATGCGCGGAAATCCCAGGATTTGAATGCGACGTGTGCGATAATTGAAGCGACGTCCCTGGCTCTGAATCTGAGATACAGCAGCACTCCGCCTTTCGTGTCCAACTCCACATGCTCCTCGAGATGGATGGATGCTCCGTCCGGGAGCGCGCTGAAACCAATATTCCGTCCTTCCAGAAGCGTCCCTGCGTTGCTCACCTCGATCAATTGCAGAAGCTTTGTATCGAAGTTCAGAATGATATCCGAGCCTGCGAACACCTGCCGAACGGGGGTTTCAAGCACCAGAGGGAGCACGACCTCGCGCCCGGAATATATATCGGCACTCCCGATGCGGATATCGGCATAATTGAACTTCGAACTGTCCAGAGGCGCCGTATACGATCCTCGCCATACGGCGCTGTCGCCGCAGAAATTCTTCAGCAGCAACTCTACGACGCGCTTCTTTCCGTCGGGGCAGACCGACACGTAGGAGAGGTAGCATTCTTTGAAATCGTCTCTGATGAAATCGTTGATCCCTGCGAAACCCCTGATGAGAGGCGATCCCAAGAGGCATCTTCCGCGCGTACTGTCTATCAGGGGCGTCTGAGTCCGGTCTGTAGGACAAGAGAGGGCGAAATACAGACGCACGTCGTTGCTCCGTGCGAATTTGGCGACGGACATGGCGGTGAGAAATGTCGTACTTGAGTTTTCCCCGAGATCGGAGACCACAATAACCCCTCGACAGCGATTTTTCGCTGTTCGAGCCAACTGTTCTATCCCGGCCCCTATCGCATCGTAACACGCGGTAAATCCGTTACTTCCAAGCCTGTTCACGGCCGCGTGCAGAACGGTCTTGTCGGAGGTCATCGGCAGGTCGAGCGTGACGTCCTGATTGAAACTCACGATAGCCGCCTCGTCGCAAGGCTCCATCGAATCGATATACTGGTGCGCAAGGAGCGTCAACCCTGCATTCGGAATTCCCCAGCCCATGGAGCCTGAGCGATCGAGCACAAGGACCGCCGAAACGCAGCAGGCGGTATCTTCCATACAATGGATCGTCGCGTCCTTCATAAGGAAGCCGTTTTCCCGCACCTCGTAGTTCTGTGGTCCCATATCCGGTCGATACACACCCGCGCACGTCGGCTTGAATACTAAATGGATGAGGGGATAATTCCACGTCTCGAGACGTTTGAAATTGATTCCCGGTTGTGCTTCAAGCGATTGTGTGAGAATCCCTGCTGTCAAGAGGAGAAGCAGGAAGCAATGCACGCACTTGCGAAACAAGATGTCCCGTCGGTGACCGCCGAGACGCTGACTTCCGGTCATGGCTTCGATCATCGACGCATTCACGCTCACGAACACCTCCCGGCATCTTACGCGCAGCCGAACTGAGTTACACTTGCCAAGACAGACGCGAAAAATAAATCAATCGAATATTAAAGATAATAGGGGAGGGAAGCAAGATATCTTCATGAAGACGCGTGATGTTCATCATCGTCAATCGCATCTTAGCGTAACGTGAACGCACGGGGAACGTGTGCGACCGCGAATATCGGCAGATGCTGTCTGAAGGAAAAACGTTCCGATTGTGGCTGGGACCGACCGGCCGATCGTGGCACGTCATCCACAAAAAATACAGAAACCACAAAAAAGGGAAGTGAATCCACTCCGTTTCCTCATACAGGAACAACCTCCCGATCGCCAAATCGAAATCGGATCGGAGTAGATGACAAGCAACGTTAACGGAGTGCCTGCTCCATAATCGAGATCGTCAGCGCACCGTAGCCCTGCCGTGGCAGTATCACATACGAAATCGTTTTATCAAGCGCAGGCGGATAAATCATCGATCATCAATCGATATCGCTAACTCCCTCTTTCAAGGTGTTCTTTGCGGCCTCTACAAATCCTCAAATCGTCAATCGTCAATCCTCTACAAATCGTCAATCGTCAATCGTCAATCGTAAATCGTAACTCATTAATCTACTCCAGCTTCAATATCACGCCACCCGTTTCCCAGCGCGCGCGGACGCGCAAAGTGTCGCGGTAGCGTACGGATGGTTCAGGAGCGAGCAGAGGACGCGCTGTTCCTGGAGAAAAACGTCCGTTACCGTCGGAATCGATGAACGCGTCGAGGCCGTACTTGCCCTCCACGACGCGGGGAAACGTGAAGCTCCCGCTCGTGTCGGCTGTCGCCTGAAGCACGGCGCCTCCTTCGCGCAGCTCGCGCAAGCGGATATGCGGTACTCCCTTCACCTCGCCGGTTACGAACGTGCCCGAGACGCTGCCGAACGCTCCTTCCTTGCCGGCGGAAAAACCGATACACAGCGTACTGTCTGCAAGCGCGCGCCGTGTGACGGCATCCTTCACCGTACCGAGATCGAGACAAAATTTGTAGCGGGCGTTTTCGTTGAGCAGAGGATGTCCGATTTCCACCCGTGTCATATCAGGCCAGTGCAGGACGACGGGGAGTTCGAGATTTGTGGAATCGAGCAGCCGCGCCGAAATTTCGGGCAGCACCGGCCGCGAAAACCGCAGCATGAATGAACTGTCCTTCGGCGCTCCCACGGCTCCGTCCTTCGGAAACGACTCGAGCAGCACGGGACGCGACGTGTCCGCGTTGGCCGAGCCGGCAAACACCATGCTCCGGGTTCGGAGTGCGTTCCCGGAGGCATCGCGCAGCGAATCCAGTTCGAGGAGGTATTTGTCCGCAACCATGGGTGTTTGGAGATACGCATCCCAGGTGTATTTGCCTTTAAGCGCGCGAAGCACCGTGAGGGCCGGGATTTTTTCGCCTCTTGACGAATCCTTCACGATCAGCATGCCATCGGTGGGAGGGAAGGGCGTAACATCTTCGCTGAAGCCGATCTGCACAAGCCTCGAGGATGATGCCGTAACGCGCTGCACATACGGCGCCGTAGTATCCTGTCGATGAAGTGTGAACCGCAACGGTGCAGGCTCAACTGTGCTGTCCGCGGCGAACACATCTCTCTCGGGGATGCCGAATTCATCCGCCTCCACGTCGTACAGCTGATTGTTGAGGTTGTCCCGCACCGCGAAGACGCGGTATAATCCTGCGCGCATATACGAAAATTGGAAACGCCCGTCCTCGCCTGTCCGGACCACGTAGTCGGGACGGTGAATGGTCGGATCAAGCGTATCCGCGCGCCCGTCGAAAAGATGGTACGCGAACATGGAGACGCCCGCTGGCTTGGCATCCAGCACCACGCCTTTCAACATGGCGCGATCCAGACTGTCTCCCGTCGAAAAGGCTAGCTGCCAGCTGGCCTTCATGGCATTGCCGGCTCGATGATCCTTGAGGGTGCTGCCGAGCGTGATGACGATGGTCTTGTTCGCGGGCAGCTCGTCCTCGAACAGGATCTCAACCTCATCCGGGGACCAGTCGTACACCGGAGGCTTTGAAAGAAGAGGAGAAATATGGACGGCATCCGTGAAACTGCGCTGGTCCATCCGCTCGTTGAAGCGAATCCGTACCTCGCGACCCTGAAACCTGACAGTACCGGAAGGGGGATCCGATTCGACGATGTACGGAGCTTCGCTGTCCACAGGTCCACCTTCCGGCGGACGCTGGGTGGCGCACGCCGAAATGAACAACGCAAGCACGAAAATGTACCGGGAGATCGATTGGCCTATGTGCGTTTGTTGCGGCAGGTGTATCCTCGAAAAAATTTCAATCGGTGTGCGTTTCGCTCGTTCGACGTTGGATGTCGCGATAATGTGCGACTGCGCGAAGGTGCTCGCTGTAATTTCTGCTGAACGTGTGCCCGCCCGCGCCGTCGGCTACAAAATAGTAATATCCATGCTTCTCCGGATACAACGCCGCGCGAATCGCCGCGATGCCGGGATTGTTCACCGGACCCGGTGGAAGCCCGCGGTACATGTAGGTGTTGTACGGCGAATTGATGGCGAGATCGGAATAGAACAGTCGTCGTGGACCATCGGGAATGATGTACTGTATCGTCGGATCGGCCTGCAGCAGCATACCGCGCTTCAGCCGGTTGTAGTACACGCCGGCCACGCGGGCGCGTTCCTCGGCAAGTCGCGTCTCTCCCTCGACGAGTGAGGCCATCGTCAATATCTGATGAAGGGAGAAACCCATGTCGTCCATCCGTCGTCGCGACTCGTCGGTGATTTGCGCGAGCATAGCCTTCGCGATACGCTCCACGACATTCCCGGGCGTGGCGTCGTAGCGGATATTGTACGTGTCCGGCAAGAGGTAGCCCTCGAGCTGACGGACGTCGAGGCCAAGACTGTCGATGAACGAACGGTCCTTGCATAGCGCGATCACGCTGTCTCTGGAAAAGCCCATCGACTCCTCCAGAAGCACGGCGATTTTCTTTATTGTCAAACCCTCCCGTATCGTCAGTCGAATCATCGCCTGATGACTGCCCTCTGCGAGAATGGTGAGGACCCGAAGCCCGGACACGTGATCGGGAAACCTGTACAAGCCCGACTTCAGGCTTGTGGACTTGCCTGCGAGCCTGGCGCAAATCAAGAAAATGTAGCGATCGCGTATCACGCCGTTTTCCGCCAGCGAATCTGCGATGCTCTGCAACGATGACCCTTTGGGAATATCCACAGGCTTTGCGGCGGTATTCGCTACAGGAATGACGGTGGCGGAAAGCACGTACAGCAATCCGAGCACCGCGATCGCCGCAGCGACGAACAGATTACGATCGTGGGATCTCATGGAACAACGTCCCTGCTAGTCGCGCGAACGCGGGTGCGTGAAAGGTGCCGGCGGAGTTCGCGGATTGAAGCGACGCCAGCTTCGCGACCATCGCGGCATTGTCGGTGGAATACACAAGCTCCGGGATGAACACACGCCGTTGCTCCGCGCTTGCCCGACGCCGCAGTGTTTCTCCGAGTTCGCTGTTCGCGGATACACCTCCGGCGATGGCCAGATCCGTGATGCTGTACTCCGCGGCGGCGCGCAACATTTTTCCGACGAGAATGTCGACCACAGCGCGCTGGAAACTCGCGCAGATATCCCGAAGCTCCCCGTCGCCGAGCACGAGAGGACCCGCGGCGGCCCGGCGGCGCAGGTGATACAGTACTGCGGTCTTCAGTCCGCTGAAGCTGAACCGGTAGCCTGCCTCGTTCAGCAGGGGACGCGGAAACGCGACGGCTTCCGGATTCCCTTCGCGCGCGAGACGATCGATCAATGGACCGCCGGGAAAGCCCAGTCCGAGCATCTTCGCGACCTTGTCGAACGCTTCGCCCGCGGCGTCGTCGATCGTGCTTCCCAAAAGAGTATAACGTCCGATATCATGAATCAATACCAGCAGCGTGTGCCCGCCCGAGACGGCGAGAGCGAGATACGGAAAGTTCGGATGCACTGTGCCCAGAAACGGCGAAAACAGATGCGCTTCGACGTGGTTCACCGGCATGAACGGAACGCCGAGCGCGAGTGCGATCGCCTTGCCGGTATTGAGCCCCACGAGCAACGAGCCGATCAGGCCCGGGCCTTGCGTGGCCGCCACGACATCGATTTCTCGTATGCCGATGTCTGCTTGCGCAAGAGCGGCGTCGATGATCGGTACGATGGATTTCAGATGCGCGCGCGATGCGAGTTCCGGTACGACGCCGCCGTATTCTGTGTGGAACAGCTGCGAGGAGATGATGTTGGAAAGGAGTTGTCCGTCGCGCAGGACGGCGGCGGAGGTTTCGTCGCAGGAGGATTCGATGCCGAGGATAGTCACGGTCCCTTACGTTCCCTTGAAGTAGAGGAGGGGATTGGGTTCAACCCGGCATTCCTCGGCGATCCGGATGGAAGAGGAAATCCTTCCCTCCGAGCGCAGGTCGTAAAAACGCGGGACGATTCTGTCACGAAGATCCGGGGGAGTCAGAGGATTTATGTAGATGTTGGTGCCGCCCTCGAACCCTGCGGGCGTATTGATCCTCAGCTTGATGAACACATGCCACGGAATCTTGAAAATCGAGTCCATCGGCGTGTGATGCCACTCCTCATTCACCGATGTGCTTCTTCCGATGGCCGCATGCACGGCACGCACGATGTCGCTCATGCCGCGCACCTCTTCCGGAGTGTGCTCGGCCGGTCGCGCGCTCATGGATTTCGAAAACACCTCCACGGTGGGGAAGCGATGTCCGATGCCGACGAAGGCGAGCGCGTAATCGTTCTCGGCGAAAATGAGATTGTTGTATCCGGCGAAGTTGGGGCCGTACGTGTTGTACACGTTCTTGTCCTGCACAACCATCTTGATTTTCCGCTCCATCGATTCGCCCCATTCGTCGATCGCGACTATTTGCGTGTGCAGATGATCGAAGGTCGCTCCGGCGGATTGGAGCCAGTTCTTGAACACACTGATGGATCGCACATAACGGTTGCTCGTGACGATGTCCTGCATCGCCTCAATGATGAATGCGAAGTACTGATAGTGTTCCGCCTCCGTGAGGTCTCCCGTAAAAAACAGATCGGCTGTATCGCGTGCGTCCGGATGATAATGTCGGTCAACGACGATCAGTTCATGTCCGCCACCGAACAACGAATCCGAGAGCAGAATTTTCTGCTCGGCGGAAATCCCTGCGATCTCCTCGTCGGATTTTCCCTGCCGCTGCAATTTGTAGTCGGCGATGTCGAGCACATGGCGCAATCCGGCAGGATTGGCGATGTAACGCTGCATCCAGGCGAGATTGCGGGCCGAGAGTTTGTAGTTGTAATTTTTACGCCAGTAGTCGACGGAAAGAATTTCGAAGAGATTGGAGATGCGGCGGAAGATGGGGCGAGTGTCGGAGTAGGCGTCGGGCAGAAGCTGGTACAACGTTTCGAAACCGTCACCCTTGCGAATGACGCGGGATTTCTCGGGTGCGGTTTCGTGAAAACGAGAAGGGCAGAAAGAACAGTAACCCTCTGGATCCTGCGTTGCGAGCGGGGAGACGATGGTGTCGCGCAGGGAATCGCCTAGAGGTTTTTTCCCACGACCTGGAACCGACCACACTTCGACGCCTGAGAACGGATTGACTTGCTTCACCGTCCCGTCGGCCATCGTATAGTAATAAAAATGGTAGTCCAAACCGCCTCCGGGGACTCAATTCAGAAACGAGCTATGTCGTCAGGGAGAAGAGCGGCGCACTGTCTCCCACACGGAAAGGCTCAGCTCTCGTCGGTGGTGCGCTTGGCGCGACGAACAGCCTTCTGCTTCTTCATGCGCTTTTTGATGGACGGTTTGGTATAGTATGCGCGACGCTTGAATTCCTTGAGAATACCGGACCGCTCGTACTTCTTCTTGAAACGTTTGATTGCGCGATCGATGGGTTCGTTTTCCTGTACAATAATGCCGATCAAGCTGAATTCCTGTAAAATGGTTGAACGATTAGTGGATGCTATATCAGAATGTAAAAATACTCAGAGAATGCGTCTGAATCAAGTGGAAAATTGGTCAACATCGGCGAAATTCGATATTTTTGAACTCTTTCCGTATCATCCGTTGTTGCTGACACATGGAAGACGCCGAAATCGCACAACAAACCCGCAAGACCGAACGCCATCTTCCCTGGAAACAAATCATCCTTCTCGCCGTCCTGGGATTCTCGAGCACCTTTTCTACCGCCGTCGTGTTCCCGAATATCGGCTCGTTCGTTCGGGATCGCTTCGTGCTGTCCGATACCTCCGCGTCGCTTTTCGCGGTGTCCTACCTCATCCCGCATGTCATGTTCGCCTTTATCTGGGGTGCGATATCGGACAGGAAAGGACGGCGCAAACCCTTCCTCATTGCCGGCTACATCGCCACGGGTATGGTGCATGTCCTCTTGCCGTTCGCCCCGACCTATGCCTCGCTTCTCATTCTCCGCTTCCTCGAAGGGTCGACAAGCATTCTGGGTTTTTCCATGGTGATGACCATCGCTGCCGATCATGCGCGGGAGGGTTCGCCCGGGAAGATCATGGGATTGATGGGAGGCGCCATCTCTCTCGGCACAACCCTGGCTTTTCCTGTTGGCGGAGCGATCGGCGCCTCCTCGATGGTGTTCCTGTGCTCGATGGGATCCGTTATCCTGCTGACTTGCGCTTTCACGGCCTGGCGCCTGCTGGATGACACACCGACGGCCAAAGCCCGCTCGCTGAAGGATGCATTCACAGTCGTAGCGGATCATCGCGCACTGTTGCTGCCATACGTATTTACCTTCATCGACAGATTCACCGTCGGCTTTTTCGCCGTCACGTTTCCGTTGTTCGTCGGCCATGCGTATGGCATGAACGCCGCGGAAGCCGGACGCATCCTGGCGGTGTTCCTGCTGCCGTTCGCGTTGCTCACCTACGTGTTCGGACGGCTCACCGATCGCGTCGGGGGAATCCGCCTGCTGATCGGAGGATCATTGCTCTATGGAGTCCTCGTTCTCTTTACAGGACATGTGGGAGAGGATGGACTGGTATATCTGATGCTCGGCTGCGGGATCCTCGCTGCGGCGATGTACGCTCCGACGCTGTGGCTGGTGGCGTCGACCGCACCCGCGGAACGACGCGCTTCCGCGATGGGCGGATTCAATGCCATGGGATCGATAGGGTTCGCCCTGGGACCGCTGGCCGGCGGACTCATGGCCGATTTCGCAGGCTATACCGAAGCATTTTACCTGGCTGGCGCCTCGGAAATTCTGTGTGTGCTCATCGCCTGGCCCCTCATTCGACGATACACGCAAGTACCGACGGCAGGACGCGATGTCACAATACCGCCCGGCTCTCCTCGTGTCGAACGAATTTAGGCGGGAACACAACGTTCCCGCTTAGCGGTCAGACTGCCGCCAGCGCGTGCTCGAGGTCGGCGAGCAGATCGTCGATGTCCTCGATGCCTATGGAAAGGCGGACGAGTCCGTCGGTGATGTGCGCCTGCTCACGTTGCTCCTTGCCCATGGAAAAATGCGTCATGCTGGCCGGATGCTGAATCAGGGATTCGACGCCGCCGAGACTCACGGCCAGAACAAACAGAGCGACGCTGTTCATCATGGTTTTCCCTGCCTCGAGACCGCCCTTCACCTCGCAGGCGATCATCGCGCCGTATCCGGACATCTGGCGTGAAGCGAGTTCATGCTGAGGATGACTTTCCAACCCCGGGTAACGGACCCACTCAATGTTTGGATGCGCTTCGAGCCAGTGAGCAATCTTCATCGCATTCTCTGAAGAGCGTTCGGCCCGTACATGCAGCGTCTTGATGCCGCGGTGTACAAGGAAGGCGTTGAACGGATCGATGACGCCGCCGAGATGATTGAGCGTTTTCCGGAATATCGTGTACGTCGCCTCATCCTTGACGACAATGATGCCGCCAACAACGTCTGCATGCCCGTTCAGGGATTTCGTGAGGCTGTGTACGACGACGTCGGCGCCGAGTGCGAGCGGGCGCTGCATGACGGGACTCATGAAGGTGTTGTCGACCACCATCGTCGCTTCAGCGGTGTGTGCGATCTCGGCGATCGCGGCAATGTCGCTGATCACCATCGTGGGATTTGCCGGCGTCTCGACGAATACGACGCGCGTGCCTGGCCGCACAGCATTGCGAACGGCGTCGAGATCCGAGGTGTCCACGAATGTGGCTTCGATGCCCAGGCGTGAGAGATAGGTAGTCAGCAAGGTGGCAGTGGGTCCGTACACCGACTCGCTGGAGATGACGTGGTCGCCGGCTTTCAGAAGAGCCGCGAATGTGGTGTGAATGGCCGCCATGCCGCTGCCGCAGCCGAGACCGTGCGATCCGCCTTCGAGTATCGCTATGGCGTTCTCCATGGCCTGGACGGTGGGATTGAGCATGCGTGTGTAAATGTAGCCGTCGCCGCTCCCGGAGAACAGATCGGCGCCATGCTGCACATTCTTGAACTTGAACGTAGAGGTCTGATAAATGGGGGGAACAACGGCGCCGAACTCATTTTCCTCGACACCGGCATGTACGGCCTGAGTTGCTGCTGCTGCGTCACGAATCGATTTCACTATGTCGTCTCCAGAGCTAAGAACATTAAAAAGAACGAAGGAAGGCTGCCGTGCGACGTGCCACGGCATGATAAAACATACCGAATTGTCCAACACGAAGAAAAGCGTCAGTCAAAAAACACCCAGTTTACTCCAAGGCGAAGCGCCCGATCGAACATGGGATAAAACTGCGTACTGATGTACGGCGTGTCCAGCGCATTGTGGAGAACCAGATGAATGGTCGCGCGATCTTTGATCGTGGCGAACAAAAATGCATCCACCCTCCACATATCCGTAAAGGACCATGCGCCACCCGGCATCGCGTACGTGAACAGCCCCGTCACGGGATGATATGTTGTGGGCAGATATGCGTTGTTGTAGGAGAACGCGCCTCCGAGCTTCAGATCAAGCGTTCCCTCGATCAGGGAGCCGCGATAATACAACTCGGCCTTGTATGACAAATCGGGGGCGAGTAGCGTTGGCGCCCAACCGCTCTTCCGACGCACGAAGAGAGAGCTGAACTTCTGATCCAGGTGAATGCGCCAATAGCGGATACGAACATCCGCGCTCGCTCCGGTGAAGCGATCCGTCGCCCCGCCCTCGTTGATATGAAGCGTGTAGCGCCCATACAGCGTGTCGATCACGGGATCCGTGACGAGCGTCAGACGCCGTTCGCTCTGCCGCTGGAACAGCCGCAAATCCGCCTGGAACCAATCCAGATCGGCTCGAAGGCCAAACTCGGCGATCCTCGATTCTTCGAGAGGCGTATCCGCGATGGACCCGGAACCGATGGTGTACCGGCGATACAACTGCTCCGTGAGACTGTAAATCCGCGGCGTGTACGAGAGCCCGGCCCATAGCGAAAGCGCGGAATGAAGGCGGATATCGCCACCGACCCCGGCGCTGAACGCGCTCCGATCGTATGCCCTGTCCAGGCGCGCCATCCCCGCGGCGTGAAGGAAACCGAGCGTAAGGTCCAGTTTTCCGCGCAGCATGGTGTTCAATCCACTCCGATAAAAAGCGTATTCACCTTTTTCCACGATGTACGGCGTCGCCGTTCCTCCGAGAGTCAACGTAGCCCATTCGAGATCGTTCACCTGCTGTACTTCGAAAGAGACCCTCGACCACCTGTCCGTAAGGTTCAGGTAGCCTTCCGCAAGGCTGTCGACGTACAGATCCTGCAGTTTGTCCCTGAAGCGCCGAACCTCGGATTGCGCGGTCACACGCAACAGGGTCACATGCGCGCTGTCTCTGTCCCACTGGATGTTGCCCGACACTTCCGCGGTGTAACGCTGTTTTTGTTCGAACATTGTGCTATTGACGAGCAACGCGGATTTCGGATCGAACGCTTCGGTCGAAAATGGTTCCGCCCCGTCAAGGGGATAGGGCAGGCGACTGAACTCTCCGTCCTGCGAGTTGGCGACGCCGCCGTTCAGCAGCGTGATGTCGTCATCGTACCGCAATGCCGCACGCGCTCGAACATGCTCGCTGAAATCCTTTCGGTAGCGGAGACGCAAATTCCAGCCTTCGTGCAGATTGTTGGCGAACCGCGCCGCGCCGTTCGTGCTCGTGGCGCCGATCGTCGTGCGCGTTCCGGCAAGGAAAAGGTTTTCCGATTCCGACGGATTCAGCGTGAACATCGCGTCGGTGTACAAATACTCGTTGGCCGCTTCCGTATGCCGGAGGCGTGTGATCGGCCGGGGAGCGTCCCATTCCTTTTCGACAAAATCAACCGCGAGCAGAGAACCTGCGCCCCCTACCCAGAAGGATTCGTACTGCGGATAGATCCGGACTTCGCTCATATCTTCCGTCGCGATGGCGAACGGGTTGCTTCGCATGGTCAGCGGATCGGACGTCTCGCCTCCGTTCAGCGCCATCGACCATTGCATCGGAGATGAACCTCCGATGCCGAGCCAGAGAGGCTGGCCGAGATTTCCCAGGCTGTATTCGCTCACGCCCGCGACGCCTGCCACCAACGCCCCGGCGTGGTGGTATTCCATCAACTTCAGGGAGTCACGGGAAAAAACCACATGCTGCGGAGAGTGCGTCTGCCTTCGCGGTATGGACAGACTGTCGGAAGCGCTTGATTCTCCTCGGGGGGTATTCTCTGCCGCGACAGGTGCCTGAACGACGCTGTCCCGGGCGGCATTGTCCACAGTGTCTGTTTGGGCGAGAGCGATGTCGCAAAACACGATCAGCAGAAGCGCCCACAGCATGGTTTTCATGCCTTCCTCCTTGCGGTCAACCGGGATGCGTTGAAGCGTGATAAGGCCTTCACGAGGGACGAGCGATACCAGCATGCTTCGGTGTATCCGGCTTCCACGCTCCCGAAACTCCGCTTGAAATCCGCGACCCCGGGCGTATTCCCTCCCATGAAATCAAGCATGGTCGCTCCCTGATCCGAGTAACGGCGAAGCAGAGAATACACCAGCCAATGCGAAGCCGAGGGCGAGACGTCCACGTCCGCACCCGCCAGCCAATCGTACACGGTATCGCCGTCGCGGATGCACGCCCTTGCAGCGGCGGGTGCGCCGTCCGGCCGGAATGCGGCGAACGTCTCGGCTACTCCTTCCCGCACGAGTTCATGCAGCCATGTGCGAACGAGGCCCGGAGCGATGGGAGGCAAAAGACCATGTCGCTTGTAGCTCCGCTCGTACATATATGTGACCACGGCGGGATCGACATGCTCCGCGAATCTGAGCTGCTGTTCCGATGCGCGTCGGATCTTCCTCCTGACGGATTGGCTGAAATTATTCCATAGGAATTCCGTATCCGTAATATCCAGACGCAGTGTAATGCGCGGAATGAGTTCCCATCCGCGTTTCGCCAATAAAGAAGACGCGGTCGGATTATCCGCTAAGGACAGCACAGCGAAATGGCAGCTTCGTTCCACCATGCCAAAAAGCTGCGGCAGGCGCGTTGTCATTTCCGCGTCGGTGAGATCGTGGATCAGGCCCGAGTACAGTGTGATGGGAAGGGGACTGGAGTAGCGCAGCATGCCTCGCCGCTTCATCAGGAGCGGAATGCCGGCCCGAAGGTGGCTTCCCTCCCTGAGTAAAGCGCATCGAGCCTCGCGACCGTGAATTCCGGCGAGTATGCTCAACCAGCGACTGGAACTGAACACGGGTGCCGTGGCGCCGCGATGCAGTGCGTCCCATTCTTGCCCGACGTTTCCGAGCGATACCGCTTCGACTGTCCAGTCACACACGCGGCAGCTCCTACAAGGTCAGTGTAACGGTTTCCGTTGCGATCTGCAGGCTGATGCGGTAAAGATAGTCCGTGGCGATGCTCATTTGCTGTCCGACATTCTCCGCGCTGGAACTCTTCGTCGATATTTCATTGCTTAATTTGGAAATGGCTGTCCTGTTCGAGGGATTCATCCATAGCGCCCAGAGCTGCGAGACCTCGAAGGTGCGGAATATCCCGTTGATGTACCGGTCTTCATCCATACTCGACACACGATTGCCTTCCTTGTACCGTGCTTCGATCTGGTCGAATGCTTCGATGTACAGGCCTTCGGAATCGATATCCCGCATCACCATGGTTGTGAGCAGGTAACAACTTTTCGCAATCACCGCGGCGGCGCTGACGGCCTGAATGTCGGGCTTGAACATGGACACTGTCGCATTGTGGACGTTCTGGATCAGGGATTGCGACTCTTCTCGCCCCAGAAAGCGCATTTTCGCGAGAATCGCGTACATGTCGTACACACTGGTGAGGCCGTTCATGATACGACCGGCATCGTCCTTGACGCGGGAATTCGACTGACGGAACCGCTCAATTTCGCTCTGAATATCCTTTGAAAAATCTCCAGGCTTGTCCAACGCCCTTGCTGTAACGGTCAGCACCTTGAACAGCGCGTTGAGATCAACGATCAGGCTCTGGATTTCGTCGGGTCGCTTCGCGGCGTCGCGCTTCGCGTCGATTTCGCTCAGTTCCTTGCGCAGGGCTTCCTGCAACTTCGGATTGGGCACGCGCGGGAGGCGGCTGCTGTCCGCGGCGGCCCGCTTCAGGGTTGCGCTATCGTCGACTGCCGTCTGTCGCATATCCGCCGTGCCTTCTGCGGCGGGATCGATGTTCCGACAGGCGGCGGCTGAAAGCATCGTGAGGAAGAGAAGAGACAGGGTGAAGATCGTTCTCATTGAGGAGGCGCCTTATTGGAGACGATGGAGGAAATGATTGACTCGAATGTCTGCGAGAAAAACTGGAAACTGCTCTTTTCGTCGACCACGGCGAGCACTACGATGTGTCGATTGTTCAACGCGTCCGCGAGGAGGTAGGTCTTGCCCGTCATCTGCGCCTGTTCGGTCAGCGTAATGGCTTCCTGCCTGACGATCACAGGAGAGCTTGCTTCCGTTTTCGAGGCCAGGGCGAGAAGACTGTCCGATACGGGAGTGTGCAAAATCCCGATACGCAGGAGGGCTTGAGGGAGCAGCGAAGAGGGATCGACATACGTCAGTTCGAAGCCGGGGAGGGAACTGCCGTAAGAAGGGACGAGCACCGTCGAACGGCCGCCGATATCCCATGTGATGGGATAGCGCAGGGAAAGCCCTATCGCCTGCGCGGTATAGGTCGAACTCCCTTCCTCACGTACGCGCGACGAAAACTGCCGCTCTTTCTGCCACCACGACGATTCAAAATCCCCGCTCTCCATAAACGGCACCACCCAGCGACCACCCTGACGGCGGAGGCGGAAGGTCCCGACGCTCTCGAATGTCGAGCCGCGCACATCCACAAGAAATGTGCCGGTCAGCAGGGCCATCGTACTGTCCAGTATCTCGATATCGAGAATATCAAAGCGTGAAAAGGTGTAGTTGAAAGGAGCGAGATCGGCGTTCGAACGCTCAGCGAACCATTTCTCGAACGACGCGGGATTGCTCACGCCTTCCTGCTTCAGCTTCGATCGGCTCGTCTTCGACAATCGCGTATACGCCGCCTCGAACCTTCTGTCCGGATCGAAAATCTGCACCCATTCCCGGAACGCCTCCCTGGCCTCCCGATACAGGATGATTTCCTCAGGGAGTACATTGGGCTCGCCCCGTTCTTCTTTCGGAATCTCTTTCTCCTCGCCTCCGCACGCCACCAGCACGGCGACCGCGGCGATAAAAAGAAACACGCGTACGTATCCGGTGTTACATTGTGCTGTCTGGTCCATTCAATCAAAATACGGAAATTACCCGCCCGGCAAAATGCGATTACCAATGCCGAAATTTCCGGTCGCGCATTCCGTGAAAGCGGTGAGAGCAGGAAGAAAAGTTAGGGGATAGTTTTCGAAATCCCTCTCTAAAAATCTCCTTTTCTCATCGCTCTCATCGCTCTCTTTATAAAATGGATTCTGCTCCGTGCTTGACACCTCCACAGAAGCCCGGTAGTTGCACTGAGCGTGTCATCATGCACGGATGTGCTCTTTGCACTCTGCCCTCCCACTCCCCGATACTTTTCCGGATTGCACACGCTACGCGCTACGCCCTACGCGCTCCGCTCCCCGCTCCCTCTCCTTGACTTTAAGGCCGGGTCCAGCTAACTTATTGTCTTCATTACTTGTAACTGAATTTGTTCACGATTATTGAAATCCATGGGTTCTACAACAGACTTTCGCAACGGACTGATCCTTCGCTTTAACGGCGCCCTCCACATAATCGTCGAGTGGCGTCACCATAAACCCGGGAAGGGTGGGGCGATGGTGCTTACCAAGCTCCGCAACATGCGCACCGGTGCCAGCTTCGAACAGCGTTTCCGCCCCGGTGAAAACGTTGATGTGGTGCGCGTCGACAGACGCAAGTTTCAATTCCTCTATCCCGAGGGAGAATATCTCTGTTTCATGGATCAGGAGAACTATGAGCAGATTCATGTCGACGCGGTGGCCTTCGGAGACTCTGTCCGCTTCCTCAAGGAAGGCGAGATATGTGAAATCCTCATGGATGGCGATACACCTATTTCCGGCGAACTTCCGGTGGCCGTTGAACTTGTCGTGACCGAAACCGAGCCGGGTCTCCGCGGAGATACCGCGCAGGGCGGCAGTAAACGCGCCATCGTCGAAACCGGCGCGGCTGTCACTGTTCCGCTGTTCATCGAAATGGGCGAAAAACTGAAAATCGACACACGCTCTGGCGAGTATCTCGAACGCGTGAAATAACGCCAGCGCATAGCATCTGGAGCCGGTATGGACCTGCAATATGTAAGAAGACTGATCAAGATCGTCAACGATTCCCATATCGCCGAGATCGAAATAGAGGAAGACGGCAAACGGGTTCGCATTACACGGAATTCCGTTCTCGGCGCGGCGGCGGCTCCGATGCAGCACTTCGCGGCGCAGGCAAGCGCACCAACCGCAGCCGATGCGCCTGCAGCTGCTCCGGCGCCAATCGCCGAAGCTCCGGCCGCTTCCACGTATCATGAAGTCCGGTCTCCCATCGTGGGCACGTTCTATCGCTCGCCCTCGCCCGATTCCCCTCCCTTCGTCCAGGCCGGTTCATCGGTGACGGCCGGGAGCACCGTCTGCATTATCGAAGCAATGAAAATCATGAACGAGATCGAAGCAGACGTTTCGGGTCGCGTCGTCAAAGTGCTCGTCGAGGACGGCCAGCCGGTCGAATATAATCAACCGCTCTTCCTTATCGATCCGTCCTGACCCCGACATCGCGCACCGATTTTCGACTGATCCGAGGTATTCGTGATTTCAAAAATTCTGATAGCCAACCGCGGCGAAATAGCACTGCGCATCATACGTACCTGCAAGGTCATGGGAATCAAGACCGTCGCCGTGTACTCGACCGCGGACGAGCATTCTCTGCATGTTCGCTTCGCCGACGAAGCGGTGTGCATCGGCCCGCCGCCGGGGCGTGATAGCTATCTGAATATCCCGCGCCTGATTTCCGCGGCCACGATCACCGGCGCCGATGCGATTCATCCCGGGTATGGCTTCCTCGCCGAAAATGCAGGTTTTTCAGAAATTTGCACCGATTCGGGGCTCATATTTATCGGTCCGTCTCCCCAGATGATCAATCGCATGGGAAACAAATCGCTCGCGAAGGAAACCGTCGCGTCGGTCGACGTTCCTACGGTTCCGGGGAGCGACGGTGTTGTGGAAAGCCTGGAACACGCCCTCGAAATCATGAAAACGATGGACTTTCCCGTCATCATCAAGGCCTCGGCCGGAGGTGGCGGGAAAGGGATGCGCATCGTCCGGAAACAGGAGGATTTTGACCGGCAGTTCATGATGGCGAAAGCCGAGGCCGAGTCCGCGTTCAGCAACGGCGATTTGTACGTCGAAAAGTATATCGAGCGGCCGCGACATGTGGAGATGCAGATACTTGGCGATAAGCACGGCACGGTGGTGCATCTCGGGGAACGCGATTGCTCGGTCCAGCGCAGACATCAGAAGCTGATTGAAGAATCGCCTTCGCCCGCCGTATCCCCCGAACTCCGCGAACGCATGGGCGTGGCGGCTGTCGCCGCGGCGAAGAGCATTTCGTACGAGGGCGCGGGTACGATTGAGTTTCTTCTCGATGCATCGGGCCATTTCTACTTCATGGAAATGAACACCCGCATCCAGGTCGAACACACGGTTACAGAACAGGTGACAGGCATCGATCTCATTCGCGAGCAAATACGTATCGCCGCCGGAGAGAAAATCGATCCCGACATGTTCAAGGGACATCAGGGACACGCCATCGAATGCCGCATCAATGCCGAAGATCCCGAGCACGATTTTCGACCGTCGCCGGGACTCATCACCACTTGGCACATGCCCAACGGTTTCGGCGTGCGCGTGGATTCGCATGTGTACCAGGGGTACACCATTCCGCCGTACTACGATTCGATGATCGGCAAGCTCATCGTCCATGGAAAAACCCGCGACGAAGCTATCGCCCGCGCCAGACAAGCGCTGGAGGAATTCGTGATCGAGGGCATCCATACCACGATCCCGTTCCATCAAAAAGTCATGCAACACCCGGCGTTCATCAGTGGAGATGTGGACACACACTTCATCGAACGCCTTGAAATACGCTGAATCTTCCAATTTCACACCAGGAGCAGTTATGCAATTCCCGGACAACCTGAAGTACACCGATTCTCACGAATGGGTGAAAATTGAAGGTGATGTTGCTATCGTGGGTATTACCGAATATGCGCAAGGCGAACTCGGTGATGTCGTGTTCGTCGATATTCCCGAGGTCCGTGCCGTCGCGGCCGGAGAAAGTTTCGGATCGATCGAGGCGGTGAAAACCGTTTCCGACCTCATCGCTCCGGTCGCCGGAACGATCACGGAAATCAATCCCGAACTCGAAAGTAGCCCTGAAATCGTCAATTCCGATCCCTACGGTGCGGGCTGGATGGTGAAAATGACCATCGATTCGATGGATGAGTACAATGCTCTCCTCGACGCCGGGCAGTACAAAACTCTCATCGGCAAGTAATCCTTCGCGTTATTTCGGCAGACCGGTCGGCCCAACATCCGATCGGTCTTGCTCTTTACCCCCAGCACACGGCACCGCTCATGCATCACACCGAATGGATCTGCATCGTTGATTTCGGATCGCAATATACACAGCTGATCGCGCGGCGCGTCCGCGAACTGGGCGTGTACTGCGAAATCCATCCATGTCATACGGCGATGTCCGCCATCACCGCGTTTCAGCCGAAAGGCATCATCCTCTCGGGCGGACCCAACAGTGTGTACGAAGACGGCGCTCCCACCATCGATCCTTCAGTGTTCGAACTGGGTATTCCTGTACTGGGAATTTGCTATGGTTTGCAACTTCTGGCCATCAATGGAAATGGCGCCGTCGATCCCGCCGCTCGCCGGGAATTCGGCAAAGCTGAATTGGTCGTCGATCGTCCGGATGATCTGCTGAAGGATATAGCGCAGGAATCCGTCGTCTGGATGAGCCATGGTGATTCCCTTACGCGCATTCCGGATGGCTTCGAGGCGATCGCTCACAGCGGCAACGCTCCGATCTGCGCCATTCGCAACGCCGCGAAAAAACAATACGGTGTGCAGTTCCATCCCGAGGTTGTCCATACCGCGGAGGGTACGACCATTCTTTCCAACTTCGTCTACGGTATTTGCGGTGCCACCGGAGGCTGGAACCCCCGCTCGTTCGTCGATGCCGCTATCGAAGAAATCCGTGCCACCGTCGGTGAAGGACGGGTGATCTGTGCTTTGAGCGGGGGAGTAGACTCAGCGGTAGCCGCCGTGCTTCTGCATCGGGCTATCGGTGACAGATTGCAATGCATCCATATCGACAACGGAGTGATGCGAAAGAACGAAAGCAGGAAAGTCGTTGAGACCTTTCGCGATGAGTTCCATATTCCGCTAAGGTTTGTCGATGCTTCCGAACTCTTCCTGCAGCGCCTTGCGGGTGTGACCGATCCCGAAACAAAAAGAAAAATCATAGGCGCAACCTTCATCGAGGTTTTCGAGAAAGAAGCCAGGGATTTCAGCGATGCGGCGTTCCTCGCACAGGGCACGCTCTATCCCGATGTGATCGAGTCGGTGAATTTCAAGGGACCCTCCGCCACGATCAAATCGCACCACAATGTCGGCGGGTTGCCCGAACGCATGCATCTCAAGCTCATCGAACCCTTTCGCGAGCTGTTCAAGGACGAAGTCCGCCGCGTCGGCAAGGCTTTGGACATGCCGCCGCACATTCTCGACCGCCATCCGTTCCCCGGTCCCGGTCTTGCGATTCGCGTCCTCGGCGAGGTGGCGGCCTCACGCCTCGAACTCCTCCGCGATGTCGATGAAGTGTATATGGATGAAATCCGTCGCGCAGGCGAATACGACAATATCTGGCAGGCCTTCGCCGTCTTGCTCCCGGTCCAGTCCGTCGGTGTGATGGGCGATGCGCGGACGTATGAATTCACCGTCGCCTTGCGTGCCGTGACCAGTCTTGACGGAATGACGGCCGACTGGGCGCGCATCCCTTACGATCTGCTCGAACGCATCTCGAACCGTATCATCAACGAAGTGCGGGGGGTGAACCGCGTGGTGTACGACATCAGCTCGAAACCGCCATCGACCATCGAATGGGAGTAGCGGAGTGAACGAACACCGTGTAAGCCAACTGCTCGATGAAGCTCGCTATTTTGAGGATCATCGCATGTGGTTGCATGCGGTACAGATATATCAGCGGCTGCTGGAGGCGTATCCCGAAGAACTGGATTTTCGTGTGCGGCTCGGCGTGGTCTACCTGGAAATGGGAAATCTGAAAGCCGCCGAGCAGGTTCTTCTTCAGGCTATTCGCTACGATGCACGGAATCCCGATATCCTTTACTCCCTAGGCGTGATCTGCTATCAAAGCAAGGATTACGATCGGGCTCTCTTTTATCTGCAGCAACTCGCCGGCAAACGTTTGCCGAAAGCGCATTATTCGCTCGGACTGGTCCACTGGCAGAGGGGAGAGTGGGAGCATGCCGCGCGCCATTTCAAGCTGACCCTCCAACTCCAGCCCGATCATTTCGATGCCGCTCTCGCGCTGGGGGAAACCTGTCTTCGCAATGGTGATGCCAAGGCGGCGATCGCGGCGCTGCGAAATGCCGCCACCATCGCTCCCGACTCCGCTTCGGTCTATCATTTGCTCGGCTCTGCCTATGCGGGCAGTGGAGCATGGGCGGACGCGGCCCAAGCCTTTGAACAAGCCGTAGAGATCGAACCCGAGAATCCCGAACTGCTCCTCGGATTGGCGGCTGCGCGGATGAGCAATCGTGACTTCGATGAGGCCGAACGGCTGTACAAATCACTCCTCCTCCGGCAGCAGCGCATCGAGGATGCACTCCTCGGACTGGGCCGCATCGCATTGATGAAATCACAGCTCGTCCGTGCGAAGGAATACTTTAGCAAGATTCTCGAGATTAATCCCGAACATGAGGCGGCACTCGAGCATGTTCAGTATCTTGCACCTCATGGCAGGCCTGTGTCATAGCATTCTGTTCCTCCTCCTGCTGTTTCTCGTGGAAACAGCCCGGGCTCAGGACGGTATCCCCTGGGATGCCACTTCCGAAAAATCCTTCCAATACGCCCTTCAAATGTTTGAGCGCGCCTCGTACGATCGCGCCGCGCGTCAATTCGAGAAAATCGCCTTTCTGACTCCGCTGAATCACCGGACCTCGGCGGCTCTGTTGATGGCCGCGCGCGCGTCGCTCATGGCTGGCGATCCCTTCCGTACCTGTTCCCTGGTCGATACCATGGTCAGGCGCTTCCCTGAAAGCAGCTACCTGCCAGAGGCGTTTATGATTGCGGCCCAGGCGCGTGAAAGCAGGAAGGACTATGTTGGAGCACTGCGATACTACGCTCTGGCCGCCGGGAAGGAAGACTCCGTGGCGCAAGCGTGCATGTCACAGATCGCAGCAATTTTACCGAATGTTACAACTTCCGAACGCTCAGCTGCCGCCGACCGCCTTTTTCGCGAAGGAATTCCGATGCTTCAGCTCCGTGATCTGGGCATTCTTCCTTCGCATTCGGGTGGGTCCGCCGCTGCTTATCCTCCGAATGCGGCACCGTGGCCGGTCCTGTATGCCTTACTTCCATCCATGTCCGGCAGTGAGCGTCCATCTGAAACAGGGAGAGAACTGTGGCTCGGGATGGAAATCGCCCTGATGGTATTCAACGCCGAACACGCTTCACGTGCTGAATTGCACTTCAGCGAAATGACTGATGGAAACCTGTCCTTCGAAATGCTGGAAGGAACGGCATCGCATCAGCGCATCGACGCATTGCTGCTCGGTTCGATGAGTGAAGAAGCGAAACACAGTATCCCGAAACTCGCACGGCTCGGCATCCCGCTGCTCCTGCCATTGGCCAACGACGCTTCGCTGACCGACCTCGCTTCCAACGTCTTTCAATTCAACACGCCGCTTGAACAGCGCGCCCGACTGCTGGCGGATTATGTGAATCTGATGATGGACACGGATGCAGTCATGGTGCTGGAGACAACGGATACGTATATCTCCAGAATGTCGAAATCATTCTCGGATCGATGGTCCGCGCTTGGACACAGCTGCGAAACTAGGCAGTGGCGCACGTTCGAAAGTCTTGTCGGAGCCGTGAATGAGCTTGCACGTGAATTCAGGGGGAAAACGCGTCTCCTGGTTGCACCGGCCATTTCGCCTGGCGATATTGCAAACATCCTTCGCGCAGTCGAATCCGTGCGAAGCGATATTCTGATCCTGGGAATGGGGGATTGGCACCATGAAGACGTCATGAAGAGGTTTCCGTCGGTAACAGCTCTTATCGAAAGCGACGAACCGTTCGATGCCGATTCCCCCGAATGGATCACTGCCCGCGACGCATATAAAGCACTTACGGGCAGATCATTCAGCAAAGCCGCCATGTTCGGTTATGATGCCTGTCGCATCGCTCTCACCGTCGCGCTGAAAACAAAAGGGAACAGTGTCGATTTCGCGAAGCGTATGCTCGATGTTTTCGAAGGCGTTCGCGCTCCGGTCAATTTCACTACAGGCCGCAGCAATGCGTGTCTGTCGCTCTTCCGGTTTTCACAGGGACGTTTTGAAAAATTGGAGAGTTTCTACGCAAAATAATAGTCATTGGACCAACGCATTTCAGGGAGAAACGTATGGCACCTCTTTCAGGCAAAAACGATACACAGCAACTGTCGATGAAGCGCTGGCCGGAGGACGAACGTCCGAGGGAAAAACTTCTGCGCCGCGGAGCCGAGTCTCTGAGCGATACGGAGCTGCTGGCTCTCATCATCAACGCGGGGAGCGGTGGACTGAGCGCTCACGACATCGCACGCGACCTGTTGGTTCGCTACACATCGCTGCGCAAATTGGCGGCCAGACCGATTTCGGAATTATACGGTCAACGAGGCATCGGTACGTCGAGAGCAGCTACCCTGTTCGCGGCGTTCGAATTGGGACGACGGTACATTTCCACGGGCGACGAAGAGTTCACCGCCATCGCCTCGCCCGAGGATGTCGCGAAAATCTACATCCCCAGATTGCGTGATCTGCCTACCGAACGTTTTCTGGCGCTGCTGCTTAATAATTCGGGAAGAATCCTGCGTGAGCACGTGGTATCCGAGGGGATCGTCAACGCTAGTCTTGTGCACCCCCGTGAAGTGTTTCGCGCAGCCGTGACGGAGTACGCGTCCTCGATCATTCTTCTACACAATCATCCGTCGGGTGTGCGCGAAGCCAGCAAGGAAGATCACCATATCACCTCGCAGCTTATCGCCGCCGGAAAAATGATGGACATTCCGATTCAGGATCACGTGATTATTTGCGGGAATTCATATATCAGCTTCGCGGAGAGCGGTTGGATGTGAGGTGCGGAGTCAGCCCCGGCGCCGTTTCCAGAGGGTGCGGAGATATTCGCCGATGCGCTGCTCTCTGCCCTGGTCGGAAGGATGGTAGTACACCTTGTCCTTCAGCTCCGGAGGCAGGAAATCCTGCTCCACGAAATGCCCGGGATAGTCGTGCGCGTATTTGTACCCTTTGCCGTAACCTTGGGCTTTCATCAGACCGGTAGGCGCGTTTCGAAGCGGTAACGGCACCGCGTAGTGAGGCAGTGTGCGCACGTCCCCGAGTGCGCTTTCCACGGCGAGGTACGCGGCATTGCTTTTAGGAGCGCCGGCGAGGTAGGTCGTGGTTTGAGCAAGTACGATACGCGCCTCGGGCATGCCGATTGCGTGGACCGCCTGGAAACAGGCTGTGGCGAGCAGGAGCGCGTTTGGCTCCGCGTTACCAACGTCTTCGGAGGCCAGCACGATAAGCCTGCGGGCGACGAACAGCGGATCCTCCCCACCTTCCAGCATTCGAGCCATCCAGTACAACGCTGCATCCGGATCACTACCCCTTACGGATTTTATGAAGGCCGAAATGATGTTGTAATGCTCCTCGCCTCCTTTATCGTATTTCGCGAAAGCGCGCTGGAACGCCTCTTCCAGCACCGCCTGTGTGATACTTACCCTTCCTTCCTTCTCCGCGAGTAGACAACACATTTCGAGACCGTTCAGCAGCGTTCTCGCATCCCCACCGCTGAAGGCGATGAGCATGTCCGCGTCATCCATCGTGATATCGAGTTTCGAAAGCACGATATCCGTGACGAGGGCGCGCTCGAGAATTGTACTGAGATCTTCGATCGTCAACGGATTCAGAATGAAGGTGCGGGCGCGGGATCGAAGAGGCGGGATAATTTCGAACGACGGATTCTCCGTCGTAGCTCCGATCAGGACGATGTCGCCTTGCTCAACTGCTTGCAGCAACGCATCTTGCTGGGATTTGTTAAAGCGATGAATCTCATCAATGAAAAGAATCGTTTGCCGCTCTCCAAGTTCCCATCGACGCTTTTTCGCCGCTTCGATGATCGCGCGTACATCTTTTACTCCGGATGAAACCGCTGTGAGTTGTTCAAATTCCGCGTTGCTTCCCTGGCTCAGCAGGCGTGCGAGGGTGGTTTTTCCGGAGCCGGGAGGGCCCCACAAAATCATGCTGAACAGTGATCCCTTCTCCATCATCTGCAGCAGCGGTTTGCCCGGACCGACAAGGTGACGCTGTCCGACGTAGTCCTCTAACGAACGCGGACGTTGGCGCTCCGCAAGTGGGACCGCTGGAAGCACAGGATGCATAATTTACCGGGGATCCGGTTCTTTGGGAGGAATATGTTGAAGTTGGTATCGCCGGAGAGAATCAAGGCGGCGAAGCGAGTCGGAAAGGGTGGTGTCGGTGATTGCGTTGTACGCGTCTACGCCACCGCGAGTTTTGAATATCAATTCGAAGGCTTCAGTTTTATCATTCTCTTCTTTGGCGGGCGGTGAAGCTTCGGAAGGTGGCGTGACAGGAGCGGCTCGCAGTTGTTTTGCGGGGACGTTGCTCTTTTTTTCAAGGACCTGGGGAGCAGGAATGCGGGTGGGTTCTGCAGATGGAACTGTTATTTCGACTTTGGGAGTCGGTTGCACCTCCTTGGGCAGAGGCTCCGACTCAGGCGCTGTCGGGACGGTCTGCTCTATTTGTTGAAGGGGCTTTTCCTGAAGCGTCTGTTCCACATTCGTCGCGCGGTACACGTAAATGGAGACGGTGAGGACGACGACTGTCGCTACTGCTCCATACGCAAACGCCGGAATCGGAAAACCGCCTTCACGAGCCGGCTTGAAAAAACGCTGCCACCACGGAAGGGTCGCTGTAGCCTCGATTTCAGCAATTCTCTGTTTGAGGTGTACCTGAAAATCGAGAGGTGCGGTCACCATGGGAAGAGAACGTAAATCGCGAAGCAGCGCGTCCTTGATCGGCTCCGGATTCTGGTCCTCGCCTGGTTGTTCGAACGTGTCAGTCATATCGCAACAGATTGGATCAATTATTCATAAATGTCTTTTAACAGTTCCTGAAGCTGTGCACGTCCGCGGTTTATCCGGGATTTCACTGTGCCGATAGGCATGCCAATGATCTCGGCAATTTCTTCGTAGCTCAGTTCCTGAATGTCCCGAAGAATCACAGCCTCGCGAAATGCCTCGGGGAGTTCAAGCAGAGAGTTCTGGATCCGGTCGTAAAGAAGAGCGCTGTCCGCTCGTCTGTCGGGGAGGGGATCCCCATCCGAAAGGGGGAGCACGTAATCGTCATCATTCTCGCGTTCGAGTACGAGAGGGATGCTCGTTTTACGGTACGCTTTCCTCAGCTCGCTCTTCGCCAGGTTGCCTGCTATGGTGTAAATCCAGGTCGAGAATCTGGCGATTGTCCTGTACAGATGTTTTTTTCTGTACACGCGGAGGAACGTCTCTTGAAGAACATCTGCCGCGTCATCCGTGGACCCGACGAATCGAAAGACATAATTCATTAACGGGTTCTGAAAACGCGCCACGAGAATATCAAATGCGGGGAGGACGTCTCGTTGGAACAGCAGCATCAATTCTTCGTCAGACAGCTTCTCGAGTGTCGCACGGTCCAGTTTGCGACTCCCGATAAGGCGTTCTACTTTCTGCTCCAGAGAAAGTTCCTGATTCGCTTCCATGGATGTGGCCGACATTATTGAAATTTACCCGCGGGTCAACTGGGTGATCAAACGTGTGATCGCGACCTCCTGGGATACCGGAAGAGTCTTGATTGCCAGATCTGCTTCAAGAATATATTCAAAACAACGCTCAAAATACTCAGATTCCTTGAAATTTTTCAGATATACTCGTGCGGTTTCGACCTGCCAGCCAAATGCGACTCCAAGGGATCGGGCTTCCTCGTCGGTGGCGCGCCCGCTGAACTTGAAGGTTCTGAGTTTCCACAGCAGCATCATTTGCCGAAACAGGGTATTCAGAATCAGGACGGCTTCTTCGGTAGCCAGCAGTTTCGACGCGATATCGTAGGCGCGGCCGACCTCCCTGGCAGATACAGCGTTGCTGAGTTCGAACACGTTGTACAGTCGCGATGCGCCAAGGTTGGTGTAAATGTCGTCAACTTCTATGGTTTCGGTATCAGGCAGCGCGGTCAGCAGTTTGTCGATCTCCGACGACAATTCCCGCGCATTGTTGCCCTTCAGCGTATTGAACAGCGTGCATGCCTGCGGTGTGATGCGCTTTCCGGCGGAGGTGAACTCGGCGACGATCCAGTCTTGCGCGGCCGCATCTTTCAGGGCCTTGAATTCGATTACGGCAGCGGGACCCTTCTCGCGCTCTACCTGCGCAAGATATGCCGGTATGTCCATACCTTTCTTTGCCGCCGCCCCTCCGCCGCGACGTTTTCCTCCTCCCGACAGCGCTTCCGCGCAGAGGATGAGGACGCACTCAGGATTCGGATTGCGAAGATACGCATGCAGAGCAGGTGAAGCGAAAAATTTCTCGCTCTCCTTTACCAACACCACCCGCTTTTCGGCCATAAAGGGAAACGCATTCGCCGATACGGTCACGTCTTCAGCTTTTTGTTCGCTTCCCCGGAATACATGGAAATTGAAGGACGGATCACCCCCGGCCAACACAGCGTCGGTAAGCGCCCTGGCTGAGCGTTCGATGAGGAAATCCTCCTCCCCGTGCAGAAAATACACGGGGAGGAAGTTCCGTTTCGCGATATGCTGACGCAGATCTCGTTCAGTCATGACAGGGCGAAGATGCGTGCTATACGGCGGTTTTGATGGTTACTTTTTTCATCGGGATATCCGTCTTAGGACGGTCGCCGGGACCGGTCGGCTGCGCCGTTATCTTGTCCACTGTTTCGATACCTTTCACGACCTTGCCGAAAATCGTGTAGTTCGGGGGCAGGGCATAGTCCTTGTGCATGATGAAGAACTGGCTGCCGTTGGTGTTGGGACCTGCGTTCGCCATGGCAACCACACCGCGCTTGTAGCCGGTTTTGTAGAGGTCGGAATTCGCATTGGTTTCGTCATCGAAGCGTTGGCCGTAGATGCTCTCGCCGCCGCCGCCGGTTCCGGTGGGATCTCCACCCTGAATCATGAAGCCGCCGATAACGCGGTGAAACAGCACACCGTTGTAGTAGCCTTTCTTGGCGAGCTGGACAAAATTTTCGACGGTCTTCGGTGCATCCTTGCGATAAAATTCGATCTCGATAGTACCGTGATCGGTTTCAATGACTGCAATTTCCGTATTCACTTTGGTAGACTCCTTTGTCTTGTTTTTGCTGCTCTTCTGGGCGGAGACCGACAGGGAAAGAGTCAGCGCGAGAACAACGATTGCGGAAAGGGAGACGATGGGTTTATGCATCAATCACTCCGTGTTTGTTATGGTTGAAGGACATTTGTTGAAACGAGAACAAGTAACAATAGCCCCAGCGCGACGCGGTATCCGATGAACAGCACCGTGCTGTGCGTGCGTAAATAGCGCAGTAAAAATTCAATTGTCAGATATCCGACAACGCCGGATACGACAACGGCGACGATAAGCGACACACCGAAATCTCCGACAAGCAAATGACGGAGTTCGTAAAGTTGATAGATTCCGCTCAGGCCGATTGCAGGGATGCTGAGCAGAAAGGAAAACCGCGCGGCATCCTCGCGACGCAAATGCAGGAACAATCCGGCCATGATGGTGGTTCCGGAGCGCGACGCGCCCGGTATCAACGCAAGTGCCTGCGCGAGCCCGATCAACTGCGTGTCCATCGGACTGATTTCGGCGAGGGAGCGGGTGCGTCTACCCAGGTACTCGGCCAGCGCAAGAAAAAGCGCGAGGACGATAAGACTGCCGGCTATGACGTAAAGCGACCGGAATGAGGTTTCAATCAGGTCCTTGAACAGCAAGCCGAACACAACGATAGGCACGGTACCAAAGAGAATCAACCATGCCATGCGCGATTGGTGGTCAGCCAGGGGATGACGTACGATGAGGCCGCGCAACAACGCTTTTGACAGAGTCAGAATATCGTTCCGGAAATATATCAGCACGGCGATCAACGTTCCGATCTGTGTAACGGCGGTAAATGCGGCGCCGGGATCTTCCCAGCCGAGGAGAGCAGGCACGATTCGTAAATGCGCTGTACTGCTGATGGGCAGGAATTCCGTCAAACCCTGTACGACTCCCAACACCGCGGCCTGTATCACATCCATTCGGCGGGGTCTCCTGTCAACCCTGTAACGTCACGACTTCCCGTGTCCTCAGAGCGTCGAGGATGCGGAAGGTGGTGCGCGTCGTTGCGAGGAGGCTGCGTAAGGGAATGACCTCCGACTGCTTCTGTCTGATCGCATTCATGAAGGCGATTACTTCGTTGCGGTGGCCTTTGTCGCCGCTGCCTTTCTTGCGCTCCTGCTTGCCGCCGCGTGCAAGGATGAGAGACTGAAAATTATCCATGACGGCCGAGGCGTTCCCGCAAGACATGACAATGCGTTCCTTCGGGACGGAGGAATCCCCATTCGACGCATACGTGATTATGCCAAGTGAGCCGTTATCCATACGCATCGTGATGTTGACGTTATCCCAATTCGTGACCGCATCGTTGTTCGAAGCGATGGATTCGGCCGAAATGCGCTCCGGCAATGCTCCGGTGAGAAACTGAATCGTATCGATGAAGTGACACATTTCTCCGACAATGCGACCGCCGCCATCGGTCGGATGTTGCGTCCAGTGATCCCGTGGCAGAAAACCGGCGTTGATGTAGTAATGCACGATTGCCGGTTCTCGGCTGGTCTCGAAAAACGTGCGCATATCCTGAACGAATGGTGAGAAACGGCGGTTGAATCCAGCTATCAGCATTAGTTTCCCTTCCATTTCAGGATGGGATGTGAGGAGTTCTTCAATCGGAGCCAGTTCATCCTCATTCAGCGCGAGGGGTTTCTCCACGAATACATGCTTGCCTCTGCGGAGCGCTTCGAACGTGTAGGGCGCATGCTCGCCGTGGCGGGTGGCAATGAATACCGTACCGATGTGCTCATCCTCCAGCACTTCGCGCACGTCGGTCGTCGATCTGCGGAAACCAAACTTGTTGCGCATGTCCGAACTCGTCAATCCGCTGCGGTTGCATACGAGATCGAGTGTGACATCGGGCATTTCCTTCAGGTGGGGAAGCAGGTAGCCCGAGGCGAAACTGCCCGCACCGATAAAGCCTACGGTCAGCGAACTTCTGTGATGTGATATCACCGGCGCGGTATCCGGTCGCGGACGCGTCAACTCTTCGACTTCACCATCGGGCAGATCATCGTAGGCCAGCATGATGCCGACATAGGGTTCCGTTTTCTCGCCTTCGATCAACGCGTAAGCTTGCAGCGCATCGTCGATGTTAAAACGGTGCGTCGTCAACAGATCGATGTTGACGCGGCCTTCCTGAACAAGCTTCAGATATGCCTGCATGTTCCGGTTTTCGGTCCAACGGACGTAGCTGATCGGGTAATCAAGACCTTCGACTTCGTAATTCTTATCGTAGCGACCCGGACCATAGGAACGGGAGATCCTTATTTCGATTTCCTTCATGTAATAGGGACCGCGCGGAATATTCATAGGTGCCGCGCCGACGACGACAACCCGCCCGCGCTCTCGCGTTATGCGTCCACTCAGCTCGATCGGATCGTTGCTGCTCGTGCCCGCCGTGATAATGACGGCGTCCGCTCCGTGACCACCGCTCAACGATTGAATGACGGACTCGACGGGATCGTTGTGACGATGGAGCGCCGCGTCGGCGCCGGATTTGAGCGCGAGTTCGACGGCGCGAGGATCGAGGTCGATGCCGATGACGGTACAGCCGTTCGCTTTCAGAAATTGGACGGTAAACTGTCCCAGAAGGCCAAGCCCGATAACGACCACCGTTTCTCCAAGGGTCGGCGCCGCTTGACGAACGCCTTGCAGGGCGATAGCCGCAATTGTGGTGTACGCAGCGGCTTCCATGGAGACGCCATCCGGGATTTTCGCGACGAGGTTGCGCGGTGCCGCGATCAGGTCGCTGTGCACCGCGTACTCCGCGCCCGCGCACGCAACCAGGTCGCCAACTTCTATATCCTGAATCCCTTCCTCGACCGCGAGAACGACTCCGGCGCTGCTGTAGCCCAGAGCGGCGGAGGAATCGAGCTTGCTCATGATTCGCTTGTATGTTTTGGCGAATCCGTTTTTTCGCATTTCTGCCACAACCTTGCGCACCTCGTCCGGCTGGCTTTTTGCCCGCTGAAGCATGGAGGCCTTGCGGGAGTCGACGGATGTTTTTTCCGTTCCCGCGCTAATGACGGAGAAATAATTTTTAACGAGAATCATGCCCCTGCCAACTGCCGGAGAAGAGACGTCCGCGACGCGCATCGCGCCTGATTTTATATGTTGTGCAATCTGTTTCATTCAAGAAATCTACAGGTTTCGGGGCATTTTTCCTACGCGAACGGCGGCCTCAAGGCCGCCGTGAAGCTGTATCGACTATCGTCCGACGGATTATCGCCTGTTCTGCGGCCCTTTCCGCGAGCGTTGGATCAGTCGTTTGACTTCTTGTGCGAACCGCTGCTCGAAAATAACCATACGGGCGAGTTGTTGCATGCTGAGGATGTCGGAGAGAGAAAACAGATAATCACGTCTGGCGGTCGAGGCTTCGAGATTCATTTCATGCAACCGCTGAATGTGTTCCCTGAGGGCATCGTCACTGGCCTTGTCGTCGACCTTGGATTCCAGCGCTTTCAACATGCTCTTGCGCTTCTCGAGGTGCTGCCGCTCCTTCTCACGAAAATCCTTTTCACGGGCGAACAGTCGGATGGATTGCTCTTCGGTGAGATCGAGGGCTTCAATCAATTTGATGCGCCGGAGATCTTCGAGGCGCCGGCGACCTTCTTCGTCTTCAGGCCCGTCTTGTGCAAGGAGCGGAATCGCGCCAAGTAGAAGCAGGAACATCGCGAGAATTCCGATGCTGCGTGACATGTTCACCTCAATTATTAATGAAAGTCTTCGATTCAAGCGTTTTCAGGATATCGTCGGTCTCAATATCCGAGAGCAGGCCCAAGGCTTCCGAATGCGAAAGATACTCCAGATTATCTTCCATGAGTATTTCCCCATCCAGCGTCGCCAGCAGCATGCCGTCAATTTCGTCCGCAGTTTCAGTGTCGAATAAATCAGGGGCTGTGACTATAGACCTGCCGATCGCATCGACTCCACCAGTGAGCACCACGACATCATCGATGGATTCGTAGGGAAGGGTTTGAACCACTTCCGCTCCGAGTGCCCCTTCAATTTCACTGTACATGACTTCGTCGGGCGACAGTGCTTCCCGCAGCACACCGGAAATGAGAACTCCGAGCAGAGCGACGACGAGCAACGCCGCCGCGGCGTACGCGTAAACCGGACGGGCATTGCCGGTGAATCCAGATTCTGGAGCGTCCAGCCTCTTGTTCAGCCGCACTCCAAACGTGCTCCAGTCCACCTCATCGTTGGCTGTCCTGTCGGTTCGCGCGATCCTGGAAAACAAAAGACGGTAATGCTCCGCCTGCTGCGAGCAGTGCTCGCATTCCACCAGATGATGGGTAACTTCGGCCGTTTCCGCCGCGGTCAGGCCGTCAGTGTACAGTTCCGGCAGCAGACGTTCAATGTTACGACAGCGCATGACGCACAAGCTCCTCGATTTTTTTCACAGCGTGATGATAATTCGCCTTCAATCCTCCGACGGAGGTATTGAGCAGTCCGCTGATTTCCTCATACGGAAGTTCCTCATAGTATCTGAGCACGAAAACGGCCCGCTGCTTCGGCGGAAGCTTTCCGATCGCTTCCGTCACTGCTCGTTGTGCTTCGTCCTTTTCCATGCGGTCGTGCGCATCGCCTTCTCCATCGTCGCCTATCGCCTCATGGTTCTCGTTCATCGGCAGGAATGATCTGAACCATGCACTGCGGACGTGGTTGAGACTGAGATTGACTGCGATCCGGTAGAGCCACGTAAACACCTGTGAATTGCCCTTGAAGCTGCCGATGCCTTTCCACGCACGGATAAACACATCCTGTGTTATGTCCAGGGCATCCTCGTCCCGCTGGACTATGCGCCGAACGACACGGTAGACGCGTTCCTGATACTGGCGCACCAATTCGTTGAATGCTCGTCGGTCGCCGGTACGGCACGCTTCGAGTAAATGATCAGCGGGTGTTTGCGTCATACAAGGGAATGTACGGATTCTGGACCTGTCATGCGACGCGGTCGTATTAACGCATCCGACGCTGACCATGCTCGCCATCGGGTCCGCCCTGTCTCATGCTCATGAATTCGTCCCTCGTGAGAACACCGTCACCGTCAGCATCGAGTTTATTGAACAGCTCCTCCACAGGACTGCTGCGCGCAGGAGCGGCTTTGAATTCGTCCCATGACAGCAATCCATCCTGATTTGCATCCAGTTGCTGAAACCTGCTCGCCGGATCGCCTCTGCGGGGCCGCTTGTCGGCGGTGTCGGTGCGTGAGGAACACCCCGCTGCAAGAATAAACAAGGCGGCAACAATGAAAAGCAGAAGGAAATCGAAGTACGGCACGTTTACGCTCCGGAATGATAGATACGCACGGCATACTTCGATTGGACAGCCGATTCGCCTCCGGGGTTTAATCCTCTCGGGATCACCGACTGGCACCGTACACATGTGTACATCAAAGAAGGTGCATTTCCCCCGGGTCGCGCAGCACAGGGCGCGTAGCAGACTACAAGTATCATGCATCAGGCGCACCCTCGCTGGATTTCAGGATTGCTTCGATCCGTTGTGAAGTGTTATACTGCATCGCTACAGTGTATTGGTATTTTTCTCCGTCCGTGACGGAGTTGTGCGATCAACCTGCAAAATATTTACAATGAAACGCCTACTCGTCACATCCGCGCTTCCGTATGCAAATGGTTCAATCCACTTCGGCCATCTGGCCGGCGCCTATCTCCCAGCGGATATGTACGTCCGCTATCACAGGTTGAAAGGCACGGATGTGCTTTATATTTGCGGATCGGATGAACACGGCGTCAGCATACTGATTTCCGCGAAAAAGGAAGGCGTCTCACCTTCGGAAATCATCGATCGGTACCATGACCTGAACAGCAGGGCATTTGAGCGCTTCGGTATCAGCTTCGACAATTACTCCCGCACTTCGCTGCCTATCCATCATGAAACCGCCCGCGAGTGGTTCTACGATCTGAAAGCGAAGGGCGTCATCAGGCAGAGTTCTGAAATGCAGCTCTTCGATCCCGTAGCCGGTATGTTCCTGCCTGATCGGTTCGTCACCGGAACATGCCCGCATTGCGGGTATGAGCGCGCGTACGGAGATCAATGCGAGAATTGCAGCAAGTACTACGATCAGACGGAGTTGATCAATCCCAGGAGCCTGCTCAGCGACGCGGCGCCAGTGATCAGGGAATCGACGCACTGGAATTTCCCGCTCGGTGATTTTCAGACGCGCCTCGAGGAGTACGTCGAATCGCATGCTGGCGATTGGAAGGACAATGTACTCCAGCAGGTGCGGAGCTGGCTCAAGGCCGGACTCGGGGACCGTCCGATCACGCGCGACCTCACCTGGGGCGTGGCCGTTCCCGGAGAGGAGGAAGCGGGCAAGGTAATCTACGTGTGGTTCGACGCCGTGCTTGGATACA
The DNA here is from genome assembly GCA_964371045.1 of uncultured Chromatiales bacterium. Taxonomy (GTDB): domain Bacteria; phylum Bacteroidota; class Ignavibacteria; order SZUA-365; family SZUA-365; genus JAOSJT01. Next base: position 9,234 of record CAYJMN010000023.1, on the reverse strand, counting down.
TTTCCTCCACAAGGGAATGGGCCGAACGCATCGGGAGACCCGATGCCTGGAAAGAGTACTGGCAGCGGGAGGATACCAGGTACGTGGCCTTTATCGGAAAGGACAACATCGTGTTTCATTGCCTGATGTTTCCCGCCATGATCATGGCGAAGGGCGGATATGTGCTGCCGGACAATGTGCCTGCGAATGAATTTCTCAATCTCGAGGGCAAGAAATTTTCGAAGAGCATGAACTGGTCCATCGAACTCAATGAGTTCCTCGACTCGTACCCGGCCGATCCTCTTCGCTACACGCTCGCGATGAATATGCCCGAAACGCGCGACAGCGATTTCTTCTGGAGGGATTACCAGTCGAGGAACAACAACGAACTTGCCGATATCCTGGGAAACTTCGTGAATCGAACCGTGCATTTCGCAGGGAAGCAGTTCGGAAACAGGGTGCCCCCTCCCGGCACGTTGGACGATGTCGACAGGACGTTTCTGGCCGAGATCGACCGCACCGCCGCCGCGGTGACCGATGCGTTCGAACGTTTCCGATTCCGCGACGGCGTAAGTGCAATCATGAATCTCGCCCGGTCGGCGAACAAATACTTCAATGACCGCGAGCCGTGGAAAACCGTGAAAAGCGCTCCCGAGGTTTGCGCTACGACAGTCAATTGCTGCCTTCAGGTCATGTACGCGCTCCGCATTTTTATCGAACCAGTGCTCCCGTTTAGCGCCGTATCGCTGCACGGCATACTCAATCTCGGAGATGACACGCCAATCACCTGGGACGCTCCACTGACCGTACGTATTCCCGAAGGACACATCCTTGGAGAAAAACATATCCTTTTTGAGAAAATAGAGGATGCGATTATCGAAGCGGAAGTCGCGAAGCTCGGCGCCCTCGGCGCGGAAGAAAAGAAGTCGTTCCCACCTCTGAAGGACCAGATCACCATAGACGACGTCGCGAAGCTCGATCTGCGTATCGGCGTTATTCTCGAGGCGGAGAACGTACCGAAGTCATCGAAGCTGATCAAGCTCAGGGTCGACATCGGATCGGAGCTGCGGCAGGTGGTAGCGGGGATTGCTTCAGCCTACAAGGCGGAGGACCTGATCGGAAAACACATCGTCTTCGTGGCCAACCTGAAACCCGCGAAACTGTTCGGGATCGAATCACAGGGGATGATCCTTGCCGCTTCGACAGAGGACGCGGGACCTGTTCTCATCACCCCGCTTTCCGACATCCCCGTCGGCGCAATCGTGAAGTGAGGTGTATCGATGCGTGTTCAGGTGTTTGCTTTCGCCGCCGTCGTGCTGGTTTTTCTTGCTTCCTGCGATGAGGGATTGACGCCGGATCCGATTGACAATACCGTTCCTGGATTGGGTGGCTTGGTCACGGTCGTTTCGGCCTGGCCTCCGGCGGATAGTGTGCGCGACCTGCGCATCGTCGCGTTCCGTAATTATCCGCCTCGCGATATTCTTACCGAGGTCCTCGGCGGCACGGCGATTTTTTCTGACCAACTGCAGTACGACAGCAGCAGGCAGGTGTATCGAATTGTAGGGGAAGAGTTGCAGGGCGCGTTCGCGTATGTCGTCGCCGCGCAACAATTCGGCGACAACCTGTTCCAGGACTGGCGCGTCGTGGGCGTATACACGCTAAGCGGCGACGTGAATCTTCCCTCACCGGTCGATCTCGAGGCAGGACGCTATATCGATGATGTCGATATCCTCGTTGATTTCAACAATCTCCCGCCTCAGCCGTTCTGAATGTGCCCACCACGCTGCGTACAGGTGCATGTCGTGGATGACATTTGGTCTTCAAAAACGCCAAACAACGACCGTCACCCTGAGTCAGGTAACCATCGCTGGCGCGCCGATTTTTATCGAGTGTGACATTGAAGAAAATGTTAAAAAATAACCGTCACCCTGAGCGGAGTGCCTGCGGTATAATGTGGGGTAGATGCACAAGACGTTCACAGGCACGGAGTCGAAGGGCGGCGTCCGTCTTCCTCGGTGTTCGCAAGTACAGTCCCCATGATGTCATGAGCAGCGTAGCGCTGCGGAAAAGTCTCTGATAAATGGGAGAAGCTTCGTCCGGCGCGCAGTCGAAGGGCGCACGTTCGGACTTCTACGGGTTTAGTAAGTAGAGACTCCTCGATGTCATAAGAAGGGCCGCCGCAGTGTGAGTATCTATGGTTCCGCGAGTTATTTTCAGCGGCGTCTCGAAGGTCGCAGACTCGCCGCGGCGAGGTGAGTCGGTCGAAACCCACAATGGCAGGGTCCGTGGCGGTGAGTTTATGAAAAATAGGCCTGTTCAAGCCGATGTTGCAAGATGTTATGGGACTGTAGCGACCGCGGCTCCATCCTGGTCTCGTGGCCGGAGGGTGGTCTATCCCAGTCCATACTGGACTAAACGGATACGCATTATCATATTTAGCGCCCTGAACTATTTTATTTTAAAACCCTTGACACCTACGATAATTCGAGCTACCTTGTTCAGGTATACTCATTTGACGTACGCTCGTGGAGCAAACGCATGGCCAGTACATCCCGGGAGAGGATTACGGGGAAGAACGAACATCCGTGTCCGTGTATGAAGCCATATTTCGCCAACTCGCCGAGAGCATTTCCAGGAACAGTCTTTTCACACCTCCTTACATACACGAAGACGCCGACCACGGTGGCCGACGCCGCTGTCTTCATTGGTTATTCCGCGAGGTTGTTATGAGACCTGCTCTCTCTCTCTCTCTCTCTCTCTCTCTTACATTAATGTTGTTATCCGCGACAACAGCCAACGCGCAGGAATTCCCAGTCGTCGGTGACTGGGCGAATAAGGCCCCTTCCTCTTCCTCTTCGTATGGCGGCCTTATACCCGGTGATCCGCTCTGGGCGGAGATCGATGCTCTGCGGTGCAACTGGTTGAAGGTGATCCTGGATGAAGCATCTACTACCACTGACGTCATCCTCGAACATCGCGCTTTTGATACTGACCCTTATAAGTACATCGTGGACAGGGCGAGCACTGTTTATCCGTACACGCAATGCTGGAGACAAGATGTTGGTCAGGAGTCCCAGAGAAGAGCGTGGTCCAATTTCCTTTCCCGCTACGTACGGGGATCGTTCGCGTTGCGCCTCCAACCGGAAAGCGATTTCGATTATGTAAATCGGGACGAGGCCCATGGCAGAAAGGCATTGATAGCTGGCGCCGAAACCACGCCCTTCAAGGCTCAGGATGAAACGTACAACGCGATAGAGAGTCGGATAGGCCGTGAATCCGAAGGGGTTATCGCACACTATCCCACGGCGAATGACCTTAAAGATGCCTTTGACGTTCGTATCAGTGATCTGTTCAACGTGACCGCCAGCTATATGACCCGGCTTACATTACATCTGAAACTCGCTAATATTCCCCCAGATTTTACTCACGTCTATACTGTCAGGATTCGCCTGTATGACGGGACAAACTGGAATCTCGCCGCTACTGTCAATTTTACCTATTCGGATCCAGATTCACCCTTTCAAGCGACGACGGATTGGCAGATTGTAACCCGCCAGATCGACTACATGGCTTCGGCCGATCATGTCATGAAGGACATTGAGGTTACTTGGGACGGTGACGTGGATGCAAGCCTCGACTGGGTGGAAATCTCGACCTTATGTTCGAGGGAAGTGCTGCACGACCCCGCAACCGAGACGACGATTCGCTCTGCAATAGCTTGGTACGATAATTTCACGGGTGCTGGAAAACCGTATATAGCCAAACTTTTCACAAGTGATGAGACTGGCTATCCCGAAATGTACAATCTGGGATTCGTCAACGGACTGATCACTGACGAACTCGACGATCCGGTACCCGGTTTTTCGTTCTATATTGATGGAACACCGGGACAAATCTACAAGTGGGGGTATCTGCATCTCGCCGGAATCAATGAGATGTCGGTAACGGGGTGGGCATTCCATTGGGATCCGGACATTTCAACTCCGATTTTTGACGATGGACCGAATACGGTGCCTGCTCAAGATAGACTCCAAGCGGCGGCATCGAACTATCGCCCCTTGGCGGAGGCTGTTAGGGATGGTGGGTCTCTGGAGCAGGTATTCTGGCCGGTAATCCAGACGCATGGGCAGCCGGATGACGATCGTGTGAAAACTCGTTTCCCAAGGCACGAGGAAATCAAGGCGAATATCGGCTTGGCGCTCTCGTACGGGGGGAAAGGCATCGTTGAACATGTCGTTCATGGTTGGGAGGATTACACGGGCTTGGTTGGTGATCATTATCTGCCCTGGACTTGGCGCAATGAGACAACGGATTCGGTGGGCAACCGCATCAATCCCCGCCTTCGTGGAGTGCTGGGCGCCCAACTTCTGGACCTGAAGTGGGAGGAAACCTGGGAGGGAGGGTATAAAGATCTTGCCGGCAAAATCAACCTCCAAAAGCACGGTAATGCGAAATGTGTGGCGGTCGCCGCTAGACCGGTGGCAGGTGTCAATGATCCAACCGCATATGTCCAACTAGCGGATTTTCGTGATGCGTCCAACGCACGGGATTTCATCTTCGTAGTCAATAAACGTACAATGAATAATACGCTCGGCGACCGGATCATCGAGCTGACGTTCGATAATTCGAGCGATCTCTTCTTCCAGGATTTCGAGAGTCATGAAATAGAGGTTATTCCGCCTAGCGGGATAAAAACCTCCAAACTGCCGGCCGGTGATTTCTGTCTGCTTCGCGTGGCGGGTAATACCCTGACAGAAGATCTTATCGTCGACAATGTGATGTATGTGCGGGCGGGAGCGGAGTATCACGTGTCGGCTACTCTGGTAGTTGCTCAAGGCGCGCACATATTCGTCGAGGACGGCGCTGTGCTGCACATCGAGAATAATGGCGCACTGGTTCTCGACCACGGTATTCTCGACTTCGCGGGTTCCGGTTCATTGCGGCTGAGTAATCCCGAGGGTCTGAGCGGCACCGGGACGATCATGCGTCCGAATATCTGCGCAACCGGCGACTTCGTGATTCCCGCCGGATCGGATCTGACGATGCTGGACTGCGGAACGTTCAGTTTCGATTGCGTCACCCAAGGTGTCAATCATTACATGAGCGTGCTGGGTGCGTTGCGTCTGCGGGGTTCGGGCTGCAGTTACGAATTCGGCGATGATCTCGATAACATCTATGTCGACGGGTATGGCGTTATTGACGTACTGGGGACGGTCACTCTCAACGGCTTGCCGCACATCAACGTTAACGACCAAGGAAGCTTCCTCGCCTATGGCAATGACGAGAATAATCGCTGTGTTCTCAAATTTCACGATCACATGGAATTCAACACGCAATCCATTGTTCGGATGGAATACGCGCTTGTAACGAGCGTCGCCGATTCAGAGGAATGGGATGGCATGCTAGTCGCAGGGGACAACGCGCTGGTCGATTTGAGCTATGTTGACATTACCAACGTGTACTCCGATGCGTCCCTCCAAGGCACGGGAGTGCATTTCTACCACGCGTCGAATCCCCAGAACCGCATTTCGTACTGCAATATCCTCAGGCAAAACAAAGCGGACAAAAGCGGTGACGGAATCTTCCTTCAGCCCGGAGCTGGGTCCTCCTATGTCGATATTCAATGCAGTGAAACGCGGGATGACTGGTGGACGGGTGTTACGTCAGTCAGTAGCGAGATCGACATTACCGGCCTGACGTCCAGTGCAAATTTGCGCGGTCTGGGTGCCCACCTCGATGGAAATATCGTCGATATAAGCCAGTCGATACTTAATTCCAATACCTTCCAGGGGATATTCGCGGAAAATAGCGATATCTTCCTCGGGAAGGATGTGGACGGACTCAACCAGATTACGCAGAACGGCGACGTCCAGATCGAACTGACGCTAGGATCGCGTGTCATACAGCAACCGCCAAAAACCGGCGGTATCAACGATATCGGGCATTCATCTCCCGCGGTGCCGAGAATCATGGCCGATGGCACCTCATCGGCCGACATGCGGGATAATTACTGGTTGGCCAACCCACCCGACCAGGCCATGTTTGTCGAAGTGAATCAGGGCTCCATTGATTGGAATCCATACCTGACGGCCTCGCAGATCGGGCCGGGGTCGGAGTGGACATGTGAAGTCATGCAGAAACGGCGCTCCCCCGCGCTACTCAATCAGCCGACACGAGCGGAGTTGATTGATTTCGCGCGCGCGGGCAGAATGTCTGAAGTGTATACCTTGCTCGATTCCGCGATAACGAACGCCGGCACAAGCGCCGGACGCGTAACACTGTTGCGGGAACTGATGAGGATGGAGATTTTCCATCTACGCGAATTCCCGGATAGTGCGCAGGCCAGCCGCAACCGTTTGCTCCACTATGTACGCAGACAGCAGACGAACATTTCCGCACCGTTCGCCGGCGATCTCGTGGCGTTGCAGGCGGTATACTTCACCTTCGCCGGCTTCCCCGACTCCGCGGATATGCAGTTCGATATGCTTGCGCGGTCCTATGCCAATACCGCGGCATACCGCAACAGTCTGCATGCACGGTTGTGCAATAGCTTCATCAAACTGGATTCCGCGGCTATCGACGAGACCATTATCGCCATGAACGCGGCGGGGTTGGACTCCTCGTCGCTGCGACTCGCGCGCACGGAGCGACGGGCGTATTATCGGTGTAAAAAGTCCGGACTGCTCCCGAAGCGCATGCTTCACGATGCGGAAATCGCCCTCCCGGGTATGACCATCGCGATGACGGCGCATCCCAATCCCGCAAACCCGACGACAAGCGTAAGCATGGTGCTGCCCGAAGCGATGGACCTGCGGGTTACGCTGCTTACCGTGGATGGCCGCGAACTACGCACGGTATTCGAAGGCCGTCGGGACAAGGGGCTGCTCACCCTACCCTTCGATCTGACGGGTCTTCAGTCCGGCGTCTACCTCTGCACGTTGAAGGGTGCGGGATACACCGGCATGACGCGCATCGTAACATTGAAATAACGTAGTTCAATGCGGGTGATCATCACCATGCGTTGCTACATCAGATGGGGTGTGTATGTTCACATCCCGAGATCTTCGTAGTACAACATATTCAACCGGGGAGGGGAAAACTCCTCCCCGGTTGATGTATCCTGATAAGTAGTTTCAAGGAGATCCAGCATGAAACGTGTCTTTATATATAGAATTTTGTTCGCGATCATGATGATGGGATATTTGCCGCCCAGCATGATAGTGGCGCAAAGGGACGGCTGTAACCATTACCGTCAGATAAATGGAAAAAAGGATAGAGATACACCCAAATACTATATGGGCATGGGGCTCGTAAGTTTGGATATCAATAAGGACGGACATCTTGATCTGCTTGCCAGTGCGAATGGCCCGAATACCGTATTCGTGTACTTCGGTGGTCGCGGAATCTTCGACACCACCGCGGATCTTATGCTCAAGGGCAGCGGCGAAATGGTGAAAGGGGATTTCGACGGCGACGGACTTACCGATCTCGCCGTACGCATCCGCTTTTATCGCGATCTCCAGCGTCATGTTACGCGCTTCGACACCTTTCTTGTGTATATGGGTGTGGAGGACTCGCTATACACAATCGAGACCCGTGCGCGTCACATCATTCCCGGGCCACTCTCGTCAGAGCATTCCCCAACGACGCAAGACGAGGTCTCCGATCTTGGCGATTTCCTCTTCGCGGCCGATCTCGATGGGGACCGAAAGGACGAGCTTATCATGGCGGGTCGCAATTACCATGATACCTTGCGCGCCAATGGCAGTGGCGCCATTTTCGTGTGGCATTACCCGCGCGGAGACGATTCGGATACGCTGTCATACATTTACAGCACGGATAATTTCGCGTACAGCATACGAAACATAGGGGTGGAAGACATCAACGGCGACGGAATCGCGGATATACAACTGCTGGTTTCCGAGAATCGCGGTATAGGCCAATACGTAGGTCCCATAATCCGTGTCGGCTTCGGTCGACCAGGAAAATACCCGGATCTCTCCAGACCGGATCAGCGTTTCGAGAACGATGTAATGGGCTATGCCAGAGACACATACGTTAATCGGCCCAGTAATGGTTGGACCACCCTGCTCGATGTGAACAACGACGGTCTTGCGGACCTGCTGTGGGTACCCTGCGTCGATTCACTTTGGATCATGTACGGCACGCCCCAAGGACTATCAGGCAATGTGGACCGCATTATCGCGAATCACGACAGGGAGCGCTGGCAGGGATTCGCTTGGAGGCACCATAAAATCGGCGATTACAACGGAGATGGATTCAACGATTACATGTTGAATCTCAACGCCCAAGGGTTTCCTGCGATGGTGGTGTACGGCGGCGGCTCGCAAGGCCTGACCAGTCAACCCATCGCCGTTTGCGTCTATGGCGGTCAATACGGCGGGCGTTATGTGGTAAATATGGGTGATATCACTGCTGGCAGCGGTGACGAGTATGCGACTTCCGATCCCATACCGGCACAGTTGAGTGATGAACCCTGGACAATGCGGCCGGGCTTCGTTTCGATTATTCAAAGCAGCGAGATCCCGGTAGGCGTGGATAGTCTCGTTACTGGACCAAACACTCCGGATTTGCCCTTCGACATCGATATCTATCCCTCACCCACCACCGGCGATATCAACATCATGTTGCGCGGCGAAGCGCCCGGCGAATATCAACTTCGACTCTACTCCCTCGAAGGCAAGACCATCCTCACGCGCAACTACGATCTCATCCGCAGCGACAATGTGCTGATCATTCAGGCGCACGAAATCCCCGCGGCTTCCGCACCTGCCGTATACTTCATCGAACTCACGCATGCCGGAAACACGGTGCGACGGAAGGTGATGGTGAGCGGGAAGTAATCTGACCGCGAAAAAAGCCAGCGCCGTTACCGCCGGGTACCGACAATCGTAATCCGGTAAAGGACGGTTCGGGTAAAGCAAAAAGCACAGAGTCTCACTGGACTCTGTGCTTTTTTCTCGGATGGTTGAGCCACAACCTCGCGATAATCGCGTCCGTCATATGCTGCGTGGTCGCGGCGTCTCGAAGGTCTCAGATTCCTCCGGAAGTGATTGGCTTGGAAGTGCTCTCGAGTCTGATTGTCCATTACGGAACCAATGATCCCGCCGCGGAGAGTCTTCGACCTTCGAGACGTCGCCGCACAGGGATTTCGCAATTACCGTGCTTTTTTTCGCGGCGGCTCCTTCTTATGACATCTTGAGGACCGTACCTATTCTCCTCGTGCGTTACGGA
>CAYJMN010000022.1:8927-68042 GCA_964371045.1 uncultured Chromatiales bacterium | reverse complement strand
ATGGAGGGTCCCAGCCCATTTGGCATGCTGTCATTAACAGGAGCCACCGCGGCAAAATCGCAAGTAGATGCTCTGATGTTGCTCGGTGGCGTCTCGAAGCATGATTCGTTTCGTAACGAATTCAGTGACTTGAGATAGCTGCATCAAAAGGGTGAGGGTTTGGTACAGATGTCATTAGCAGGAGTCACGACAAGATAAGCGACGATCGAAGCTCAATAGTTTGCAGAGTGACGTCTCGAAGGGTGATTGGTGAGTAGGTGATCTCGAGTCTCCCCCACGTTACGAAACCAATCATCCTTCGAGACGCCGCCGACATAAGACCCTTCAATTACTGGGCTTCTTTTCGCGGCGGCTCCTCAGGATGACGTATTTTGCTATTACGGTTCCGTAACTTTTATATCATCCGAGATAGTCACCGCCACTCTGCTCCCCTCCCCTCACTCCGGCCTGACGCGGATCACGACGAGCGTGATATCGTCGTTTTGTTCGGCGTTGCCCCTGTGGAGGGCGACCTCGTCAAGAATGCGCTGCTGCAGATCGAACGCCTCGCCTTCCGGACAATTTTTCACGAGATCATAGACGCGCTCCTCGCCGAAGAGATTCATATTCGCGTCCATGGCTTCGGTAAGACCGTCCGAATAAAGGAGGATAGTGCCGTTTTTTTTGAGATCCCACGTTTTTTCCTGAAGGGAATTATCGAAAATCGTGCCCTGCTCCAATCCCAGTCCCATGCCGTCCATTTCCATATACCGCAGATCGCCGTTCATACCGATCAGAGGATGCGTGTGGCCTCCCCTGCATATTGTGACGGTGTTGTTATTGAGATCGAACAGCGCCAGGATGACGGTGATGAACGAGCTCCTTTCCATGCCTTCGTAAAGGTGACGGTTCGTGCTTATGAGCATCTCGCGCGGTGTCGCGCTGACCTGCGCCGCGAAGCGCAGGATACCCTGCACCTTGGACATGTACAGCGCCGCGGAAATTCCTTTTCCCGAGACGTCGCCGACAACCACAAGCAGGCGGTTGTCGGGCAACTGTATGTAATCGTAATAATCGCCGCCCACCGTCATGGCGGGAATGGATATCCCGGAAATGTCTAGATGATCGACGACGGGATTCCTGCTGGGTAACAGTCCCTGTTGAATGCGCTGCGCCAATCGGAGCTGTTCGGTGATTTTCTGCTTCTCGAGTTCGGAAGCATGCAGGCGGGCATTTTCGATGGCGATCGCCGCCTGGCTTGCGACCGTGGAGAGCAGATCGATATCCTCCTGCGAATACACCTTGCCGCTCATCTTCGCGCCGACATTGATCGCGCCGATCAGTCGGTCCTGTAGGAACATCGGTACGACGAGCACGATGCCGGCCTCGCGAATCCGATCCCTGTCACCCTCGTCGACGATGAGCGTGTCCTCGTCTATCAATGCACAAGAAATCGGACAGCGCATATCCTTCAATGCCTGCAGCAGTCCGCCGTTCTGGTGACCGAATTCGCAGCAGCGCTCGCTGATGTTTTTACTCACAACATGGCAGCCGTGCGCGTCGTCGCAGAGTCCCACCGCTACGCGCTCCACGTGCATGGTGGAGGAAATACGCGAGACCATGGAGGAGAGGATTTCTTCGAGTTTTATCTGGCGGGGCAACTCGCGGCTGAATTCAAGCAGTGCCTTCTGGTAGTTGTAACGCTCCTGATAGAAAATGCGATCCACCCAATCCTGCAGACGCTTCTTGAGCGGATCAAACACCAGCGCGATAACGATGAAAGCAAAAAGGATCAACAACTTGTTGTCGGTCTCGCCCAGCATCAGTCCTAAAAGATTTCCTAGTCCGAAAACAAATATCAGATAAATCGCGGCTATGGCTGCGGTGATGAGACCGTAAATGATGCTGCGCCTGACGATAACCGTCACGTCCATCAGACGATGCTTGAAGATCGCATACCCGAACGCGGGCGGGATGCCGATAAAAAGCAGCGTCGGGAGCAACAGGTACGGCTGCAGGAAAATTGCGAGCGGGTAGGTCGTTGAAATAATGGAAATGTAGACGAATGCCACGATTCCGATCACCGTGGAGTGCACGATGGGCCTGAGCTGCTTGCGCTGTATCTTATCCGCCAGCTTGAAATAGCTGTGTAAGAAAACGATCAACCCCGCGAAGAAATACCACAGCGGCAGTTGATGGGATACGTGCAGCAGCCAGGAAGGAACGGATATATCCAGGAGATGGAACGTCAGAACCGCATGCAGGGCAACCGAGAGAATACACACGAAATACAGGGCGATCATCACCCATCGTTTATCCGCGATACGTTTCCTGAAAGGGAAATGGAAGAAGAAGCTGATGAAGACAGGAGGAGCGAAGATGCGCGCGACATACACCAGCGCGAGCATGATGTACACCTTGGTCATGGAATCGTACGCCGTACCGATCGTCAGATCCTGCAGACTGAACACCAACAACGACAGAATACCGTATCGTCCGAATTTTCGTTGAATTTTCCCCTCGGGTCGCGCCATGACCACGACATACGCAACGATGAGAAAACCGAGACCAAGGAGAAACAGTCCGAGATACGGATAATTGAAGGTTTTGAGAACATGCACGTCGAGTGTGTGGAATTCTCCGTCGCGTTCGATGGTGAATCTGGCCACACTGCCGGCGGGATGCAGGTTGAGCAGATACTGGGGACCGCGCCTGATCCGCGTGCTGATACCGTCGATACGGCGCAGGATATCTCCGTCCTGCGCTCCTGCACGTTCCGTCACGCCATCGGGCACGATGTTGGTGATGACCAATGACTCGACGGGATACTCGTATAGTAAAAAGGGTAGTTCCTCCTGCGCGGTATCACGCACGAAAGCGATCGAGCGGTGCCGCCCGTCTCTGTCGACGACGACATCAAGCTTTTCCCCATGCTTCGCGCCGAGGAGGAGCGCTTCCGCGGCGCTCACCGTCACCACGGGTTGGGCATTAATTTCAAGTATCACGTCACCCCGATCGAATCCCATCTTCAAGGCGGTGCTCTTTTTTTCCATCCAGTCGATATGAACGGCGGCTGAATCGGACCAGCTCTGCCTCCATTCACACTGATCGTTGCTTGGCACTCTCCAGAGCAGAACGTGCAACAGGTTGTATATCGCGATGCAGAGTACCAGCAGGGCGAAGGCGGAATACAAAAATCTGATCCCGCGAGGTGAAAGTTTTTCCATCAGTCCAGTCATGCCGGCACCTCTACAGCGATGGCGAAGTTCTCAGGCAGTACACCGGTCGGGCAGTTTTCGAATCCGCCGGTAGTAGCGCAATATCGTGAAAAAAATGCAAGTTATCTTTTCACTTTTTCATCCCCAAATGGAGCGGCACGTCAGAAACTCCAGGAGAGAGATGAGCAACCTGAGCACAGAATTCCCGTATACGGGGGCCGGTCGATTCGGTTGCATCGGCCCTCGATTGAACAGTTCGGTTCTTACATGCAACCCGGAGCACCAATGCAATGCGGCGTGAACTAGTTTCGACACTTCTCTGGATCGCAAGCGGCGTCGCAGGTCTGATCCTGCTGTATTTCCTCTACCCGTCGGTCCATCCCTGGTCCACCATACGGCTGCCGATCGATGACGAAGGAATTCGTCGGCGAAGCGGCGCGCTTCTGACCGATCTCAACCTCGATGCGGCAGATTACAGCATTATCGCAAAACTGCGTCAGGAGGGTGTCGCCACGAGCGGGAGAAATCCTTCCCTGAGCAATCCGGAAGCAGAAGCGGAGCCGGATGGTTCGGAGTCGCAGTACCTCTGGAATGTCCGGGTATTCAAGACCGATCCTGAAGGGGTTACATCAGTGCGGATTTCCAATTCCGAGGATCGCGCCGTGGAACGGCTTCTGAACGGCGATCTCAGCGCCAAATTCGACACCCGCGGTATGCTCCGGTCGTTGACCCTGCCTGTACCGGACTCACTGTCTCTGCCTTCACTGGATTCCAGAGAAGCTCTGGACCGTGCTCGGTCGTTCGTAAGGAAGCACGTTTATGCGAAGTATCACGGACCGCTCGCATCGGAGCAACCCGCTCACTCCACCCCGGGAGATACCGCGGTGTGGTCCTTTACGGATTTCCCGGGGCACCGACTCTGGACATACTCATGGGCCGTGTGGGATCGGGCTGCCGGAGACTCCGTCGATGTCCGCATTGAGCTGGCTGGGAACGCTCCTTCAAAATTTTCATTGAAAGCGAGATCAAAACCACAGACCAGCGACGCATCCGCAGGGTTCGCGGATGATATACTGCAGGTGCTGTTTTATGCCGTGCTCTCCATTCTGCTGATCGTGACGGGCATCAGGCGGTTGCGGGCATACGAGATCGGCTTCAGGACTGCGTTCTTTTTCGGTACGCTGACCGCGCTCTCGTTCGGACTCTGGTTCTATTTTCAAATCATGTCGGAAGCGATATGGGAGCCGGAGCTGCTCCTTCCCTTGGTCATCGCACCGCTTCTGGTAGGCGCTGCGATGGTGGTGATCTGGGCTGTGGGCGAGTCCGTGGGTCGCGAGACCTGGAAGGAGAAATTCATCACCGTCGATCTTCTGATCCGCGGGTACGTCCTGCATTCGCGCATCGGACATTCCCTGCTTCGCGGTCTCGGCGGCGGAGCAGCGATCGCGGCAGCCGGGTTGCTCGCCGTTTGGGTGGTCGCTCCCTTGGGAAACATCGGCATACTTCAGAAATCCGACAGCAGCTTCGACATGTTCAGTTCGGCGATCCCCGCGCTGTTCGTGATCGGGGAGACCTTCAACGCGGCGCTGTTCGAATTCACCTTCGCCGTTCTGTTTTTCGTAAGTTTTCTTCGGCAAAAAATACGCGCTACCGGTCTTGTTCTCGCGATAGCGGCCGTCGTGATCGCCCTGCCGAATCCTTTGTCTCTCACCCCGCCGTTCCTTGGAATCCTGGCGACCGCGGTGCCGGCTTTGCTCGTGGTCGTGTTATTTGTTTTTACCGACGTCATCGGCGCGCTCGTTGGATTGACCGCGGCTACGATCATTCACAAAGGCGCGGTGCTGTTGCTGCCGTGGAATCTCCCGTACCAGAGCGACGGCATTCTCTTGCTCCTCGTAGCCGGTGTGGTGATTCTCTATGCCATCACGGCGCTCGGCACACGCGACGCGGTTCTGGATTTCGAAGAAATAGCCCCGCGATTTCAGCGGCATATTTCCGAGAGGCAGCGGCTGTCGCGCGAGCTGGAAATCGCACGCGAAGTGCAGATGAGTTTCCTGCCGAAGCGCGATCCGCTTTTCGAGGGTCTGGATATCGCCTCGCGTTGTGCGCCTGCGATGGAAGTCGGCGGCGACTACTACGATTTCATCGATCTTGGTCCGGACAAGATCGGCATCGCCATCGGCGACGTTTCAGGCAAAGGGACGCAGGCCGCGTTTTACATGACGCTCACCAAGGGATTTCTCAAAGCTCTCGGACGCATCTCCACCTCACCATCGCGAGTATTGGTGGAAATGAACCGCCTGTTCTACGAAAACGTGGAGCGCGGCAATTTCATCAGCATGATTTACGCTGTGTTCGATCTCCGCGAGGGCTGCGTCACGATCGCACGCGCCGGCCACACGCCCGTGATGCGCATGAACGCCGAACATCGCGTGGACATCATACAGTCACGCGGCATGGCGTTGGGATTCGAGGCGGGCGAGAAATTCGAAAGCACCATCGAGGAAGTCAGACTTCCGATCCGGAAAGGTGACATTTTCGTCTTGTACACAGACGGCTATCCCGAGGCCATGACCACCCGGCGCGAGGAGTTCGGCGAGGAGCGGCTGTCCCTCACCCTGCAGCGTCACGCCGGGGACAGCGCCGCCCAGGTCATCGACGGACTCTACCGCGAGACCCGCCGTTTCGCCGGCAAGGCCGAGCAGCACGACGACATGACGATGGTGGTCGTGCGGGTGTGTTGAATTTACGATGTACGATGTACGATGTACGATGTACGATTGACGATTTGTCTATGGTAAAGAGTGAAGGGTAAAGGGTAAAGGGGTCTGGTTTATTTAGGTTCGTGTCGGGCACGGAGCGCAGAGCGCTAAGCGCAGGCATCTCGAATGAACGAGGTAAAAGACAGACGAGACTCAAGCTACGCTCTCCGCGCTATGCTCCTCAAGCCGCACCACCGCGCTCGCTGCCCTCACCCGCCCTTCCCTCGCCGCAGCGAATCCGCCGGTCTGCGGCCTCCGACCCATACGTCAGTGTGGGGATATTTCCGCTGACTCACTGGCCTCGGTGGTTTCGGAAATCTCCAAACGTGAGTGTGGGGCGACCAGCCCGCATCTCCTAACTCGCTGCAGTTAGGTTTCCGAAGTGCAGTCCTTGCGGGACTGGAAGAGGGTTGGGTTCTTGGCGTGTCCCCCGAAAACCATAGCACGGAGCTGAAATCCGTGTGGAATTCATTAGGGAAAGAGAGCAAAGAGAATAAAGAGAATAAAGAGAGTAAGGAGGAAAATGTATGAGATATTCCTCCTTACCCTCATTACTCTCCTCACTCTCTTTCTTTACTGGCTTCGGCGCCGGACGAAACCGCAGCATTCGAATGTATCGGGAATCGTGGGGAGGTTCTGAAGGAAAAAGAAAATGAAGCGCGGGTGGTGGAGCACATAGTACACATGCCTCACCTCGCCAGATCGCCTCGCCACGGCGGGCGTCAAACCTGAGGGCTATGACCACGAAACTTGGAGGGGCGCAGGAGATCGAATCTTTGCACTCCGGAAGGGAGGACGTTTCTTCTGACTAGCAGAGACGTGGTCAGAGGAAGTGCCGTCACTCCGGGACTGAGAGGATCACATGTCGCTACTCCGTGAAGGAGGTCACTTCATGTATTTCTGCAGACGGGCCAACCCTCTCTTCCAGCAATCGTTCGAAGGCCTCGTCCCGCTTCGCGAAAGGAAATGAAGCCACCTCGGCGCGAAGGCGCTCGCGGATGAGATCGTTGCTGGGATTGCCGATGCTGCCGATGTGGGTGTGCTCGAAACGGGTGGCACCGTCGTAGGCGCCCGAGGTGATGTCGGCGGCGACGGCCTTGTAGGCTGTGCGGAAAGGCGTGCCCTCCATGACGCGCGCGTGCACGGCGTCCACGCTGAACAGATCGCGATAGCGGGGATCGTCGAGGATGTCGGTCCGTACGCGCAAGCCGTCCAGGGCACGGAATGCGATGCGAAGACACGAGAGCAGTTCAGCGAATGCTGGGAAGAGCATGTCCTTGAGCATCTGCATATCGCGATGATATCCCGACGGAAGATTGGCCGTGACGAGAATGATGTCGTTGGAAAGCGCCTGGATACGGTTGCACTTCGCGCGAATCAATTCGAACACATCCGGATTTTTCTTATGCGGCATGATGCTCGATCCGGTAGTGAAAGCAGGATCGAGACTAAGAAAACCGAAATTCCCTGAAGAAAACTGGCAGACGTCCATCGCAAATCGCCCGAGCGTACCGGCCACCATCCCGAGTGCGTGCGCGGCGGCGCGCTCCGTCTTTCCGCGTGCGAGTTGTGCGTTTACCGAGTTCACATGCATGCCTTCGAAGCCGAGCAGCTCGGTGGTCAGTGCGCGATCGATGGGGAACGACGAACCATACCCCGCCGCCGAACCGAGAGGATTGCGGTCGGCGAGGCGATACGCGGCACGCAATGACGCCATGTCGTCGGCGAGGCTTTCGGCCCAGGCGCCGAACCATAAACCGAACGACGAGGGCATCGCGATCTGCATGTGCGTGTAGCCGGGGAGCGGAACTTCTTTGCTCTCGTCGCTGCGATCGAGAAGCCGCCCGGCCAGAGCGGAGGATGCTTCGACAACGGTGCGAAGCCGGTCGCGTATGTACAGCTTGATGTCGAGCAGCACCTGGTCGTTGCGGGAACGCGCGGTGTGGAGACGCCCCCCAACTTCGCCGCAACGCTGCGTCAACAGCAACTCGACCTGCGAATGCACATCCTCCACATCGTGGTCGATACTGAACGTTCCGGCATCGATGTCGGACATCACAGCCAGCAAACCCTTATGGAGAACCGCTTCATCGTCGTTCGACAGCAATCCACAGGTGGCGAGCATCCTGGCGTGCGCGATGGAGCCGAGCACATCGTAGGGAGCGAGTTCGAGATCGAGCACGCGGTCGTTGCCCACGGTGAATTCCTCGATCTCCTTCTCCAGCGGCAGGCCTTTGTCCCAGAGTTTCATTCTTCCATCTCCTTTTTCAACGCATTAAGCAGCGCGGCGTACATCCTTACGCCATCGCGCACTTCATCGAGATACACGAATTCGTCGGCCGTGTGCGAGCGCTCGGAACGCCCGGGCCCGATTTTCACCGACGGCATGTCCAGACGCGCCTGATCCGACATCGTGGGCGACACGACCAGCGGGAGTCCGATCGCTGTCGCGGCGCGCAACAGGGGGTGTCCCTTGTTGATCGCGGAGGGCCGTAAATTCATCGAACGCGGTTGCGCCTCCGAGGAGATATGCGCGCGCACGATGTCGAGCACTTCCTCGTGCGTGTATGCGTCGGTAACGCGTATATCGACAACGAAATCACAGCGATCCGGCACCACGTTGTGCTGCGTGCCCGCCTGAATCTGCGTCACCGTCATCTTGATCGGGCCAAGCAGTGCGGACTCCTTCGGGAACGTGAACGCATGAAACCATGCGATATCCCTCGCAGCGATATCGATGGCGTTGATGCCGGTATTTCTCGCGGCATGCCCCGGCACCCCTACCGCCGTGCAGTCCAGGACGAGCAGACCTTTTTCAGCAATCGCGGCTTCCATGCCGGTAGGCTCTCCGACGATAGCCATGTCCACCCTGCCGAGCAGCGGCAACGCGGCGACAATTCCCCCCTGTCCGGCGGTTTCCTCTTCAGCCGCGGCAACGCATAGCAGGCGGAAGGGCAATGACTCATCGGCGTGCATGGCGAATACCGCGGCCATAGCGCACAACGCCGCCCCGGCGTCGTTGCTGCCGAGACCGTGCAGTTTGCCGTCGCATTCGCTCGCTCCATAGGGATCCATGGTCCAGCTCGCTGTAGGCCGTACAGTGTCGTGATGCGAGAGCAGCATCACCGTCGGTGCCGATGCATCTGCAGATGGATGCTCAACCCAGACATTATTCCCGATCCTGCGCGGGGTGAATCCCCGGGATGTAAAATATTTTTCAAGAACTATCGCGCTGTCGTCTTCCTCGCGGCTGTGCGAGGGCGTGGCGATCAACAACCGCAGCAACGCGAGTGCTTCATTCTCCGCGTCTTCAAGGGAGCGTGACGGAGCGAGGTGATGCGGCCGGATGGATGTCGTTTCACTCATTCCACAAGCTCCGTCCCGGATTCGACATTTTGTAACACCAGAGAGGCGAACGCATCGGCATGCAGCAGACGCACGCTATCCACCCCGCTGGCGAGCGCCGCGAAACCATTCTCCAGTTTCGGCAGCATGCCGCTGGTGATGACGCCCGACCCAGTCAACTCCCTTAATCGTGCCGTGCCGAGCACCGGCAGCACGCTGCTTTCGTCCCCCGGGACCAGACACACGCCCGGCTTGTCGAAACACAAGTGCAGTCGCACACGATAGTCCCGTGCGAATACGGAGGCCACAGCGGCGGCGACAGTGTCCGCGTTGGTATTCAGCAGCTGCCCCGCACCGTCATGAGTAATCGGAGAAATGACGGGCAGAAGTCCGGTATCGAGGAAGGACCGGAGCAATGCGACATTCACCGAGGTAATGTCGCCAACATAACCGTAATCCACCTCCGCTATATCCCGTTTGCACGCACGGAGGATATCGCCGTCGGGGCCGGAAAGACCGATAGCAGTAACGCCATGTCCGGCGAAGACTGCGACGATGCGCTTGTTGATCAGACCCGCATACACCATCACCGCGACGTCAAGCATGGCGGCATCGGTCACGCGCCGGCCGTCTACCATCACGGGCTCAATACCAAGGCGTCGCGCAAGTCCGCTCGCTTCCGCTCCCCCGCCATGGACGAGGATCACCGCTTCCCGCATTTCCGCGATGGCGCCGAGTATGGAAGCAAGCGTGGAGGGATTGTCCACGGCATTCCCTCCGATTTTTACGACATGCAATACGGACCGCGTATCCATCACAACACTTCCAGCATTCTCTTGAGCACAGTTTGAGCGGACCAGATGCGGTTCCCTGCTTGTGGAATCACGATGGATGCGGGGCTGTCGAGCACGGCGTCCTCCACGATCACGTTGCGGCGAACGGGAAGGCAGTGCATGAATTTCGCGTCGTTCGTCAGCTCCATGTCGTTGGCGCTCACCATCCAGTCGCGATCCTTCGAGATCACCTGGCCATATTCCTTGTAACTGGACCAGTTTTTCGCATATATGAAATCCGCTCCCGCGAACGCTTTTTCCTTGTCGTATTCTATCAACGCCTGCGGTACGAACTGCTCGTCCAGCTCATATCCTTCGGGGTGCGTAACGACGAAATCGACGTCGGCGCGGCGCATCCATTCGGCGAAGCTGTTCGGCACGGCCTGCGGAAGCGCGCGCGGATGCGGCGCCCATGTGAGCACAACGCGAGGCCGTGGATGCGATTTCCACTCCTCTATGGTGATGAGATCCGCGAACGATTGCAGCGGATGCCGCGTCGCCGCTTCCAGGCTGATCACCGGACGTCCACTATAAGCAGCCATGCTGCTCAGCACCTCTTCGCGCTGGTCCGCGTCCCTGTCCTTGAGCGCGGCGAAGGCGCGCACACCGATGATGTCGCAGTACTCGCCAAGCACAGCTGCCGCTTCGCGGATATGCTCCGCGCTGGCGCCATCCATGATTGTACCATCGGCGAATTCGAGCTGCCACGCATCCTGTCCGGTATTGAGCACGATCACGTTCATCCCGAGATTCTGCGCCGCCACCTGTGTGCTGAGACGGGTGCGCAGTGAGGAGTTGAAAAACACCAGTCCGAGGATTTTATTCAGGCCGAGCGCTTTCGCAGCAAACGGATCCGCTTTGATGGCGAGCGCCTCCTGTACACCGGCATCGATATCGGGCAGGTCATTCACGGAAAAAAACTGTTTCATGCGGTCGCACTCCGATAAATTGATGAAAGCACAGCCTCGAACGCCGATACGAATGCTGCGACGTGCTCGTCTCCGAGCACGAGTGGTGGAAGAAGCCGGATGGTATCCGTACGGGTAGCGGAACCGGTGAACACGCCATGATCCCGGAGCAGGGCTGCGCGCACAGGTCCTGCGGTGTCCTGGAGTGCGACGCCCAGCATGAGCCCGCGTCCGCGGATTTCGAGCACTCCCGGCAAAGCTGCCACCGCGCGGCGAAGCGCTTCTCCTTGCGTTGCGGCTCGCTCGATAAGATTCTCGTCGCGCAACACCTCGAGTACGGCGATGCCGGCCGCGCAGGCGAGATGGCTTCCGCCGAAGGTTGAGCCCAGCATGCCGTGACGGGCCGGAATTCCGGGATTGATCAACACGCCTCCGACGGGAACACCGTTACCCATGCCCTTCGCGATTGTGATCAGATCGGGACGCATGCCCGAACGCTGATGCGCGAAAAACGTCCCTGTGCGTCCGTACCCCGATTGCACCTCATCCACGATCAGCATCGCGCCGTGACGGTCGCACAGTGCGCGCGCATCACGGAAAAAATCATCGTCTACTTCAATGATTCCTTCTACTCCCTGCATACCTTCGATGATCACCGCGGCGACGGGACGCTCACGCAGTGCTTGTTCCAGCGCTCCGGCGCTGTTGATGTGGATGAAACGCACATCCAGGTCATGATTGAGCGGTGCGCGGATTACAGGATTGTCCGTGATCTGAACCGCGGCGGACGTCCTGCCGTGGAATGCTCCGGTGAAAGCGATCACGCCACTCCTGCCGGTGTGGAAGGATGCGATTTTCAGTGCGTTCTCGTTCGCCTCGGCGCCCGAATTGCACATAAAAAGGTTGTAATCGCCATATCCTGAAAGTTCGCCGAGCAACCGTGCCAGACGGTCCTGCAGCGGATTGC
Organism: uncultured Chromatiales bacterium; assembly: GCA_964371045.1. Classification (GTDB taxonomy): domain Bacteria; phylum Bacteroidota; class Ignavibacteria; order SZUA-365; family SZUA-365; genus JAOSJT01. The sequence goes on along the minus strand of CAYJMN010000022.1, from coordinate 56,030 downwards.
GCACGGCATTGGAATAAAACACGAGCCGGTCGAGCTGTTCATGCAGCGCCGCAGTATAATGCGGATGTCCGTGTCCGATGGATATCACGGCATGTCCGCCGTAGAAGTCGAGGTACGTGCGGCCGGACTCGTCCCACACGTGCATGCCTTCACCCCTGACCGGAGCGATGTCGTATTGTTGATAGACGTCAAACAGTTTCATGTGATTTCAATACGCGGATGCTTTCAGCCGCAGGCCTTCGCTCTCATCGCGACCGAACAGCAGGTTCATGTTTTGCACCGCCTGGCCAGCGGCGCCTTTGAGGAGATTGTCGAGCACGCTTACAGCGAGCAGCACATCATCGGTACATGATACATGCACAAGACAGCGGTTGGTATTGAGCACTTGCTTGAGGTCCGGCTGCGAATCGGCTATCGACACGAAGGGATGTCCGGCGTAATATTCGGTGTAACGTTTCTTCGCGCGGTCCTCATCGCCGTCCCAGCGGAAGTACGTCGCGGCGATAATACCCCGCGTGAATGGTCCGCGATACGGAATGAAGCGAAGCGCCCCTTCAAAACCGGGCTGCAGCCGCCGAAGCGAGCGCAGCACTTCAGGCAGATGCTGGTGGTTGAAGGGCTTGTACACCTGCATGTTCGAAGAGCGCCAGGAAAAATGCAGCGTATCGGTCAAGCCGCCGCCAGCTCCGGTCGAACCGGTGACGGCGCTGCTGTGCAACTCTTCGGGGAGCAGCCCTGCGGCAGCCACCGGAAGCATGCCAAGCTGCAACGCCGTGGCAAAGCAGCCCGGGTTGGCGATGCGCGCGCCTCCGTCTGCCGCCGCGCCGCGTATGCGTTCGCGCTGCAGTTCCGGAAGCCCGTACATCCATCCTCCTTCCGCGTCCAATCGGTGATCCTGGCTCAGATCGATGATATGCGTTTCGCGCGGCAGCTGCAGGCGCTCGAGAACCTCGGTCGAAACGCCATGAGCGAGACACAGGAACACGACATCAGCATCCGAATCACCGGACGCTGAAAATCGCAGGTCCGTCTCGCCCGCCAGGTCGGCATGCGAAACCGACACCGGCTGCCCGGCGAAGCGCTCCGACGACACCCACGCGATCTCGACGGCCGGATGCGCGAGAAGCAGGCGAAGCAATTCACCACCAGCGAAACCCGATGCGCCGGCGATTCCCGCGCGGATCATTCGTCCCCTCCACCATTGATCGCGCGATGGATCATTGCCGGGTTGGCGAATATGCGTGAGAAGCCACGCACATCCTCGCCGCTCCAGGCGAGGTTCTCTTCGCCGTAGGAGCCGAAACGCGGCGACATCAGATCATGGGGAGATGAAACACCGGTCACCTGGAAGCGATACGAAGCCAGCGTGACGTACACATTTCCCGAGACGCATTGTTGTGAACGCTCGAACAGCGCCTCAATGTCGCACGCGGCGGGATCAAGGAACTGGGCTTCATGCACAAGCCCCCCGTACACTGCTGAAAGTTGCTCTTTGATCAGAAGCTGCTGCCGCGTCAGCGTATGTTTTTCCAGCGCATGATGCGCCTTGATGATGATGAGCGGCGCCGCGGCTTCGAAGGCCACGCGTCCTTTCATCCCGATGATCGTGTCGCCGATGTGCATGTCGCGTCCGATACCGAACGGCGCCGCGATGTTCTCGAGCAGACGAATCGCCTCCACGCTCCCTGAACAGCCCGCATCGTCGATGTCGCGCAGCTCACCCCGCTCGAAACGCAATGCGACGGACACGGAGTCGCCTCTTGTCCTGCGTGTCGGATACGCGTCCTCGGGGAGGGCCTGATCGGACGTCAGCGTTTCGCGTCCGCCGATGGACGTTCCCCATAGACCCTTGTTGATCGAGTACGGTGCGCGTTCCCAATTCCCCTCAACGCCGTGCTCGCGCAAAAAGGCTATCTCCGCATCGCGACCGAGTTTCCGGTCGCGAATCGGCGTAATGATGGGAATACCCGGCAGCATGATGTGAAACACCGTGTCGAAGCGCACCTGGTCGTTGCCCGCACCGGTGGATCCATGCGCGACGTGCGTTGCGCCAATCTCCAGCGCGTACCGTGCGATCGCCTCAGCCTGGAACACGCGTTCAGCGCTGACGGACAATGGATACACACCGCCGCGCAGGACGTTCCCGAACACCAGATAGCGGATACAGCGGGTATAAAATTCTTCGGTGGCATCGATCGTCACATGCCGCGCGGCGCCGAGGGACAACGCCCGCGCTTCGATCGCGTCGCATTCCGCAGACGTGAAGCCGCCGGTGTTCACCGTCACGGTATGAAGTTCGCACTCCATCAGCTCCGGCAACAGCACGGCGCAGTAGGTGGTATCGAGTCCCCCGCTGAATGCGAGGACGATGCGCGCCTTCTCAGGCATACGCTACCTCCTCCTGCTTCTCCCCATCATCCTGCAGGTCAGAACTCGCGGAGGGCCGCGGAACAGCTTCCGTCGCGGCAACTTCCATCCCCTCGGTGTCGCCGAGCTGCCTGCGCACCTCGATCGCGACATGCGGATGCGGTTTGTCCGGATCGTAGATCATGCCGGTGCAGAGACACATCGCACGGTTGGTGCGGTTGAGAATGTCGAAATTCGGACAACTGCGGCAGCCTGTCCAGAATTCCTCATCCGCCGTCAATTCACTGAACGGCACCGGGACATACCCGAGCACGGTGTTGATCTTCATGACCGCATGGCTCGTGGTGATGCCGAATATTTTCGCCTGGGGATAGCGCTCGCGCGAAAGTTCGAATACGCGCAGCTTGATGCGCAGGGCGAGTCCTCCGTGCCGGTGTTCGGGTACGACGATCAATCCGGAATTCGCAACGTAGCGTTTATTGCTCCAGGTTTCGATATAACAGAAACCTGCGAATGCGTCTTCTCCCGTCCTGTTGTCGCGGGCGAAGGCGATCACGGCCTTGCCTTCGCGCATCTTTGTTTCGATGTACTCCGGATTGCGTCGCGCGATTCCTGTTCCGCGGGCGGCGGCCGCCTCCTCGATGGCGCGGCAAATGGTTTCGGCGTGGACGGCATGCACAACGCCGGCGACCTCAACGATGTATGTGATCATGATCTCCTGTTCTTTTTTCAAGGGAGTGGTCAATCACGCGCTCAAACCGCGGAACAATCCCGGTTTCGGGCGCACTGCAAGAGTGAATTGTAAATGTGGGGGTGGGGGTATATATCAGCAGCGCCGGCAGGCGCGGAAACCGGACGTACGCATGTGCGCCAGGGAGCACAAGCGGAGCAACGCATTCAAAGGTACAGTGAGCAGAAAAAAGCTCATGATCCGATTCACCAAAGACATGTGTTCAAAAAAGCAATTCAGTTTACAACAAATATTTTCAATATGCAACATGCCGTGTCCGAATTCCGAATCTCGAATTCCCCGGCGCGTGCGTCCCGAAAGGTAGGGAGGCGATGGATTGCAGGCGCGAGGTCCGTATTGATCAGGTGAATTGAATCTAACCGCGAGAATCGCAAGAACGGTCGAAACACCGATGGCCAGGATTGTTGCCCGGATTATTACGGAGGAGTCTCGTCAACTCCATCGGTTTCGGCGTCGCAAACGGCGCTCCCACGATGAATTTCGTTTACTCTTGTTGAGTAATCAGTGCGAGTCGGGTGAAACGTTGGAATCCATTTTTCACTTGGACTATGGCAATAATCGGAGGCCCAACTCCTTCAAAAATTTGTTGTGTTTGTCCGTCGCCTTCTGGATGGATTTCTCGATCTTCACCAGTTCACGATGTGTTGCCGCCAGGTCGACCTCCGTTTGCTGTACGGCGGTGCTGATGTAGCGGGAAATGTTGAGATTAAAGCCCTCTTCGGCGATACGTTTCATCGAAACACGCTTGGAGTAGCGGTCTTCCTCGCGACGGTACTGGTAGGTATCCACGATCTTGTCGATGTGCTCTTCGAGAAGGACATTCTGACGCTTGCCTTTTTCGAAGTGCTCGGCGGCATTTATAAAGAGAACGTCGTCTGGTTTCTTGCATTTCTTGAGGATGAGGATGCAGACCGGTATGCCCGTTGAGTAAAAGAGATTCGCGGGCAGGCCGATGACGGTGTCGATGTGACCGACCTTGAGGAGCTTGGTCCTGATCCTCTCCTCGGCGCCGCCGCGGAAGAGAACACCATGCGGCAGGATGATGGCCATGACGCCCTGGTCTTTGAGGTAGTGGAAGCCGTGCAGCAGGAAAGCGAAGTCGGCGGCGGACCTTGGAGCGAGGCCGTGGTTCTTGAAACGCACGTCGTTGCCCATATCCTCCGGCGGATCCCAACGGTAGCTGAAAGGGGGATTAGCGACGACGGCATCGAACTTGGGCATTTTGGCCGGGTTGGTCTCGCGCAGGAGATCCCAGTCGTTGGTCAGCGTGTCGCCGTGGTAGATTTCGAATTCCGTGTCCTTTACCCCGTGAAGCAGCATGTTCATGCGGGCGAGGTTGTATGTCGTGATGTTCTTTTCCTGCCCGTAGATTTTGCCGATGCCGCGCGGCCCCATTCGCTTGCGCACGTTGAGCAGTAACGAACCGGAACCGCAGGCGAAGTCGAGAATGCTGGGGAGTTGCTTTACTGGGCCAGTTTTAGGATCGTGGCTGTCGAGTATGACGATGCGCGAGAGTATGGTCGAAATCTGCTGCGGGGTGTAAAACTCGCCCGCCTTTTTGCCCGAGCCGGCGGCGAACTGGCCGATCAGATACTCGTAGGCGTCGCCGAGGGCGTCGATGTCGGTGGAGAATTCGGAGAGGCCCTTGGCGATTTCCTTGATGATCTCGCAGAGCTTCTTGTTCTTGTCGGCGTGCGTCTTGCCGAGCTTGTCGGAGCCGAGGTTGATCTCGGAAAAGAGACCCTGGAAGGTGCTCTCAAAGGATTCATTTTCGATGTATTTGAAACCGTCCCGCAGGGTGTCGAGCAGGTCGCCGCTTTGACTGCGCGCGAGGTTGGCGATATTTGCCCAGAGGTGATCCGGCTTGATCACGTAATGCACCTTGCGCCGCATCTGTTTTTCGAAGTCTGCGATGTCCTTGCGATTCTTCGCATACCAGAGGTTCAGCGGCACACGGGGGTCGCCGGCGGGAATGGCGGGATAGTCTCGACCCAACTCCTTCTTCGCGGCGATCTCGTAGTTGTCGGAGAGGTAGCGCAGGAAGAGGAAGGCCAGCATGTAATCGCGGAAATCATCCGCATTCATCGCCCCGCGCAGTGTGTTGGCGATGGCCCAGAGGGTCTTGCCCAGGCGTTGTTGGTCTTGGTGTGTCATTGAGTTGAGCGTTTATGGTTTCCGGTTGGTACTCGTCGCTAATGTATCTGTGAGGGGTATCGGCAAATGACGACGCCTATGTCGTTGGTGAAGCCGTGGCCGCTGATTCCGCCTCAGGCGTTGGATTGGCAGCGACAGCCACCGTCGGTATAGATATCGGCGCGGTATCGGAGGGCGACGAAGTCGCTACCTTCGAAGCAGCGATGGTTGCTGATGTCACCTCCAGATTCGGAGAGGGTGCAGGCATAGAAACCGAGCTGTCGGAAGTGGGAAACAGGTCCGGATTGAACGGATGACGCTTTAGGAAACCGCGAAGAATCGTTCGGAAGTACTCTCTGGTTTGCTCACCCATCTCGATCGGCTCGTATAGCGAGTACTTCCCGTGACTTAGAATATCGACAAAACGCTGGTGCAGTATCCCTTCTGCATCCATCTCGTCATTCTTAATGCACTTGGAGAAGTGGTCGTACCCGTGGAAGAACGCGGTCTTTTCCAAAATGCTGCGAAGTACATTGAAGTGATATGTGCTTATTTTCTCCGCCTCGTCAGATGCCCACAGATCTGCCAGAGCTGAAACGTGATAGAACTGCGGCGTGTCGCCTTTTAACTCTTCAAGCCGATAGATCGGTGGTTCTTTCTCGTGTTTTAGCATGTACTGCGAAAGTCCATACTTTTCTGGTGCCCTGGTTAGGCGGCTCCTGATCTCGTAGTGAAGAACATTGAAGAATAGCGCGTGATGCGTTGACACGGCTGTGCTCACCTGTCGCTTGGCTTCACGGTATAGCTCTACGAGGTGGTTGCCGACGACGATCGCATTGTGCTCATCGAGTGAGGAAATGGGATCGTCGATGTAGACGTATTCCACCCACTTATAGTCCTCTGACCCATCCAGCGTAAGTTGTAGAATCGCGAGGAAAAAACACCAGATGAAGATGCTTTCCTCTGAGCGCGAAATCTTGATTCCGTACTGTTCATCCTCCTCCTCGCTGTCACCGGACTCGTCTTTCTCCTCCATTCGAAAGAATACCACCTCAGCCATCGTCAACTTGCCGTGATCATCTGTCTTCGAATCAATACGGAAGTCGAAGTCGGCATAGCGATCCAAGAGTCGACGAATCCGATTGTCCATTTCCATCGTTTCGAGACCTTTGAAAAAGCGAGAATCAACATTTAGTTTCAGAATTCGGTGCCGATCACCAGATAAGTCATTATCCCAATTAAACAGGTCTTCGGTGAAGGCGTTAAAGTAGAGTGTGTCGCGTTTGGTGGTTTCACCATCGTCATCGACTTGTTTGCCAAGGTACTTGAACGCGCCCGACAGCCGGGTTTTGCCCGTGCCATTGTAAGCGTAGAGAAGGACGAATTTCTTCCTCTCCAAGTCCTTGCGTAGATACTCAGCCAAGGAGTTGAGATCGGCAAAGGGGGTCCCGCTCATGGCTCAACCTCCGTGGCGGACGGAAAAAGTTTCTGCATGAGCCCTTTCTTGTGGAGCTTGAGCGCGTCAAGTTTTTGGGCTTGGGCGGCGATCAAGTCGTCGAGGGAGGAGAGGCAGGCGGAGATGCACTGCTGTTCCACCAATGTGGGCGCGGACATTAACACAGAGGAGAACAAAGTCTTGTTGATAATCGGGACGGCTTGCTTACCGGCGAGTCTCGCAATACGTTCCGCGTTTTGACTGAGGATATAATACACAAACCCTGCTGAATGTTCTGAGTTCGGAATCACAGTGTTGATCTGCTGATTCGTCGCACAGTATTGTCTATTCTTAGCAACTTTGCCAATGGTGGAGCCGATACACACGAACATAACGCTGTTCACTGGAATAGGACGGGTCTCATTGAAGCCCAAGGTCGTCAATGTTGTCTTGGTTTCGTCAACGAAGCGCAGGTCAGAAATGTCGGCAGGCGATACAAATGGAATACCACCTCCATAGAATTCTGGATGCGCTGTTTTAGGAGTGCTTCCGGTAACTACCTCTCCGAAGTTGTCGACCGTCTTTTCCACCCACTCCGCCGCGTCTTGGAACTTCGGAAACCTCAACCGGGGCACGGTTTCGCCTTCGCGGGGGAAGAGCTGCTCCATGAGCCCTTTCTTGTGAAGCTTGAGCGCGTCGAGTTTCTGGCTTTCGGCTCCGATCAATTCGTCAAGCGAGGTCAGGCAAGCGGCGAGTTTTTGCTGCTCGGCTAATGATGTCTTGCCAGCGGGTAGTGGAATCGGAATTGACAAAATATCGTCATCAGCAATGTTCAGCGAACCGTGTGCGCGTGCGCCGATGGTTATGAACTTGCGAAGCCATCGGCCATGGAGGTTCCCTAAAAACATGTACTTCAGATATTCCCGGATCGGTGAGCCCCCATTGATACGAAAACAGGTGAATATGCTGTTGGGAACCGCAGCCAGTTCTTCCCCTGAATACATCGCGATGTAGCCTTGGGGAAAATCCTTGGTTGAGCTTTTGTTGTAGGCAAAATCGCCCTTCTGGAGCAGAAGGTAATTCTTAAACTGACTACCGGCTATCGTCCGTCCAAACTTCTCCTGCTGACTCACCAAGCCGATCCCGGAAGTGATGCTCATTGGTATGCACTTTAGAGTACCGACTCTTTCAGTACTGATGGACGCAAGTTCGCCCAGTGTTTTTTCTTCCCACCCCGGCCCATTCCGAAACTCCGGGAAACGCAGCTTGGGCGTGAGGGTAGTTTTGTGAACGGTGGATTTCATTGCTTCATGTTCTTGTGAGTTGTAATCCCATCGAATTCGATGGGAATAAAATCTCGCGTTGGACGCAGGGCTTGTGAGCTCGGGAAGCGCATCGCGCAGTTCATGAGATCGAGAGTGTTCATGCGTTTTCGAGGCTGTCGGGATTTTTCAGGGCTTTCTTCTCGTCCGAGCTGAGTCGGCGTTCTACTTTTTTGACGTCCTCGGACGGAGGCAAACTTTCCGGGCGTATACCACGATTGAGGAGTGTTTCGCGGACGGCGGCGTTGTTGGTGACGTGCTCGTCGGAAATTTCCGCTTCGCGGCGCATGTCATTGCTGCGCGCGTTGTGTATTGTGATCTCCGTGGCGAAGTCCTTCGCTTTGAGAATGATCGTCGGAGCGAAGTCGGCGAGTGGTCGATTGAGGGGCACACACCATTGTGCCTTCATAGCCTGAGTGCTTTTGCCGAAGAGGGCCTGGTCACCCTTACTGCGGATTAGGGCGAAGTCGTCATTGCCGCCTGTCTGCTCGTAGATGACGAGGGAAAGTTCTTTTTCGGTGTCTGAAAGCTTTTTGCGGGCCGAAACCCGTTCAGCCTCGAGAAGGCGTTGCTCTATAAGTTCGGCCCGTCGAGTCTGGACGGCGAAGTAGGACTGGGCAAAGGCGATTGCCTGTTTGTCTGGGTCGCCATTCTGTGCGATCAGATAGCAGGCGTAGCGGGTAAGCATCAGGTCGTCGATCTCGCGTTGGCTACCCAGGCCCAGTTTGACCATTTTCCCGACATTGGCAAAATGGTTAGCGACGGTATGGCCCGAGACCTCGCAGGCGGTTTTGGCCTTAGCAATGACGTTCAGAAAGTTGTCCCACTTGCTGTATCCGAGCAAATACTGAAGGTCACGAGCGAGCCAGTATTCCACGCCGGTTTCGGTCTGCTGGGCGTGGCCCTCGAAGTTTTCGGTGAGCATTTGAATCTGATTGGTTTCCATAGCGCGTCTACTGGGTTGGTTATTATTCGTATGCGCTGAGCCCGGAGATATCACGGCCGGCGGCGCGCTTTTTCAGGAGGGGCACGAGATCCGCCATGAGGGCAAGTTCGGCGTCGCGGCGGGCTTTCCAGTGGAGGTCGAGAGCTTCCATGAGTTCGGTGAGCTGCTCGCCGTCGAAGACCATGCGCTGGAGGATGGCGTCCACAAAGGTCTGGAGGTGGTCGGCAATAAGGCCGTGCTCTTCTGCGACGGCGGCCAGTTCGGCGGCGTGGCGTTCGGTCTTGAAGCGCAGGTAGCCAGCACGGATTTCATTCTCCCCGAGGCCCTGCCCGGCGTGGAGTGTGCGGACGTAGTCGGTAATGGTATCGCTCTCGTCCATGAACTTGGAATCAGCCTGGATGAGGCCGATGAGCTGCTCGCGGCTCATCTTCATTTTGTCCGGTGCCTCGTTGGAGAAGCGGGCGAGCAAATTAATGATATAGTCGTAATCGATGGTTGCGGAGGCGAAGAGCACGAACTCGAAGTCGAGTTGATCGACTGCGGGCACAGGCACGGCACCGGGTTTGGCCTGCTCGGCGCGGAGCCGTTGGGCGGTCTCGAGATACACGCCGCGGAAGGCGGTGAGTTGATCTTCGGGAAGGAGCTTTTCGATGGCGACCGCAGTCTCGGGCTGCAGGTCGGTGTATTGGTCAAGCTGGGTCTTGAGGCGCTGGACCTCGCGGAAACGTTCGATGAAGGCGGCGCGGGCCTCGTCGCCGCGCAGTGCGGGCACGGCTTCCGGCACGGGCTCGAGGTCCTGGGACCGCATGAAGTCGTCGAGTTTACCGAGGGCGGTTTTGAGTTTTTCGACAACCTTGTCCGCAGAGTCCACGAGCCAGATTTCGCGGGCCTGGTCCTTGTTGTCCACGCCTGAAAACAGCGCGATGGCCTCGTCCACTGCATCCCGCTGTGCGCGGAAGTCGAGGATGTGGCCATGGGGTTTGGTGACGTTGAGCACGCGGTTGGTACGGGAGAACGCCTGAATGAGGCCGTGGTACTTCAGGTTCTTGTCCACGTAGAGGGTGTTGAGGTACTGCGCGTCGAAGCCGGTGAGGAGCATGTCCACGACGATGGCGACATCAATTTTTTCTGCGCCTTTGCCCGGAAGATCGGCATTGGGGAAGCGCTGGTCTTTGATGCGCTTCTGTAGGTCCTTGTAGTAGAGATCGAAGTCGCTAATGGTGTGATTGGTGCGGTAGCGGACATTGTAGTCATCGATAATGGCGCCGAGAGCCGCTTTCTTGCGCTCGGGCTCCGTCTCATTATCCGCCTTTTCCTGCGGGAGGTCTTCCTGGATCTGCCGCACATCGGCGTTGCCGTCTGCAGGTGGGGAGAAGACGCACGCAACCTTGAGCGGCACGAAGTCGGGATCGGCTCCGCTCATCTCGCCCTGAACCTTTTGGAAGAGCCCGTAGTACTCGATGGCGTCGTTGATCGAGGATGTTGCGAGCAGTGCGTTGAAACGCCGCGAGTGGGTGGCGGTGTCGTGCTTGGCGAGAATGGCCTCGATGATTTTTTCCTTCTTCAGGGCATCACCCGGCTTGGGTGCTTTTTCGCCTTCGGGGCGGAAGTAATCCACGTGGAAGCGGAGTACATTTTTGTCCTCGATGGCGTGGGTGATGGTGTATGCGTGCAGTTGTTTCTGGAACAGGTCTTCGGTGGTTCTGAGCGTGGCAATCTGGCCGTCGATTTGCGTCAGGGTGGCATTCTTGTCAAAAATGGGTGTGCCGGTGAAACCAAAGAGCTGGGAGTTCGGGAAAAATTCCTTGATGGCTTTGTGATTGTCGCCGAATTGCGAACGGTGGCATTCATCGAAAATGAACACCATGCGCTTATCGCGGAGCGGGTCGAGGCGCTCCTTGAAGGTCTCTCGGCCTTGCCTTTCCTTTTGGCGATTGCGCTTGCTGTTTTCGTCGAGTGCGAGACCGAGCTTCTGTATGGTGGTGACGATCACCATGTCGGACTTGTCGTCGGAGAGTATGCGGCGAACGAGGGTTTCGGTGTTGGTGTTTTCCTCGACGCAGCCTTCCTGGAAGCGGTTGAACTCCTCGCGCGTCTGCCGGTCGAGGTCCTTGCGGTCCACGACGAAAAGACATTTGTCGATGACAGGGTTATCCTTGAGCAGCGTGGCTGCCTTGAAGGACGTAAGGGTCTTGCCGCTGCCCGTGGTGTGCCAGATGTAGCCGTTGCCATTGTTATGCTCGATGCAGTCCACGATGGCCTGGACGGCGTAGATCTGATAGGGCCGCATCAAAAGCAGTTTTTGCTCGCTCTGGATGAGCACCATGTAGCGACTGATCATACGGCCGAGTTCGCACTTTTGGAGGAAGCGATCAGCGAAGTCATCCAGGAAGGTAATGGGCTTGTTATCGCGGTCGGCAAAGCGATAGACGGGGAGATACTGCTCGTCTGCGTTGAAGGCGAAATGCCGTGCGTTGTTGTTTGCGAAATAGAACGTCTCGGTACGGTTGCTGACGATAAAGATCTGGACGAAGCACAGGAGGGTGCGCGTGTAGCCATTGCCTGGGTCGTTCTTGTACTCTACGATCTGCTCCATGGCTCGGCGCGGGCTCACGCTCAGGGTCTTGAGCTCCACCTGAACAACAGGGACGCCATTGATGAGGAGGATGACGTCGTAGCGGTGGTGGCTGTAGTCGGTATTGATGCGAAGCTGGTGAGTGAGTTCGAAGTCGTTTTTGCACCAGTCACGGATATTGACGAGGGTATAGGAAAGCGGTGTACCGTCGTCGCGCGTGAAGTCGTTTTTCTCGCGCAGGACTCGGCTGGCCGTGAAAACATCGGGCGTAATCAGCTCGTCGAGCAGTCGCTGGAACTCGCCGTCGGTGAGCTTGACGCGGTTGAGGGCCTGGAACTTCTCGCGAAAGTTGCTCTCGAGACCGGCGCGGTCGTGGATGTCGGGTCGTTCGATGTATTTGAGATCGCACAGCTTCTCGATGAACTCTTCCTCGATGCGCCGCTCTCTGAGAACACGTTTCTTGCGAAGCGGCTTCGGGTATGTGTTGTCAGAGGATGTGGGCATGGGAGTGCAAACTGGTTCTGGAAAAGCAATAGCCGATGGTGATGTCCGTTGTTCTAGTCTTGTCTTGTTGTTTTTATGCTTCGCCAGATTCTGTTTCACGGAATATACATCGTTCGATGTTGAAAGGGGGTGGAGGACATGCGGCTGCTAGCCGTCGCGTTCATCCGCTAATAAGCAAAACTATGTCAAGAATACCACTCCTATGGAGCAGAGTATCCCAGAAGCAGCAATGATGATATAGCCTCCCACGAACACTGGAGTCTTCGATTCCCCGTCATCCCGCTCTTGATGCCGGAATTTCGGGCCACGCATTCCAAGAACATCATATATATACCCGATTCGTTTGTAGTAAATCCTGTACGAACGATGCATGGTAGCATTGATCAACAGCCCAATCAATGCAAAGAGGAAAATCGCAATCGCAACAAATGCGGTCTTTGATGTTGCCTGCGGTGCATTCGTCACCATGAAGGAGCTAAAACTCAGAATAGCGCCCGAGAATAGCGCGGGTACGCGTATGCTCGCATGCGAGTACTCGTCAAGCATTGCCCATTGCCGTTTCAAGAATTCCAGCTGAAGTAGGTCTTGCTGTGTTTCCATCTAAACTACCTCGGATATATTGATCCTGATTGCTAACAATGAATATGTGGTTCCTTCATCTCATCATGTTGGGTGTTTTTCACATGCAGTCAATCACTTACCACTTGCCGTCGAACTCAACCAGTGCGCCAATCTCGAAATACCCGTCGTGATATCGAACGCATCCACGATACTGGCCCATTATGCCATAGCGGAGACCCGCAAAGCCCAAAACGCTGTTACCAACGATGAAGAGGTCGCAGACTCTGGAGTCAACAGTCATTCGGTTCCTTTGATTGAAATTGGGTCATGACGGGGGAAGGTGCAGATTCCGGTTCAGCGGCTGACCGCAAGGCACCGTCCACGGTAACCGATTGTTAGCGTCGCCACCTAATAACGACATACATTTGCTTTAATATATCCTATGTGTCAGACCTGAAAGTTTTTCTTGTTATGAACATCATGCTTTTGCGATAAGATCACCCTTCCGGCCAATCTTCCGGGACAAGTGCAGGAGGCTTGGTCCAAGGCGGCTCAACCAGCGCGTCTTGGAACCACTTATCACGAAGGTTCGCGTGCTCGGTGACGATCAACTGGAAGCCGGGTGCGTCTTCCTCGGTGAACTTGAGCAGCAGTTCAAACAACCGCCGAACTGCTTTCAGATCGGCATCGGCCTCCGTCTTCTCGATCGAGCCGTCAGAGTCTTTGTAGATCTGTTCGGAAGGGAAATAGACTTGGGTTGGCTGGTCGACCAGCAGGAACCGAGGGATAGGGCGGTTGTTCTTAACTGAGAACAGGTGCAGGGCCAATAAAGCTGAAAGGTGATAGGCTAGGTGGTTCTCGCCACCGCCTGTTCGGCTCATGGGAACCGGACGGTCGAGTCGATCAAAGACAATCGTAATGTTAGCCAAATCAAACCGCGCTGGAAGGTCTCGGAACTCCGCCTCGAACCTCTGGATGTACTGCGTTACTTGTGCGGAAATGATGTTTACTACCGAGCTTAAGCGTTCGTTGCTGTCGTCCGAGCCAATACGCTTCTCCAGATCCTCGACCCTCAGACTAAGGCGCCGGTGTTCGCTCTCAAGCCTGGTGAGTACCTCGTTCGGAGCGAGGTTTTCAAGGAAGAGGCTGATGCGGCCGATGACACGTGCGGCCGCAGTGTTGCGGGTGCCCATCTGGGCAATCACCTCGTTGGCCGCTATCGCTGCGGAAAGTTCGGCTTCCTTTTCGTTGATGGCACCATAGATCTCCTGTGACTTGACATCCAGCTCAGACAAATATGCATCAAGTTTAGGGCGCTGCCCCGTTGCGATGCGCAGTTCGGCGTCGAGCGACTGCAGTTCATTTAGCAGAACCGTGGCGATAGGTGACTCCAGCGCGAGGTTACGTTCGCTGAATGGCCACTGCCATTCGCCGGTGTCAGGGTTCTTCGGCAGCGCTTTGATGGAGGCCAACCGGTCCAACTGCTCTCCGGCCTCGCTCTCATAACCGCCAGCGCGTTTGGAAAACCGGCGGGCGGCGTCGATCCTGGCCTGCGCATCTCCGCGTTTCTTGTGCAACTGGACTAGTACTTCCTCGAGACGTGAAATTCTGCTGCCATCGTCTTCAGGGAGCTTCTCAGGTTTCCAGGATAGGGCGTCCCTCAATGCTTCAATGATCTCTTCGGCGTCGATGTTGAGGTCGACGTTACCGATCACGCCCACTGCCTTGGCCTCAGAGAAAAGGCTGATAGCCTTCTCGTGCGATGTGTCGATGGATTCCCGAGCCTGTTCCAACAACTTTGCGTTGAGTTTGAGATCCCGTTTTGCAGTGCGCAACGTTGATTCGAGTTCGTAGCGCTCATCAGAGGAGACACCGAGCAGGATCGGGAGCGTGTCGCGGATCGTCTGTGCCGGGTTGTACTCGTCCTGACGATAATTGAAAAGCTGGTCTTTGTTGGCGACTAGGCCCTGCTTCTGGAAAAGATAGTAGAACGTGTGCTTGATGTTCGTGTCGTAGCTGTCCCGGCTGTGTTCGAGCGCGACATCGGTACGATTCTCAGGGATACCGAGTAGGCGCGAAAGCAGGGCGACAACCGCGTCGTCATCCGAGTTGACAACAAGTTCTTGGAAATCTGGAGCCTGCAGTTCCGTGCCTCTACGTAGCATCGCAGTACTGCAACTTGCTCTGCCGCCGGATGGCGTCTGCTTGGCAACAAACACCTGCTCACGTTCAAACTGGTAGATGACGGCGAACCAAGCCACCTTGTCGCGAATGATGCCTTCCGGGACATGGAAGGAGGAGCGTCCCATGCAGTATTCGATTACCTCGGACAGCGCCGACTTGCCGGTGGAGGCCCGCCCTGTGATGACGTTCAGACCGTTCACTTTGAACTTCAGGTCTCGGCGCTGCCCGTGGTGGCTGTAAAGGTGGATAGACTTGATTTTCATGGACGGACTCCGAAAGTCGTATATACGGTAACTCTGTCTGCAATGCGAGCGAACTCCAGCCCAACGAAGCGCGCAACTCGCTGGCAGGATATGGATTCGTCGGTTCCTATTACCGTCTTCCGGACCTTGTCGGGGACAGTAAGGAGACGCCCATCGTCCGCGACCGAGATGCAGCCCCTTTCCATTAGGAGTCCGAATCCTTCGAACGCATAGGGCAGCATGGCGGTAACCCTGTCGGCAAAACCCACCTGCACTTGCGGGTTTTTCTCAATGATCTTCAACAGGTAGCTACGGGAGCTGGAGGCGATCACTTCGCGTGAATCCTTGTGCAGACACAGTGGCAATACGAGAAGAGAGAGTGAGAAGGGCATGCCGTGATTGTTCTCTTCCTCATAACCTTTCATGGCACGGAATAGGACCAAGCCGCAGAAGGCGGGATTAAATAGGTTTCGTATCTCGAAAGGGCGTTGGTCCCAGCGTTTCATGTTGTAACTCCCAATATAATACTGATCCGGTCGAGGAAACGGGGATGCCAGTAGATTGTTGGTTCGGGTGCGGCATCGGCCAAGATGTGAAAGGAGCCGCGTGTGATATATGGTTCAGTGACCCGTACTCGGATGCGTAACGATTCGATATTCCCGCTCTGCTGGTCCGCCCACTTGTATAGTTCCTTGCCCGCTCGCTGCAGGACGTCTTCAGCACTTGTCTCATCAAGATCCTCAAATACGACGTCCCTGTAGCGACTCCATTCATCGATTAGGCGGTCTTCGTAGCCCTCGATTTCTCCTGGTACCAGAAGGTTTTCGCGAGCCCACTCCGAGCGCTGTTCAAACGCCCTGTAGTAATCGAGAATCGCGTTGCGTATTCGGCTTGAGGATATGCCGATCTCCCGCAGTTGCGCCACGAAGATACGTGGGTCATTCTCAGTGTCGATCTCGCCAGCAGGTTCCTTTCCTCGGTACGTTATTGGCAGATTGTCCAGTTTATATTCCTCGGACAGAGCATTAAGCTTATCCGATACCTCGTAGCCAAAAATTCCTTCATCCCTGCTCCCGATCAGCTGCTTAATGACCTCATCGTTCCACCATCCCTCAAGTCGCTCGAACACGGCATTCCTGTTTTCGCGACGGATGATCCGCAGATGCCGTTCTTTGATGCTACCCGGGATGTCCTCGATCCGCGGACTGCCGTCGAGAATCAGAATGCGGACCAGGAAGTCTTGCTTCTCGGTGGAGGTCAAATCGTTAAACTCTTTCGCGATGTCGCTGATGGATTCCGACTTCGATCTTCTAAGAACTTCATCCGCCTGTTCGGCAAGTGTCTTCGCTTCTTCGCTCGTGGCCATCCGGTCTGGCAGGAATGCCTGCAGGAACGAGGGCTCTGAAACCGTGCTAGTCGTGAACAAGAAGAAGCGCAGATTCGATGCGCTGCGGCCGTCTCTTTTGTACCGAATTAGCCAGATACGAACTGACTTCCAGAAGTCGAGCGACAAGTCGGTCAGTCGGTCACCAGCGGCCTTATGCTTGAGCGAGGCGAGTGATTTGCAGCCGTTCGTGTCTACGAAATCCAGGTCGTCGTCCTTCTCAAGAAAGACGGCGGTGTCCTCCGGTAACTCGAGCAACTGGAGCAGAGCGAGACGCGGCTGGTAGATGTATCCCAGGCCTTGTTCGCTAGCTGAATATTTGTCGGTGGTTGAGTTTGTCATGGACAAGTCCAATATTTAGCTGATTGCGAGTCCATCGGCCTCACCATTTATCAGATGAGACATCCGCAAACGATTTGCAACGCACAAGCCCCAATCGTTGCACTGATGATGCGCTCTCCAGGAGAATAAGATCTGAATTCACTGTACCTCACTGCTTTTCGCGCAGGTCAGCTCGCCTGCCATAACAGGTTTACGGCACTAGAGTGAGAGCAGCATTTTCAAGTGTGTCCAGTGCGTGGAATAAAACAACCTGACCTGCCCATTGCTGTGTTACCAGGAACCTACCAGGAGTAACGCCCTTTCTTTGATTTGCGGATAAGGAAAACGGCGGATTTGATACGAGGTTGATAAAACTTTGCCACGCTCTATCGCTCTTATGAGCGACTGAGTTTCGCAGGCGCTTGAACATGGCAAGCTCCTCCACGACGGCAGATGAAAGAGCTGTGCTTTGAGAAGGAGCGCCTGGGGGCAACGTCGGAGGCGCAAATCTATGACCTGGGGCTAGAAACGTATTGGCTCGTTGGACAATACGGTTGAATTCAGACCAGTCGTAGAAGCTGTTGGGGTGGTCTATATGAGATAGCATCGATACGGCCAGCCGAAGAGAGCCATTCTTTGTACGGAAGCTCATTACCTCCTTCTTAAGCATGCTGCCTGATTGCGTGGCGAGGTCAGTAATGAGCAGAATTTGACAAAACTCTTCCCAATGAGTGACCGCGCTGAGGAATAGCCCTTCAGCGATTTTATGGACGTCCGGGGCGGACAAGGCTTGCCGCGGACCTGAGTTGGCAATAACCTTAGTTGTCGCTGATCGGATATGTATGATCGAGCTTATAAACTCGGTACGATGGTCAATTGCAGATTTCATAGAAGGGAGCTGAATAATGGGTAAATGTATCCGGATAAGACATGCTGCTTGAATCTGTCTGCGTCACACAGTTCAAGGCATTCTTTCTGAATTGTGTTAACTCGTAGATTTCCTTGCGATCACCTCCACTTTGGTGTTTTTGCTTTGCCGCCTATCAGGTTCGAAGTAATATTTCATCTCTGCAAGCTTTCAACGGAGATTAGCACACCGGATGGTCTCTGATTGAGAATACTCCTGTAGATTATCAACGCCCGATCATCCATTCCAACTAGCTATGTGCCAGGCGGGACGAATTCAATCATCCCTCGGGTACCGTACTCGTCCACCGTCAATGCGACTAGTCGATAGCCTGGTTGGATCACAATGGAGTGTTGCGTTGCCATTTCCGTTGCTGCCTTCTGAACTCTCACAACTTCCTCAAGATCGTGATCGGACACCGCCAAGTCGCGTGCGAAGGCGACCACACTTCCTCCACCGTCCCGTTCGAGCGCGCACAAGAATCCGGGATCGTTGACTGGAGCCGCACTTGGCACCGCCGGGGAGACGTGGCACTCAACCACGACTTTTCGACCAGTACCAGGATTTGGCAACCAGTGGACGTCCGCAAGCACTTCTGCATTGTCTATGAGTCGAAGTTCGCTTTCCGGAATGAATAGTCGAAATACGTGCGATGCCGTGTGCAGGGTGGGTAATTGCCACGACCACTTTTCAATGTGCCGCGCCTGATTGGGTTGGTTCGGTCGATTCAGCGCATACCAATCGGACTGCATCGACCATTGTGCTTTGCCAGATCCATGAATGCTTACCTTCGTGCTCCCACCCATATTGAGTGACTGCAGGTAAAAGTCGGCCTTCGCAGTCCAGAGGCGCCATACTGTGGAGCGGCGTCCGGTAGCATCACCAACGGCGATGCGGTATTTTCTCATTTGATCTCTTGAGGTTATGTCCAACAACAATTCGATGTATCCACGCAATATGCTGCCACCTTCATGCCTGTTCGTATAAAACGCGACCAGCTTTCATTTTTCGAGCGTGTCAAGCTATCGATTTTCATTCATTAAGCTCTTCGTCAGTGTTTCGCCTGTCGTGTTATGCGGAGCGGTTAAAGATAAAATATACAAAATCCATACTCCGTGCTTCACACGCCTGCCGGGCCCTGGTTGAGAACATGCGTGTACATCATCGTTGCCCAGTCTTCCATTCCAACCGACACCACCTCATCCGCGCTATGAGCTGAATATTACACCCCGCTCTTTTGCCAGAAGTTATGCCGAATCAGAACGCTCAAGGCATTCAGTCCGCTTGACCAACAAGCGATATCTCGGCTTGATAATGACTGCCTGCTGCGACGCTGAGCCGCAATTCATGAGTAAAAGCCCATAACGGAGTTGCGAGTCGTGTTTTATAGTAAAGAAATTCCGATATTTTTTCCGTAAATCCAAACGGAATACAGATTTTCGAGAAATTATTCCGCATGCATGAGTAGGGGAGGTACCCACCCGCACTGACTCACGGTACCGTGCGCACGGTACAATTCGCGCCGCACAGCGCCTGCTCATCCGTCCCAGGACCTTGATACTCTTTTCTTCGAGATTGTCGTCTTTCGACAAACCCATCTCCGCCTACAAGGCACACTTCACATCCCCAAATCGTAAATCGTACATCGTACATCGTAAATCAAAAACTCCCCCGTCTCTTGCGAAACGGGGGAGCATGAAAACAATGGCTGTGACGGAGCTTTATTCCTGCGTCAGCGTCGCTTTCAGGAAGTCGCGGTTCATCAGGGCGATGCCCGCGACGCTGATGCCCTTGGGACATACGGCTTCGCATTCGTACTGATTCGTGCAGCCGCCGAAGCCTTCCTTGTCCATCTGCGCGACCATGCGGAGCACGCGGCGCTTGCGTTCGGTCTGACCCTGCGGCAGATACGCGAACTGCGACACCTTGGCGGCCACGAAGAGCATGGCCGATGCGTTCTTGCATGATGCCACGCAAGCGCCGCAGCCGATGCAGGCCGCGTAGTCCATCGCCTTGTCCGCGTTGAACTTGCTGATGGGAATAGCGTTGGCGTCGGGGATTCCGCCAGTGTTGGCCGAGACGAAGCCGCCCGCAGCCATGATGCGGTCGAACGCGCTGCGATCCACGACGAGATCCTTGATGACGGGGAAGGCCCGCGCGCGGAAGGGTTCGATGTAAATCGCATCGCCGTCCTTGAAATGGCGCATGTGAAGCTGGCAGATGGTCGTTTCCTTTTCGTGACCGTGCGGGATGCCGTTCACCGTCAGCGCGCACGCTCCGCAGATGCCCTCGCGGCAGTCATGATCGAAAGCGACGGGCTCTTCGCCGTTTGTAATGAGCTGCTCGTTGAGCACGTCGAGCATTTCGAGAAACGACATGTCCTCGACGATATCGCTGAGCTGGTACGTGACCATACGGCCCTTGTCCCGGGCGTTTTTTTGACGCCAGATGTGCAATGTGAGTTTCATTATTTGTAACTCCTTGTCTGAAGCTTCACATTTTCGAATTCAAGCTGTTCCTTGTGCAAGATCGGCGCGCTGCCGACGCCGGTGAATTCCCAGGCCGCCACGTATGCGTAGTCATCGTCGTTGCGTTTCGCCTCGCCATCCGGGAACTGATATTCCTCGCGGAAATGTCCACCGCAGGATTCATTGCGCCGCAGTGCGTCGTGACAAAGCAACTCGGCGAATTCGAGGAAGTCGGCGACGCGTCCGGCACGCTCGAGGGCGTTGTTGAGATTGTCGCCCTCGCCCACGACTTTGGCGTTTTTCCAGAATTCCTCGCGAAGCGCCGGAATAAGTTCCAGAGCCTTGTTCAATCCGGCTTCGTTCCGGTTCATGCCGCAGTAATCCCACATGATCTGTCCGAGTTCGCGATGGATGGAGACGACAGTGCGCGTGCCTTTAAGCTCGAGAAGACTGCCGATCCGGGCCTTCACATCTTCTTCAGCCTTTTTGAATTCGGCATGCTCCGTAGTCACTTTCTGCGTTTTCGCCGTAGCGAAGTAGTGTCCGATGGTGTAGGGAATGACGAAATAGCCGTCCGCCAAGCCCTGCATCAGCGCGCTCGCACCAAGGCGGTTTGCGCCGTGATCGGAGAAGTTTGCTTCACCAAGGACGTGCAGACCGGGGATGGTGCTCATCAGGTTGTAATCCACCCAGGTGCCGCCCATGGCGTAATGCGCGGCGGGATAGATACGCATCGGCACCTTGTACGGATTCTCGTCGGTGATGCGTTCGTACATCTGGAAGAGATTGCCGTAGCGCTCCTCGATCACATCGCGGCCGAGACGATTGATGGCGTCGGCGAAATCGAGATAGACGCCGAAACCTGTGGACCCCACTCCCCTGCCCTCGTCGCACACTTCCTTCGCGCTGCGCGAGCTGATGTCGCGCGGGGAGAGATTTCCGAAACTCGGATATTTGCGCTCGAGGTAGTAGTCGCGGTCACTTTCGGGAATGTCGTTGGGCTGACGCGTTTCGCCCTTGTTTTTCGGCACCCAGATGCGGCCGTCGTTGCGCAGGGATTCGGACATCAGCGTCAGTTTTGACTGATGATCGCCCGATTGTGGAATGCAGGTCGGGTGAATCTGCGTATAGCAGGGATTCGCGAAGGCCGCGCCCTTCTTGTACGCCCGATATGCCGCCGTCACGTTGCAGGCGATGGCGTTCGTCGAAAGGTAGAATACGTTCGCGTAGCCACCGGTCGCGAGAATGACCGCATCGGCGGCATGCGAACTGACCTGCCCTGTGACGAGATCGCGCACCACGATACCGCGGGCATGTCCGTCCACGAGCACGATTTCCATCAACTCATGACGGGTGTGCAATTCAACCGCGCCGAGACCGACCTGCCGCATCAGGGCGGAGTAGGCGCCGAGCAACAGTTGCTGTCCCGTCTGTCCGCGCGCATAGAATGTACGCGACACCTGCGCGCCGCCAAAGGAGCGGTTGTCGAGATAGCCTCCGTATTCGCGGGCGAAGGGCACACCCTGCGCGACGCACTGGTCGATGATGTTGTTGCTCACCTGCGCGAGACGATAGACGTTGGCTTCGCGTGCACGGAAGTCACCGCCCTTGATCGTGTCGTAGAAGAGGCGGAACACGCTGTCGCCGTCGTTCTGATAATTTTTTGCGGCGTTGATACCGCCTTGCGCCGCAATGCTATGGGCGCGGCGGGCGCTGTCGTTGTAGCAGAACGCCGTGACCTTGTAGCCGAGTTCGGCGAGCGACGCGGCGGCGGAAGCGCCCGCCAGGCCCGTTCCCACGACGATGACGCTGTATTTGCGCTTGTTCGCGGGATTGATCAGCTTCATGTCGAAGCGGTGCTTGTCCCACTTTTCAGCGAGGGGTCCGGAGGGGATTTTTGAATCGAGTGTCATAATGCTATCACTCCTGCCGGCAATGCGATCCAGCCGAAAAGAACCCCGAGGGGAATGGAAAGGAAACCACCGACGATGACGATGGAGAGCACCACGCCAAGACCGTGGATGATGGGCGTGTACTTCGGGTGATTCACGCCCAGCGTCTGGAACATGCTGGCGATCGCGTGAAAGAGATGGAATCCAAGCAGGA
The DNA here is from genome assembly GCA_964371045.1 of uncultured Chromatiales bacterium. Lineage (GTDB taxonomy): Bacteria > Bacteroidota > Ignavibacteria > SZUA-365 > SZUA-365 > JAOSJT01. The sequence continues at coordinate 33,824 of CAYJMN010000022.1, read as the reverse complement.
ACATCGCGACGATGTACGTCACCGAAATCAACACGTTCTGATACCCGAGCACTACCATCGAGTACACGTCAGGCCGGCCTGTGGCGTCCACAAGCTCGCCGTACATTGGATTCGTCGCCTTGATGGTGAAATGCAGAAGGTGATACGTCACGAAGCAGAAAATCATCGCGCCGGTCCACATCATGGTGCGCGAGGTCAGCGTCGCGACGACTGTGGCCTTCTTCGAATACGAAACCGGACGTGCCGACATGTTGAGCAGTTTGAGCCGGATAGAGGTGATTACATGCAGAACGACGAAGAGCAGAAGCGCGCAGCGGATGAGCCAGAGCAAACCGCCCAGACCCTGTAACGCCGCCGCGTAGGTGTTCATCTTGTCCTGTCCGAGGTACATCTGGAGATTGCCGATCATGTGCCCAAGGATAAACAGGATCAACAGAAGTCCCGTCCCGGCCATGACGACCTTGCTCAAGATGGTGGATTGGAGAAATCGTACCAGTGCAGACATAGTACCTGTACGTTATGTGAGAGGAAATGGATGGTCGGCTGTCGGAGGGTACAGCATGGGGAAAAATCGGAGCCCCGTGGTAATGAAGGGAATCTGTTGAAGTGAAGGCCGATGCCAATTATCATGAAAATACGGACTTCCATGTCGCGGATCAAACGAACGCGCAATTTTAATTGACAAAGGCAACGATTTTCGAGTCACGCTGCGAGTATGCCGTCTGAGGATCAACGTTCCGGTCACAGCCAGCGCCTGTGCATGAAACCGTTAAAGAGTGAAAAGGGAGGGAGCCGTGATAGAGGAGGAGTCGTGAAAAGTCGAAGGTCGAAGCCCGCAGACTCGCCGCGGCGAGATGATTGGTGAATAAGTGCCCCGATCCTCCTCGTGCGTTACGGAACCAATCATCCCGCCGCGGCGAGTCTTCGACCTTCGAGACGCCACCCCATACACACAGCGCTCTTCTGAATGATCAGTCTGTGGCGGCTCCTGCTTATGACATCTTCGTGTGTTCAGTGATCTTGCCAAGCTGTGAATGAAACTACGCAGCAGGAATTGTTGAAATTAAAGACAGTAGCAGCGAACCCTGCGGATGAATACGTGCACGGATTTTCGCGGATCCGCCTTCGCCCTGATCCTCAGACACTCGTACGGCTGCGCTGTCAGACTTCGGCGGACAGGTGAGACGGATTAACGCGGATAAGAGTTTTTGAAACCCCGATACGAGAGACTTCAGGATTTGGAGACAGAAAATTTCTTCTCCGTGCATATCCGTGTTCATCCGTGTAATCCGTGCACGTATTCACTCCATCCACGTGTCGTGCCCGAAATAGACCGACGAGCAGCGATGGTAGGCACACTGCTTATGACATCAGGGAGGTCCCAAGTCTCCTCGAGCGTTGCCAAACCAATCATCCCGCCGCGGCGAGTCTTCGACCTTCGAGACGCCGCCATGCAAACACAGTGCTGGGACGAACGATCAAACCGTATCGGCCCTGCTAATGACATCTTGAGGACCGTACCTACGAAGACCGAGAAAACCGAACGCCGCCCTTCGACTGCGCGCCCGATATCGTCGAGGATTACCGAAAATTATTACCGGGCGCTGCGCTGCTAATGACATCAAGGAGTCTGTACGGACTTAGTGGACTTGCGGATTCCGGATGTAGGCCTTTCGACCAGCCTGCCAAGGGCTATACTGGTCCATTTTGTGCGGGACATTATGGTTGGCTTGTCCCGCTTGCCCTCTCCCCTGCCCTCTCCCAACGGGAGAGGGGTAGACGCGGCATTGGATAACGATGATTCCATCTTTATAGGTGTGAATTCCCTCTCCCTGTGGGACCAGGGGCAGGGGAGAGGGCGGCGGACCTGGATAACCATTACAGTCAAGATGCTGCGGCTGAGAGCAGAAAAAGGATCGATTGCGCCGCGACGTAGAAATTGGTTCATGCGACACACAATGAGGATCGTGGGTACGTACTCACCAATCATCCTTCGAGACGCCGCCATGTGACGCTCAATGCAATTACGAACGACCATACCGTGGCGGCCCTCAGGATGACGAGCTTGATGACGCGCGTAATTAAGCCACATGTCATCCATGAAATGGACCGGTGCGCAGCGCTGGTGGGCACACTCAGGATGACGAACTTGGCTGGCGCGGCCCGGTAACCAGATGTCACCCACGATTTGTACCGGCGCGAAGCCCGTGGAAATTCACCCAGGAAGACTCAGGGAACTGCGCATGGTACTCATCCGAGTCTGCTGCTGAATATTTTTTTTGAAATACTTTAAAACCAGGCCTCCGGATCTTGATATTGCGAAAGTAGTTCCATATACTACATCTGCGAATCTAAAAAGGAGCTATCGCTCGTCTACTGCGGGTTGCAGGTGTTGGTGCGTTTCGTAAGGGTGGACGACGTCCGTGGATCGATCATGAGGTACTGTGCTAAGCAAGGGGGTTGCCATGCGTGTGCTGTTGCTATCCTTGTTGTTTGCGCTTCTCTGTTCGTGCGTAACTGGGTGTGACGAGGATGCTGTCGTGCCGATACCACCGGGGCCCGATCCGGCGGACACGACGAGCCATTCCTACATCTGGCGGAACGACACGCTCGGAGGCAGGCTATCGCGCGTTAATGACGTGTTCTGTCTCTCGGAGGACGATGCCTGGGCGGTGGGATATTTCTACCACTATGACAGCACGGGAAAGGTGGACTGGACGAAGACAGCCAATGCCGCGCACTGGGACGGGAGGAAATGGACGCTGGTCAGGATTAATCCCACGTTCCAAGGGGGTTTTTCCTTCGGGGAGGTTGATGCGATTTATTGTCTGGGTCTTAGCGATATCTGGGCTGGTCCGTATCACTGGGATGGCTGGAAATGGGATGTCTATAATCTAACGCCCATTTCACGCGCAGGAGGGGCGTATAAAATCTGGGGTGACCGGACGGACAATGTTTATTCTGTCGGGAACAACGGTTCGATCATCCATTGGGATGGTCAAAAGCATACACAGATGGGGTTGGAGACGCCGGCTTGGAACAGGGACATCTGGGGATGGGGCGGGACGATATACATCGCCGTAACCGATCCCGACCTGCAAAGCGGTCGGCGTGGGTATCTGATCCGCATGGAGAACGGGAGAATCACCGAGCTGGTGGAGTCCGTTTCCCACGAGCAGATCAGCGTTTGGGGCATGAACGGCACCTGGTATTCGGGCGGTTGCGGTCGGCTGTTTCGTAATTCCGACGGAAATTGGGTGCCCGTGTTGTCTCAGGAGAACTGCATCACAGGAATCCGGGGCACGGCGCTCAATGATGTCTGCATTTTTATTGGACAAGGTGAGGTTATTCATTACAACGGGAGTACGTTTGCCTCAGTGCTGCCGGCGGATCCCAACGGAATCTTCACGCATAGTATTGCCACGATCGGTCATATGGTTCTGGCTTGTGGCCATGTTAACTCGTATGCAATCGTCAAGCGCGGTTATCGCCAACAGGTTAAGTAAGGGGGTCGCGGCAGGACAACAGAGAAACAGTACACAAAAAAAACCTCTCTTCCGGTGCAACGGAAGAGAGGCAAATGCAACAACCCAGTCCGGAAATGACCGCACCCAAGGGTGCAAGGGCTTTGCTATGTCAAGCTAGTCAATCGCATCAAACAATCCAACGTCATCTATGATGCGTAACCATCGATAACTCAATGTGTGCTACTGATCCGACGAGTCTGCTGCTGAATATTTTTTTTGAAATACTTTAAAACCAGGCCTCCGGATCTTGATATTGCGAAAGTAGTTCCATATACTACATCTGCGAATCTAAAAAGGAGCTATCGCTCGTCTACTGCGGGTTGCAGGTGTTGGTGCGTTTCGTAAGGGTGGACGACGTCCGTGGATCGATCATGAGGTACTGTGCTAAGCAAGGGGGTTGCCATGCGTGTGCTGTTGCTATCCGTGATGTTTGCGCTTCTCTGTTCGTGCGTGACGGGGTGCGACGAGGATGCCGTTGTGCCGATACCGCCGGAACCCGATCCGGCGGACACGACGAGCCATTCGTACATCTGGCGGAATGACACGCTCGGTGGCAGGCTTTCGAGGGTTAATGACGTGTTCTGCCTCTCGGAGGACGATGCCTGGGCAGTGGGATATTTCTACCATTATGACAGCACGGGAAACGTGGACTGGACGAGGACGGCCAACGCGGCGCACTGGGACGGGAGCAAATGGACGCTGGACAGGATTAATCCATTCTTTCAGGGCGCAAGCGCGTTTTCTGAGCTGTTGGCGGTATTCTGTCTCGCTCGGGATGATATATGGGTGAATGCTCGTCATTGGAACGGATCTCTTTGGCAGGTCTACAACCTCACCCCTATCGGTCGCGCGGGAGGGGTGTATAAAATCTGGGGTGACCGGGCGGACAATGTTTATGCTGTCGGGAACAACGGTTCGATCATCCATTGGGATGGTCAAAAGCATACACAGATTGGGCTGGAGACCCCCACCTGGAATAGGGACATCTGGGGATGGGGCAGGACCACGTACATTGCCGTGACCGATCCCGACATGCATAGCGGGCAGCGTGGGTATCTGATCCGCATGGAGAATGGAAAAATCATCGGGCTAGAGAAGTCCGTTTCTTACGAGCAGATCAGTGTTTGGGGCATGCACGGCACCTGGTATTCGGGTGGTTGCGGTCGACTGTTTCGTAATTCCGACGGTGATTGGATACCCGTGTTGTCTCCGGAACACTGCATTACCGGAATCCGGGGCACGGCGCTCAACGATGTCTGCATTTTCGTTCAGCAGGGCGAAGTCATTCATTACAACGGGAGCACGTTTGCCACGGTACTAGGCAGGGAGCAACTTGGTTTTTTCACAAGCCGTATTGCGGTGGCAGGCAGGATGGTTCTCGCCGCCGGCGATTTGAATCAATTTGCCGTGGTGAAACGCGGCTATCGTCAACCAGTCCAATAAGGAGTACGAGGAGGACAACAGAGAAGCTGTACACACAAAAAACCTCTCTTCCGGTACAACAGAAGAGAGGCAAATGCAACAACCCCGTCCGGAAAAGACCGCACCCTAAGGGTGCAAGGGCTATGCTATGTCAAGCTAGCCCATGACGAATCAACTTGCAAATCGGAGGAATTATCGTTATGGCAAAAACCTGGTTCATAATCATCGGCCTTTTGTACATGGTATCGACCACGTACGCTCAAGGCAACGGAGACAATGGTGGCGGAGACCACGTCATGCACAAACAGAAATTGCATCAGTATATCGTGCAGGAGGCATACAAAATACTCCAGTAGGTCGCGCCGCAGCGGGCGGCGAAACTTCATGATCACATCGGTACGATGGGTGCACCATCTGCGCCTTGGCTCGATAAAACGATCTGTTCGGGCGCTTTTCGTGAGGATGAGGAAGACATTCTATTCAGCTACGGTAATGCGTACGATCCGGGTTTCGATCCTGATATCGACATCACCAAACCAGGGAGTTGCGTTGGGGATGTATATCTGGGTATAGAGACAGGACTACGAGAGGACCAAAGTTTTAGACAAGGACTGATTTCGACGACTCACTTTTGGGACCCAGCTGCACCGGATAACTTCCTGAGGAATTGGTATCTCATAGCTGGGTTGGGAAATTTAGAATGCATTATGACTAATCCGTACAATCCAGAGCCCATCATGTTGACAATCAAGCCGATGTACAACGCTTGGGAGAAGGCGAGCAGATTCCTATTGCCGAATCCGCAGTCTCCGATACGCGATATATGGGTAAATGCCGGGGAGAAATTCTGGTATGAAAATGGTAGTGGATTACACTACTTCGAAGTTCCAGATCCGAAAGCACCAGAGGACCCGCTTTACCTGAGTTATACGAACCTCTGGGATCTGTACAATAATGGTAATTGCAGAATCGGTTGGCTAACATCCCCGTCAAGTACGGTTTACACACTGACTGCAGACCAACGGAATGCATATGTCTGGGAAATACTAGGCCGGGTCTGCCATCTTTTAACGGACATGAGTGTCCCAGCACATGTGCATAAGGATATTCATGCAAAAAATCAAATTAATACAGAATATGTACTGCTGTTGGGTAACATATTTCTCATCATTCACGATGCGGACTCGTATGAACAATGGATTGCACATGCCGGGAGTGGACAGGATGGAGATCTGACCAATATCTACTGGACTGCCGACATGATCCTGGAAAACTTCAATCCACCATACATCATTCCACCTGACCAGCAGGACCAGCAGTACCCGCTGCCTTACCTGATGAGCGAAATGCGCTCGCGAGCGGCGGCATTCGCTTCCGATGATTACGACGGGACTGGAAACGATGAACCTAATGAGAAGACAGACTTCCCGATTCGGCATGACGAAACTCTTGATCCAACCAACCAGACACAGGTCGGCATGCTGACGACGATCCGCGATGCGACTGTTCCGTATTGTATCCGTGCTGTGGCGGGACTATTGTATTGGTTCGCGGGTAAGATCACTATGCCTCAGCAGAACCTCACGGTCTTTAACTCAGGGGTCGAGCCTCCAAGTGATTTCTTCTACCGTGTGGACCAGGGCGACCCCTACACCGCTGTCACGTCTCCAGCCTATTATTCGAAGTCCGTCGGTGACAAGATGCTCCTGTCTTCGCACTATGAGAAAATCACCGGCCAGACACAGATCTCCAAATTTTTTAGTTGGTCGACTGATAGGCACGAACCGACCGGCCAGCATCAGCGCGATTTCATCGTTATGGAGAATAACGGGGATTTCAAAGCTTCCTATCCGGCGGCCGAATTCAATGACTTCCCGAATATCGCCGTGTGGTTCGAAGGGGCTGCGGTAAATCCGACCTCCCAAATCATGTTTAAAAATCCGTGGCTGGTCGATCCCTCGCAAAGCGATGAGTATTCCGTGGCCCAACTCGACCAGTTCCTGCCATACCCAACTTCGCCGCTTGCGCAGGGAATTTTCAACGTGACAACCACGAACAATGGAGGGCTTTTTCTCGATGCAGGAGATCCACAAACTTTGCTTCCTCCCTACTATGCCATAGGCGTGCCGTGGATTTGCAACAATGTGTCGATTCCGAAGACCACTCATCAGCGCGGCGATTGGCTGTTTACGGGTTTGTGGAGAGACGCCTACGCTCAGCTCGTCGACGATCCGTTGGGCAGCGATAACGGACTCGATGCTGCACTGTATTACTCGAAAGCCGTCATCTTCAACACCTCTAACGCATGGGTGTGGGCGAATTACAAGGGACATCTGTTGACGAGCGTCCCGAGTAATGGCGCTGTTTCGGAGTGCGCAATATGTCCCAATTCACAGAGGAAGATCGACTGGATCGATAATCAGTTGGGCTTCAATAATCCTCAGCAGGGCATCGATCAGATGGTCTACGAATCGATGGGCTCCGTGTGGTATACCCACAGTGAGGATCACGGTGCCACCTGGCGAAAGGAACTTGGTATTGCGGAAGGCGAAAGACCCTCGATCGTTTCGGGATGGGATGCCCCATACGTGGTCTACTACCGCGACATGTGGGTCCATTTCGGAAAGGTCGTCAACGATTCCTGGTTGGAACCCATTCACTCTTTCGATTGCAGCGATGCGGCGGCGCCGGTGATCGCCCGCGACGATTTATATGGAATCGTTGTAATCGCGTGGGAGGCCTACAATGAAACGATTCATTATTGCGTGCGCAATGATAATGGCAGCATCTTTGTGATCCCGGATCTGCACTCTACAAATCCGGCCTACCCAGCCGTGCGGCCGACGATCGCACATAAGTACGGATCCAACGCATATCACCTTGCGTGGCGTGAGGGGCCATCGATCTTCTACACGAGAATCGAAGTGGGAACCGGCGTAACATGGCCAGCGGAGGTCATTTCCAACTCAGGCCAGCCAGCTCAAGGAGCCCCGAGCATCACTGTCGACGACAATGACGAAGCAGCGGTCGCATGGGCAGCTACGGAGCCTGGCATACCAAAAACGTTTATCAACTTCAGACAAAACTCGCCCGGAGGCTGGGGCGGGTTCGCCTCCATTCTGCTCGATCCAGCCGACGATTACTGGGCGCCGTCGATCTCGAACGTGACAGGGACGCAGCCGGCTCCGTCACTGCGCATCGCGCACAACATCGAAAGCACCAGCGGCGCCCACACCGGTGTGATGCAATTTATCAATGGCAACTGGACCGTCCCGTCGCTCTCGCAATACATGACGGACGGGCGCCATCCCAACCTCGTCGATGCCGCGCAATCGCCAAACCAGTTGGAGGTCTACACGTTGCCATGGTATCCCTACATGGGTTCACTTTGTGGCTTGTGGTTTACCGATCAACATCTCACCAAGGTGAACAAGAAGAGTGCGCTTCTTGCCTCGTCGAGAGAGGTAATCCTGACCAGGGATACAAGCAGAATCGCGTATCGCGTCGGAGAATTCATCGTTAAAACAGGGGTGATCGAGGATACGCTCGACTGGAGTTCTGGTATGGATTCCCTGATTGTCGGCATAAGCAAACCGGTGGAGCGCTACATCGAAACCGAGCCGGTGACGGTGCCCGGGAACAGCAACCTGAAACTGCGCACTGTCATGGATCGTCACGGTTCGATCGCATCGAATTCTCCGCTGGTGTACACACTGGAGATCGTCGACGCGGCGACGGATTCCATACTCACGACGCCCCATAGCGTCGCGGTGAATGCCATGAATAACGGACACCACGATGCAATGATCAATGTCGCATTGCAAAGCTTCAGCGGACGTGAGGTGTATTTCCGCTTCCGACTCCAAGGAAGGGATACCACCGTGGATATGCTGTCGAACAACTACTATTACTATCCCGGCAAGACCATCCCGAAGGCCGAAGTCGTCGCCGACATGCAGACCCTGATCGCCGACATGGCTTCCCTCGAAAGGAACTATCCGAATCCATTCAATCCGAATACGGAAATCTCCTACAGTCTGAAAGAGGACATGAACATCCGGTTGGTTGTATGCGATGCGCTCGGCAGGGAAATCTCCGTTCTCAGGGAGGGACGGGAAAATGCGGGTTCCCATATCGAGATCTTCGACTGCCGCCAGTGCAATAGCGGCGTCTACATCTATCGACTGGAAACGCCGTACGGCAACCTGTCGAGAAAGATGGTGCTGATGAAGTAAGCTCCCTGTTCTTTTTCCAAGCGGCCATCCGTAATGCGGGTGGCCTCTTTTGATTTTTACACTCCTCGTCTTCTCACTTCGCCGCAGCGGGTCTTCGATCTACGGCCTTCGACTTTCGACTTTCGACTTTTTTTTCAGCCTGTTAATAACATCTTTGTCGATGTGGGTTGATCCTGGCGTTAGTCAACCTCGTCATGCTGAGGGCCGCCGCGCTGAAACGTCGCTTTTTTTGCACGATTTGATTTCGGCGGCGTCTCGAAGCATGATTGGCTGACCAGTCTTCTCGATTCTCCTCTTGCGTTCCGGAACGAATCATGCTTCTCCGCGGTAGCGGAGCTGCTCTGCAAATATCGGCATTTTAAGCTATACTCGCTCTGTCGCAATCCTCAGCATGACGAACTTGGCTGGCGCGGCCCGGTAACCTGATGTCACCCATGAAATGGACCGGTGCGTCAGCCTGAGGCTGACTGGTAGGCACACTGCCTATGACATCAGGGAGGTACCTACTCTCCTCGTGCGTTTCGAAACGAATCATGCTTCTCCGCGGTAGCGGAGCTGCTCTGCAAACATCGGCATTTTAAGCTATGCTCGCACTGTCGCAGCCCTCAGCATGACGAACTTGGCTGGCGCGGCCCGGTAACCTGATGTCATCCATGAAATGGACCGGCGCGCAGCGCTGGTGGGCTCACTCAGGCTGACTGCCTTTTCCCGAATCCTTTGAATTCATCGCATGTTTCACTAGCTTTTTTCGATATATCGGAGTCCGCTCCCCGTTGAGTCTTCCCTCGCAACCGCAATCCGAACAGGAGAATCCATGGAACCTACCTCGCGCAGTCTTCCAAAGAACGCGTACACAGTTCTCAAACCCGGAGAGGAGTACATTCCCATCGTTCCGGCATCAGAGACTCCCCGCGAAATTACAGTGTACTCGGTCGGCTGGGGATTATTTTTCTCGGTATTATTTTCCGCCGCGGCCGCGTATCTGGGACTGAAAATCGGGCAGGTGTTTGAAGCCGCGATTCCCATCGCGATCATCGCCGTAGGAATTTCCACAGCGATGAAGCGCAAGAACGCGCTGTCCGAGAATGTGATTATCCAGTCCATCGGCGCGGCGAGCGGCGTGGTCGTGGCGGGTGCGATTTTCACCATTCCCGCGCTGTACATTCTCGAGCTGCCGACGAATTTCTGGCACGTGTTTCTGGCTTCAATGTTCGGCGGCTTCCTGGGCATCCTGTATCTGATTCCCTTCCGCCGCTATTTCGTCAAGGACATGCACGGTCATTTGCCGTTCCCCGAAGCTACCGCGACGACGGAGGTGCTTGTCGCAGGCGAGGCAGGTGGCAATCAGGCGAAGACGCTTCTCGTGGCCTCGGTTGTGGGCGGCATCTACGATTTCATGGTCACCACCTTCGGACTCTGGAAGGAAGTATTTTCATCGAAAGTCATTCCGGGTCTCTCCACGCTGGCGGAAGTGTATCGCATCGAATTCCGCATGAACATCCTGGCGGCCGTCACCGGACTGGGCTACATCATCGGACTGAAGTACGCGGCCATCATCGCGGCGGGATCGTTTCTCTCGTGGTTCGTACTCGTACCGGTGATCGGTTATATCGGTCAGGGACTGATGGAACCCATCGGAACGGGCGTTACCAAACTGATCAGCGAGATGGATGCGCAGACGATTTACTGGCATTACGTGCGTCACATCGGTATCGGTGGAATCGCGATGGCCGGCATCATCGGCATCGTGAAGTCGAGCAAGATCATCGGCGGGGCGTTCAAGCTGGCGGCGACTGAATTGTTCGGGAAAAAACACGCGAGCGAACTGGAAGGGCAGCAGCGTACGGACAAGGACATACCGATGAGCACGGTCGTTTCTCTCATCGTCGTCGTGCTTCTCGCCATTTTCGTCTTTTTCTGGCAAGGCGTGACGGGCAATATGTTCCAGGCACTCACGGGTCTGCTCATCGTCGCCATCATCGCTTTCCTGTTCACCACCGTCGCCGCGCGCGCCATCGCCATCGTGGGATCCAATCCCGTATCGGGCATGACGCTCATGACGTTGATCATCTCGTCGTTCATCCTCGTGCAGGTCGGACTCACCGGACCCACCGGAATGGTGTCCGCGCTGATCATCGGCGGCGTGGTATGCACCGCGCTGTCCATGGCTGGCGGGTTTATAACCGATCTGAAAATCGGCTACTGGCTCGGCAACACGCCTTTGAATCAGGAACGCTGGAAATTTCTCGGCACCATCCTCGCAGCGGCCAGCGTCGGCGGCGTAATTATTCTGCTCAACGCCACCTACGGCTTCACTGGTGCCACGGCCCTCCCCGCTCCGCAGGCCAACGCCATGGCTGCGGTGATCAAGCCGCTGATGTCCAATCAACCCGCGCCGTGGGTGCTGTACATCGCGGGCGCGCTCTTCGCCCTCACGCTTGAATCAATCAAGATACCGCCCCTCGCCTTCGCGCTTGGCATGTATCTGCCCTTGGAGCTGAATACTCCGGTTCTCGCCGGCGGCATCATCGCGCATTTCGTCTCGACACGTTCCAAGGACGAGGCCGTCAACAACGCTCGCCGCGAGCGCGGTACACTCATCGCTTCCGGACTCATCGCAGGCGGCGCCATCATGGGCGTTGCCGGCGCGGCGCTGAAATTCTACGGTATAAACTATGTCGAATTCGGCTGGACCTGGGCTGAAACGGATGCCGCGGAAATGCTCTCCCTGGCCATGTTCGCTCTCATCGCCGCCTATATCTACTGGGACTCGATGCGCGCGAAGGCGTAGCCCGGACATCAGTATATGTGCGAAAGGCCGGTGGGTACGTCCCGCCGGCCTTTTTTTGGCTGCTCGTGAATATGCTATAACAGAGGGTCACGTTTGTGCGGATCTCCATTTATCGCAGAGGTCGCAGAGGTCGCAGAGGGCACAGAGAGCACAGAGAGAAATTTAGAGGGCGCATCTCGCAAGGCTTGTTGAAACTGACAGAGCACGTTGATGGATTTCCTGCACGATTTTCCAAAGGCTCAGGTACATGAGACATAAAAAAATATCTCCGTGCCCTCTGCGCTCTCGGTGCCCTCGGCGATTATAAATTGACCCGCACTATGTGTCCCGCGTACCCTCGGTGATCAAAAGTTGACGAGGAGCAGTGGGTCACATTGTGCGGATCTTCATTTATCGCAGATCCTGTTTTTTTGGTTTCTCGGAGGACCGACGCGACCTCTCGCATCAAAATCCGCCTGACAGTGTGTTACGGGTTCACATCCCTGATTGTCGTGACGATCCGCGTTTCTCTCTTCATGACGATGTGGTTTTCCGCGCCGGTGGCGTCTTCATACACGAAAATCTTGCTCATTTCATGTTTCACGAGTTCGGTGAAAAAGCCGAGCTGAGCGTCATACACTCCGTAACCGTCGGCTGATTGCGCCATCGGTGCGCCGACTTCCTTTAATTCCGGAAGTTGTACGATGTAGGTAACGTCGTGGATTTCTCCCGTACCGTCACGCTGCACGACCTTCTCGAGCTGAACTTTGCCTTCGTTCCTGCCCGTCTCGAGCCGATATGCCGGCAAGAGAAGCAGGTCGCCCAGATGCCGGCTGAGAATTGACCGTGCGAGTCCTTCGTCCATGACCTCAACCGAGGACACGACAGCGATATCCTCCAAGGCACCGTCAGGAGAGACAGTGAAGGTGAAATCCCATTCCACGCGTTCGATCTGCGTGGAAGAGCCGGCTTGCGTCGGTGTGTACACAGTCAGCTCGACGGGAAAGGATCCTTGATCGCCTGCGCCGGTTTTGACCACAAATCGCTGACCATTGCTTGTCGGTACGACATCTTTATAGCCGTCATTGCCCGAAAGCGCTCTGGAGACGAGGATGGTGTATTCCTTGTTGGGAAGGAAACGGCTCGAGACTTCCACTTGCGCATGCATCGTCGCGGCGAACAGCACGAACAGAAAGATACCGGTAACAGTGCGTGATAACATTTTCTGGTACTCCACAGGATGAAACGTCAGACAAACAGAATAACAAATAACGCCCTCAGAAGAAAGTCACTCACGGGCGTACACAATGAATAACACACCAGAGCCTCAAGAGTTACACCAGGTCAACCCTGTCGAGCGCGTCGACGAACTCCTCCAGTGAAAAATTGCGGCTGAAACGCCGATATTCCCTACCCTCGATGAAAATCAACACCGTGGGCACGGCAAACACCATGTGCTGACCCGCGACGGCGGGATGCACGGTGCTGTCGATGTACATAAACTCAACGCCCGCTCTGCCGGCCACCTCTTCCTCCACCTTGGGCCGGAGAACCTTGCAAACGCTGCACGTCGGTGTAGAAACATACGCCACCACCGCGGCGGACGTCCGCAACCGTGCGAGTATCGCCAATTCCTGATCAGTCATGTTGTCGCTCCTTCGATCATTATGTTGCTGCCCGTAATGTAATAAACCGGCAGCGTAGCGCCGCGGGGCACGAGGCACGGGGAGCAGAGCGCGGGGAGCAGAGCGCAGAGCGCGTAGCGTGTGCGTTTCGTACGGAGCGTGGGGAGAGGGGTGCGCCTGCCCCCCGAAGCCATTGCACAACGCGACCCCGGATGCCGACGAGCCGCCGTGGCGCAGGGGGGGGCGCGAGGTGCGGGGCCCGAGGCGCGGGGCACGGCGGGGCGGGGCGTCCTCATCCCGAGTATACCGCGCAAACGACAAGAGGGCGGAGCATTCAACTCCACCCTCTTCATTAGTTTCTTCTGCAGAACAAGAGGTACGGCACCTCTTTGCACTTTATCCTTACACTTTTCTTGAATCTGTCCTTTACATTTGCTGCCTTTCGTCAGCGCAATACCACTGTTCGCGAAACTCTCGCATCGCCCGAACTGAGTTGAAGCAGATACGCGCCGGGAGCAAGGTCTCGCGGTTCCCAAGTCCGTGAATGATTTCCTTGTGTAACGAAACCTGCAAATATCGTTGCGACAAGCTTTCCAGAAACGTCGAAGAGCCGAAGCTCCACCACGCCCGCTGTTTCGAGTTGGAAGGGAATCTCCACGCTCACAGCATTCGAGATTGGATGCGGACGCACCTCGCCCAATACAATCGCCGATGGCGCGATCGGAGCGTCGACTGATGTCGCCGTCGGTGGACCACACACGGCGCTTTGCCCGGTCACGGCATCGAGACGGCAGAGCAGGCTGTCCATCCCATCGACGAGGTAGAAACTCCACAGCATACCGCCCGTCGTGTGATGCTCGACCGTTGCAAGGGTGACCTTGGCGTCGGGATGTCCCTGGATGAAAGCATCCCCGCCGGCATTGCGCATGGCTTCGTTTGCGAGCGGCGAGTCGAGCCAGGTATCGGGCAGGGGCTGTTGTCCGGAGAAGGGTGGTACGGTCACTCCGCTGGGCGTTGAAACAATGACGACCTGCTGCGCGAGATTGCGATAGGCATAATACACTGCATGACCGCCGCGCGTCGGTGAGTAAAAGCGATAGAACCAGCCATTCGCGATGCCATACGGAATTTCGTACCGCACCGGCGAGATCTGAAAAGTGAAGGGCAGGAACAGCACTTGCACCAGATAGGTGTCGCCCGCATGGTTCTGTGTGGCATGGGCTTGCAGCTCGCCTATGTACTGTATCGCCGACAAAGGCATCATCTGGGCCCGTGCCGTTTGGATAAATACAAACACGAAGATCAGAAAAATCAACTTGTGTATCATACTTTAGGCTCCTGTATTAGCTCTTAGAAATTTCTGGAAAACTTGGCCTGGTCAGTACCGCAAACTTTGGGTGCAGAATCCATTGAAAGAGAGCGAGGAGAGCGGTGAGAGCGAAGAGAGGTTTTGAAATGGGATAAGTCGGACCTCGTCAGTCGCGCCTCTTTCAAATCGTCACACGTCTCGCCTTCGCTCTCTTCCAACAACATCCGTGGAGCAGAGCTACGATGCTTCGGCGGGCTGGCAATCGTACCTTGTAAATTCTCATCATCTGGTCACCACCATCCGCCGCGTGTGCCGCCCGAGTGGGGCTGTGAGCAGCACATGGTACAAGCCCGCGGGGAGTTGGTTGAGGTGCGCCTCGTATTCATACACACCGGTGGGAAGGCTTCCCTCGTGGACTAGCAGTACTTCGCGGCCGAGGACGTCGTAGAGCGCGAGGCGTACCTGTTGCTCCGATGGAAGGGCGAAGCGCAATAATGCGCTGCCCTGAGCGGGATTGGGATAAACCGGCTCAAGAGAGAGCGCGGTTGGCGGATTGACCAGCACACGGGCGACGCGCGAGTATTCGTACGTACCATCGTAGTCGATTTGCCGGAGGCGGTACAGAAGCTCGCTCTGGCCCAGCAGCTCCGGTGTAAGTGCGTCGTTGTACACGTATGATTGACTCACGTTTGTGCTGCCATTGCCCGGCACATACCCGATGCGTTGCCAGTTCGCGGTGTCATATGCGCCCGCCAACGGACTTGATGGCGGAACGGCGCGCTCGATCTCGAAGCCAGCATTGTTCGTCTCGCTCTCCGTACGCCAGTCGAGGCGGACGTGTTCTCCTTGGAGTTGAGCAGTGAAGCTTGTGAGTTCCACCGGGTATGCACCGCCGTTCGATCTGATACGCGTGGCATATATTTCTCTAAGTCTCATTGGTGGATAGCCATGGGTCGAGACGTTTCTATAATCCGTCCATACAACAACGGCGCCACCCTGCCCGTCAGCTATAAGCGACGGTTCCTGTTGACTTGAATCCGCTGATGAGATATACACACCCGCGTCTCCCCACAGTTTTCTTCCCGTTGAATCGATGCGCTGTCCTTTTATATCCTCGTCAAGTCCTGCTCTCCCACCATATGCCAGATACTCGTATGATAGAATCGCACCACCCACACCATCGGGTATAAGCATCGGTCTCGTCCCTATTAAGTTTGAATTTGCGGCCGATTCAATAGCAGTCCCTTCCGGACTGAAGCACAGTCGGCCCGTGCCATCAATTCGCTGTACCGTGAGGGATACATACGAGGTATCGTTATTGATAACCGAGTCGATCCTCCCGCCAGCCCAATACAATCCACCCTGTAGGTCAGATGCAATATTATAGTTGCCACCCGATTGACTCCGCATCGGAAATAGCCTCTCTCCTGCCGCATTCCATATACTGTTTCCCGCTGTATCAATTTTATGCGCATAGAGATGCCACGGGACATTTGTACCGGTGGTGTCCTTCTGAGTTATCACAACTGCATAACAACCATCCGAGCTGGATATAAATTTTGGCCATTGAGTAACATAAGCGTTAGCATTGATTTTTATGCCCTTATCAGGCCAACGCGTCACTCCGTTCGAATCGACTTGTTGCATGAACACATGTGATCGATAATTATCAACAGCAGTGTAGAACAGGTGTACTCCGCCACGATTATCGGCAAATAAAGCGTGAGCTTCGACTGAGGCCCCTCCCCACTGACGCAGCCAGGGAGTAACGGCAATTCCCTCGGGCCCGCACTGCGCTTGGCCGCTAATGTCAACGCGTTGCAACCTCATGCGAAAGTGAGCACTTCCTTGCATATACGCATACTCTGGGTACACGACCGTAAATGCGTTATCCGACGTTTGCACTGAAAGCGGACCTTTCCGGCCGAACCCAACATTATACCGATATACACCACTGCTGATCAGCTTCCCACCCCCCGGGTACTGGGCTTGTCCTTGGAGATTGAATTGCTGCACATACAGTTGAGAGTACGTCGTGTTCGTATCACTCCGATATGTATTCCGGTGGTAGAACACAAATATGCGATCCTCATTGGATACTAAAACGTTGTAGCTGTGCTGCGCATTGGAGAATGAAGAATCAACTAATGCTACGCCCCATCCCGGCCAAGCTTTTCGCCCATCGGGATTGATTAATTGTGCATATACCGGTGTCGCGATCAAGCCATTGCCGGGAATTAATCCCACACTCCAATGAATCAGAAACTGACCTGAATTCATTCTGGGAAATTGATCGAGCGGGGAATAATCTCCACCCAGAAGGTTGTAATTCTGGTTATGCGCAACAACCTGCATGTTTATCTTAGGATTCATGTTCCATTGCGCGTGTGCAAGGGTTTGCGATACAATAACGACTGCTATATATATGAGTGCATTCATGGCGATACCTGTATATTAATACGGCGGGGAGTAACACTCCCCGCCGCAGTTGTGGGTAATTATCTTGACAAAACGAAACGTGTGGTGGATACGACTCGGGCCGCCGAGTGCAATACTGCGGTATACACGCCTGGGAGCAGTTCACCCGCCTCGAAGGCGAGATCATGTCCACCTGTTGCGTACCTGCCTTGCGCGACCAGGGCAACCTGCCTGCCGAGCACATCGAACACACGCAGGGTAAGAGTCTCCTCCGTCGGCAGTGAGAAGTGGAAGGTCGTCCCGCTGCTGAACGGATTCGGCGACGCCGTTAACAGAACCGGATCGCTCGGGGACACAGGCTCCCGCGTTTCGGTTACCTCCAGCGTGGTATGTGCTTTCAGAGCCTTCGCTATTTGTGCAATCGCCGAGCGGTTGGGATCCAGCACGATCCCGGTCAATTCCACGAGCTCGCGCAAACCGTCGGGCAACTGCTCAACCGATTGCGATGGCGCGGACTCCTGGCACGCACCGCTGCTGCTCCAAATCTCGGGGTCGGTGATCAGGGTGGCGCCTCCGTTGACGTTAAAGGAGTAATCCGCGCCCCAGTACGATTGAACAAGACTCGCGTCGGCGCCGTTGTCCAAGTTGACCTGCCAAGTAGTAGGCGAAACGATATCGTTCTGACCGCCGAGGGTGCATACAGTACCTCCGTTGGTGTATTCCCGCCCCAGATCAATCTGGCAGTCGCCATCCGCGTGAATATTGCTGCCGTTTTCCGAGATCATATTCATGCCGACGACATCCTGTTCGTTGCATTCGTAGCCCGAGTGAAGTGTTTTGTGCCACCCGCGCAGGAGGGATTCCCCGTACAGGAACAATCCGACTTCGTTCCGATACACACAGGAGTTCTGAAGTTCCACGAATCCCGTGCTTCCGATATCCTGCAAATAGATCCCGTACCCCGCCGAATGATCGCCGATACGGCATCCTTTGACGCGAACTTGGGATCCGCTGTTTTGTGGCAGGTATATACCGTGCTGCGCGTTGTCGGCAATTAGGCAATCCTCCATCAATACGTTACCGCCGCCGACATAGGCACCGGCATTGCCGTTGCCCGAAAAATAGCATTGGTCGAAATGCACCGAAGAGTATGAAGAAATGTACGCTCCGCTGTAGCCGCTACCCGCAAATTCGCAAACCACGAAATTCGCATAGCTTGAGTTGATCTGGACTCCATATCCACTGCTATTTTCGATGAAGTATCCTTCGACGTTCACATTCCCGGCGTTGCAGTTATTAAGGACCAGGCCGGTGCCTTGTACCCCTGTGATACTGCCCGCGTGCAGTAGTACCGTGCCGTAGGTACTGGCCGATATGCCATCCCAGGTCGATCCATTCGCTTCCCAGTACACCATACCGGTGTACACCGCAGAGTAAAAGCTACCTCCGCTGACCACGAAACCCGTTCCCGAGTTGAACTTGAGTGTTGTGTACCAGCCATCGGGATCGAGATACCACTCCCACGGATCGTTCATGACGCGGAACGTTTTGCCGGACCCGACAACGATATCGTATCCAGAGCCGCCGGTTGTAGTGATGGTGGCGTTCACATCGAGCGTCGCATCGTTGACGCCGACGGGATAATTCCCGGTGGGGAGGGTGAAACCATTCCTGTCGCGAAGGTAAGTCGGGTCTGCCGAAACAGCGCTTCGTATCATATCCCAGTACCTGAGATCGTCCTCGAGGAAATAGCCGTACTCCTCCTGGTCTGTGTTGGGTGTTCTTGGTCCGACCGTCGCATAAACGAGAATTTGGCTGCCCGACTTCTCCAGATAGCAGACGATACCATATTTATTGGCGGTACCCGTCAACCAATTGTAGTCAGTGAAATCGATGGTGAATTCCTCTGTGACGCAGTCCTGTTCTGAAATGGTGATCTTGTACTTACCGCAAGCGACGTCGTCCTTCATGGTGTAATCTTGCGAACTGCATGAACCACCTAAAACGGCATACCCGGCCCAGTTGGTGGGGGTGATGTCATTTGCCGATGCCACGCTTGGGATCGTGGGGTAATACTGCGTCCTGTTTCCGTCGAAAACGAAACCACCAGGGGCAATCGAGACATCGAATTCAGCACCCTGATCCGTAGTGGCGAAGACAAGAACCGCGCCACCCATATTAATTGAATTGTACTTTTGGGCAATCGCGTTGCCCTCAGGCGAACACACGAGCACAGCGAAGATCATCATCGCCAGCGCGAGATAATGCAGTGTGTGTGTGTGTGTGTGTGTGTGTGTGTGTGTGTAAACACACACGTTTCGGGATTCACTTCATGTGGTTTCTTCATGGCGATGCTTCCTCCTGGATGATGGATTGTGGAATGTGCTTGGGCGGCACCGGACGGTGCCTATATGTAAACCACAAATAACCACTTGAATGGAGGAATGCTGGGACTTGCGTGTGTCCCGGGTTTGGATTTTCCGGCGCGACGGTGTTCAGACTCCCTGAACGGCTCCCGCTCTGTCGGCCATTTGCGTGACGAGATTTGAAATGTACGCCTTTCATCGCACGAACCTTGGTGATGGGACGAAAATAGACATTTGTCGAGTTCCTGTCAACTCCAGGTATATTAAATCTTTTACTGCTTTTATTTTGCTTTTGCAACCCGTTTAATTACAACGAGTTACGGGTTGCTGCGGGATTATTACAATTTCATTACAATCACGTTTCCGCGGAATTCCCTATTCTCCGATCATTATTCCACATTCTTCGCTCCCAATTCCCCTTCGAAATTCCGCGCGAATCACGTATTGGTTGTCTGGAGAGGGAGGTCAGCGTACTTTTCAAGGACAGTCTAATCCGTGTTCATCCGTGTAAGCCGCACGCGTATTCAGACTCGATTAAAAGAATCGTTATGGCGCGTGTGGGCTGATCCGTCGTTGCGGAAGTCGCCGGGATTGCGCAGATTTCTCCATCCGGCATACCTTTTGAATAACATCAGGCCCGCATCATGCACGAATTTATCCAAGTCACGACAAACGGTGCGATACGCACGATCACGCTCAATCGTCCGGAGAAGCGGAATTCACTACACGCGGGACTGGCGCGAGAATTGCATGCTGCGCTGCACGATGTCGCACATGAACCGGAATTGCGAGTCATCGTACTGACAGGCGCGGGCACGACGTTCTGTGCCGGAGCGGATCTTGCGTGGCTGGAGGACATCAACAAAAATTCCGTGACGGAAAATCGCGAGGACTCTCTGCGCTTCATGGACATGATGCTGGCGCTGCGCAGCTCGACGTTGCCTGTTATCGCGCGTCTGAACGGACACGCGATCGCCGGTGGCTGCGGACTCGCGCTTGCCTGCGACATCGTGGTCGCTGTCGAGGATGCACGGCTTGGTTTTCCCGAAGTGCGCATCGGCTTCGTACCCGCCATCGTCGCTCGCCTGCTGACCGAACGTGTCGGCATCGGACGCGCACGCGAACTGCTCATTCGGGGACACCTCCTGACCGCCGCCGAGGCCCGTGACTACGGCATGGTGAATCACGTCGTTTCCGCCGAGCGTCTGGATGAAACCGTCAACTCCATTGCGAAAGAAATCGCCGAACAGACGTCCCCCCAAGCGGTAGCCATGACGCGCCGCTTACTGCTCGACATCGCCTCCCGCGATCTCGAGGACGCCATGCGCTACGGTGCCGACTTCAACGCGTTAAGCCGCGAAACACCGGACTTCCGCACAGGCATCCGGTCGTTTTTGGAGAAAAAACCGCCGAAATGGTAATGGGGCTGTGCGATATACCCGCCTGCGCCGACCGACACTCATACGGTTCAACAAGACTTGCGATATGGCTTCGGCGGGCAGGCAATCCGGCTTGCCGGCTTGCGGATATAGTGAAGCATGACAGCCGTGCGGGGCGAGGTTCGCCGCGACCTTCACCTCGACCTCTTCATAATTCCTCTTTTCCCCAAACGCGACGAGGCGACCCGAAGGCCGCCTCGTTGATGAAACACTACGTGATCGCGTCAGCGAACGATATGCAGCATGCGCGACACCGAACCTTGAGCGGTTGTGAGGCGGACGATATATGCGCCTGCCGGGTAGCCACGAAGGGACACGGTCAGGTTATGGCGTCCGGCACCGAGGCCACCGGTATACAGTGGGCGGATTTCCGAACCCAGGAGAGAATACGCGGCAAGCGTCACCGTTCCCGCGCGCGGGAGATCGAACGTCAGCGTCACCGGAGCGCCTTCCGTAACGGGATTCGGATAGCTTTCAAGAAGCGTCAACGCCATTGGACGCGAGAGCGATGGCGTCGATGTCTGGATGTATCCCTCTCCGAACACATCCACCATGGTCGGGCTGCCGGCGGCGTTGTGATCGATGCGCAGGATGGCGTTCATGGGTACGGGAGCGACGGGTGAGTACTCGAGCATCAGGTTGTACGTCCCGCCTGCGCTGACGGTGAACGGAGCGCCGTTCTTCAGGATCACGGAAGTGGAACCGGAGATTGTCGTTGAGGATATTTCGAGATCGGCCAGACCGGTATTGTTGATAACCAGCGGCTTTTCAGATGAACCGCCTACATCGACCCAGCCGAAACCGACATTCGGGGTCTCGAGTGAGAACACCGGCAGATTACGGATTTTAAACTGCTTTGAAATGCCGATCGTGATCGCATTGTCCGCGTCCGAGATGCGAATGAAACAATTCTCGGCCTGAACTCTCGGAACATTCCAGAGATACTCTCCGGCGTCGGCATCGAAACTTCCCGTTATCGGCAACCACTGCGTCGCGTTATCAATCGAGTATTCGATTTTAACGGAATTGATGCAAAACTGCTTCCAGCCCAGCATGAACTGGCCGCCCGCGGGAATAATCATATCCCACACTCCCGGCTGAAGCACGGTGACAGCTTTATTCGGAACGATGAGGAAACACGTCTGCGATGTGGTCTTGCCGCAGGAACTGCTCACCTCGCACCAGTACGCTCCGAAATCGCTTTGCTGCACATTCTGAATGGTCAGTTCCGGAGCGTTCACCTCGATGGTCCGGTTCTGTCCTGAAAGGCTGCGATAGAACCACTTGTAGGTCAGATTCGAGCCGTCGGCCTCGAGGCTGAAGGTGGCGCTTCCGCCGATGCAGGTGGTGTCGTTCTCGAGATTGCGCGTGAGAACCGCGCCGGTGAATACCTTCAGCAACGCCGGCTCCGATTCTATGAAGCCGCAATCGCTTGTGACGAGACAGGTGTACTGACTCAAATTGTCGGACACCTGTAAGTTCTCAAGCTGAAGCTCGTCAGTCGTTTTGCCGTCTATCGGCTGACCGTTTTTCATCCACTGATAGTTCAGCGTGCCTGAACCAGAGGCACGGACAAAAAACCAGGCGCCTTCTCCGACGCACACATTGCGCCACATTACCTGATCGCTAATGTAGGTCCCTTGAAGGATCGAGAAACTGCCCTGCATTTCAGCAACAAGTTCAGGTAGTTTGTTGTCCATAATCTTCAGGCGATACTGATCGCCGACAGCCTGGTTATTTGGCACACTCCACGTCCAGGACCGTACGTTGCGCGGGAGGTCAGCCACCAGAACCTGATCGAAGCTCGTTCCTCCGTTTGTGGAAAGCAGGATGGAGAAATCGTTATTTCCCTGCGCCGTCCACGTAATTTCGAGAAGGCTGCCGCCGCAGATTTGTTCACCGCCAACCGGGGAGGTGAGCGTCAACACGCGCACGGTACTTGTGACGGACATGCACGGCGCCGCGTCCGCACGAGCACGGACGAGACCGCCCACGCGGCTGCGGAAAATGTTATGCTTCGCCGAGCTTCCAAAACGCATGTGGCAATAGCTCATCATCTCGCCGCCGCCAAGGATCAGATGGATGTCGCCGCTCGAAAAACAGGCTGGCTTCCCTTGCGCCGGTTCGGCGGTGTAGCAGGAATCGATGGGAGGATTCCACAAACAGGAATGCGTATGCGGTGATCCGAAATTATGCCCCATCTCATGCGCCCAGACGCCCACGTGTCCGGTGATCCAGCTATTGTTGCCCGAGAGTTTGGTGAATGCGTAGCCCCGCGTCTTGCTGCAGAGCTGATTCACCCAGGCGAGTCCCTGCGACACGCCGTCCGCGGAGATGCGCTTGCGCGAGATCAGTTGGGCTATGGTGCGGTCTACATGCCCCATGTTCTCGCTCCAATAATCGGAGAAGCTATTTAGCGCGGCCTTGTCGCTTGCCCCGCTGTACGGATCGGGAGTTTCCCATACACGCATGTAGGTCATTTCAATAATGACGGCCACATCGCGCTCGTAGATCGCGGTTATTTGTCCAAGGAGCGTGGTGATGTAGGTTTCCGTCGCTGCAACCGTCTTGAAATGCTGAAATGCCTCATAATCCGCATCGACGGCGATCGTAGCCCTGAGCGTATCGAGGCCCTGGGGCTTTAACGATCCATGCACAGGCAAATCGCGCATATATTCTTCAATAACGGCGTCGTCATCCACGCCGCATTCATAAAAGCTCATTTCATCCGTGCTCTGATAAATACTCAGGATGCGTTCCTCCGATGTCGGCAGCGGATTGATCATGGTCGTGAAGCTGTAATTCACGCCGGCCCTCTGGATCGTACCGGATATGTCATGATCGGCCACCGCCACATAGACGAACGATCCTTCGGCGTCGACTACCTCTCCCCGATAGAAACTGATGCGCGGCTGCGGACGCCGCACCTCGCCATCGCTGGTGCGCGACCAAAACTCGGCGTGAGGAGAGAAAACGCGGAATTCCGTCAGGCGCAAATCTTCCTTCGAACCGTCGGGCATAGGGAAATCACGCAGCAGCAGCGTGCCGGCGCCCTGCAATATGTCGCATGCGTGTACGCGAAGGGCGACCGTGATAACGGCGGGTGAAGCGATCGGCGCTGCCTTCGCCATCGATCCTTGAGAAGGTGCGGTAAAAAGCTCGTCCGACGAAACCGCACGGTTGACCTTCTGCGCGGAAACGAACGAGGGAAGTGCGAACAATATCGTAAATAGAACAAACGCGGCGAGCAGACTTGTCGGTCCACCACGCTTTGACAGCGTCACAAAACTCATTGACTCTCTCCTGGATGATGAGCGGAGTATTATCGTATGAAATGCGCCGGAACGGCGAATCAGCTTATAAATGTAACGAAAAGGAAGGTACAGGAAAAGGCAGACTCTTGTCCCTTATTCCCGGTGGAGTCGGGAGTGACCCGCCTGCGCCGACCGACACTCATACGGTTCAACGAGACTTGCGATATGGCTTCGGCGGGCAGGCAATATACGATTGACGATTGACGATTGACGATTGACGATTTGTAGAGGCCTGAATCGTGTTGACTTTTTAGTGTAAACCTGTTGTCATCTTTCCGTCCATGTTTCGGTCTTCGTCCAGGTCAAAAGGTTGGGTAGAAACCACGGCGTGAGCGTCAAAATCTGAGTGTTGTTGCTTGCACTTTTTCACCCTCGAAGTAGTCTTCTCTTCGGCGGGCGGGCAATATACGATTGACAATTTGTAGAGGCCTGAATCGTGTTGACTTTTTAGTGTAAACCTGTTGTCATCTTT
>CAYJMN010000022.1:0-8827 GCA_964371045.1 uncultured Chromatiales bacterium | reverse complement strand
ATTTGTAGAGGCCTGAATCGTGTTGACTTTTTAGTGTAAACCTGTTGTCATCTTTCCGTCCATGTTTCGGTCTTCGTCCAGGTCAAAAGGTTGGGTAGAAACCACGGCGTGAGCGTCAAAATCTGGTGTTGTTGCTTGCACTTTTTCACCCTCGAAGTCGTCTTCTCTTCGGCGGGCGGGCGATTGACCCGCCTGCGCCGACCGACACTCATACGGTTCAACGAGACTTGCGATATGGCTTCGGTGGGCAGGCGAGTGATGATTTGCCTGTAAAATGGCCGAGGGGAGGCAAGGAGCCGGGAAATGAGAAGAAGGGACCTTGAAAGCGTAAAGATGCTGCGGAGGAGGAGAAAGGCGCTGTGAACAGGTGAAACGGATTTCGTGAAGTGTGCGGATTTTCCTGTTCGCGGCTCAAGCAATGAGAGATGCCACTGCAGGTCAAATCCCTTCATCCTCATCGAGCAAGAATGCGCGTGCAGGGGCACCGTCTCCATCGGTGATCAGCAACGGAGCGACGATAAGCGTGTACCTCCCTGGCGGCACAGCCGACAGCCGCAATCCTTCCAGAATCAGGACGCCGTTGCCGAGCAACTGCCGGTGCACCGGAAACACAGGATCATGATAATGCTCGATTGACAGCGCATCGATACCCACGAGATTGACGCCCTTCGAAACCAGGTATTCCGCGGCGTCGACGGAGATCGCCATGAAGTCGTTCGGCTCCGCGTCGGCCGGACGACTGGCGTTCGCCTTGAACAGCACCGCATCTCCTGCGTGCAGCCCAATTCCGGAACACTGCGCCGCGGTGATGAGTCTGCTTCCCTCAGCTTCCATCACCATTGCCGGCGTGATCCAGCGGTGAGCGGGTATTTCATGTATGGGCAATCCGTGCTCGAAAAAATGGCGGGGGGCATCAACGTGCGTTCCGCAATGCGCGTTCATGACAATCGAGGACAGATTATATCCCGCCTCGTCCGTACCGATGTGCGTTTCAACTCGCCGTTGAAATGGCGGGTCGCCCGGATACACAGGCGTTCGTTCGTCCAGGGGAGTTGAAATATCGTACATCATGGCGGCGTACTAAGGGTAGAGAGTCCGGGACGGAGAGTCGAATCGCTCTGCAGCGCCGGGATTTATTCTATCACACGAAACGCACCGGGATTCTTCCCGGTTGGGGATTTGGGAGTCGCAGGACTGAAATGTGGATTGCGGCGTATCCGGGGGAAATCGAGCTGAACCAGGACTCCGCACTCCAGGTTCTCTGCTCCCAGCGCTTTCACTTGCCAAGCGATTCCACCAAGGCTCGCACCTCCTCCACCTGCGCGGAGGAATAGCCGACCTGAACGGCCCGAATCACGTCTCCCGAGTCGACGATGAACAGCGTCGGGAGGCTGTCGATGCCGAGGATTTGCAGCGCCGAGCCCTGATTGAACAGCAGGTTCGGCGTAAACCCTCGTTGGGAAGCGGTAGCGACGGCTCGTTCCTCCTCCGGATCGACGCTCGCATACACGACGTCGATCGCGTCGCCGGGTGTGGCTTTCAACATGTTCCGGATGTCGTCGATGAGCTTCAGCGAACGCTCGGAGGTGCTCGCCCAGTACAGAAGGATGAGAGGCCGACCGTTACGGCGTGGAAATCCCGACTTTTCACCGGCGACGGTCTTGAGATTGAACTCGGGCAATTCGTTGCCGCGCAGCTGATCGCGGCGGCTCCTGCTTTGAATCTGCCGCTCCGTTTCCTGCGCCTCCTTGCCTTCCCGATCGTACATCCGGAGCACCTGCGGCCAGTGCTCTCCAAACGGGATTTTCTCGCGATAAGCGAGTCCACGTTTCTGATCCTGCAGAAGATAGTACCATGTTTGCGCCGCGAGATTCAGAAACTCGGCGTTGGAGGCATGGAGTTTCTCCAGTTCGGCGATACGGTTTACGATCCGTTCCTGAATGCGTTCGCTGCCCTTCGCCTGCTCGATCAACAACGAAAAATATTGATGATACGCCGGAAAATTCTCGGGGTAATCAGCGAGTTCGCGCTCCATCTCCATCACCATTGAACCAAGATCGCTGCCCGCCAGGCGGAGGAATTGCACGTTGAAATATCTCGCGTTCTTGACGGGCTTACCGTCGTTTCCGAGCACGTATTCCACCCAGGTTTTCTCGTTGTTTCCATCCGTGTTTTTTCCATCGCTGACGATCCAGGAGAACAACGCGGCATCGTCCGGAATCCGCAGGTCGGCTTTCCACGACTCGCCCAGTTTCTCCATACGTACGGAACGAACGCGGGAGGTATCGGGCCGCAGTACATTTTGCCACAGCGCCAACCTCGTGCCGTACCGCACGTTCCAATAATCGAACACATAGTACAAGGTCAGAGAAGAGGCCAGACCAAAAGGACTTCCAGGGGCGGGATTATAGATAACCGTGTGTTGTTTGCCTGCGATGGGTCCCTGCTGTGCATGAGCGTCCGGTAACGTCAGGAGCGCCATCAACACAACGGAACAATACACGGCAACTGTGCGAGGAATCATGTCGTTTCGTATTCTGATTGAAATCAATGATCGTGGAATCCGGCCGCACCGATGTCATTATAAAACAGCGATTCGGACACAGACTCGTTCTACGCCTCGACAAGGCAACATGTTCTAGTATTGCGTGGGAGGTGGCTGGTCCACGATTTTGGTCTTGAAAATATTTCCCCCGATAACGCCGCCGAGAGCGCCAAAACCGGTGAAAGCGACGAGCGAAATGAGAAGGATTACGGCAAACAGCATCAAGGGACTGTTCAACAACGACGTCACGAATTGTTGCACGGCGTCCATCACGGCGGGATCGCTCCCCTGTTGTGAGGCCTGATCAAACGCCTCTTCAATCTGGCGCAACGTGTCCTCGTTTGCTCCATCTCCCGAAAAGCTCGTTTGCACGGTTTCAATCACCGCGGTCAGAAATGCGGCGATGATGCCGGAAAACGTACCCACCACCGCTCCGTCTCCGGTACGGAAAGGCATTCCCTCGGGAAAACTTTTCTTGTAAAAGTACACTCCCAGGACCGCCCCTCCCATGATGCCGGCGCAGCAGAGGCAATTAATCGCGTTGAGAAAAGGAACGACCGCTGTGGCGGTCATGGCGCCTGCGCCGATAAGTACAGGTACAAGCTTTGATGGTTTTTGGTCCATTTCGAAATTGTTCATGATACTCTCTCGCCTGGTTGTTGGATTCGATTGAAGACCTGCCTCCAAGCCTCCATCCATGCCGGAACGGTGAAAAATGCGAGACCGATGCCTCCTATCGCCCCCGATACCGTACGGGAAATCGGCGAGTTCACCCACACACCGGCAACATCCAGCATGTAGTCAAGAAACATCGGCAGAATAAATATAGCACTCCCACGCACAGATAATGAAGCGAAGGGACGGTGACGTCGAAAGAGAGGGAAGCCGAGAACTGTGGCTGTGAAGGCGAAATACACTCCCGAACAGCGATGGCACACGCTCAGCGGCCAATTGAAGATGTGATGCGAGCGTGCTGCGTCCTGATGACAAATGCGGGAATACAACAGACGGACGCCCATGCCCGCTACCGGTTTCTCGTAGTGCGACAGCAGAGGAGAGGCGACAATGCCTGCGGTCCACAGCAACGATATCAAGAGGAGTGTTGTGTAGCCGGCAGGAGACCAGTTCATTGGCCTATCCGGCTTTTGAGCTGAGAAACTCTTCCCATTTCACGTTTTTATAGCTGCCGGTGTGGATGTATTCCAGAACATGGATAAATGTTTCCTTCGGAATATATCCCGGTACGATTGTGATCGGCTCTCCGTCGGCGGAGAGAAATACCGTCGCCGGATAGCCTGTGATGCCCCAAGCCTTCGAAATCTCGCGTTCCGTCGCCTGAGTCTCCTGGAATGCATGCTTCGCGGATGATTCCGCGTTCAGCTTCGCCACGACGAAATTGTTTTCGAGATAGTCCGCCACGGCGGGATCGGCATACACATCGCGATCCATCCGTTTGCACCAACCGCACCAGTCGGTATATACATCCACGAGGATGATTTTACGTGAGGACGCACCTTCGGTCAGTGCGTCGCCATAGTTTTTCCAGGATTGGGGACCTTCTCCGCTCGTTCGTGAACAGGAGAGCGCCGGTAACGCGGCAAGCAGGAAAAGCAACAGGAATACAGGGCGCGACTTCATCGGCCGTCCTCCTCGTCGAGCATGCGTTTCAGATATGCAAAGATCGGCAGATCCGGCAGGGGATTTCCGTCGGAATCACGGCCGTCGCTGGCGATGATTGTCATCTTGCGAAAGGCGGCGAGCGCTTCCTCGGACCGGTCCAGCATCGTCAAGGCCTGGATAAGGAAATAATACGCTTCCGGAAGTCTTTCGCCGAGATCAATCGCTTTTCCGCAGGCATGCACAGCCTCCTCCAGTTCGCCCGCCGCGAGACAGAGTTCAGCGTAATCGATCCAAACCGTGCCATTATCGGGCTCGAGGCCGAGCACTACGGAAAAACTGTGCATGGCTTCGTCGATGCTGCCGGTTTCGAACTCGACATCGGCTTTGGCATACCAGATGTTAACGTTGTCCGGAGCCAATTTCGCCGCGGCGGAAAAATCCGCCAATGCCAAAATGAGATCGCCGGTGGCCTCATGGACGCTACCCCTGCCGAACAGCGAGTCGGCATTCCCGGGGGCCAGCGCGACGGCACGTGAATACGCCTGAAGCCCTTCTGCGAAACGGTCGCTCTCCTCGCAGGCATTGCCAAGGTTGTGCCAGGCCTGGGGATCTGTCGGCTCGAGTTCCACGGTTTTGCGGAAGCAGGAGATGGCTTCGTCAAAGCTCCCGAGATTCGCGCAACTATTGCCTTTGTTGTACCACGCGGAGGCGAAGTCCTGCTGGATAGCGATTGCGAAGTCATAGCTTTCGATCGCCTTGCGGAATGCTCCCATGCGGTTCAATACGATGCCGCGGTTGTACCAGGCGTTCTGGTTGAATGGCGCCAGATCGAGCGATTTATCGTAGCAACGGAGGGCGTCGTCGAGATTGTTCTCTACATCGTGACAATATCCCAGCTCATACCATGCGTCTTTATTCTCGGAATCCCGCTCGGTAAGTTCGGTGAACAGGGTGATCGCGGTCCGATGATCGCCGGCATGCTCGAGCGCGAGTCCCTTGCTGAACAGCGCTTCGTCATGTTCGGGTTCGAGAGACAGAGCGAAATCAAAACAATCGAGCGCTCCGGAGGTATCCCCTAGATTATCAAGCGTAATACCCTTGTTTATGAGAAGCTCGATATCGCCGGGATTCATACCCTCGGCTGCCTCGAAAGCCTGCAGGGCCCGGCGGTACTGACCGAGATTGTTGAGCGCCATACCCATGCGTTCCCACGCTTCGGCACTATAGGGAGTGAGTTCGGTAAGTAATTCGTACAGCTTCAGCGCATCCGAAAAATTGCTCTTTTCCAAATGCCATGATGCGATCTCATCTATATTGTCCGGGCTGATTTCGCCTTCCCGCGCGGCGTTCATAAGTTCACTGATATCCCTGTCCGCAAATTGGGGGACGCCTCCGCCTCCGGATTCCAACCATTCATCTTCGTGATCATCAAAATCGAGATAGCTCATTGTATTGTGTTTCGCGTCCTTGTCGTCAATGAAATACACAAAAAAACATACCCACCAGGCCGGCAAAATGCAAGAGAAAAGCTCGTCCAGGTCGAAGTCATTGAAAATAAAGGGTTTAGCTCGCAATCCCTTACGCGGTTCACCAACGATTACACCTGTTTTTTTCCTGTTTTTATCGGAGCCCGATCGAACGGCGTCAGCGCCGGCAGACCGTTCCGATCCTCATTGAACCTCCATGGAAAGGTCTGGAGGCAGGAAGGTCGGAACCGCAACATTGCTTCTCTCATGCTTTGGCGCTAGCTTTGTATGTTATGGCCGACCCGACAGGGACATACGCTGTAGTCTTCATCACGGCGTCCTCGTCCGACGAAGCCCGCCTCCTGGCAGAGACGCTCGTAAGCGAAGGTCTCGCCGCCTGTGTCAACACGGTGAACCAGGTGCAATCCACATACTTGTGGGAAGGCAGGCTTGAGCGCTCGGAAGAGTACCTGCTGATATGCAAGACACGCATCGGACTATTTGACCGGTTGGAGAACCGCGTGCGTTCCCTGCATTCGTATCGGGTGCCTGAAATCATCCAGATCCCGATTACCGACGGCTCGGAGGCCTACCTCAAGTGGATGGACGGAGCGCTGGCGCCGTAATCCGGGGCCTGAGGCGCTCTCGTCCGATTTATTCACAATGCAGAAACCATGTCCAGAATTATAGCAATTGCCAATCAAAAAGGCGGGGTCGGGAAGACGACCACCTCAGTGAATCTCGCCGCAAGCCTCGCGGTCGCGGAGTACAAGACACTTCTGGTCGATATCGATCCGCAGGCGAACGCGTCCAGCGGAGTCGGTATCGATGTGAACGCCCTCCCCATCACGATTTACGAAATGCTTATCGACAGGGTCTCGGTCAGAGACGGCATACAGCCATCGGTCCTGCCGGCGCTGAGCGTCGTACCCTCGCACATCAACCTGGTCGGCGCGGAAATCGAACTGATCGACCGCAGCCATCGCGAACATGTGCTTAAAACCGTGCTTGCGCCCATTCGCGATGAGTACGAATACATCGTGATCGATTGTCCGCCTTCCCTCGGTCTTCTCACTCTCAATGCCCTCACCGCGGCCGATGCAGTTCTCATCCCGGTGCAATGCGAGTATTACGCGCTGGAGGGCTTGGGCAAGCTGCTGAACACCATCAACATCGTCCGGCAGCATCTCAATCCCGCGCTCGACATCGAAGGTGTGCTCCTCACCATGTACGATACGCGGCTGCGGCTGTCCAAACAGGTTGCGGAAGAAGTAAAGAATTATTTCGGCGAGAAGGTGTTCGACACCATCGTCAGCCGCAATGTTCGACTCAGTGAAGCGCCGAGCTTCGGCAAACCGGTGATCCTGTACGATGCGCTCTCGGTGGGGACGCAGAATTATATTGATCTCGCGCAGGAAATCACGATGGGAAAGGATGCCTTCCGGCGTCAGAAACAGGCAAGCCTCGCCGCTATCCACGGACGCGGCGAGCATTCGACGATGGACTACGACCACTAATTCCAGGGATCCGGTGTGAGCAAACAACACAAAACCGTACTGGGCAAAGGACTGGGTGCGCTCATCCCTTCCGGTCCTCCCCCTCCTCCCCCGGATGCGGTAAGCATCGTTCCCACGCCCGACACGGTGGATGACGGCGCATCCATCGACATCATGGCGCATATCGAGGTCGCGGACATCGAATCCAATCCCTACCAGCCCCGCGTCGATTTCGACTCGGAATCTCTGCTGGAACTCGCACAATCCATCAGGGAACACGGTCTCGTTCAGCCGATCACCGTTCGACGCTGGGAAGGCCATTATCAGCTGATCTCCGGCGAGCGCCGGGTACGCGCCTGCCGACAGGCGGGAATCACGCACATTCCGGCGTTCATACGCAACGTCGAGACAGCGGAGGAGATGATTGAACTCGCGCTGATCGAGAACATCCAGCGGGCGACGCTCAATCCCGTGGAGATCGCGCAGTCTTACCGTCAGCTTGTCGAGGAGTATGGACAAAGTCCCGAACACATTGGTCAGCGCGTGGGAAAAGACCGGAGCACGGTCGTGAACTTCATCCGACTCCTCAAACTTCCGAAGAGGATTCTCGAAAGTATTCAAAAAAACGAAATCACGATGGGGCACGCGCGCGCACTTATCACACTGCCGGACGAAAGCGTGCAGGTCCGGGTTTGGCAACGCATCGTGCGCGACAGTCTCTCCGTACGCAAAGTGGAGGAACTGGTAAAAAACCTTTACGCACCACCCAAGCCCGCACCGCCGCCTAAAAAATCCTCCCTCCCCACCGACACATCTCCCTGGTTCGACGAACTGAGCCGAAAACTGCGTCCCGTGTACGGAACGAAAATCCATATCACCACCGGCAAGGACGGCAAGGGGAGCATTTCCTTCGATTTCTATTCCAACGACGACCTCGAGCGCTTGATCGACCTGTTGCTGAAAAACCGCTGACGCGGGCGAACGCGACCACTATCGCATTGCCTGTGTATCCGGAATTGACCGAGGGAAGGCGGAATTATGTTGTGGAAACGATCATAAAAACGTTGACCCCATCAACATGGGGTGGGGTGACGATGGGCGATGGGATTTGATGGATGGAATGGCGAGGCGCCAGACGCACGATTGAAACCCAAAGGCAATGTGTATGGAATTCTCCGGACCCTATCGCGTGTTGTAACAACATGTACACGCACAGCACCTCCATCCTCATTCCTGCGTCGGTGGAGGAAGTTTTCGCCTTTCACACCGATCCGGCAAATCTTCTCCGCATCACCCCGTCGGCCATCAAGGTCGATATCCTTCGTTTCGACGATCCGGGTCCGGGTGCCATGGTCGAGCTGCGGTTGAGGCTTCTGCCCTTCATCGGTTTGCGCTGGCTGATGCGTTTCGACGTGTTCGAAGCGCCACACCGATTGTCGGATGTGCAGGTTCGTGGACCCTTCCGGCATTGGCGACAGCTACGCGAGTTTATCCCATCGGGGGCTGACGCATGTATTTTGCGCGATACGGTGGATTACACACTTCCATTTGGCGTGCTGGGCCGCATCGCAAACCGTCTCTTCGTCGCGCGCGAAATCCGACGCATGTTCGCGTACAGACAGGAAGCGACACAGGATCTCTTGACCTCACCCCCCGACCCCATAAGCGCTAAGATAAGAATTGCTAAGCTGCTGCCTATT
>CAYJMN010000021.1:17611-68474 GCA_964371045.1 uncultured Chromatiales bacterium | reverse complement strand
TGTCATCCATGAAATGGACTGGTGCGAAGCGCTGGTGGGCACACTCAGGATGACGGTGCTTGATTACGATCTCCTCCGAACCAGATGTCATCCACGAAATGGACCGGTGCACAGCACAGGTTACCTGACTCAGATCGCAGATCCGGCGCGGTGGGACGATAGCGCTTGCATTCCTGAAGGTCACTTTTCAACGGCTCCCGCAATCCTGCCCCGCTACGCGACCTCACCGCGCAAGCAGTTTTCCGGAGTGTACGCCGCCCCGCCCGTCTATGATTGTATAGAAGTACATTCCCGGCGTGAGCGTCTCGAGCTGAAATGTCACCCGATCCGATTGTTCATTCCCGGCCGCGAAGACGGTTATACCCAGCGGCGAGTACATGCGCAGCGCATACGGTTTGGGTATGTCGCCCGCATCGATTGTGAAGCTGCTGTGGAAGGGATTGGGGAAAAGCGACAGGGTCCGCGGTACCCGCGGCTCCACACCAGACGGGACATTGGAAGACCCCGGAGTCGGATACATGAAATCCAACGCGGCTTCGCCGTTCGGATAGCGGCCGTAGCTGATGTTCATTTCCTGAGCGGGGAATTCTATGCCGTCTACGCGCATCCAGCCGCTGTCCCTGCGCTGATACATGCCGAGTTGCTCACCCGACGCGGAGAGTTTGATATCCACGTGCAGCGGTCCCTGGGACGGCTGCTCATCCGCCCACAAAAGCAGAAAACCTCTCGGCTGAATCGTGGTTTTTTGCGGAACGTCCATCGGCACCTGCCACTTCCGCGGTTCGGAATAATCGTCGGTAAAATACAATCCGCCGATATCCATCGGAGTATCGGTGCTATTGTACACCTCGAACCAATCGTCGAACTCGCCGTACTCGTCCGCTAGCACGTTGCCATTGGAAGCAAGCAGTTCATTGATGAACAATCCCCCGAGAACAGGAGGTTTGCTGTTCTCCCGGCCCGGTGTGCCCATGAGCACGTAGCTCTCTCTCCAATCCGCCACCGAACTGCCAGCGCGCTCATGCTCGAGTTCGATTGTCGCGCCTCTTCCGTCCGCAAGCGGCGGCCAGGGCCAGTTGTCCTCATAACTCAGGGAATGTATGAGAACGTGATTGCTGTCGTACAGACCGACGGTGGTGGCCTTGTTGCTCAGCTGGAAAACGGGGTGTCCAAGCAACATTACTTGCACGGCATGCCTCTGCCTGAAGCGCAGCGTATCCTCGCACAGCAGTACATACTCTCCCGCTTTTATCGTCAGTCCCGCCGGGAAGGTGAAGGTCCCGCCCGGGTGCGTCAGCGTCCAACCGTTGAGAGCGATGGCTTCAGCGCCACTGTTGAACAGCTCTATCCAGTCCCCTGTCTCGTAATTCGCGGCGGAGTGGTAGTTGATTTCGTTGATGCGTACCCCAGCACCACCGGCGGCCTCATGCCTGTAGTAGGCGCCCATATCCGCTCTCGACCCGTCCTGGTCCGTCGGCGAAGCGGGATCACCGGCATCGATGCATGGCGACGAATTCTGAAGCTCGAAATTCCCACGGCCGGCATGTACGAACATCGGGTCCGCGAACAGGTTGCCTTCGCCCGGGAGCAGCTCGTGGTCCGAGAGAGAATATCGGACTGTGATAACCGATTTTTCGTCGCTGAACAGCGTCGCGTCGCCGGAAGCGGAGAGAATCGTGTTCTTCGCATCCGCGCTTCCTCCGCCCCGGGAGGTATTTTTCTCGTAACAGGCGATCGCAATCGCATTCCCGTGAAAGGTGTTCTGATCGAGTGATGCATGAGAAAGACTGTCTTTTACCGCGACGCCCATAGCGCAATTGAACACCACGTTTCGCCGCATGAAGACCGTGGATGCCTGTCCAACCGACACCGCCTTGTCGCTGCAATCGTGAATGATATTCTGCTCGATCAGCAAATCCTGCGAACCTTCTCCGATGTCGATGCCGTCGCTGTTGGAGCCGGAAAAATCATAGATCCGGTTCCCACGGATAACACCGCCGGTGACTCCGTCGTAATCGATGCCGTCAGTATCGGGTGAGCGGTTGCCGCGAAGATCGCAATGCTCGACAACGGCCTGATCGGTATTCGCGACGTTGATCAGGTCGCCGGTGTGTCTTGTGCGGAAAGAAGAGTGTCCGATGTAGACGCTTCCACCGTTGGAATACAACGGCTGTATCGCATCCTCGATCCAGGTGTGCGAGATTCGTGCGTGACTGTTGAGCAGCGTCAACGCGGAAAAATGCGTCGCCCTGTCACGGCCAAAGCCGCTGCCGGAAATTCTGGCATACCGGATGCTGATCGAATCGCTCGCATTCTCGGCGGCGATGACGCCCCAGCGCGGCGAGCTGTTGTGCCATGGCCTTCTTCCGGTGATAGCAGGGTCTGAAGTCAGGATGACGGGCTTGTCCTCCGTCCCCTCGATACGCAGACCACCCTGTACGTACAGCGAAGCGTCGTCGCTCATGAATACTGTCGTACCCTGTTCTATGCGCAGCGTCGCGCCGGGCTCAACCAGCACATCCCCGACGGTGTACCACGGACCGCGTGCCGCGTGAAGCGTGGTGTCGTTCGAGATAACCGCGGGAATGATGCTTCCTCCGTCGGGCTCGAATATTGCCGAGATACTTGTATCACCGGAAAGCCGCAGCGTTATTTCAGCATCGACCGAAGATGTGCCGACCCATTCCCTGAAGCGGTATCCCGGATTGGGCACCGCCGTCAACGTTATTGTCGCTCCACGGAAATAAGGGCCGGTATAAACGGAATCATTGACCGCGACACCACAGACCATGAGCATCCCCTCCCCGATTGTTCGCAACGTGAGCTGTGCGCTGTCCGTGAGGCCGAAGCGATCCGCGATGTGCCGGCGGAAATACGCGGGACGTTCACGAAGGAAGGTCCGGATCTCGTCGACATTCCCCCGCCACACCTGCATCGTCACAGGCGTGCCCCATTTCTGAATGTGACGGGGCATTTCCGGCAGCAGAAGTTGCTCCAGGCTGTCGAGCGTCCGCAGAGTGATCTCAGGGCGATAGATCGTATTCAGATAATGCGCGCTGCGCTGGACAAACTCATCCCTAAATCCGGTATTGCGCAGCAGGTTACTGAACACCGCGGTGGACCACTCCGGCAGACTTCCTCCACCCGAAACGGTGTTCAGCGTATTGTCCATAAATTCATCGCCGCTCAGCTCGCCGAAGGCATGCTCCATGTCAGCCGCCACCCAGCGCCAACGGCTCCCGCTATCCCCGTCGCGCCAGTACCTGTTGTTGAAATCAAACAGGCGGTAGCCGATAACAATCTTGTGAAGCATGCAGTTGATGAACTCGTGCATGTCCATCCTCGACGCTGCCTGAGCGTAGAGTGCGTCGTCGCTCATGTCGTTTCCCTGAATGAACCGCAGGAGGTCGCGGTAATCGCTTCCATCTCCCTCGACCACGAGCAGGCTGTCCTCGATAATATCCAGGTTCGCGCTGCTCACGCCGTGATTACGCGCCAGGTAATCGCTATCTATACGCTCCCGCAGCTCGTAGACTCCATTGTACACTCCGTTGATATACACGACGCACGGCTTGTACTCCTGGTAGTCCAGATCCATGAAATCCTTTGCGAGATTCATGGCGAGTCCGTCCCGGAAGTATGCGAGGTTGTAATCATTCCCGCCGTTCCGCAGGAGCAGCGAGGTGAATACAGTGTTTTTCCGTCCTTCGAAAAGCGGATATCGGATATCCGGCTGTCCGTAATCGGAACGGAAGCGGATGGCGATCGGTCGTTGAGGCAACGCGTAAATCGTGGAACCGAACACCCGCGCACCCGCTCTGCATGCGAAGCCGCTCTCGCCGCGTTCGTCGAAGTATTCAATGGAGATCGGGACCTCCCTTTCCTTTAGCGCATTGCGCAGTATGCCATAATCCACGTCGTAGAAATTCCCGGGATCGGTTGACAGCGATACCACTGGCAGAGTAGGGCGAGGCTCGATGAAGAAGCTGCGCGTAACGACCGGACCTGGCAGCTTTCCTTGTTCATACACACGCGCCTTGATCACGTAGGTCCTGATCACGCTGAAAGAATCCGCAATTTCAGGCGAACCGGCATGCGGTACCGATCCGTTGAAGGTGAAGCGCACGATGGCGTTCGGTGCAGGGGTGGTGATGCGCAGCGTTTGCGTGCCTGAATAGAATCCCTCACGAAGTGAAAAGAGAGGTTCAAGCGCTTCGTCCAGGGTCGGGGCACCATAACCGGAATTCCTGCCACCCGGCGTGACCTCACTAAAAAAGAGCCATCGGTCGGGATTGTCCGGGTCGCATCCGTAGGAGACGTCCGTGGTCTGCACGCCGAAGTGGATCTCATCGAGGAGTGCGCCATCACTGCTGTATACTCCCACGTACTCGCCATCGCCGCTGAGGCTGAAGCCGGGATGCTGCGCCGTGATGGTGATTTCCCCTTTGCGGAATTCCGAGTATGCGCGATCACCGATGACGAGGTTGCGGCCGTCACACCACAGCACCGCATACTCGTCGGGCTGAAGCATCATTGCCGGGAAGCGCCACTTCGTGGGATTCGCGGGTTTATCGGTGATGCTGCAGCCGGTCAGGTCTATCGTTTCGGTTGAAGCGTTATGCAGTTCGATGAAATCGGAAAAGAGGCCGAAATCGGGGTCGTATGCAGACGACGAATTGAGCGCGAGTATCTCGTTGATGCGGAGCTGCGCGGAGGCCTGCGAGCAGAACACCACGATGAAAAGGATGACGGTATATTTAATTCTTGACAACGCTGCTCACCATTATGTTGTCGCCGGATGTGATGTGCAAAACATACCAGCCCGTTCGCAGACCTGTTGCGTCCATCACGTGCTCTTTTCCGAGAAGCCGCACAGTTTCATAGCGCAGCAATCGTCCACCCAGAGTGTACAGCCGCAACTCCGCGGAGCGACCGACGGACTCAGGCAGGCTGATATGCAGCTCGTTACTCACCGGGTTTGGATACACAATAGCGGCGGACATCGGGCGGGGCGGTTGCACCGAAGCCGTCGTGTTTTTATAGAACGCGACGAAGGAGCGCACATTGCGGCCGATTCTCGGCGGCCGGAGGTGAACGTAAATCTCCCGCGTGATGCCGGTATTCGTCAGCGTATAGTCACCGATGCGGATTTCATCCGACTCGAAGCCGCCGGCAAGATAGAATCTGTCCTTGCCGATCACGGCGATATCGTAGCCCACATCGTTCAGCTTGCTGCCTATGCCCCTGCTCCAGATTTCTCCTCCCGACGAATCGTACTTCAACACAAACACCTGTTGATAATAGTAGTTGACGTTCCACGGATTGCCAAGCGTATCGCCGGCGAAGTCGAGCCGCCCGCTAAAAAAGTATCCGGTCAGATAGGCGCTGCCTTCCTCATCGATTCCAATGCGTTTCACGACATCGAGGCTCTGAAGATCCGTCTTCCCTCCGCAGTTTCGTTCCCACACGGGACGGAGATTCCGGTCGAACTTCGTCAGCAGAATTTTTGAATCGGCCAACGGCCAGCCCCAGCCCATGTAGTAAATGATGCGCTCGCCCGCGGCGTACAGATGATCTCCATGCGCCGCCATGGAATTGATGCGTGAGAACGTCGTGTCGGTGAGACTCCTGATCCAGTCTCCCGCCGACGAATACTGTAGAATGAACCCTTTTCGCTCTTCACCGGCGTCGAGATCTTGTCCGCCCTCCACATCGAGTGCTCCCCACAGTGATCCGGCGGCATAGCAATTGCCGTCATCGTCGAGGGCAATGCAGGCCAGACGCACCTCCGGACCGCTGCTATTTTTTTGCCACAGCACATTATTCTGCGCATCGAGCTTCGCAACAAAGATCGACATATCCCCCACGCCATTTGGATTGATGATTTGCGCACTCATCAGGATATTGCCAGACGGATCCACGGCGATACCGCTAATCTCATCATGGCCCGCGTTGGAGATATGCCTCACCAAAGCGACGTCGCGATTCGATGTGATTCTGACCAGCGCCGCGTCGGTTTCACCCCTGTTCTGCAATGTGAAGCCCCCGATGGTGAGAGACAGGCTGTTGAAGGCAACGGCGATATACATGTTTCCTCCCGCGTCCGAAGCCACAGCGGTTAGCGCATCCTCACCGCCGCCGCCAAATCCGACAGCCCAGAGCACCTCGCCCCGCTGGTTCATGAGGGCGGCAAACGCGTCCCACTGCCCTTTGTTTTTCAGTGTGAAGGCGCCGAGCGTCAGATCCTTGCCGTTGTACCTGCCGCCGATGAGCACATCGGATTGACCGTAGCGGCTCGTGAAGAGCACTTCCGTGTTTCCCGTCGTGTCGCCGATGGCGCGCGCCCAATCCGGCTGCTGAGCGTGCAAACATGGAGCGTGGCAAACAAATATTATAAGAGCAAGGAGCACTATTCTATTCATACTGCGATTCTTTTTTTTTATAACTAAAACTGCATGGAGACTCAAGCATCGACCAGGCGCACATGTGGATCACTGGAGTCGGTCAGGCGTCACGCCGCAGCTTTTCCATCAACATGCTGCGCCCACCTGGGACCTCCTGAATATGAATACACTCGCGGCGCACATTTTGATAGAATACTGCAATACCGGATGAAGTTCAATGACATTAGCAGGGACTAATGCCGGCGCCGCATCGCGTTCTCCGCAATTGAAGAGTGTACACCCGCCGAAGGATATTTTCGTGATCCAGGGCGTCATTCCAATTGAACAGGGATGATCTAATCGCAGCGTTGTTACATTCGGTGAAAATCCTACTTCTCGTAGACACAGCAATCCGCATGTGGTTACAGAGTGAGAAAATCGCATACGCCGAGATCATCACTCCGCCAACACTTCACTCCGGCGGTTGGGCGCAGGATGTCCTTGCTTAACGTTGCTCGCTTAACGAGTATCTTCGCCGAGTTATCCGATACGAAGAACGGTTCAATTTTTCCCTGTGTGCCTGATCCGCTGTTCAGAGTCATTCGGAATGTTCTCCTTCCAGCGTCGCCGGATAGCCCGAATCCTCGCCGGGTCTCTTCGCGCGAAGCGTGTTCTCCGCTGACCCCTGCAACTCCAGATGGTTATTGCAGCAGCAGCATTTTTTTCGTCGTGGGTACGCCGTTTGCGATCAGTGTGTAAAAATATGCGCCCGGCGTCAGCCCACCCGGATCGAAGCGCACGCTGTGCTGTCCGGGCTGCAAGGTTTCGCCATCGATCAGCAGGGCGACTTGCTTTCCGAGCGCATTCGTCACGAGCAGCGAGATTTGCGTACGCTGCTTCAGTTCGAAGTCGATGCTGGTCGAGGGCCTGAAGGGATTGGGGTGATTGCCGGTGAGTTGGATATGTTGCGGATTGGCTGGGTTCTCGCCTGGAATGCCGAGAGGACCGTTGAGTTCATAGACAAGCATGCCTTGATTCGTACCGGAAAGAAAAATACTGCCGTCCGCGCGCACCGCGACAGCCTCGGGTCTGGATGAAACTCTGCTGTTGGCCAGGGCTGTGAATGCGGTGCCATCGAACCGCAGGACCGTCAGGCCATCGTCGTATCCGGCAAGAAAGACTGTACCGTCCGCGCTCACGGCTACACCTTTTGCACTCTTCGCATTCCTGAAATTGGCGATGGCGGTGAATACAATGCCATCGAAGCTGTACGCGGTCAGTCCATCCAATCCATTCGTTACGAAAATTGTGCCATCAGGACCGACCGCCACTTCGGTGCTCATCCGTGTTCCGGACGCGGAGCCCAGCAGCTCGAAGGAAATGCCATGGAAGCGGTACGCCCTCAATACCTCTGCATGCTCAGACCGTTGCAGCGCGACGAACAGTACACCATCGTTGCCTATCGCTATATCCATCGCCATCCCACTGTCTTCGGTGTGCGCTACCAAGTTCAGCGCCGCGCCATCGAACACGTATGCACGGATGCCACCATCGCCATCGGCGACGAATAACGTTCCATCGGGGCCCACTTCCATATCGTACGCCCCGCCTCCGTCCGGGGTCAGCGCAAGCTGCGTGAAGGCGCCACCATCGAGACGGAATGCTCCCAGACCTATGGACGCAATGGCCGCGAATACGATACCTTGGCTTCCGGTGGCGATACATGTGATCGTTTCGCCCTCGTCCCG
This sequence comes from uncultured Chromatiales bacterium, assembly GCA_964371045.1. Taxonomy (GTDB): domain Bacteria; phylum Bacteroidota; class Ignavibacteria; order SZUA-365; family SZUA-365; genus JAOSJT01. Next base: position 60,343 of record CAYJMN010000021.1, on the reverse strand, counting down.
ATGAGCGAGATGCGTAAGGACTCCATTTTGGTAGTGGTACGCACGCAGCCCTCCGAATTGGTTCGCAAGGTAGGCTACTCCATCGGTTGCGATGGAAACTTCCACTGCGCTACCTCCGTCATTCCGAGCGGCCCGAGCTATAAGCAAACCGTTTTCGATTTGATAGGCCGTCAGTCCTCCGTAGAGACTCGAGAAAAATACCGTTCCATCCTTGCCTATCGCGATACCGGATGGGTAAACCGAATCGACTCCACGCACGATCTCACTGAACGAAGAACCGTCAACTTGATAGGCGAGGACAGGACCCGAAAGCTGCGCCAGGAACACTCTTCCGTCCGCTGCGACCGTCATACCTTCGGCACCATAGGCCAACGTGAATTGCGCTACCTCCGTCAAGGCATTCGCGACAAATGAAAAAGCGTGTAATTCCTGATTCCGCGTGAGGGCAAACACTCTGCCGCACGTGTCAACCTCCAGACTCACGACCATGCCTCCCGCATGCACGATTGAAGTGGACACGAAAGCCCGACCATCAAAGGTGTACGCAATGATGCTGTCCTGGTCCGCGACAAATACGTTGCCTCGTGCATCGACCGCCACGTCCTCGGCGAACATTTCCGTCCCGACAACCGCTGCCGTCGTAAAGCCGGTACCATCATACAGCAATGCGCGGACACCGCCACGACCACAGGCAATAAAAATGGTACCGTCCGCACCGACGCAAACTCCGGTGATACCTGCGCTTGTAGGTGCAAGCGCTGCATTCTTGAACGTGCTTCCGTCGTACTCATACGCGCGCAATCCGTTATGGCCGCTCGCTATCAAGATGGTCCCATCCCCGGCGAATTCGATATCCAGAACGGGTCCTCCGATCTCGAGATACGCAGTGTTGCTGAATGACATCCCATCATACGTATAGGCGTGCAGCGTGGCCTCCCCGGAATTCGCACCCGTCTGAAAACCGGCGAAGACCGTGCCGTCGGGCCCCACAGCGACATTATAACACAATCCGTAATGCGTATTGCGAGTATGCAGTGCTAGTTCGTACTTAACCTGCGCCTGTAGCAGCATACTGTGAATGCAAAGCAGACCGAAGACGAGAGACGCAATCCGTAACATGATCCCTCCGTAAAGCTGGCGATATCCGAATGTGAAGCTCCGATGATTCGGGCGGGATGTACCCCGCTGCTGCCGATTTCATTTCACGCAATGTACTCCGGAGGAATGACAGATTCAACGGAGCTATAATTCCCGGCTGATTTCTGACATCAGGCATCCTGTTTCACTCCTCCAGCGTCGCCAGATTCCCCGAATCCTCGTCGAGTATCTTCGCGCGAAGCGGGTTCTCCGCTGACCCCTGCAACTTCAGATGGTTATTGCAGCAGCAGCATTTTTTTCGTCATGGGTAAGCCGTTCGCTATCAGTGAGTAGAAATACGCGCCCGGAGTCAGCTCACCCGGATCGAAGCGCACGCTGTGCTGTCCGGCCTCCCAGGTCTCGCCATCGATCAACAAGGCGACCTGTTTTCCGAGTGCATTCGTTACGATCAGCGAGATTTGCGTACGCTGCTTCAGTTCGAAGTCGATGCTGGTCGAGGGCCTGAAGGGATTGGGGTGATTGCCGGTGAGATGGATTTGTTGCGGAACGGCGGCATTCTGACCGCCTATGCCGAGTGGACCAGTAAATTCATACACGAGCATTCCGTGATATACACCGGCAAGAAAAAGGCTGCCGTCCGATCGCACCGCAACGTTTTGAGACATGGAGGACACTCTGCTTCTGGATAGGACAGTAAAAACAGTGTCGTCGAATCGAAGAATTATGAGGCCATCGTCATATCCGGCGACAAAAACCATTCCGTCTTTGCTCACGGTAACACCGTGCACACTCCTTGTCTCGCCGAAGTTGGCCAATCGGGTGAAGGCACTTCCGTCGAAACTGTACGCGGTCAACCCTTCAACGCTTTTTGCAACGAAGACGGTGCCATCCGGAGCGACGGCTACATCATCACTCATTCGTGTCCCGGACAATGAGCTCAGGAGTTCAAAGGAATTTCCATGAAAACGGTATGCACGCAATACTTCGGAAAAGCCGTTCGGCTGCAGCGCGACGAACAGCACGCCGTCTTTTCGGGTTACCATATCGATGACCATGCCGCTATCGTCAGCATGCGCGAGCGAAGCAAACGCCGAGCCATCGAAGGAGTACGCCCGAATTCCATTGTCGCCACGGGCAGCGAATACCGTTCCATCCACGCCGACCTCAATTGCATGAACACGCCCACCATCCTGGGAAACTGCGAGCTGAGTAAAACTCCCGCTATCGAACCGGAAAGCACCGAGGCCGCCCGACGCGGTTCCCGCGAACAAGACTCCGTCCTCTCCCGGTGCGACACCGCCGTAAGGTTGATCATCGGCCCAAGTAACCAAAGGGACGTGAGCGAGGTGTGTGAGTGCACCCGCTTCGTAGTTGTAAACGTGCAACCCTCCCTGTGCATTCGCGAGAAATACTGTCCCGTCCGATCCAAATGTCACGTCCAGCGCAGCACCTCCGTCATTCTTGTTGGTACTGGCGATCAGCCAACCATCTGTGAAATGGAAAACTTTCAGCCCCCCAAAGTTACTCGCGATATATACCACTCCATCCCGGTCGACCGCAATTCCTGATGGAACGTCTGCATCGTCTCCCCGCGCGACCACGCGAAATGACGGCTCTTCAATTCTATAGGCCAGGATTGAAGAACCGTCAACCAGGTACACGGTTCCTTTAGCCGTGACTATCATATTCATAGCACGGTTCCGCAGACCGATCTGAGCGATGGACACAAATGCGCCGCCGTCAAAGGAAAATGCCCGTAAGTCCTTATCCAGGGTATGTGCGAACACAGTACCGGCGGTGTCGACAGCCAGTCCTAGAACCATCCCTCCCGCATAAACTATCGCAGTGGGTACGAGAGCATTACCGTTGTAGGTGTATGCTATAATGCTGTCCTGATCGGTAACAAAGACGGTACCATGTGTATCGACAGTCACATCCCTGGCGAACATCTCAGTTCCGACGACCGCTGTTGTAGTAAATGAAGCGCCATCATAACGCAACGCGCGGAGGCCATCACGGCTGCCAGCGATAAAAACCGTTCCGTCGGCGCTGACACATACTCCGGCAACGGGTTCGCCGACCTGCAAATGCGCCGTGTTGGTGAGGGTGTGCCCGTCGTATTCATACGCGCGCACTCCGTCCCAGCCATTCGCGGTGAAAATGGTTCCGTCCGCGCCGACATCGATATCCAGAACATGTCCTCCATCCCGAATATGCGCGGTGTTGGTGAGCGACGTCCCATCATAGGTGTAGGCGCGCAAAGTTCCGTCCATATAGTCGGTGCCGTGCATAAAACCTATAAAAAGCGTACCGTCGGGCCCAATAGCCACCTTGTTGCTCAACCCGAACTCTGTATTTCGCGCCTTGAGCGTGAGCTCATGCGTGAGCTGCGCGTGCAGCAGGACGGAATGAATACAAAGCAGACTGAAGACGAGAGACGCAATTCGTAGCATAATCCCTCCGTGAGGCTGGCGACATCCGATCATGAAGCTCCGACGGTTCAGGCGGGTATGTATCCCGCCGCAGCCGATTTCATTTCACGCAATGTACTCCGGAGGAATGACAGATTCAACGGAGCTATAATTCCTGAACCGGATGATTTCAGACAACAGTCATCCCCTTTCACTCCTCCAGCGTCGCCAGATTGCCCGGATCCTCGCCGAGGGCGCGGGCGCGGAGGACGCGTCGCATGATCTTGCCGCTGCGGGTTTTGGGGAGGGAATCCACGAAGTCGATTTTCTCCGGCTTGCCGATGGGGCCCATCTCGTGACTGACGTGCTTCTTGAGTTCATCCTCGAGCTGCTCGTGCCAGGCGACGCCGGTTTTCAGAATGACGAACGCGTGAATCGCATTACCCTTGATCTCATGAGGCAAACCGATCGCCGCTGCTTCGGACACTGCGGGATGCGACACCAGTGCGCTCTCGATTTCGGCTGTGCCGAGACGGTAGCCGCTGACCTTGATCACGTCGTCCACCCGGCCGATCACCCAGTAATAGCCATCGGCATCGCGGCGGGCTGAATCACCCGTCATATACGCGCCGGGGAAGCGGGTCCAATATTGACTGATGTATTTCTCCGGATCCTTGTAAATGGTTCGCAACATTGCCGGCCAGGGATTTTTGATAATGAGATAGCCCTCTTCATCGGCCGCGACGGACACCCCTTGTTCATTGACGATGTCCATGTGCAAGCCCGGGAACGGCTTGCCTCCCGAGCCGGGCTTGAGCGCATCGCAGGGAAGTGGTGTGATCATGAACATGCCGGTTTCCGTCTGCCACCAGGTATCCATGATCGGACAGCGGTTGCGCCCGATAACGCGGTGATACCATTTCCACGCTTCGGGGTTGATCGGTTCGCCGACGGAGCCGAGCAACCGTAGCGTGGAAAGGTCGTGCCTCTCCGCCCATGCATCGCCGAAGCGCATGAGGCCGCGTATCGCCGTGGGCGCGGTATACAGGATGTTGATGCCGTAGCGCTCAATCATCTGCCACCACCGGTTGGGATATGGAAAGGTCGGCGCGCCTTCATACATGAAGCTTGTGGCACCGTTGAGCAGCGGACCGTAGACGATATAGCTGTGGCCGGTGATCCATCCCGGATCGGCAGCGCACCAGTAGCGGTCCTGATCCTGAATATCGAATACGTATTTCAACGTTGTGTACGTCCCTACCATGTAGCCGCCGTGCGTATGCAGAATGGCCTTCGGTTTGCCGGTAGTGCCGGAGGTGTAGAGCATGAACAGCGGGTCTTCGGCATCGACGATTTCCATACTGCAGCTGCTCGAGGCAATAGGCAGCAGCATCAGATCGTGATACCAGAGATCGCGTCCCTGCTCCATGTTCACAGGCTGTCCGGTGCGCCGTACCACCAGCACGCTCTGCACCGTAGCCGCGCGCTGCAGGGCTTCGTCTGCGATCTCCTTGAGCGGAACGATCTTTCCGCGCTGATACGCGCCGTCGGCCACGATGAGCACTTTCGACTTGCTGTCCTCCAGCCGCTCGTGCAGGGCTTCAACGGAAAATCCTCCATACACCACGGAGTGCACCGCGCCGATGCGGGCGCAGGCGAGCATGGCGAGCACGAGTTCGGGGATGCGACCCATGTACAGCGTGACGCGGTCGCCTTTCTCCACTCCGAGGCTCTTGAGGATGTTCGCGAACTTGCACACCTCGCGCTTGAGAGCGAAGTAGGAGAGCGAGCGGAACTCGCCGTCCTCCCCTTCCCAGATCAGCGCAAGTTTGTTGCGCCGTGCTGTGAGAACGTGGCGGTCCACGCAGTTGTAGACGATGTTGGTTTTCGCGCCCGTGAACCATTTATAGAACGGCGCCTCCGAATCGTCGAGCACCTTTTCCCACGGCGCGAACCAGTGCAGTTCCTCCGCATGCCGTGCCCAGAAGCCTTCGTAATCGTTCTCCGCCTCACCCGTGAGCAGCGCACGTTCGCGCACATGCGGCTCGCCAAGAAATTCGAAGGATGGATAAAACACTTCGCCCGTGAGATTCGCTTCGCTCATACTGCGCTCCATAGATGATATCGCCGATGATGAATATCCTCAATACTGCTGACAAATCGGGAAAAATGCAAGGAATGCTGACGCCAATGCATCATCCTGATCTTCCTTCGGTGAGTCTGAGTCTGATCAGTGAATACACAAACCGAAACGATATGCAATCGATATTCTCGTTTACACCCATCAGTTCAGTCGTCTTTCCGGGGATCGAACTTAGGTAAAGCGCAACAGGTATCCCGGCAAATTTTGTCACATGTTTGCGACAGTGTTTGCGACATGGTTGCGACGGTGATCCCCAGTGCCTCAATAACACTTCGTACCCACAGATCTTTCATTGGTGCGCGGATGTTCACAGATTCGAGCGGATGAATGCGGATTGGTTAATTCGGTGACTTCCCGGCAATCTTCCGCAACAGGAGTAATAACGTCATTATCCGTGTTCATCCGCCCACGGCCGTGTCGATCCGCGTACCATCTTACGATATATTAGCTACAGCTTAGTTTGCCTTTGCGCCGCGCTCCGTAATTTTGCGCTGAACCGAAAGTAGGAGAAGTGATGAGCGAGTACCAGTACTACGAATTTCTAGCGGTTGATACACCTCTGTCGAAGGATGAGATGGACTCTTTGCGTCGCATTTCGTCCAGGGCACGCATCACGCCGGTCAGCTTCACGAACAGCTACAACTGGGGAGATCTGAAAGCGGATGCAATCGCGATGCTGGCGCGGTACTTTGACGTCTACGTGTATTACGCGAATTGGATGACCGCGCAACTGAGCATCCGTCTTCCGCTCGATGCACTGACGCCTGACATCGCCGATATGATGAGCAATCCGGAAACACTAAAAATCGAGAAGAGGAAAAACTGCTGGATAATCAGTTGGACTGTATCCGAATCCGAGAACTACAGTAGATTTGAAGAGGAAAGTGGTGAGGGGTGGATGGGCCGCCTGGCTCCATTGCGGGAGGAGTTGCTCCGTGGTGATTTTCGAAGTCTTTATATCGGTTGGCTCGCCTGGGTATCCCTCGACATTGCAGAGGACAACTCCCTCCGTGAACCGATGCGGCCGCCGGGTCTAGAAAAGCTGACGACAGCACAACTGGCGCTCGCGGAATTTATCGAAGTGGAGGTTGACTTGCTCGCCGGAGCGGGAGCAGGAGACACGGCGCTCGGTTTCTCCGAACCCAACCGACAGGCAACGGAGACATGGCTGCGTGCTCTGCCGTACGACGATGTGATCGCATTCCTGGCGGATATTCTCGATGATGCCACAACCGCCGAGAGAGATTTACGAAGTAAGCACACGGCATGGCTTCGTTCGCTACAGGGCGAACAGCCCGCAAATGCGCTGAGAACGATTGCGGAACTTCGGACGAACGCAAACCTCGCCGCCGCAAAGCGAAAGAATCGCGAGCAACGTGCACAGGTACAACTGGAGAAAAAACACCGGATGAAGCGGGAACGGGAACTTGAAGAACTCTCGAGGGATTTTCCCGCTGCGTGGGAAAGCGTTGACCAAACTCTACTGCGTGGTACAGGCCCAGCCTATGAGGAAGCAACTCAAATGATTGTCGATCTGTCAGCGGCGTATTCAACGTACGGTACTCCCGCTGGCTTTAGCTCCGCTATCAACAAACTAATGAAGAAACATGCCGGGCGGAAGGCGTTCGTTCGTCGGCTTGTTGATGCGGGGCTCTGGAAATGACGATTTTCCTTGACAGCGATTCTCAGGCGGCGAGCAGTGAGGAGCTTTTGCGAGCGGAGATTTTGCGACTCCGAGCAATTCTCGATAATAATGGAATACCCTGGGAGCCGAACGGGACGACCGAACAGTCCGAGTCCGCCGACCAACACGCACGCAAGGGAACGGATTTCTCCATAGCGGAGAAAATTGCCATGTTCCGCCGTCTGTTCCGGGGACGCGACGATGTCTACGCGCTGCGATGGGAATCATCCAAGGGTACATCCGGCTACGCGCCCGCCTGCGGCAATGAGTGGAGGCCCGGGATCTGTTTCAAGCCCCGAATCAAATGCGCGGACTGCGAACATCGATTGTTCTTACCTGTTTCCGATCAGGTTATCTATGATCATTTATCCGGGAAGTGCACCGTCGGCTTCTACCCACTCCTTGCCGACGACACCTGCTACTTCCTCGCGGTGGATTTCGACGATGCCGGATGGCGCGATGATGCCCGCGGTTTTATGCAATCCTGCGATGAACTTCACGTCCCGGCTTCGCTCGAAATATCGCGATCCGGTAATGGGGCGCATGTCTGGATGTTTTTCAGCGAGGCCGTCCCCGCGCGCGAGGCCCGGCAGCTCGGCGCCGCAGTCATCAGTCACACATGCAATCGCAGCAGACAATTGTCGCTGTCGAGCTACGACCGCTTTTTTCCGAATCAGGACACAATGCCCAAGGGCGGCTTCGGCAACCTTATCGCCCTGCCGCTGCAAAAACGCAGACGTGAACAAGGCTGCAATATCTTCGTTGATGATAACCTCCAACCCTACGACGATCAGTGGCATTTTCTCTCCTCTATTCAGTCGATGTCGCGTACGGATCTCGAAGATGCAATTCTGCACAGCACCTCCGGGCGATCCGCGCTTGACGTTGCATTTCCGCTTGATGAGGAAGACTCAGCGCCATGGCTACGGCATGCATCAGCGAACGCGAAAATATCTGGTCCCCTTCCGAAGTCGCTGAATCTTGTGCTAGCCAATCAGATTTTCATTGCGAAGGCCGATCTGCCGCAACCTCTCTCCAATCGCCTGATCCGTCTCGCTGCGTTCCAGAATCCCGAATTCTACAAAACCCAGGCCATGCGCCTGCCGGTTTGGAACAAGCCAAGGATTATCGGCTGCGCCGAAAATTTTCCGTTGCATATCGGTCTGCCGCGTGGCTGCCTTGACCAGACGCTTGAGCTACTTGCGGAAAACAACATTCACGTTACGATTCAGGACGAACGGCTCCCGGGGCATGAGATCGAAGTTGCGTTCAACGGTACGCTACGGGAGGATCAACGGGAAGCACTGCAGGCAATGCTCAAGTACGACGTTGGGGTTCTGTGCGCCCCCACCGCGTTTGGCAAGACGGTTACAGCGGCCGCGCTCATCGCACGGCGCAGGGTAAACACGCTGGTGTTGGTCCATCGCACCGATCTGCTTCGTCAATGGCGGGAACGATTGACAAGCTTTCTCGATTTTCCACGGGACGACTATGGAATTATAGGAGGCGGCAAGAAAAAGGTTAACGGCGGTATCGATATCGCCGTCATGCAATCACTCTCTCGTCAGGAACATCTTACCGAACTCCTCGATACGTATGGGCAGATCATTGTTGATGAATGCCATCATGTATCAGCATTTTCATTTGAGGCGATCCTCAAACAATGCAAGACACGCTATGTAGTCGGCCTCACTGCCACACCTGTCCGCCGAGACGGACATCAACCGATTATTTTCATGCAATGCGGTCCCATCCGTCATAGCGCCGGGCAATCAGAAACCTCGCCTGCGAACTTGACCGTTTCAGTGCGTTATTTATCAGCCCCCATAATCCCACCCGACTCCCCTATTCAGGAGGTATTCCGGATGCTTGTTACCAGCGTGGATCGCAACACACACATCCTGGAAGATGTGCTGACGGCGTACAATGAAGGGAGAAAGGTTCTGGTTCTGACCGAACGCACCGAGCATGTCGCTTTACTGAAAGATGCCATAGCGGACAACGTGCGCCACTGCTTTGTCCTTCATGGGCGTTTGTCGAAAAAACAACGCGGCAAGATATATGAGGAACTTAGCGGGCTTTCGCCTGCGACCCCGCACGTTATCCTCGCCACTGGCCGTCTCATCGGCGAAGGTTTTGATCACCCACCACTGGACACATTGGTGCTGGCCATGCCCATTTCGTGGAAAGGTACGCTGCAACAATACGCCGGCCGTCTGCACCGGGAGCATATGGACAAGGAGGATATTCGCATCTACGATTATGTTGAACAAAACCAACCGCGGCTCGCGCGCATGTGGGAAAAACGTCATCGGGGATATCGTGCAATGGGATATAAGATCGAGGTGGTCGATTCCCTTATTTGAGGATACTCATACTCAAACAATCAGTTGCGTGACTGGGTTACGGCGATGGGCCTATTCGAAAATACTATCACACAAAATTGAAAGCGGCGCCTATTCCCCGACTCATGCCTGAATCGATCCTGCAACGTCTCCTCGCAATGAATTCTTGCTATCCTCAGAAATCAGCGGATATCAGGAGGGCGATCTGATGGATGTTGTAGTCGTGGTACTCGTTGTTCGACTGATTCCGGACAAACGCATAGGTAAATCCGACTGAGAGGCCTTTTCCATCGTCGCCGCGCAATAACGGATAGAGCATCTGGAATTGCATTTGCAGACGCAGATCGCGCCGCTGCGGTGCGCCGGGCAGAGGGACGCCGAGCATGTCGGTGGCGGTGCGGGGATAGCGCTTGTCGAGGAACTGGATGAGATTCGTAGTGCGGATGTTTCCCGGCAGAGCGCCTTCGAGCTGCAGACGCAGTTCATGCGATTGATATCCGTAATGGTCGTCGAATATCTCGTCTTCAGAAGTGCCGAACAACGCCTCCTCGCTGATGAAGCGTGCGTCGTTGGCGGGATTGCTGCGGCGAAGATATGAGAGCGATAATTCCGCATTCGGCAGCAGGTCCCAGGCGACGCCGGCGGACAGTATGTACTGTGTAGCTGAAGGAGTGGAGAATTGCGAGATCACGGCCTTCGGAGGCTTAACGCCCCCTTTGCCCTTGCCGGATTTCTTGTCGTCGACCCAGGTCGTGTCGTTCACGGTCTCGAGATAGGATTTGAATCCGGCGTCCACCCCTGCGAACACTTCGAATCCTCCTCCGATCGGACGATTGAACAGCAGGCCGCCGAGATTCTCGATATGCGTGAATTGCTCGAGATTCGGATAGCGCTTGTACTGAAACGTGTAGTGCGGACGCATCATGATCCCGGAGAAAAGATGCATGCGCAGACGCAGCAGCAGCGAGGCGCGCTGGAAATCGTAGAAATCCCAGGTCTCCTGATCGAAACGCCCGCCAGCCTGCGGGATGATGAAGAGATATGACACCAGGCTGTCGCTGAATACTTGCGGCGCAGCGGCTTCGATTTCGCTTGCCTGCATCCCGGCTGTGCCCTCTGCCTGTCCGCCTTCCGTTGCCACGATGACGGAATCCTCGTCAGTTTCAGAATCCTCCTCGTCAACGGAATCCTCACCGACATCGGAATCCTCGTCAGTTTCAGAATCCTCCTCGTCATCGGAATCCTCGTCAGTCTCAGAATTCTCGTCGGTATCGGAATCCTCGCCCTCCTCGGTATCCTCGTCAGTCTCAGAATTCTCGTCGTTGTCGGAATCCTCGCCCTCCTCGGTATCCTTGTCAGCCTCAGAATCTTCGTCGTCATCGGAATCCTCGCCCTCCTCGGTATCCTCGTCAGCCTCAGAATCCTCGTCGTTATCGGAATCCTCTTCATCGTCGGTCGGAGATTCGGCGGCGCCGTTGTTGTCCGAGGCGGAATCGCCGTCGGTTTCAGCAGGTGGCTTCGTTTGTTCGGGAGGCGTGGGTGCTTCGTCGTCGTCGTTATTGCGGTAGTTCAACTGTATCTGCGTGTATGCGCCCAGCGTGTGAACGTGATAGGTCCGCTCGTTGAAGGTGCGGAAAAGCACGACCGCGCCGTAATAAAATCCCTGCACGTAGGTATAATCGCTCTGCGTATCCATCGACAGCGCGCCGAAGATGCTGTGGTACATGTCCGCGCGCTTTTCGCGGAAAGAGAAACTGTTGTCGTCGTACATGCTCGATGTGAAAATGGAAACGCTCTGCGCCCCGGCACTAGCGGCGAGGAACATCATCAGCAAGGCGATGAGCAACGAGCGTTTCATCGGGCTTTGTCCTCCAATGCGAAGCGTGTGGTTTTGGCCCACAACATTTTCTCCTTCCGTATCACATCCTTGTAGAACGCCATGCCTACGACAAGCAGCCAGAGCTGGCAGTACGTCAGGTACATCACGCCGATGAGAACGAAGGCGAGAGGCGTGTCTTCCCTGTCGTAGGAAAGCGCAAGCATAATTTCGGCAAAAAACAGGACCACCGCCATTACCCAGACGAGTGTGTAGGGACCGGGCAGCGGAATCGCGAGCACTCCGGTGACGGATAACAGGAACAGCACGTCCGATATCAGGATGGCCACGAAAAAAATATAATACAGCGCGATGGAATACAGCAGCTCGAAGCGCAGCCAGAAACTCTTGATGTTCTTTCGCTCGTGGAGGAATTTTTTCGAAACATAGTTGTTGCCCCGCACCCAGCGCGTGCGCTGGCGCAGCCACACGCTCCAGGTTTCCGGCTCCTGCTCCCAGGTCACCGAGTACGGGATAAACTTGATTTTGTAGCCTGCAATATACATTCGGATGCTGAGTTCGGAATCCTCGGTGATCGCCCCCTCGTCCCAGCCGTTCATCTCTTCGAGCACTTCCCTGCGGACCAGAAAGTTCGTACCCGGCAGAGTGGCGATCTTCAGCAGCTTCCATCGTCCGGCCTGGAGGATGGACTGAAAACTAAGCGTCTCGATGTTGATGAAGCGCGTGAGCACGGTGCGTTTTTTGTTGACGGTGCGGAATTTCCCGATCACAGCGCCGAGTTCCTTGTGTTGCAGCAGCTGCGCGGCAAGATAACGCAGTGCGTCTGCTTCGGGGGTATTGTCGGCGTCGTATACGGCGATGTACGGATGCGAGGCCTGAGCCAGCCCAAGATTCAGAGCGCGGGATTTTCCCATCCCGCCCTGTCCTTGAGGGACGTCGTAGCAGATCACCCGTGGATCGCGCTGCGCCATCGCGCGCACGATTTCGCCCGTGCGGTCGCTGCTGCCGTCGTTGATGACGATGATCTCCAGCCGGTCCGCGGGATAGTTCAGGGCGCACATCGCCTCGAGTGTTCGCCCGATGACGATCTCCTCGTTGTGCGCCGGTATCAGAATGGTCACCGGCGGGTAGTCAAACTCCATGCCGTTCACTACCTGCTGTTCGCGGAGTGACGCGCTCTGGTGGAAATAGCCCGCCAGCGTGAGCATAAGCTGCCAGCCGATCATGAACCAGATGAGAATGACCGCTACGACAAACAGCCCGCTCGCGAATTGCTGAACGATTTCCATCATGCCGCACCTCCCGCGTCGGGTGCTGTTTTGACGCGCGGCGGGCGCCGTCTGCGCAGACGGACGAGGAGATATAGCAGAAGAAGAAAGAACAGTGATACCGCACCGAAGAGCACGATGAAGGTGGACGACCAGAGGCTCGTCACGTTGATGCTGTACGCTACGGTTCCTTCGGTGACGATGCGCACCGCGTGCTTGCCGGCCGGGAGACGCAATGAATACCGCTCGATGCCCTCGCGAATATTCACGTCGATCCGTTTTCCATCGACGTAGACCTCGAGCGGTTCCTTGTTGACTGAGACGTAGCAGCGTTCGCCGGTTTCGTACGTGAAGGAGATGCTCCGCTCGCCTTCCTCGATCGCCAGCACATTTCCGGTGCAGCTGATCAGCGTGGCGTGCAGGGTGTTCGCGTCGAACAGGCGTTCGCCCTTGTCGCCTATGATGATTCTGTGGCGTCCCGCGGGGATCAGGAAGCGTCCGTCGCCCGCCGCGGTTCGCACGGTGCCGTCGACGAGAATGAATTTCTGCTTCGCGCTCAATTGCAGCGTGAGTGAATGTGGCGATGTAACGACATAACCGTCATCGGTACGCCGCACGGAGGCCTGACCGGTGGACGCGAACGCCAGCATCGGGAAGTCCTGAGGATTGATGCTCGACTCCGCATACACGAGTGTACGATCCACCTCGCTGCTGCTGATGCGGTACAGCATGAAGGCTTCGATGCCCGACTGCACCAGCGTGGGAAACGGGGTAGGCGAATTCTCGCTCCGGAAGGAGAGGATATTGATATCGAGCGCGAAATCCTCGCCGAGCAATTTCCTGTAGGCCGCTGCTACACCGCGATAGCGCCGCGGATCGTCGGACCAGCGCGCCATGGGATCTTCAACCACGAGCGTAAAGTCGAACTCCTTGCGCAATTCGATAATGCGGCGCATGTCGATGCCCTGCGAACGCCGGAGCTCGGGCGAGCCGATCTGATCGAGCATGGTGACGGATATCCCGAATCCCGGTCGTGTACGGCGCATGTCCTCTGCGAGCGCGAGCAGCTTCTGATGCATATCCACGACCACATCGACGCGATAGTCCTCGAACAGCTTCCACGCCGTCTCGTTTTTCTTCCAGTACTTCGGTGACGCGGCATCGAACAGCTCGATCGGATCGAAACGGTGCCGCTTCCGGAATTCGTCCCGCGCGCTCGGGTGCAGCGGCGCGAAGCTGCCGGGTTCGGCGGGACCGCGGACATCGGATTCGAAATAGACTTCCGCGATATTGACGCCGTCGAAATCGTGTGTTGTGAGAAATTCCCTGTAATTGCGCAGCATCGCAGCGACGGCAGCCTTGTCCGTCATCGCGAGCGGGTAACGCCACGACGCGCGATTATCGAGGCCGTTCGCGTTTTTTTCCCTCCACTCGGGATGCGCCTCCCAGAACTTGTGGCTGATCTGCGGCGGCTCGAGCCAGGCGTACACGAGTATGCCGTTTTCGTGGCACAGCCGTATGAGGCGCTCGTAATCATATGTATAGGTCCGGTAATCGTGCCAGCTGCCGACGTAGATGGCCCGCACGCCGTGCGTGGCCCAACGCCGCACCAGCGTCTCGACGGGTATAGCGCTCCGGAATCCAGGATCGAAGTACATCTCCAGCGCGTCGCGGCGGAACACCGGGTGCAGATCCATCTGAGCGGCGATATACTGCATCAGGTACGGGAACCTGCTGTAGCCAGCGTCGCTGTGCGGATCGAATCGTGTGCCGAGATACAGCATCCGTCCTTTACCGAAACGCCTGGCGATCACTACCGGCGCTTCTGTTTCCCGGTCGACGGCGAGGATGATGTCATCTCCCTGAACATCGAATTTCTGGAAAGGGGCCGGGCGCTGCCAGACGACGCGCTCCTCGGGATACAGCCGCTCGCTTATGCCGGTCAGGGAGGTTGTCTTCCCCGTATATCTCACGCCTAGTTCAAGGGAGAACTCCGTTTTTCCATCTGCAATGACATTTCCGCCGGCCCGTACCCATTCCACGATACTGCTGAACTGCGTATTTCCCAGCCGCTCCACCGCGGCGTACGGTACGGCCAGCAGATTGAAGCGCTTCGGGTCGAATCGTGCTCCGACATGCAGCGTGTCGGCCTCGATGCCAAGTGTCCTGAATGCGGAGATAAAACTCCGTTGATCCAGCATGCCGCCGCCCGTCGCGAGCGAATCCCACAACACGGCCGCCCGCATTTCCGCTCGTGTGTCCTCTTCCTCGAATATATCCTCGTACAATGAGCGCAGTGTGCGCGTCACGCGATCGACGAAGCTGTCCTCGATATGTCGGATTTCCGTCGTGGTCGCCAGGTACAGTTGCCCTTCCTTCAGCGTGACGGATTTCTTGAACACCCCGGTTTTTCGCTTCGTGGAGACGACGGTTCGCAGCACCTCGCCGTACCGGTCGAACCAGTACTCGCGCAGGTATTGATCGTTGAGTTCGATTGCGAAGCTGCCGCCGCCTGTAACGATGACCTTGTCCCTCAGCCGCACGAGATTGTGCTGCCGCTGCAGGTCCGTGAACGTATACCCCAATTCCTGGAAACCTCTGACCAGGCGGCGGAGGTTTTCCAGCGGAACAAAGGAGTGGTAAAAACACGACGCATAGCCGTCGCGGAGACCGAGATTGACGCGCGCCGCTGCGATCATGCGTTCGACCTGATCGCTGGCGACCGACGGGTCGCGCTGATCGAACGGGACGTACCCGAGATTCTCCGCGTACAGCTTCTGTCCGTGTATGTCGCGGTAAATCGTGTAAGGAAAAATCTGCGTGTGATCGGCGTTGTTGATCGAGCAGCGCTGCTCCATCGCTGCCGAAAATATTCCGGCCACCGCTTCGTATGTCGTCATGGACGCGGTGTAATGCGGGGTTTCCCACATGATGGGATAGATGCCGTTGCGTATGCACTCCTCCAGCGCATCCGTCACCTTGCCCCGCACGTAATCCTTCGTCTCTCCTTCGATGGGTCCGCCGCTGGAAATGTCCCAGAATTCGTAATCCGTCCCGGTAATGCCTTTGTACTGATGCGTCGCGCCATGCATGACCACGGTCCCGCCCTTCCGCACCATATACTGAATGGCATCGACCAGGTCCGGCTTGTCGGTCAGGCTCACGCGCACTCCCTCCTCGGGATTGACGTAGTACGGAATGAGGCCAACAAGAAAAGGCACCCCCTCGTTGTACAGCGCGTCCGCCACACGGCGCAGACGTTCGGGATCTTCGAGCGGATGTATGTCCTCGACGCGTATCATCGCGCGATGCATCCTCGGATGATCTTCACCGAATATATCGTGCAGCACATCTGCGAAAACCAGGTAGCGGTCGTGCTCGTCGGCGAGGGCGAAGGGCGAATCCGCCACATACCAGAACGAACCGCTGCGGAGTATGTACGGCGTGCTCCCCTTGCGGGTGGATAGCGCCGTGGCGATTTCGCGGCAGCGCTCCGCATCGGTGATGCGGCAGAGCGTGATGTTCGGCTCGGTTTTCGTGAATTCATCCTTGCCTCGTTTCACACGCGTCCAGCCTGCGGCCGTGTCGACGCGCACCGGAGTGAAGCCGAACCGCTTCGACAGATCCTGCGTGCGGCCGAATGCTGTCATACCGGTATGCAGCCACACCGCGGTGCGCTGTCTCGCCAGCATGTCCTTCATGAACACCGCAGGCGGCTCGCAGCGAAGCGTATAGCCGATGAAGAACACAGCATCATAGGCATCCATCTGACCTGCGCGATACTCCTCCACCGAGCGCACGTCGGTCTGCGTCTTGAAATGTCCCGTGAGCTGAGCAAGCTGGAACGCGTCTCCCCGGCCGAGGTTCTGCTCGACATCCGCACCTTCGAACAGCACGAGCACGCGCTGCTGGGCCTCGGCATGCAGCGGAACCAGCAGCAGCAGGAAGAGAAACAGAGCGCGCGGTTTCATCGAAGCACCACGACGGATTTGATGAATACACCGGCCGCCGATGTGACGATCAGCGTGTACACGCCCGGGTCCGGAAATGCCGCCGCGGGCAACGTAATGATGTCCGTCGCAGACAGTCCGCTGAATTGCATTCTATACACGACTCTGCCGAGCGCATCCATCGCAGTGAGCCGCGCGTCATGAATATCGCCGCGAAGCCGGACGTGCACATCACCGCTCGACGGCTGAGGCCACGCTTCGAAGTCCAACGATTGCGGAAGCGCGGCAACGGAAATCTCCTGGCTGTAGCTGATCTCGCCGTTGATGCCGATCGACTTCAGCCGATAGCGCCGCTGTTCTCCGATGTCTTCATAGTCCCGCCAGGCGTAGCAGCCGCCTTCGGATCCGCGCGACTGAAAGAATATTGCGTCCTCCCAGTCACCGGCATTCGTACGCTGCACTGCCGTCCCGAAATGCGCCGTCTCGCCAGCGGTTTCCCATTGAACCTGCACGCAGTCGTTCTCGCGACGCGCAGAGAAGGTGATCAACTCGATCGGATATGGATAGCTGACGTTGAACTGCGACAGGCCGAAATCGCCGACGGTATACACCACGCCGCCGTGCGCATCGGCTCCGTAAATCGTGTACATCGCATGAGAAATCTCCCGCACCCACGTCTGGCCGTTGTTGCTCGTACGCATGATGACGCCCGCCTCGCCCACCGCGGCGTATTCATTTGGTGCGGGATGCACGAGACGAAAGAGGACGACCGTCGTGGGCAGCACGATCGACGTCCAGTCAGTTCCGCCGTTGCTGGTGAATATCGCTTCCCCTCCATCCCCGCAAATCATCCCATTGTTCCCGTCACGAATGACGCTGAACAACGCGTCCTGCGTCCATCCCTGCTGCGAGGACCATGTGTAGCCACCGTTGGTCGTACTCATAATCGTGCCGCCCGCGCCAACCACGGTGCCGTTGTCCGCGTCTGTAAAATGCACACCGTACAGCGGCTGCATGGTGCCGCTCGCCACCGCGTACCAGCCTGCGCCGCTGTTTGTGGTTTTCAGGATGCGTCCGCTTCCGCCGACGATATAGCCAGTGCCGTTCTCAAGGAGATCGATGCCGTTGAGCGCGACGCTGACGCCGCCGGCGACCGGCGACCAACTCTGTCCGGCATTCGTGCTGCGCTGTATCACTCCGCCGTTGCCGCAGGCCACCACCGTGCTCCCGCCGATGTTGTCGACGGCGAACAGCGCTTCTGTCGTGCCGCTCACCATTGTCTGCCACGACTGCCCGCTGCCGTTCGTTGTGATGATCGTCCCGCCGCTGCCAACCGCCCAGGCCACGCGCGATGGTGTAGTGCTCACAGCGTTGAGCGTAGCACGCGTTCCTGTAGTGACCATTGTAAACGTGCTTCCGTTCGTCGAGCGGAGAATGTCTCCGAATAAGCCGACCGCGATGACGGTGCTCCCTGACACGGCGATTCCTTCCAGTCCGTTCACGGTACCGGAATTGACCGGTGTCCAGGTTGAGCCTCCGCTTGTAGTCCGGAGCAGCGTGCCACCTTCCCCCGCGGCCCAGCCGTTTTGCGCATCGGCGAAGACGATGCGGTTGATATCCTGCGAAATTCCGCTGCTTCCCCCCTGCCAGCTTTGTCCGCCGTTCGTGGTGCGCAGTATTCGTCCGCCGGTACCCGAAGCCCAGCCGTACTGTGCATTGATAAAAAACAGCCCCAACAGATCACTGCTCATGCCGGGAGGATACACCGGCGACCAGCTTGCGCCGCCGTTGGTTGTGCGGATGATGGTGCTCGCGCTCCCAACCGCAACGCCGTTCAATGCGCTGGTAAAGAACACAGCGTTGAGATTATTCGAGGTCCCCGAATTGCGTGGCGTCCAGGTCGAGCCGCCATTCGTCGTCGTGTGCAGCATGCCGGCGTCGCCGACAAAGCAGGCGTCACTCGTCGACACGGCATGGATCACATTGATGCCGGCCGTGGTTCCGCTGTTCTGAAGCAGCCAGTTCCAGCCCCCGTCGCTTGTCCGCAGTACTGCGCCGTTGTCTCCAACCACCCACGCCGTCTGCGCGTCGACAGTGTACACGCCGCGGAAGAAATCTTCGTGCAACGTGGTTTGCGTTTGCCAGCTCGCCCCTGCGTCGCCGGATTTCAGTATCATTCCTGCTCCGCCCACTGCCCAGCCTGTACTGCTGTTTGGTGCGAAGGCTGCGTTCCACAGATCATCGTTCTGCGGAACGGGATTGCTCCACTGCCACTGCGCCTGCAGGGGAACCGTGGACAAGCCCGACAGGACGAGGAAGGTCAGTATCCGCACACTTCTCATGAATTGCCTCTTAATAACACAACAACGAGCGGGAAGTGATGCCGTCGCTGGTGACGAGCACGATGCGGTACAGGCCCGGTGCAGGAAATGCGCCTCGCGGTATGTGCACAGGCGCAGTATCGACTGCCGCGCGCCCGGAGGCAGTCAGATCGTACACCTCGCGGCCGAGCGCGTCGTACACCGCAAGTTTGCGGATGTCGCGGATCGCTTCCGCTGAGAGTGCGATGTGCACCGACTCGCGAAACGGATTGGGAAACGGTGCTGACAACAACGCAGGTGCCGCCGGCGGGAGTGGAGCGACCTCGAGCGGGCTATTGTTCCATGACAGGACGGTTGCATAATCCCCTGTAATCCAGCCGCGGTCCGGCGACACGAAGTCCAGGCCGAACAGGTCGTAGCCGGTGCGCGCATACACAGAGGTCCAATTGGCGCCGGCATTCGTACTTCGGATCACCGTACCGCCATCGCCGATAGCCCAGAGCGCGTCGCGCGATGGAGCGTCGACGACATACAATGCACGGCTGGTACCGGTCGACTGTTTTTGCCAGCTCGTCCCGCCGTCGATCGTATGGAGAATCGTTCCTTCCTCTCCCGCGATCCAACCCTCGCCCGGGCTCACAAAGGAGGGCCAGTACAGGGTTGTTCCCGTTCCGCTTTGCTGCCTCTGCCAACTCACACCGCCGTCGACGCTGCGGAGCACGAGTCCGCCATCACCGGCGATCACGATCTCGGAGCCCGATATGGCGTCGATACCGAAGAGATAGTCCTGCGTCCCGCTCTGCTGTTTGTGCCACGAAGCGCCGCCATCGCTCGTCTTGAGTATGACGCCGAGTTCACCGACAGCCCAACCGGTCTGGTCGTCAATGAAATCCGCGGCGAGCAGCAGGTTGCTGTTGGCGTTCTGCTGTTGCCGCCATTGAGCGCCGCCGTCGCTTGTGTGCAGAATGATCCCGAACTCTCCTACAGCCCAGGCTTTCTGCGCCGTGACCGCCTTGCCGCCGTACAGATCGTTGCCGAGCCCGGGAGTCTCTTCACGCCACGATGCCCCGGCATTGCTGGTGTGGAGAATGATACCGTCCTCTCCGAAACTCCAGCCATTCTCATCGTCGGCAAAGGTCACCCAGTTCGCCGATTTACGCGAGGTCGCATTTATCAAAGTCCACGTGGCGCCCGCGTCCGTCGAGCGCAGCATGTGGCCGAATTCGCCTACGGCAAGGATCGCACCCTGCGCCTCGGCTATTCCCTCCAGGACGGAATTGGGCAGGAGCACCGGCAGCGACGACCAATTCGCGCCGCTGTTCGTGGTGTGAAGCATCGTACCGCCGTCTCCCACGACCCACGCTTCCGATGCCGATCGCGTGAGCAGTCCGTTGAGATGGCGGTCGGAGCCACTATTCTGCTTGTCCCAGCGGAAGCCGCCGTTCACGGTGTGGTAGATGCCGCCGCGCGTACCGCAGATCCAGCCGTTACCGGCGTCGGCGAATTCCACTGAAAACAGATCCTCAGGCGGCGATAGTTTCGTCCCGGACCAGGTGGCGCCCGCATCGCCGCTCCGGAGCACGGTGCCGTTCTCGCCCACGATCACCAATTGCTGTGGGCTGATCACGGCGATGCTGTTCAGTGAAAAATTCACGCCGCTGAACACCGTCACCCACGATCCACCGGCGTCCGTCGTGCGGATGATGGTACCCGCATCTCCGCAAGCGATGCCGATGTCCGCGGTTGAGAAACCGACGGCGTTGAGTCCCTGGCTGGTGATCGACTGGAAATCCAACCAATCGCCGCCACCGTCGCTGCTGCGGAGAAGTATGCCGTTATCCGCCACCGCCCAGAGCATTCCCGCGCCTGCTTCCGCCGCATTGATGACGTTGTCGGTGAGACCGAACATGGTGTTGTTCCAGTGTGCTCCGCCGTCGGTGCTGCGCAGGACGGTCCCGTATTGCCCTGTGGCGATCAGCGAGCCGTCGCTTATGGCGTGGACGGACATGAGCATGTTGCCCTGCGGCACGGGATGTTGCCATGAGAGCGTGGTTTGCGCCCCGACTTCCGCCGCGAGTAGCAGGGCCAGGACGAAATACATCGTAAGGGGGATTTGATGGCGATAGGTTGTCATAGGCGATTCAAGTGACGTGTTTGCCGACCCGTCATGGGTTCGCGTCTCAGTGAGATGCGCGGAAATGGAAACAGGTGCGGGCGTGGTATTCGAAATCGGTGATATCATTGAACAGTTCAAGCGCCGTGCTCGACACAATTTGACGAATAAGTGCACAGCGCGAAAAATCCTGGTCCAGCGAGGATTGTCGGACGGGACCTGCCTCGGGAGTGCCGGAGAGGAGTCGGTGAAACCTTGCGGAGTCAAAAATGACCGATTATTATAATTACTATCGCGTTCACTCAACCAGCGGCTACTCCGACCGCAATGTACCGGAAAATCCGGCACAAAACACCTGGTACGCTGTGAACGATGCGCTCGCTCCGGAGGGGATAACAATCATCCCCTTGATGATTGAATTGCATGGCGCGTTGCTGGAGCACCCTGTGTCTGCCAGGCTCGGTTAAACAGGGACAGCCGGTATAATGTTGTTTAGCCGGCAGCGCAGACCAATGCTGAATCCTGCATTGAACATCACTGTGATCCCTGTCTGCTCGTAGACATCCAGCTGTCAGGGCAACAGCTACCTGAACCGTTTTCCCCTGTCATAGGGGTAAATATCGACGGTCTCGCCACAGCGCACGCTTTGCTGCGTTCGCTCCCAGAATTCCCTTGTATACAAATCGCGGTGAACAGCATCGAAAATCCCTTTCAGTGCGGAAGGGATGCCGAGCCATGTCTCGATTTCGTCCATGAAAAAATCGTTTTCGTCTCCGGAGAAACGATCCTCGTCGGCGAGATATACTTCATACTCATTGCGGGGCATCGGCTTGACGTGGAAGCGTATCTCTTCCAGCGGCATGATGTCGTCATAATCGTACAGCACGATCCTGCTCCGTTCGATTACGCCGTAATTCCACTTGTTGAAAAGATCCGCAGGAAAAAGTCCGGTGCCGGCAAGATCCTTTATGAAGTAACCGAAATCGAGCAGAACGGTGCGTATGTGTTCCGGTGACCTCTCTGTTTCAAGATACATCGGGAGCGGCACCACTTTCCGTTGTATATAGCAATGGTCGATAATCACATATTCGTCCGACACCCGAACCGTGGCCTGCCCGGCAAGCGCGAATTCATTCAGCACCTCGTCGGAGTACCGCTTGACCTTGAAGCGGATGTTCTCGAATTCCTGCGTGTCGACCAGGCGCCCGACCCGGTCACGGCTGCTGACAAATCGGTATTTAGCCTTCACCTTTGCAGCCGATATCTCCTTGTTCGTGCTTCGCCGCGAGCGCAGGAAGCACGGTCTGTCCTTGATGACTTTAAGCACATACTGATAATGCGGTTGCGTGAATACGATCATCACCGCACCTTCCAGACCGGGTGCGGAAACGAACTGTTGGTTCCCTACATGAACGTACCGGTGCAGGTCTCTGTAAAACTCCGTCTTGCCGTGCTTGTAGTATCCGATCGAGTTGTATATCTCCGATAGCGGTTTTCCCGGCAGGAAAGAATGCAGGAAATGGACGAGATCGTTCGGTGCGTCGGTCTCGACGTGAAAATATGAGTATGCGAAGCCAAAGACACTATTGACATCGGTGCTGGTGAGGAGCACTGCGTCGATGTAAATACCGTCATGCGAATTATATAACGGGAAAATGATCGGAATGATGTCCGCGCCGATCAGAATGCGGCCGATGATATAGGCGACCTTGTTCCTGTAGAATACATGTGTGAGGATTTCCGCCGTGTATTGATTGTGCTTCCGTGTCAACGGCCACAGGAAAAGGTTCACCTCATTTGCCGCCAGCTGTACGTCACGCTCGGCATTCGCATAGGGAACGTCAAATGAATGCTGCGCGATGATTTGCCGCATAAGAACGGCCGCATCGGACTGCTGCTCGTATCTGATGAAAAGCTCGGAACAGAATGTGTCAGGGGGAAGCGGCTCATCCCGGTGAAAGTATTCGGTGGAATGATTGATACCGCTCGTGTTGAATACCATGCGCGACACGGAATTGAAGAACGTCTCGGCGACATCCTTGTCACAACGCCCCTCGATGATCGAGGAATAGTATTGCTTAACCTGCGTCCAGTCGTCCATGCAAGCCGCGCAATCGTCGAGTCGTGCGCGAATGTCCGGACCGATTTCGGAAATGCACCTGTCGTACAATCCCAGCCTCTCTACGGCATCGTCCCGTCCTCCATCCCAATCCATGGTCGCGAAGCGCTGCCGGGCTCTTCGTGTTACATCGCGGAATCGGGCAAGGTATGTCTCGAATCCCTCGAGGATACTCACCGCCAAATCCTCCGACCACGTTTGCCGTTCCATGGCTCCTCGCACTCATGTTGTGTGCATCCAATCTCGTGATAAAAACCGGGTGATTCAAGCGCACGACGGTCGATTCCCTGCGCAGGTGCTATGCGACGGATAATCGGCGGCCAAACCTAAGGGTCGTTGGCGCGAACGTGTGGCCTTCGTATCTTGCATCGATCTCTTGCAGCAGAACACAGGAGGACGATATGCCATATTCCGAATTCCCGTCGCGCCGAAGCAATCGGCTCAGGATTCTCCAGGCACGCGCTCGGCATGCCGCCTGTACCGCGCTCTTCCTGTTTCTCCTGTCGCTCCAGTCTCATGCACAGGACCCTCAAATTCTCTGGAGCTTCGACACGCGCGATGCATCCTTTGGTCAGACGGCAGCCGGTGATATCGATGGCGACGGGAAACTGGAGCTTGTCTTCGGATGCTATCGGAACGACAGCTCGGTGTACGCGCTCAACGCCGAGGACGGCTCGCTGCTGTGGAAGTTCAATGCGGCCACATCCAACGGCGATGGCTGCAACGACACCGCGCCGGTTTAACGTGGTAGTCTGGTGCTTTGGAATAAAGCAGTGCGATTCCCTCTAATACAAACAAGACAATGAGTACCATCTCGCGCACGAGGGATTGCGGTAATTTCCGATTGACCGCACCTTGGAAAAGTAATCAAAGGAGAGGAGCTGCGGAGCATAACCACGACGTCCGTGATACTCAGACAGTACCGAATATTTACCCTACACGGACCTTGCATTTCATTTTTTTTTTTTTTTAGAATTCCGTACAATTAATAGAATAAGGAACAGGCAATGAACTCAACCCTGCCAACTCAACCATGCGAACCCGCGATGGTGACGAATTGGAACGATTACCAGCGGATGTGTCCATCGGATCCTCGCGAGTTGATCGCGTACGCTGTACTCGACTCCATTGTCGGGCAGTTCGACTACAGCACGGACTTCATCGAACCTGGAACCTGGAGTGGATCACCGCTCGTCATTTCGAACAAACCGGTCGTTTCGGCCCTGGAGACGGACGATCAACTCAAGGTGGCTGAAGCCAACCAATGGAACTTCTTGAACCTTACGTGGAACAGCTCATCGGCTTTGGCAATACCGGCCCGCAAATTCCTGTTCCTGCGCGGCACGCATGAATGGGATAACCGCATCTCTATCGATTTCAGCGGAACACCGATAACCGATGTGCAACTCTCCTTGATGATGAACGCGGCCACGAGGGGCGACAAGCAGGGGACCGCGCCGGTGATCAAGTGGACCGATCTGAACCTGACGGGTGAACGGAATCTGAATGTCGTCCTTCGACAATTCGGGACTTTCAGCATCGGTCTTTGGACCTATGATGGAGCGCACCATGCCATGTTCGAGATGATTTGGCAGGTCATGCCGTAGGAATATCGAATGGTAGCATCCACTAGAAGTGTGAGGTAAGAAGCTGATGTCAGGCCCTAAATGTATCATACACGATTCTGTATGCGTTACCGAAGAGAGGACGCAGACCGTTGTCACAACTGTCGCCGATCCTTCACGTCATTTCGGGCTGTGGGTACCACCGGGATTTCTGTATGCTCTTCACGATCCTGATTCACCAGACTTTTGGCTCATCAACCGGTTTCATGACATCGATTTTGTCAACTTGAAGGACACAATCGGCAACCTCAACCGTCTGAAAAGCGAATTTGGCTTCAATGCCATCAGTATCGGTGTCGAAGAATTTATCGATGTGTATACGTGGACGCCATTTCTGCTTTTCGATGCCTTTATGCACCCCGATTGCCTGTGGAGATTGGATGAACTTCTTCTGGCATTGGGTAACGGATGTCATGACTGGGCATTACCCGCGTTGCGGCTATTCCGCCAACTGACCGGGAACGCGAATGTACTCGCGGTTTGTATCGACGAACCTCTGCTCGACAATAGATCGTTTAAAGAAAACGGACAGGAGAAAAGCAATTTTCAATGGTGCAAGCAGAACTATTTCGACGACTACGAAACACGGACTGTCAGAATACAAGCACTTTATGAGGAAGTGCACAGGAATGGCGATAGATTCATCATCAGCGAATCGGAACGAGTGGCGAATCTCTGGATTCTGGGAATTTGGGGAACCACGCAGAACTTTCACGAGACGTTGAAATGGGCGAATGGTTTTCTCTACAACGGCTATTCGATCGGTTGTGCGATTGGACCCAGTTCTTGCACCTTACCGATCCAGATGTGGAGAATCTTGCAAAGTCAATATAAGACGCGCGATAGGAGTTTCGGAGTCTGGATCGCGAACTCATGTCATAAATTTTTCTACGAACGGCCAATTGTTGGTATTAAAGCCGTTTGCCAGAAAGACTACTTCAACACACTGCTTGCCGCCGCGAGAAGACTTCAGATTCAGGATGTTTTTCTATATGGTGGCGACCTCGCTCTGGAAATTCTGTGGACATGCCTTGACTTCAGTGGGCCTTTTCGAGTGCGTGAGCCCGAGTTGACAGAGGCAGTTGTCCGAAAAATTCTCTCCTGCGGTCTGCCCTTCGACAGATCCCTTTACGGGGTCTATTTCGACCGATGTCCGGCATTCCGGTCTGCCGTGTTGAAGATTTTCTGGAGACGATTGGAGCAGTATCGAAGAGCAGCAGTCGAGGAAAAAATCCTGATGCAGGTGGTTAAACAAATCCCTACAGGCCGGAAATCCTACTGCACGGCCGGTCCGTCCAGATACTACCAGGGTTACTCGGTCATCGATTGTGCGAATTGCGCGAAGTGGGAGGATGCACCGAGAGGGGTCCGATTCTGTCCCCCGGATTTTGCATACGCTCCGATGAGGAAGTCGATTACTGTACCTCCAGCCGGTTCGCGGAAAATTCCGATTTCAGCACCACCGTCTCCGTACGTCTTACATAAACAGACACCAGGAATAATCGAATCCGATATGCTGGATGGTCCGGAGGGAGAAATGGAGGGTGTGGAAAGGTTTAGCAATGGGGATGAACCCGTGCCACCCGCTCAGCGACGTTATACAGTTATATATCTCCTCAGGTAATGGAGTTATCGCTCCATGAAGCCAACGATGTATCTCACCATAATCATTATACTGGCATGCACTGCTGGGTGTGATGACGACTTCGAAGACACTACCAATCCGTACAGGCCGTACTTCAGTCTGGAAGAAGCCCTGAAGGATTCTGCAACGGTGGAAGTTCTCATACTAAATAACATCGGGGATTCCCTCTCCCCTAAAATCGGTAAATTAAAGAATTTGCGCGGATTAACCATCAGCTACTCAGATATACGCTATTTACCGGATGAAATAGCCCTGTTGAAACAACTTGAGAGCGTCGTACTCACCTATAATCAATTTGAAAGCGTTCCTCCACAGTTACACAGACTCCACGGCCTGCTGGTCCTGGCTATTGGTCACAATAAAATAATGCACTTTCCGGACTCCATCGCACAGACAAGACAACTTGAGGTGCTCGGGCTCCACGCGAATCAAATCACCACCTTTCCGTCCGGATATTTAAATCTCGGCTCAGTACGGTCCTTGTGGCTCGACAGTAACCGGATATCCATGATCAACGTAGATTCGCTACACGCCCCCAACCTCAAGCGTTTGTCTCTGAAAGAGAATCCCATCCCGGCATACATGAAGGAGCAGCTCCGGCAGCGGTTGCCTGGCGTGGAATTGATTTTCTGAACAAAAAGGGATGTCGGCGCATGGTTATTGTCGGACAATATTGGGCGATTCCGATCCCTCAACAACTATGACTTTCCTACAACCAGTTCGACAGAATATCCCTCAATTATGTACTCACCGGGAAGTTTCCACCGCTGACAGTATCGGGTATGCCTAGCATTGTCCGTGAAGTGACGGCGATATTTGCCGTTTCAACCAAAATCTGTGCCGGGACAATGCATCCGTCGAGCTAGTCGCCATCAACCAGTGTGAATACTGCTGGCAGAAGCACCACAACGACGATAGGTCCTTTCTCCTGCTCGCATCCGCGCTTTCACTATATACGGAAGATTGCATCGTCGAGGTGTATCTGAAGAAAGGTTTCGTCGTCGCCGTAGGCGAGGTTCATATCAGCCGCGCTCCCAACCCAACAACGATTCTCAGGGCCGAGACGGCCGGCATCGTGCTGACCTTCCTCTCATTTCATGGTTCGAAGCGTTGCCGGGCTCTTTGTGTCACGTCACGAAATCGGACAAGGTACGCCTCGAATCCTTCGCAGATGCGCCCCGCCAGATCCTGTGACCATATCAGCTGTTCCATGGTTCCTCGCCGCAATGATAATGTGTGTATCAATCTCGTCATAAAGACTGTGGGATTCAAGGTTCACCCAACGTACACGAAGGCCAGCAGGCACCTGCACCTCCACACGAGAAACTGCGGAATGGGTGCTTTTGTGCTATTCGGTTGTTACATTGCAATCGTAATCTCCTTTTCGTAAGAAACATACGACGGCGCGCTTTTCTGTGACGGCATCGGCTTTATTCGATTTTGCTTATACAGCGTGAAGGATGGCCATGAAAACAATGATCCTGTCATGCGTGATTTTTCTTATGAATTGCATGCCGATTGTGTCACAATTTTCGATGGTGCAGTTCCGGGATGGTCCATGGGAAAACGTACTCGCCGAGGCAGGCAGAGTAGGACTTCCGGTCATGGTGTACGGCAATACCGATTGGTGCGGCGTGTGCGAGTGGGTTGAGCAAACGACGTTCTGTGATACGGCGGTGGCCCGCGTCCTCAACCAGGAGTTCATTCCCGTGAAATACGACATGGAAGCCGGAGAGGGGCGCAGGATAGCGATGAAATTCCGCTGCTTCGTTTATCCCTTCTTTCTGGTGTTCGGAAGCGACGGCCGCCTGTGGTACACCGATGTCGGCGGGATACAGCCGGAGAACTTTCTCGAAATGCTCCGGAACGCCCGCGATCCATCGAAGCACTTGACGCTTGCGGGAGTCAGCGCGGCGATCGATCTCCCCTGGCCGCAAATATACAGGGACGCCCTTGTCAAGAGGGCGGCGCGCCGGATCCCTTCGCCTGCCGAGGTCCGTGAGTACCTGGCGAACGAGGCGGACTGGTCGCAGGAAATCCCCTGGTCCGTACTCAGCCGCTTCGGTAATGGAGTGGACGGTGAAAACTTCATCATTCATAACCGCAGGAAGCTCGATTGGCTCTACGGGCGTAAGGAGATCAACGACAAGCTTTTCGACTTCATGTTTCAGCGGCTGAACGATCTCGCGGAACACCCGGATACAACGACGTTTGCTTCGTTGATGCATACCATCGACACGCTGTTTTTCGCGAAGCAGGACATGATCCGCTTCAACTACACAATACACTATGCCAACATGACCGGTGACTGGCCGCTGTTCATGAGGGCCCTGTCCACCTATATCGACACTGCCACCACGCCGCATCCGGCGTTTATCGCCAGGCATGGCTGGATGCTGCTCGATGGCTGCGAAGACACGGCCCTATTGCAGCAGGTGGTTGAATGGATTGTGCCCATCGCAGGCGACGACGCGCCGATCGACAGACAGCAGCTCTGCGCCGCGCTGCTGCACAAAATCGGGAAGGACGAACTGGCGGAGTCCCGGCTCGTTCGCGCGATTCAGATTGGAAAAGATGCCGGGAAGGACACGGTGGAAGCCGAGGCGCTGTTGAATGACATCCGGAATAATCGGCCGAAGTGAGTCCTGGTGCGGGAGGGTCACGGCCTTTGCACACAAGCCTTCATGCGTTATTTTGCACCGATCCCTTTGCCTCTGAATTCAGGAGGATTCCATGCTATTTTCCGGTACCCTGTGCCGCCGCCGCCTTTCGCTCCTGCAGCGCGATCTGCTCATTCGATGTGCGGCGTGCATGGGCCTCCTCCTGCTACTTCTCCCGCCGCGATCTTCAGGCCAGACTCCGCAGTTTCTCTGGGGTTTCGACACGCGCGATGCATCTTTCGGTCAGAGTGCGGCTGGCGACATCGACGACGACGGGAAGTACGAACTGGTGTTTGGCTGCTACCGGAACGACAGCTCGGTGTACGCGCTCAACGCCGAGGACGGCTCGCTGCTATGGAAATTCAATGCAGCCACAGCCGGCGGCGATGGCTGCAATGATACCGCGCCGCTCATCGTGGATATAGATGACGATGGAATCCCCGAAGTGATACTACCAAGTTCCTGCAATCCAACCACCTACTGCTTCGATGGTAAAACCGGCGCTATTATTTGGTCCGCACGCACACGCGGGAGCGACTCCCCTCCCACTGTCGCGGATACCGACGGCGACGGCAAACTGGAAATACTGCACGGCGAATTCGGCGGCTGGGTCCGCTGTCTCAACGCCGAGGACGGCAGTCTCGCCTGGGATCTGGCCGTGGATACGCGGTCCTGGATACAGACAGCCCCGACAATTCTCGACGCCGACGGCGACGGTGCACTGGATTTCGTCGTCGCGACGTGGAATAACAATGCAGGCGACACGAACACGATTCGCGCGTACCGCTGCGGCGACCGTGCGCTGCTGTGGAGCGTTCCCCTTGCGGATGTCACCTATCACGGCACGACGGTCGCAGATCTCGACAAGGACGGGAAGCCGGAACTCGCGATCGGCGATTACAGCGGCACACTGTACGTGCTGAATGCAGAGGACGGCAGCCTCGCCTGGACGAAGCAGAGCCTCGGCGCCGGACACTACATCGGCGCGCCTGTCAGTGCCGGGGACATCAATGGAGACGGGAGCTGCGAACTCATCGCCGTAAGCTGGTACAAGGTGATGGCGCTGTCGCCGGACGGTCAGCTGCTCTGGGACTACGACATCGACGGCTACGGCACGGCGTTTCGCGGCGTGGCGCTTGCGGACGTCGACGGTGATGCGCTGCTGGACGCTGTCTTCGGCACGAGCAACGGCCTGCTTATCGCACTTAAAGGCATCGATGGCTCGCTGCTCTGGTCCGTCGATCTCGCGGCGGCCTACGGCGATTCACGCTTCGGGCTCGATCACGCACCGATTATCGCTGACCTGGACGGCGACGACAAGCTGGATGTTTTCATCGTCGGCGGACACACCGAGTATCCGGACTTCTCCGCAAATTTCGGACGAGCGTATGCGCTGTCCATCGGCCGCGGCACCGGTCCCGAGTGGTTAATGTTCCAGCAGAATTATCACAGAAACGCGAGCCTCTGCACAGGGTCGGTAAACTCCGTTCGGATTCTCATCGATGAACGGCCACCTGCCGCATTTCTCTATCCCCAACCAGTCGGCGATATCGTGAACGTACAGTACGAAGGCTTGCACGCCTTCCGCATCCTCGACGAAGCGGGACGGATCGTGACAACCGGGCATGCGGAGGGCAGCGAGATCTCGATCAACGTTGGTTCGCTCACGACAGGTTCCTATTTCATTGTGCTGGAAGGTGCCGGAATTCCGGTAGTGCGAGGGTTCATCAAGCGATGAGATCCCGGTTTCCAAAGTACCACTCAGTGCTCGAAGGATACTTCAGGCGGACTCGTCCCTCACAGGCAGCTTGAATACCAGCTTCCTGACTGTTTCGCCCGGAGCGTTCAGCGGTAATCCGGGCATGTGCCCGTCATCGGGAAAAAACACGGCGAAAGTCCCGGGGGTTATTTCCAGCAATGAGCGTTTTCCTTTGAGGAGTTGGTAATCCTTTTCTCGGTCGTACTCCCCCGCCGCTTCGCACAGCACACGCGCGCGCACGCCGATGCATTCGCTTCCCTCCAGCGGTACATGCACGTCGATGAAGCGCCTGTGGCATTCGAGCGTCTCATCTTCGCGCGGAGCTGTTGCATACCCCGAAGCTATGCAGCGCACACCCCCGCCAAGTTCAGTAGTACCGGGTTCGAATGTCTCTGAATCTATCGTTGCGAGGAACGTCGCGACGGCGTGCAATCCGTCATGAAGGCCTGCGTAGAAGGATAGATTGGAGACGTGGTCGTAGATCATTTCGATTCACCTCATTGATATCTAATCTGTTCGGGGCACGTAATGCTTATGGAAACACCAAGGGCCGTGTCTGCACCCGCCCATTCACGCTCAGGTTGCAGAAATACAATCCGACCCTCATATACTCGCTGAGAAATCCGCTTACCCACTCGAAATATTGGCCGGCATTCCGGTGCCCCTCGAACAGGACTACGAGTTCCCTGCCCGCAACATCATTCAGCGTAAGACGCACGTATCCGTCCTCCTGCAGCGAATAAGGGATAGTGAGATCCGACACAACGGGATTTGGCCAGGGAACACCCAGCGAAAAACGGTGTGCTGTATAGCTGCCCGGCAATGGATTGGTACTTCGATACAAGCCGTTGCTGCTTCCGATCAGCAGATGATTCTCCGCATCCATCACAGCGGAGGTGATACGAAGCAGCCTGTCTTCACCCGGGACGATACGATGCCATGCGCGGCCTTTATCCGTGGTCAGATAACAGGCATAGCTGTCCCCCACAAGCACGGTTGCATAGGGGGAGACGGAAACAAATTTCGGATTATACAGCTCGTCACCCGAAATGGGGAGTGTTTCCCAATGCACTCCAATGTCCTTGCTTCGGGCAATGCTGTTGCGATCGAATGTCACAACCGCGTCCGCTGAGCCGCCCACAGCCCATACATCCGTTTCCGCTCGAACCGCGCGCCATGGATCGTCATCCGAGGCTCTAAAAAACACAGAATCATTGCGCAAAATGTACAGACCCTCGAGGTTTGCATGCAGATCCCATGATCCGCTAAACGTCGGATCCTTCCTCCACGTCTCGCCCCCGTCATCGCTGATTATCAAATCGCGTCCACTGCCATACGCACGCATTCCCTCACCCGGAATAATCCGCCATAGTCCCCATGGGAGGATAGACTCCATGCGCGGTTGCATCCAGGTCCTGGCCGAATCACGGGATATCCGCATCGAGTATCCGCCCGATATCCAGTCTACATGATACCCGCCGGTGATCGTGTAGTTTTCGTTCGGCCTTGCGGACATCGTTCCAAGCAACACATGCCCCGGACCCGAAGAAAATCCGGCCGAAACCGAACACAACCCCGTCGTCGACGCTCTCCAGCTGCGACCATCATCCGAAGAAACATAGAGACCGCCCAGCTCGGTACCGGCATACATTCCGCCATCCGCATCTTTGAACAGGTGGAGGATAACGCGCTTCGCGAGACCGTTGGAGCATTCCTCCCAATTCATGCCATCATCGAATGATCGGTAAATGGTCCCGTGCATCGCGGCGTACACCGTGCCGTCCGGGGCTTGACAGAAATCGTTCACGACGCCGCTCAGAACCGATGTCGCCGCCCAGGTCCTCGCGCTGTCCACCGATCGGAAGATTCC
Source organism: uncultured Chromatiales bacterium (assembly GCA_964371045.1). GTDB lineage: Bacteria > Bacteroidota > Ignavibacteria > SZUA-365 > SZUA-365 > JAOSJT01. The sequence goes on along the minus strand of CAYJMN010000021.1, from coordinate 27,495 downwards.
CCGAGGATTCGATTGTGAACCATACAGCATCGCACCAGAGGCCAAAACACTCGTGATTGTTTCGCTTAACCAGGAAAGATCGGCGCCAATCATTTCGATGGTCGTTCCATCCGACGCGAGGCGGATAAGGACGGTTGTGTTTGGGATCGATATATCTCTTGCCACTACAAACACTCCCCCGGATGGGTCACGAATGAGTCCGTGGAAGCCTGTATGCGTCAGCGCCAGCTTCTGCCATGTCCTGCCTCCGTCGCCGCTGCGAAACATTCCCTGATAGCACTGCGCGAACAGCACCGAATCGCTGAGCACCACCAATTCGTAATCCACATCGCAGCGCTCCATCGGCGGCGTGGTTTGCAGCGTCACCCAACTTCGGCCATCATCCGTTGAGCGATGGAGTCCGCCACCGCCTTCGCTGTATATCGCGTCATTGGTCATGCGCACTACGGCTCGTCCATAATATTTCCTGCTGCTGTCGGGGACCAACTGCCAGTGCTCACCACTGTCGGTGGACAGGAGCACATCCACATCCCCTAGCATGTGGTGGGCCAGGAACGCCAGAATATGTCCGCCCGGTGTGACGTACAGCGGCCATACGGCTTCATTCCTCAGCGAGGTTTGCGTCCATGAATCACCACTATCCGTTGAGCGCATAACGCCACGCCCCCTCGTCCCGGCCAGCAATACTCCCTGCTCCGTGCAGACAATCGACAGCACGACTTCACCCCTGGGGCCATCGATGCTCTCGAATTCAAGCGGGTGCATTGGTACGGTATTTTCGCGCTTGAGCGCTACCTGCGCCTTGCTCAATGTTACGGCGAATACGGTCAGGACAACACACAGCAGTAATCGCATTCTGATCCTCCGGTGAGCCATAGTACTGAAATACGGCTTATCTGTCGGAATATATGAATAATTTTGATCGCATGCATCGCAAGCGCTTCCGTGTCTACCTTATGTTTGTTATTCTGTAATTTTATACGTAGTATGTCATCATCATTATGACTTACCATGCATGAAATGACATGGATACGCATGTTGACATACTGACCCTGCGCGAACGCATTCCCGAAGAGGAATTCGATTATCAGGCGATCATGCACGCTTTACGGGAGTATGCTCAGCCACGCAACCGGATTACAGCGTTCCTTCGCGATGGGAGTCTGCTGCGTGTGAAGAAGGGGCTGTATGTGTTCGGGGAACGTCTCCGCAGGCGGCCAATATCAAGGGAATTGCTGTCGAACCTGATCTTTGGTCCTTCCTATGTTTCGCGGGAATATGCGCTGGTTTTTCATGGGTTGATTCCTGAGCAGGTGCTCGCCGTCACGGCGATGACCACCGGACGAAGCCGCAGTTTCAAGACTCCACTCGGGCTTTTCGATTATTCTTCACTTCCACTGTCCGCATACACGTCGGGGATCGACCTCGTGACGGTGAACGAAAGGAGTTTTTTCATGGCATCCGCCGAGAAAGCGCTGGCGGATATGGCGTACGTGCAACGAGGGCTGCTGCTCAGGTCGAGACCTGATGTGGAACGTTTTCTCTACGAAAACCTGCGCATCGATCCGGATGATGTGTTGCGCCTGAGACCGTCGATACTTCACGATATTTCAGCGGGAGCGGCCACGCGGCGCGTAAGGTTTCTTTCCGATACGGTTCTTCGAATCATTGGCGAGGCAGCTCATGAATGAAGCGATTGTCCGGATGCTCGAACGCTATGATCTCTCAACAAGAGACGGCAGCATTCATGCACTTCGGGAAATACTGCAGGAAGCAGCACTTCTGGGACTTTGGCGCGCGAAGTTTTTTGAGCGCGCGGCATTCTACGGTGGCACAGCTCTGCGCATTCTGCATGGTCTCGATCGGTTCTCCGAGGACCTTGATTTCACCCTTATCCAGCCAGAGCCTGAATTCGATTTGACCGCCTACATGCCGGCATTGTGTGCCGAACTTGAGTCATTAGGATTCGAGGTTGCATCACAGGTAAAGCAGAAGACGACATCCTCATCTATTAGATCCGCATTCCTGAAAACCAACACCCGTCAACAGCTTCTGGCGATTTCCGTGCAGCAGCAGATAATCGAAGCAATCGCACCGAATCAGACGCTAAAGATCCGCCTGGAGGTCGATTCGACGCCGCCGGGAACGATGGAAACTGAAAGTCGATATGTGTTTCAGCCGATTCCGTTTTCGGTGCGGACGTGCAGCCTCCCGGATCTTTTCGCCGGAAAAATGCACGCTGTCCTGTGCCGCGAGTGGAGGAACCGGGTCAAGGGACGCGACTGGTATGACTTCGTCTGGTTCAGCATCAATAATCCTTTACTGCGGCTGCGCCATCTTGAAGATCGCATGCGCCAGAGCAGCCACTGGACGAAGCTCGAATCCTTGAGCGAGGAATCGTTCAGGGCTCTGCTCCACGCTCGCATCGCTCAGCTCGATATTGACCAGGCACGCTCCGAAGTCCTCCCATTTCTCCGCAATCCCGATATGCTTGCGATGTGGTCGAGCGACTTTTTCGCGGCGGCCGCGGAGCGCATTCGCTTCGCATAACAGTGGCCAATACTCAGGTGACTTCTCACCGAATCCGAACTGCATTGCGCTCGCCCATAGGTCATTGCAAGGCCTCATTGAATGGCAGGGGGAGAAGAATTCAACGCAGAGACGCAATGGTGCAGAAACGCAGAGGAGTTTTTATTGTGGATCCAGATCGTGGATATCGGTCGAGTCGGTCCGCGTAATCAGCAGGGTCGTTGCCATCGACACCTCTCTCTGCATCTCTGCGGCTCTGCGTTGTTTTCCCCGCGCCTCGTTTGAAGAAAAAAATACGATCCGGCGTTTTTTGTGTGTTCCAGACGCGTGAACTATCGGCTCACCAAAAATAATTGGGGAACTTCAGCGCTGACAGTTCAGTATTATGCCTTTTGTCTCGCCCAGATAGTTTGCTTCCGTTCGTCGACAGCTCAAATCACTCAAAAAATCGCATGTTCGCGGAATCGGCTATTCGGAGAGGGCACGCATGTTCAAATTGTTTGCATAGACTAGGAGGATCACATGAAACTACACCATCCCTTCACCGCTGTTCTCGCGGTGCTCATAACCTCGGCAATCCTTGTCGGGTGTTCGAACGACTCCCCGGTCGAGCCAAATGCCACGGACCTGTATTTCCAGCAGGTCGTTGCGGGCGGCGATCCTGAAACCCGGGATCTCTTCACCAGCGATATTGAAGCTCTGGATGAAAGCGCGGAATTCATGTCCAAGGCCGCGACCTTCAGAAAGGAAATCGAAGCAACCGGTCCAATCACCCCGATCAAATTCGGTCGATCGATCAAGGATGTCTCGCGTTCAGTTATCGGCCCGACAACGATGTACGGCGATACGGTCGCCATCGTTCGAACTCGGATCGTTATTACCGGCCATTTCGTGATAAAGGTATCGACAGTTTCAGGTACCGAGACAATCCGCAAACCGTTCACGGAAACGCTCCACCGCAATCTCCGTTTTGAACGCGTACCGGAAGACGATTGGGACGATGATCGGAAGGAAGGCAAACACGACGACGATCTCTTCAAGTGGAAACTCGTCGCTGCCTCCATCGTCAACGGTGGCACCGCACCTCTCTCCCCGGTGATGCAGTCCGTGGAATTGATCACTCCCATCGACAGCTACATCGTCACGTTGCCGGACGAGTACTTCATGGCGGCGAAACACCCATGGAAAATCAAAATGCCGAAGCTCAAGGATGTACCTATTACGATCCGCGTCACACTCACGAGCAGCAGCGCCGACGCCGAGATTGTCACCCTCCATCACCTTGCAACGGATGAGGGATTGCGCAAGCAGCAGTTCGACCTCATTTCGGAGACCGAAACTGCAGGTATATTCACACGCGTCTACGAAAGGACCTGGTTTTCAAAAATCAAGGCAAAGAAAAAGTACGGGCACCTTGTAGTGAGCGCGCTGTCCCACGCATCGATGTATGATGATGACCCGCAGCTCTACTCAAGCACGATCTGGGGCATCCCGTACCTGCCGAGCGAATAGCAACTGATAATTGACGATTTTCGATTGACGATTTCTTCTCCCCTTTCCCTTCTGGGAGAGGGGATTTTTTTCCCTTCCAGCGTAACTCTTTCCCGTTTCGAGTGTCTTTCTAAGGTGCAGGCTGACCGCGCGCTCGATGGCATACCAGGCAAACCCGGACGAAATAAGATAATCCCGGGTTCAAGCACCGGACCGATCTACCGAAAAGGAGGCTGATTTGAAACGCAGATTGTTTATCGCGGCACTGCTGCTTGCGCTGGGGGCGCTGCAGGCATGCAACAAAGACACGGGGAGCATCAATCCAAATCCAACCGATAAACCCGCAGGCAAGCTCATCGCGGCGTCCGATTGCAAATCGACAGCGACACTTGTCAGCAACGGTGTACTTTCGTCCGGCGAGAGCGCTGTGGAATACGCATACGATGCCACAAAACGAACACTGACGCTGAAGCATATCAACGCCGCCTTCAACTGTTGCCCCGGCGTCCTTTCCGCCACGGTGAGTGTGGAAGAAAATCTGATAACGATTGTCGAGAAGGAAAGCGAAACCTCGTGCAACTGCAACTGCCTGTACGATCTCGACATCGAAATCACCAATATCGCGCGGAAATCCTGGAGAATATTATTTATCGAGCCCTACCTCGCCCCACCCGATCTCCCGCTCTCCTTCGCCATCGATCTGTCAACTTCGTCTTCCGGAAGACATGCGGTTCCCCGCACCGGATACCCGTGGGGAATCTGACGGCATTCCGTTTCGCATACATTCTTTTTCAAACACTGACGCGCTCTCCTTCCAGGGCGCGTCTTTTTTTGCGAAGACAACTATCGCAGCGGCATCTATATCGCAATCGCCCGTCAATTACAGTTCAGGCATGATGTACTCCTACGTATCGGGCTGATTGTATCGATAGTCCTGACCTGATGGAACCCTTCGACGCCAGGGACCCCTCAGACGCCAGGGACCTGTGTGGCACGGCAATCCCGGCCGATTTGCTGCAGCGACTTTTTCACCGCTTCCAGCGCGGCGAGTTTGCGCGAGGAGATAGCGGCATCGGTGTCGAGAGACCAGTAGCCGCAGAGGTCCCCGTCTTTATGACAGTCCATGCCTACCGAAGCCACGAAATTGTCCGTGCCCGAGCAGCTGCAGGAATGAATCCACGCACATCTTTCTCCTCTCACGGTGCCTTCATTTTTCTACACGAAAGTCCCGGTACATGCGCACGATGAAGCAGACCAGTGCCGCGAAGTAGAGAGTGAGGCCGATCCACACCCCTGGTCCCAGTTCGATGGGAGCCCCGAGATTTGCGGCGAAGGTCAGGTGCATCATGAATACCATAAACACGAGTGTTACGGCGCCCATGCGCTGCATCGTGCCTGCGATCATGCTGAAGGTCTGCTCTCGTCTGTCCGCTGCCAGCCAGTACTCGCGGTTCGGAATATTGATCATGGAATAGGGGATGTGGCGCACAAGCCAGACCGTGCCCAGAAAGAGGACCGCGATGAAGCCTATGATCACTGCATACATGGTGAAAAAACTGTCCTTCGACATCCAGCCGTCAGCTGCGCCCGATCCGTCGAAGTGCGAGGCGATCGTGCCGGGAAGCTGAGGATACCACCAGAGTGCATGAATGATTGCCGTTACGAGGATAGCGAAATTCAGACGCATGGTTCAGCGTGATCATTGAACATGTCGAAACATACGACGTTTCGAGTTGAGGCGTGCGGCATCTTGGGGTATTCCGGTCTCCGCGCTCCGTCTCACGCTCCGCGCTCCACGGTCCTGCTCCATAAACGAAAAGCGGCGGGACCTCATTCGTGGTCGCGCCGCTGTTGCTGCTGGCATGAATTGCTCAGGCAGATCGAAGCATGTTGTCGAGGAGTCCGCCGTTCAGATCGGTTTGCCTTCCTTCCGGGTCCCAGTGCTGGGTGCAGCCGCAATGATCGAGCAGTACGCATTGGGCGGGAATGTCGAGCGATCGCAACTCAAGACCACCGGTAACGAGATGCAACACGCAGGCCACACCCACGACACCGATATCGCGTCCTTCGGCCCATGTGCTCAGCCAGCGTGTAAAATCGGATGAGTGCGGGATGATATGCGTCGTGGCGCCGGCCTCGGCAGCTTGGCGTCTGATGGCGTTGACTCGGCAGTCCGCAGTGCAGCCCGTACAGACGAGGTCGAGATCTTCTTTTCTCGCCTTGCATCGTTCCGAGTGCGCCCCCCGCATGCACGCAGGAAGCAGGACCGCCCGTTTAGCGGTTCCGAAAAACCGGCCGGCGAACGCGCGGTTCATCAGTTCCGCGCCGATCATGTTGAGGTGATATTCGGCGCGTGCGCGGTTGCAGAGCAGAAAATCTTCAGCGTTCCGGTGCGTCGGCGCGGTGTCGCGCAACCAGCAATCGACCCAGGACGTGTATTCGCCAAGGCGGGATTCGGACTGGGAGACGAATGTATCGGTGAATTTCATGAGATTTTCGAGGTGCCACTCACGCTCATATTCATCGAGTTGGGCCAAGTAGTCGAATACGAGATGCAGGCGCTTGACCTCTTCCCGATACTCTCCTGTGGCGTCCATCCAGTGAAGGAGCTTGCGCAAGCGGTGCGTGCACGGGATTCCGATGCCGGCATCCGGTGTGCGTCCCTTTGCGAGGAAGCGCGAGGCCAGTACGCCCCGGAGCGGATCGATCCATCGCTTCAGAGAAGGGTGATTCCTGCGCAAACGGTACAGCGCGCACATCGCGGCGGCCAGCGGCGCCGGGACATCCTGCGCTCTGCCGCCATAGAGCTTCCACATCACTCCGAGCGTAAGAATGTCGAACGTATACTCGAGGTCGCTTCGGGACGCTTCCCGCTGCTCAAGCACAATCCACTCCGTGAAACGCTCAAGCATGGGATCGATGGTGCTCGCTCTCGACTCGAGGAGGTCATCCGCGGCTTTCGCCACATCGCGGTAATATCTGTCGGATGTGGTACCGCGGCCGCGGAGGGAGTAGGTCAAAGGAACCGGTCGTTGAATTTCGAAACTATCCTGAAACATGGCTTTCTCGTACAAACAGCAATAGTGCTTTGTACGGAAGAAAAAGGAGGCGGTTGCAGAGATCGAGAAATAATGCACATCGGGGTGGGGAGGGAATATTTCATCAACATCCCCATCCTGTAGAGACGTTGCATGCAACGTCTCTACAGGATGGAGGCAACGTCTCTACATGATGGGGATGGGATGGCGGCGATGTTATTCGTCCTTAGGAAAAATCGTCGTCCTCGTCTTCATCCCTATCGTCTTCCAGGGTGTTGTTCACCTTGAAATTCGGGTTGATGAAACTGATGATTTCGGCGACACGGGCGGTTTCGATCTCGTCGCCCTGCTGCTGGTATGCAAGGTACAGGTTGCGCCACATACGTTCGAGGATGTCCCGCGGTGACACCGGCGAGAGCATTTCGGGTTTGAGCTTGATCCCGGACGAAGAGAGCATTAGCCTGCACTGGTCGCGCGTGATGATGATGCCGCTGTTGAACGCGTCGACAAAGAACATGCGGGAACCATCGTCATACTGCACAAGAAAATGCATGGGCATACCGATGCCGTTCAGGATCAGGCCAAGTCTCTTCCCGAGCAGCAGCATCAACACGGACAAGGTAATCGGGATTCCCTTGCGGTAATCGATCACCTTGGTCAAAAAACTGTTGTTGGGATTGTAATAATCCTCTCTGTTCCCCAGAAAACCCAGATCGCTGAACAGATAGCTCCGCATTTTCATGAAGGTATCGAGCGGCGCCGCTCGCGCTCCGGCAAGGATGCGGATGTCGGCAGCCATGTCATCCAGTCGATGCCGGTAGGAATCCAATGCGACTTCCGGGTAACCGTATTTCGAAATGGCGAGTGCTCCCTCTTCCAGATCCACGGCGGATGCATCCACAGCATAGCCGATGAGGCGACGCATGACGGCTTTCATGCGCAACTCATTGATCAGCTCCTCCACCGCTTCACGGTGCAGGTTACCGTGCATTTCCGTCAACTCTCTCAGGCCTGCGATGCAATCTTCGCCGATAACGGCGATGCGATCGCGCACTGCTTTCTGAACGGAGGCCTGAGGATCGTCGAGCAAGGAATACAACGCAAATAATTCGCGCGACGTGCTCATTTCGAGAGATACCTCTCCGTCAGTTTTATCCGAAGGTAATTAAATGCTTCTTTCGGAGTATTGCAAATCCTGAAGAGCGCGAGATCCTCGGGACTTATCACATGCAGGCGTGCTAATTCCTGAAAGTTGATCACTTTTGTCCAGAATTCGCCGCCGTAGAGCACGATAAAGACATCTTTCCGAAGTTTCTCGGTCTGCACGAGCGTCAGCACTTCCATGAGTTCGTCCATCGTTCCGAAGCCGCCGGGAAACACCACCAGCGCTTTGGCCGGGTACACGAACCAGAATTTGCGCATGAAAAAGTAATGGAACTCGAAATTCAGCTCGGGAGGGATATACTGGTTCGCGAACTGCTCAAACGGAAGGCTGATGTTCAGGCCAATCGACTTCGCACCGGCGGTATGCGCGCCGCGGTTCGCCGCTTCCATGATTCCCGGCCCTCCCCCGCTACAGATGACGAATCGCCGTTTCTCGAGCGTCAACGACCACTCGGACAACAGCCTCGCAAGTTCCACCGCATCATCATAATACCGGGACATCTCCACCATGATTTCCGTGCTTCGGAGCTTGTCGATCAGCACCTTTGGCGTATTTTTCCCCGGTGAATCGTGAATCGCACGCAGCGTGTTCTCTTTCGCCAGCATCGCCACTTCGCGGGAGCGCAAGCGCGCCGACCCAAAAAACACAATAGTATCCTGTATTTTTTCCCGCCTCAGCCGGCGCAGCGGTTCCAGATACTCCGCGAGGATGCGGAGGATCCGCGCGTCAGGGCTGTTGAGGAATTCCACGTCCTTGTACGCCTTGGTGGGTGCTTCATGCATGATGAACTCGCTGGGTATGAAGGGATGATGGTCGCACGGGCAAGGTGGTCGGGCCGCACCGGCGATAGGGCCGGGCACGATATTCGCAGCTCCCGCAGGCGGGTCGCTCAGGCCTCTCCGCCGGTAACCGGCAGAATATGTCCGGTAATGTATGTTGTTCCGTTGGCAAGAAAAAGAACGGCGTCCGCAACATCACGGGGCGTACCGTAGCGCTGCATAAGGAATCTCTCTGCCGGAATGTGCTCACGCTCCTCTTCGCCTGGAATAATAATGACGCCGGGAGCGACACCGTTGACGCGGATCTCGGGGGCGAGAGCCTTGGCCAGCGCGCGCGTCAGCATGATCGCGCCAGCCTTGGATACGTTGTAAGGAATGTGCTTTTTCCACGGCTCGAATCCCCCGGCGGAAACGATATTCACTACACTTCCCCCGCAGACGCGTAGCAGCGGCAGCAAGGACTGCGTTAAAAAAAAGATGGCTTTTGTATTCACATCCTGAGCGAGATCCCACAGGTCCTCCGTAACGTCCTCGATCGCGGCTTCCGGAAACACCCCGGCATTGTTCACGAGCACATCGAGGTGATCGGTATGCGATGCGATCTCGTCCCCAAGGCGTCGGATATCCGCAACGCTGCGCAGGTCCCCCGTTACCGAATGGACCTCCCGCCCTTTATCACGTATCACGCGCTCCGCTTCCTGCATTCCCTTTTGCGACGAATGCGCGTGAAGCACGAGATCATAGCCCGCATCCGCGAAAGCGTAGGCGAGCTGTCTGCCGAGGCGTCGTCCGGATCCGGTAATGAAGGCTATTGGCATGGGGATAATGGATAATGGATAATGGATAATGGATAATGGATAATGGATAATGGATAATGGATAA
>CAYJMN010000021.1:0-17511 GCA_964371045.1 uncultured Chromatiales bacterium | reverse complement strand
TTGATAATTTGGAATCGTTAATCGGTAGTCGGGAATCCTTAATCGTAAGTCGTAAGTCGTAGATCGGGAAGTGGATTAGTCCACGAGGATGGGGTAATCCATCCCGTCGAGGTGGAAGTTGAGTTCCGTGCCTGTTTCGGCGAAAACATTGCGGATACAGGCGATCCCGATCCATTCATCGTGCACGGGATCGAACACGTGCGTCGTGATGAAGCCGGCATCGCGTCCGTCGGCGAGCAGCATGCTTCCGGGTGCGAGAGTATCGGGGACGCCGTGGGGCCAGTGGACGCGCGCGAGACGACGCTGCACTTTGTCGTAACTCTCAAGCCGAGAGATCACTTCCTGACCGATGTAGCATCCTTTGTTGAAATCCACCGCGTGCCGGGCGCCTGCCTCAAGCGGATTGCTGCGATCACTGAGTTCATGGCCGACGGCTGGCGTCAACGTAGCGACGCGCCACAAATCGAACGCCTGCGCCCCGATAGTCGGGATGTCGAGACGCGCGAAGAAGTCCAGCAGAGCTTGTGCGTGAGAAGGGGGACAAAGGATGCGTAACTCCGATCCGCACACGCTGTCCACACGAGCGAGTTCGATTGTCGCGCCGGCGATTTCCTTCATTACAATCAAGCCGGGTTCCGGCATCCCGACATCGATAAGCGCGGCTCCAGGATTGTAGATGGAGATCTGTGTGTACATGGCGGTGACGTCGGTGTATTCACAGTCATCCATGATGGTATAGCGCTCGAGCCAGGTCTTCATCGGTTCCGGCATACCCGGAGAAAGCAGGAGGCGTGCGCCGCGCTGCATGGGAAGCACGAGCGCTGCGTCGAGGACGCGCCCCTTGTCCGTGGTGAACAGCGTTTCCCTGACCTGCCCACCGCGAAGATCGTCCACCTTGTTCGTGCTGAGCCGGTTGAGGAGATCGAGGGTGTCGCTTCCATCAACACGCAGCACGCCTCGTCCCTCCACGATGTGAATGAAGGCGCCGATTCCGGTCGCCTTCAATTCGTGGGTGATATTTCCGTCGTCGTTCGCAGTCATCAGCGCGAGATCACAGTTCAGTTTTTACGAAACCGGGCGCCGCGACTCCGCTAGCCACCTGAAGCCCGCCCACGAGGTCTTGTATATCATCGATGCCCTGCCCGGCGCACCAGGCCTCCATGCCGTGCACAATTTTAACCGCGGCATCGGGATCGCGGAAGTTCGCAGTACCTACCTGGATCACCGACGCTCCGACGAGAAGGAATTCGATCGCATCCTCCCAGGTCATGATGCCGCCGATACCGATGATCGGAATGCTCACCGCCCTGGATACTTCGAAGACCTTCGCCAGGGCAACCGGTTTGATCGCAGGCCCGGAGAGCCCGCCGGTGATGGTGGAGAGTTTTGGGGCGCGCGTCTTGATATCGACCGCCATGCCGACGAGAGTATTGATGAGCGAGACGGAATCCGCGCCTTCGGCCTCGCACGCTTTCGCAAACTCTCCGATACGTGTGACGTTAGGCGTGAGTTTGATGATGAGCGTCCGGCGCGTCCGTTTGCGCAGCTCCCGCGTAATGGTTGCCGTCATGTCGCATCGTGTACCGAAATTCAGTCCGCCCTCTTTCACATTCGGGCACGACACGTTGATTTCGTATCCATCGATGCCGTCCTCATCCTCAAGCCGTCCCAGGACATCGCAGTACTCCCCGATGGAGCTTGCAGCGATGTTCACGATTATCGAGCTACCGATACCGCGAAGAAAAGGAAGCTTGTCCTTGATGAAGGCGTCGATACCGACGTTGGCGAGACCAATGGAATTCAGCATGCCGGACGCGGTTTCTGCGATGCGTGTCGGCGCGTTGCCCTGACGCGGGAGAAAACTCACGGATTTGGTGACGATGCCTCCAATGGCGCTGACGTCTGTATAGGGAGCGGCCTCGTTACCGTAACCGAACGTCCCCGAGGCGACGAGGACGCGATTTTTCAGATGCAGTGTGCGGATAGAAAACGAGGTGTTCATGCGTGATGGTGCTCATGAAAAATAATGTCGCGCGAATCGAAGCAGGGCCCGTCGGTACATACCAGCGCGTATTTTCGCTCCCCTTCCTTCCTCTCGATGGGGCAGCCCTGGCAGATGCCGATGCCGCACGCCATTTCAGATTCCAGAGAGAGTTCACAGGGAATGCCATGCCTGGCAGCGAAATCCTGCGTGGCCTTGAGCATGACGTTGGGGCCGCAGGCGAACACGCGCGGATTGTCCATGTCGTGTGATGCGAAATGCTGTTCCATACAGTCGATGACGGTTCCGCGGTATCCCGCGCTCCCGTCGTCGGTGGCGAGCTGCACATTCACGAGACCTGTCGTCACGGCGCGGGACGCCGAACGCGTTCCGAGAAAGGTGAGGATAGGGATTTCGCGCCGCTGCAATTCACGCGTCAGCAATGGGAACGGTGCGACGCCTATGCCGCCCGCGACGATTACGGCCGTACCGAACGGTTTAGCGAATCCGAAGGTGTTTCCCAAAGGACCGAAGACTCCGATAACATCTCCCGGCCTCTTGCGCGACAGAATACCGGTACCCTTGCCGACGACGGTGTAGAGGATCTCGCAGGCGTCCGCATGGATATTGGAGATGCTGTAGGGACGGCGCAGGAGCGGGTCCATCGCGTCGTCGACACGGATATTGAGAAACTGTCCGGGCTGCAGGAGCGCCGCCAGTTCGGGTGCGTGGAAACGCAGCGCGAGGGTTTCCTCGGCGACGCGTTCGTTGGAAATCACTTCGAAGTCGGTGTTGATGACAGGCATGCTATTCAGGGTCGATGAGTTCCGGCGTCACCTTGCGGATGGTGTCGCCAGGGACGGGAATACCGCGGATGGGTCCTTGTCCGGGTTCGTTGTTGAAAGGAAGCGTCTTTTCGTTTTCCGGTTCTGGTTTCGGATCGCCTGGCGGACGGAGCGGGAAATCATCGTCGCGTGAAGGATCGATATCGGGCGAGGTGCCGCGGATCGAATCGCGCATGACCTTCAATTCCTCGTCGAGGAGAGGATTACGGAGACGTTGATCTTTTTTCTGTTGTTCTTCTTCCTCGGCCGCGCGACGGCTTTCACGCTCGGCCTCTCGCGCTTTCTCGGTTTCCTTATCCTTCTCCGCCTGGTCGATGGCATCGAGAATTTCCTTGCCCCTCTTCGAGTACGGCGAGTTCGGATGATTCGCGACCATGTCCCTGTACATCGCGAGGGCTTCGCCGCCTCGATTCTCCTCGTACATCATCGCGATCGCGAGTTTCGCACGCAACGCGATTTCGGATTTCGGGTACTGGTCGATGAGTTTGCGGAGCAGGACGATGCCGCGTTCGGTATCGCCGCGCTCGATGAACTGCACAGCTTCGTTGTAGGCTTCGAGGATGATCTGGGTGCTGTCCTTGGGAGGAACGAGGCCCCGTGCGCGCATGATACCCTGCGCATAGCGGTTGCCGGGGAACGCGTGGATCAGGCGATCCTCGTAGGCGATAGCCTCGTCCTCAAGTCCCGCACGTCGCTCGATCACCGCCATGGTGTACAGCGCCTGGGGCTTCAGCGAATCGGGCAATCCGTTGAGGTACGCTTTGTTGTAGTAGTAGCGGGCGGAATCGATATTCAGAATTCTATCGAACATGAGCCAACCCATCTCCATCTGGAGAATGGCGACCGACGCTTGGAGCGAGTCCTGATCCAGAGCGGAGAGATTCAGTCTTCGATATGAAGGGCCGGCGGCGGCCATCGCCTGCTCGGTATTTTTCAAGCCTGCGAGCACCGCGGTCTGCTGCTTTTCCTGCTCCATCATCCATGGATTGATGCGACCGGTATTCCTTCCATGGGGTCGGCGGCGGCGAAAACGCTCCGCGAGTTTCTGCTCCTCCGTCATCGTCGCGTCGTTGCCGCCTTCGGATACCCGACGTTCGCGATCGAGAGAATCGGCGATCACCAGGAGGGAATCACGAACCCGGAGCGAGTCGGGATTTCTGGCGAAGTAGAGCGTCGTGTCCGTATCGAAGAGCCGGCGCCGAAGCTTGCGGTAATCTCCGAAAATTATTGCTTTCTTGCCTCCGAGTTCCGCCGACTCGGCGCCGGGGAACGCAAGCTTGGCATTATTGTAGTTTTCGAACGCATTGTCGTAATCCCGGATATCGGTTTCGTAGAGCAGACCCTTCGCGTACAACGCATCGGCGGCCTCAGGCATGCCCTTGAATGTCGTGTCGACAAACGTATACTGGTCCAGCGCGGCGACAAACGCATCATGACCGAGCGTATCGTCCATCGACGCGTAGTAGCGGAAGTATGCGAGATAGAGGTTCCCGATCTCGAGCTGGATTTTCGAGTCATACTCCAGATACATCGGATTGTCGAGCATGTCGATGATGGTATTGCTCGCTTCCTCGAGATCGCCGGTTTCCCTGGAGAGTTTCGCATAGTTCAACTCGGCGATGAAGGCGAGATCGCGACTGGGATCGAGCTTGAAAATATCCCGAAACGCCTGCGCGGCTTTTTCCCTGTCTCCGTTGCGCTCGTATTCTCGCGCGAGAGCGATCTGCACCTGAATGCGAAACGTTCTATCGGCGTCGAAGTCCGCAGCCTTCTCGAAACTTTCGATGGCGTTCGATCCGAGATTGAGCAAAAGGTACATTTTTCCCATCTCGAAATAGGCCTGGGCTGCGAGATCGGGTTCGCCTTCAATTACTGCGTGGTTGATCGTGCGGTCGAACAAGTCACGCGCGAGTTCGTACTGCTCGAGTTTGACATAGGTCTTCCCCAGCCAGAGCACAGCTTCGGTGGCGAGATCCGAGTCGGGATAGCGGTCGAGCAATTCCTGAAACTTGCGCTCGGCTCGCGTGAGTTCGAGTTTGTACAGATAGCTTTTTCCAATGAGCAACAACGCATTGTCCACCCATTTGCTTTTGGGATAGCTGACGATCAGTCGTGAACATTTTTCAATCACACGGTCGAGTTTCTGGATTGCCGATGACGGGGCGCCGGATTCGATCATGGCGATGTCCCGTTTCATTCTCGCGCCTTCTTCCCCGTCCATGGCCAGCTTGTTGCCGGGGACGAAGCCGGCGCTGATGGAAGCCCTGGCCGGATCGATGGTTTTGTTGAATTGGCTCTCGGCGATTTCCTCTTCAGCTTCCTTAAACAGGCTGGAGGCATTGTAGTAGGTGTTGAAAAAGCCGGTGGCGTTCTGCCAGCGCACGTCGACAAAATTCCACACTGCGCAACCCTGGAAAATGAACGCGAGGGACGCGATGCATAAGAGCGGAGTCATTCGATGGATGTGTGCGGACAAGTGGTACACCTCAATTCTTCTCAACATGCTACCAGCAAACAAGTTAGCGGCCAGGGCGCGAGAAAAACAAGTCATTTGGAAATACGTCGCCCGAAAATGCACGGATTGGGAGGTCCTATGTGCCTCAACGGCCGAGGACCTCTTCGTAAAATTGTTCGTATCGCGGAACGATGATATCCTTTTCGTACACGTCGACCGCGCGGCGCCGCGCGGCTTCGGAAAAGACGCGATATTTCGCATCGTTGGTCAGGAGTTCGACTGCGTACCTCGCCATGCGGTCGATGTCGCCGATTTCAGCGATATAACCGGTTTTCGCATGGATGTTCACTTCGGGAATCCCTCCGATACTCGTCGAGATCACCGGGAGCCCGCAGGACATGGCCTCGAGTGCGGAAAGTCCGAAGCTTTCGGACTGACTCGGCAAAAGGAAAAGATCACCGGCGGCGAGGATATCCGCGAGCGCGTCCTGCTTGCCAAGAAAGCGGACCTTTTCGAAAATCCCCAGTTCGCGGCAGAGATTTTCGCACTCGGAACGATCGGGCCCGTCGCCGATCAAGAGCAGGCGTGCCGGGATTTTTTTCAACACCTGATCGAAGGTGCGGATGACGTCGGTCACGCGCTTGACCGGCCGGAAATTCGAGGTATGCACAAGAATTTTTTCGCCTTCCGGTGAGAACAGATCCCGATATTTGCAGGATTCCTTTGGCATGTACGCGACGGTATCGATGAAATTTGGAATCATTTCGATGTCCGTGTCGAGCTGGTACGTGCTCAGGGTTTTTTCCTTGAGAAAATTCGACACCGCGGTAACGCCATCGCTCTGCTCCAGGGCGAATTTCATCAACGGCAGAAACGATGGTTCAAGACCGACGAGCGTCGAATCGGTGCCATGCAGGGTCGTGACGGTGCGGACCAATCCGGCACCCAGAATCTGCTTCGCCAGGTACGCGCTGACGGCGTGGGGAATGGCGTAATGCATGTGCAGGATGTCGAGCTTCTGATATTGCGCAACCTCGACGAGCTTGCTCGTGAGCGCCAGGGAATACAGATTGAACTCGAACAGCGGATACGTCGCCATTTCGACCGCATGGAAATAGACGCGGTCGTGAAAATGGTCGAGGCGGAACGGTCGGTCGTAGGTGACGAAGTGCACCTCATGGCCCCGGTCAGCGAGAGCGATGCCAAGTTCGGTAGCAACGACGCCACTGCCGCCATAAGTGGGATAACAGGTGATGCCGATATTCATGAGTGGAAGAATCGCCGGAATTGCGTAGGTTATTGATTGTACTGTTGTAGTTGTTTCGATGCACGCACATGAGTCATGCACATCATACGAGTCCGGAAAACGATCATCAGACCGATGACGCGTATCTGACCATTGCCGCACGAAAGGAAACGGAAATAAAGATACTGGGTTCGCGCTTCTTATCCTACGCGACGCCGTGTGGAAGCATCGGGGAGTTCATGGATTTCCTCGAAAATCTTCGAAAAACGCACTATGATGCGACGCACCATTGCTTCGCTTGCCGCACCGGTTACGATGGTGGCGCTTTTCGCTTCAGCGACGACGGCGAGCCAGGCGGGACCGCGGGCAAGCGCATTCTCGGCTCGATGGACCGGCTCTCACTGACCGACATGGGCATCGTGGTCGTCCGTTACTTCGGCGGTACGAAACTCGGTGTCGGAGGTCTTGCGCGAGCCTATGGCGATGCCGCAAACGCCGTGCTCGAGCAATGCACTGTGGAAACCCGCTTCCTTACCGACACCTTTATCCTATCTTTCCCTTATGACATGACGAGCCAGGTGCATCACGCCCTCGACAAACACGCGGCCGAAGTCGTCGATCGCAAGTGGCTTGACCAGGCCGAGTATACGGTACGCGTACGCCGTTCACACCGCGAGCAGCTTCTCACGGACATCGCCGAGTTCACACAGCGGCTGGCGGCGGTGCGGGGGGAGAGCGAAGCGCGAGGAGCTAAGAGCTGAGAGCAGAGAGTTGGTCTACTGACCGGACTCACCGTTTGCATCACTTCCGCCGGATACCTCGGCCTCAGAAGCAGGTGTGAGTTTCCAGAGATCCAGCCCCTTCGTGCCGGCTTCATCGGCCACATGCTCAAGGCGCATCGCGTGTCGCTGTAAAAAATAGCTTCTGATTTCCTCGGTGCCGATACCTGTAACACGGTGTGCGACCTGCCATGCTTCAAAGAGTTCCCCGACTGGATGCGGGTCAAAGCCCTCAAACAACACCGGGATTCCGGCTGCGGCCGCGCGCTCGACATGCCCGTTTAGCACCGTGAGCGGGTCCTTTATCTCGGTCCAGCGAAACAACTGGTGCACCTCGGATTGACTGGTGACGCCAACGATCGTTGTCCAGCCTGACCCCGGAGTGATCAACACAGCGGAGGGATAGATCTTTTTGAAACGCATAGCATGTTGGTGCGCGCTGTCGCCATTCGGAAAAAGTATCGAAGGCTCCCGGACCGGGAGGTTCAATAACATAAGTATGGGTATTCCGAGGGCGAGAAAGGCGGGAACGAATCTGCGCGAAAGGACGGACCGAATTCCCGCGGAGAGTGGCGCAGCTATAAACGGAATGATTCCCAGCCAGAATTGCGGATCGCTGCCCAGCCAGAACGCATTTACGATGAGCAGCGATGCCCATGCAAGCGCCGCCGGCCGGATAGTGCGGTGTCGTTGAGTGCGGCCCTTGACGAGCAGCCATATCATGACCAAGCTGATCGCACCCGCAGTGAGCGGACGCAGCAACCTTCCCCACTCCTCAACGGGCAGTACGCCATCGGACAGGGCATGACGAATAGCCGTGCCCCCTCCCTCAAGCGTGACGATAGCGGTAAAGAAACCCGACAGGCTTCTGGCGAGCACGAGAACGGCGCCCCCGAGACGTTCAATCTGCGTCGAGGATTGGTGAGTGACCAGCCAACGCGCCAGCGTCGGGATATCATGCGCACCCGTCACAACTATCCCCGCGACCAGAGTCACCATGCCGGCGAACCCAATGACGCACAGCGCGTGTATTACCAACCTCCACACAGGATATGGATCCGGGCTCTCAACGCGCGTTCGATATCCAATGAGAAATGCGGGCAGTAAAATGAGGTTGTGCGCATGCAGCAGGACGGAGACGGAGAAAAGCGACAACGCAAGTCCGACGTCAGCTCTACTTGTCGCTTTTGTGTAGAAATAGAGTCCCCAGGTGAGAGCGCAAAGCGCCGTGATCCCCGTCTCGATGACGCTTGAATGAATCCATATCCCGTTGGAGACGGAAAAAAAGAGCGCCAATCCGAGCGCCGCGCGATCTCTTCCGCCCAGAAAAAACAACCCTGCCACCGTCAACACCCCGCAGAGCACCATGAATATCTGAAGGTGAATCATCGTTGTGCCCGGCAGGAAAGCCGTCATTCCGGCGACGCCGCGCAGCAGAAGGGTAAGCAGCAGATGATGAGGACGGAGACCGGATTCGCCGCTGTTCACTAGGGCAAGCTCGTCGATCGAATCGCCGATCGTATAGGATATCGGCATGGTCAGGATGTACAGAATTACCGGGATGACAAGAAACGCTGTTTTTTTCATTTCACCCTGCTTCAACTACGATTTCATACACCGATGAGACACCGCCATTGTCATTGATTCCTCTGGCGGGACATCATTTAAAATAAATGTTTGAGGGGCGCGACGCCAATGCCCCCGCCAAGCTTCCCCGGAACAGCGCGCATCGACACGCATAGATGTATCCGATGAAGCACACGGATAGGTGACGGTGTGCGCAACACCGCAGTCTTGCGCTGGTGCGAGGAGCGAAGAGCTGAGAGCGAGGAGCGAAGAGCGAAGAGCTGAGAGCGAGGAGCGAAGAGCGAAGAGCTGAGAGCGAGGAGCGAAGAGCGAAGAGCTGAGAGCTGAGAGCTGAGAGATGGGAGAACAGAGCGAAGAACAGGATTCGTCCAACCAACATTGACCGGTATGGAGACAGGGTGTCCGCGCCATTCGTCAATCCTCGGCTTCAACCACAAAGCCTTCGAGAAGATGTTCGGGCAGTCCGTCCAGAAAACGCGAGGGCTTGCTGAGGATGGTACCGGTGGCGCGGTCGTAAATATTGATCGGGTAGGTGAGAAACAACCGTTGTTTGGCGCGGGTGCAGGCGACATAAAAGAGCCGGCGCTCCTCTTCCATGGAGTCCGCGCTGTCTGCGGCGGCGGTAACGGGGAAGCGGCCGTCTACAAGGTACATCACGAAGACGCTGTTCCATTCGAGCCCCTTGGCGCTGTGGATGGTGGACAGGGTGACGAATTCCTCCTCCTTGCCTTCCGGCAGCAATCCTTCCACACTTTCGTTCGGCGGTTCCAGGGCCATGTCGGTAAGCATCACCGTCAGCTGCGCGTAACGCTCGGCGATGTTCTGAAACATCTCGAGATCCTTGAGCCGCTTCGGATGGTCGTCGTAGCGCGCCTTGAGGACGGGCGTGTAATAGCGCAGGATACGGGCAACCTTGTCGCCCGGCGAGATGCCGGGTTGAGCGATTTCGCGCAGCATGTCGAGCATGACGTGGAGTTCGTCGCCCCGGACAAGTTGCCCGAGCCGATCTTCGGAACGTTCGCGCAGTGGATTCAGACCGCGAGTGATTTCGTCCGTGACCCGCTCGGCGCCCACGGGTCCGACGCCATCGAGCAGCAGCAGCACGCGCGTCCAGGACACGACATCCTTCGGATTTTCGATGATGCGCAAATAGGAGATCATGTCCTTCACATGCGCGGTTTCCATGAGTTTGAGGCCGCCATACTTCACGAAAGGGATGTTGGCGCGGGCGAGTCCGATTTCGAGATCGAAGGAATGGTAGCCGGCCCGGAACAGCACCGCGATTTCCTTCAGGGGCACGCCTTCCTCGCGCAGATCCAGTATCTGCTGCGCGATGAAACGCGACTGCGTATTCTCCCCTTCCATCGCGATGAGCGAAGGCACGAGACCGCTTTCTTTTTTTGTAAAAAGCTCTTTCGAATGTTTTTCAGCAGCCCGCCGTATGATTTCGTTCGTGAAATCCAGAATCGGTTGCGTGCTGCGATAATTTTCTTCGAGCGTGATAATCCGGCAGCCCGCGAATTCCTTGGGGAAATCCATGATATTGCGGAAATTGGCGCCTCGAAACGAGTAAATACTCTGGGAATCATCCCCCACGACCATGACGTTGTCGTGCATCCCCGCCAACTGCCGGACGATGCGTGCCTGCAGCTTGTTCGTATCCTGGTACTCATCCACCATGATGTGGCGATAGCTGTCGCAAATGCGGGCGCGGACTTGCTCGTGCTGCTCGAGCAGAACGACGAGATTGACGAGCAGATCGTCGTAGTCCATGATGTTGTTCTGCTTTTTGTACGCGACGTAGGTTTTCGCCACCTGTTCGATGTCGGCGACCTGTTCGGCGAAAGCGGAGAAATCGCGTGCGATAACGATATCGATAGGCGTCAGTGTATTGACCGAGCTGCTGTACATACGCAGCAGCGTGTGCTTGTTCGGGAAGCGTTTTTCCTTCGACGCCATGCCCAGGCGTGAGCGCAGCAAATTGATAACGTCTTCGGAGTCGCCCTGATCGAGGATGGTGAAGTTGGCGCCATAGCCCAGTACGGCGGCATGGCGCCGCAGCACGAGATTCGCGAAGGAATGGAAGGTCCCGCCCGACACGCGCTCCGTGCGTTCGTCCAGCAGGAGCGATGCGCGGCGCAGCATTTCCCTCGCCGCCTTGCGTGTAAAGGTCAGCAGCAAAATGGATTCGGGACGCACGCCCATTTCGATCAGTCGCGCGACGCGATAGGTCAGCGTCCGCGTTTTGCCCGTTCCCGCGCCCGCCACCACAAGCGCCGGACCCTCCACATGCGTCGCCGCTTCGTACTGCGCCGAGTTCAGTTCGTCCCTGTAGCGGATCTTGAAACGTACCTCATCCGAGGTAAGGAGCGTGAGCGTTGTTTTTTTAAGAGTGATTTTCTTCATGCATGAAAATAGCGATGGCGGAGGGAAGATGGGAATGTGGGAGGAATCGACGTAGACTAATCCAAACGATGCGCTGATGCCAGTAACAGCACTTTTAAAACTCCTCTACGTCTCAGTGTCTTTGCGTCTATGCGTTAATTTCTTTGCGAGGTTCGACGTGTTGAAGTCGCCGAAGGGGGGAATACGTAAACGGATGGTCACGGGTAGAGACGGATTTTCGCGGATAAGAGTTTTTTTAGATTTCGTTTTCGGCAAACCTGTGCTTCTCATGGAAAAAGCGGAATCTCGTCAAATCCCGGGATGCTGTTCCGATAGATGCACAATGTGAGCGGTTGTGAAGTTCAAAAAATTCTTATCCGCGTACATCCGCAATTATCCGCGCAAATCCGCGTACGCATGGCTGCTGACGATTTTGGATTGACGATTTTCGATTTTGTAGAGACGTTGCATCGCACAATATATTTCAAAATGTTAAAACGTTGCTGCAACGTCTCTCTCGCGCAGCCAGATAACGTCTATTTCTCGCACGGACGGATAACGTTGATCGCCGTGTCGTTGTGTTGCCCGGGATTTCAAAAAAATCGTTGCACGCGGAAATTCGGGGCTGCGGGATTACGAAAAATTGGTGCATGAGACGTTGCCACAGAGACGTTGCGATTGGAATTCGTGCACAAGGCTGAACCTTGCATGCAACGTCTCTGCCGGATGCAACGTCTCTACAAAAACCGGATCTACGAATGCAACGTCTCTGCAAGCGCGAACGTCTTTATCCGCGTACGTCTTTGCTATCGCGTGGCGGGTAAAAACCGCTCGATGAACTCCTGGATGACGGGATCGTCGGTGCGTTTGAACTCGTCCGGTGTGCCGGTGAAATAGATGCGGCCGTCGTGGATCATGGCCACGCGATGCACGATAGTGTACACGCTGAACATGTCGTGCGTGACCACGATGGATGTGACGTTGAGTTGCCTGGTGATATCGACGATGAGGGTGTCGATGCGGTTGGACCTCACGGGGTCGAGGCCGGTGGTGGGTTCGTCGTACAGAAGATAATCGGGATTGGTGGCAAGCGCGCGCGCAAGGCCGACGCGTTTGCGCATGCCACCGGAAAGTTCGGAAGGTTTTTTGCCTTCGATGCCGGGGAGGCCGACCATGGCGAGTTTCTCGGCGACGATGCGGCGCACTTCCTCTTCGGGAAGATCCTGATTTTCCATCAGACCGAGGGACACATTTTCGAACACCGTCATCGAATCGAACAGCGCGGCACCCTGAAACAGGAAGCCGAAGCGTGAACGCAGCGCGTACAGATCCCGCTCCATGAGTTCATGCACGTTCCTGCCGTCGATGAGAATTTCCCCCTCGTCGGGTTTGAGCAAGCCGATGATGTGCTTGAGCAGTACGCTTTTGCCGCAGCCGCTCTGACCGACGATCGCGATGGTCTCGCCCGTCTGTATCGTCAGGTCGATGCCGCGCAGCACATGCTGGTCTTCGCCGAAGGTTTTATGCAGATTCCTGATTTCGATCATGCGCTGTTCCAGCCGTGCACGCTCAATCTTGCGACGCGCACTACGGTATCACCGCCTCTACTTCAATTTCGACCATCAGATCGGGATGGATGAGGTGATTGACTTCGACCATGGTGGCAGCCGGACGGATATCCGCGAACAACTCGGCATGCGCTCTGCCTATGTGTTCCCAATGCCGGATGTCGGATAAATACATGCGCGTACGTACAACATGTTTCATTTCCGCGCCGGCTTCCGTAAGAGCCCTCTTGATTTTTTCGAAGGCGTACTTCGCCTGTTCGTACGCGTCTCCGCGACCGACAACTTCGCCGTATTCATTGACGGCGGTCGTACCTGCGACGAACACCATGTTTCCGACTCTCACGGCGCGGGAATATCCGAGACTGTCTTCCCACGAGGTTTGACTTTTGATAGTTTTTCGTTGTTTCATCGTATCCTCAATGACATCTGTCCACCGCCATTCTACCGAATTTCCACAAAACCCCCAAAAACGTGTCTGCGGTCTCGACAAGCGCCAAGCCGGCCGACGTACGCCGTGTGCTCGAATCATCGACAGTCGCCGACGCCATTCCAGGCCCGCCGGCAAAACAGATAAATCACCGCGTCCGATGCGGAATGGGCGCACTCCATTCAATTCTTTCGCGGCGAACCGTGCATACCACGCGCGTTTCATTGAGACAGAAGCAAACCGTATGCATAAATAAGGTGCGGAGACCCATGCCCCGATATTCACGGGACGGAAGAAAGCGCACAAACGGAAACAACGCGACAAGCCCATCAATCGTCGTCCTTTGGTGATGACAGACGGGGCGATGAACTCTTTTTTCGTGTGCTTCGCGTGTTTCGTGTTCCACCGTATTTTTTTTATGATCATCGACATCCCGTCGCGCCGGGGCGAGGCCGGATCTGAATTTGGTTCCCGCACACGATAGTCTTAAATTTCCATGATTCGACCGAGTTCCGGGACTTCCGGTATTTTTCTTATCAGCACTCACACTCCACATGTACGATTTCAAGTTCAAACCCTACGAGGAAATGACACCCGAAGACTACGCGACTGTCGGGTTCAAATCCGGGCTGGAAGTACACCAGCAGCTGCTGACGACCAGCAAACTTTTCTGCCGCTGTCCCGCCGGCCGGTACAGCAAGGAATTCCATGCTGAAATTCTGCGCCACATGCGCCCCACACTGTCGGAGCTGGGAGAATACGACGGCACGGCGCTTATGGAATTCAAGACGAGGAAGGAGATCATCTACCGCATCAATCGCGAGACGGTATGCACCTACGAGATGGACGACACCCCACCTTTCATGATCGACCCCGAAGCGCTGGACTATGCGTTTGAAATTTCCATGCTCGCGGAGCTGACGCTCGTGGATGAGCTTCACATAGCCAGAAAGCAATACCTGGACGGAAGCATCCCGACAGGATTCCAGCGCACGGCGATCTGCGGCATCAACGGCTCCGTTCCGTATAAGGACAAAACAGTAGAGATCATCCAGCTCGGCATCGAGGAGGATTCCTGCCGCGAGATCAGCGACGTCGGGCATAGGCGCACGTACAACACGGACCGTCTCGGCATGCCGTTGATCGAACTCGTGACCGGTCCCGACATGCGCACACCGACGGAAGTCGCGGAAGTCGCGCAAATCCTGCGCAAAATGATGCGCACAACCGGACACGTGCGCCGCGGTATCGGTGCCACCCGCGCGGACACGAACGTCAGCGTCACGGGCGGCACGCGCATCGAAATCAAGGGCGTGCCGCGCATCGGATTGATGCCCCTGCTCACCTACAACGAAGCACAGCGTCAATGGAATCTGCTGCGTCTGCGCGAGGAACTCATCGGCCGCGGCATCACGACCGAAACGTTTACTCACAGTTCCGCCAATGTCACGCGCATCCTCAAGCGCACGAGATTCACGCCCATCGAACTCGCGCTCCACAAGGATCAGGTTGTCGCGGCGGTCAAGCTCCCGGGATGGGCCGGATTACTGCGATGGGAAACGCAGGACGGAACCAGCTTCGCGCGCGAAATCGCCGACCGCGTCCGCGTCATCGCATGCCTGAGCGTCCTGCCCAACATCATCCATTCGGACAGTCCCGGCGAAACGCTCTCCGGCGCTGAATGGAAGGAATGCAAAGCCGCTCTCGGCGTCACTTCCGCCGATACGCTCGTCATCGTGTGGGGGGATGAACGGGATGTGGAGACGGCGGTGAAAGAGATCGCCATTCGTGCGAAGGAAGTGACCATCGGCATTCCTTCGGAGACCCGCCAGGCGTTGCGCGACGGAACCACGGGTTTCGAGCGCATTCTCCCCGGACCGCAGCGCATGTACCCCGACACGGATCTCCCTCCCATGCGCATCACGCCCGAGCGCATCGAGAGCATCCGTCTTGGTATGCCCGTGCAGTACTGGCAGCGCAGGAAGCAGTTCATCGCCGACGGGGTTCCGTCCGATGCGATCGACGGCCTCGCGTTTTCACCGCTCGCCAGCTTGTATGACGAGACCGTCGGCGTTCACGGCTTCACGCCGATGCAGGCGGCCATCGCGTTGTGGCGCTTCCCTCGGCGTCTGCACCGCAAGGGACACGCGTATGTTTCCTGGAATCGGGACACGCTGCGTCAGATATTCGCCGCCATTCACGACGGACGCATGACCTTCGACGGTCTGCTCAGCGCCATGCGGGCATCGCTGACCGACGACTGGTCGCCCGACGATATCAAACCGCGAATGAATCGCGACGAACTCGCTCCCGTGGTCGCCGAGGCCAGGGCTGCCGTGCATGCAAACGGCATGTACAATACGGACAATCTCCTGAAACTGACTCTCGATCGTGTGATGGATGTTGTACGCGGACGCATTCCCGGTGCCGAGGTGGCGGCGGAAGTGGAGAACATCTTTGCACAGGAGATCATGGCATGAGCAGCGTCGACACATATAAAGGATACAAAGGTCCCGCTCTTGAAGCGCTGAAGAAATTCGGTCTTCGCGTCTGGAGCGATGCGATTCTCACCACGCAAGACGATTCCTTCGAGGGCATCATTCTTCCCCGTTCCGAAACTTCCGACGGCGACCATGTCGTCATCAAGATGGCGACGGGATATAACGTCGGCCTGCGGGCGGACCGCATCATCGACGGAAAGGAAATCGGGTACAAGGAAGCGATTTACAAGATCCCCGAAAAAGCATTTCCCTACGATCCGAAAAAGCCCAGGGTCGTGCTGCTCGGAACGGGCGGAACGATCGCCAGCCGCCTCGACTATCGTACCGGCGCGGTGATCCCGGCCTTCACTCCGGGCGAGCTGTACGGCTCCGTCCCGGAACTCGCGGACGTCTGCAATCTCGAGACGACGAAGTTGTTCGGCGTATTCAGTGAAAACATGGGACCCGAAGAGTACATGATTCTCGCCGAGAAAATCGGCGAAGAAATTGAAAAAGGCGTGCGCGGCATCGTCATCGGTCACGGCACCGACACCATGCACCATACATCCGCGGCGCTGTCGTACATGGTGCAGGATTCGCCCGTGCCCATCGTCATGGTGGGTTCGCAGCGTTCGAGCGACCGGCCTTCCTCCGACGCCGCGCTCAATCTCATGCACAGCGTCAAAACCGCCGCGGACTGCGACATCGCGGAGGTGATGGTCTGCATGTTCGGGCCCACATCGGACGACTACGGTTTGCTGCATTGCGGTACGCGCGTACGCAAGATGCATTCGTCCTATCGTTCGACCTTCCGCACCATCGGCGACATTCCTCTCGCGATGGTGAATCGCGATGGGTTCAAGTATTTGCGTACCGACTACAATCCTCGTCGTTCGGACAGGCATGTGCGCGTGAAGGCGGTGTTCGACGACCGCATCGGCATCGTGTATTATTATCCGAACATGAAGGCCGACATGATCGATTCCATGATCGACAACGGCTATCGCGGCATCATCATCGCCGGGACGGGCCTCGGTCACGTCAACAAGCCGCTCTACCCGGCGCTCAAACGCGCGCAGGAGGCCGGCGTGTCGGTGTACATGACGGTGCAGACGCTGTGGGGCTACGTGCAGATGTACGTGTACGAAACCGGTCGCGAGATGATGGATCTCGGCGTCATTCCTCTCGAAAACATGCTGCCCGAGGCCGCCTACATCAAGCTCGGCTGGGCGATGGGTCAGAGCGAGGATCCGCTGGTCGTGAAAGACATCATGCTCACGCCGGTGACCCGTGAAACCACACCCCGCGAACCCTACAACGGCTATCTGATTTTCCAGGGCGGCATTCCGGAAGTGGATGCGTTCGTCAGCGAAATCCACCGCTAAACGCATTTCGCGAAAAGCGGAAGCGGAGGGCACGCGCTCTCCGCTTTTTTTTTATATGAGCGAATGAATTATTTGGAGAGAGGGGTTGCTTCCGGGGGGTATAATGAGTTTTACTTATCCGCATTATCCATGATCGTCACCCTGAGGAGCAGCCGCGCAGAGAGCCCAGATCGAAGCGCTAATTCAAGTTACGGCTGCGTCTCGAAGGGTGATTGGATCCGCTACCAACAACGAGACTCGAGATAACTTTCTCACCAATCACCCTTCGAGACGTCACTCTGCAAAGAATCGTGCTTCGATTGTTGTTTATCTTGTCGTGACTCCTGTTAATGACAGCATGCCAAATGGGCTGGGACCCTCCATTCCGCCGTAA
>CAYJMN010000020.1:0-71276 GCA_964371045.1 uncultured Chromatiales bacterium | reverse complement strand
GTTGCTCCGTATGTAAACCAAAATACGGTCAACTTTTTTCAGTCTCGCACAATTTGACGATTGACGATGTGTACGATTTGGATTTCAAAACATCGTCGCACGCGGAAATTCGGGATTGCGGGAATGCGGAAAATCGGTGAATGAGACGTTGCATGTGGTGTCTTTGTAGAGACGTTGCATCACGTAGAGACGTTGCGTCGCACAATGTATTTCAAAATGTCAAAACGTTGGTGCAACGTCTCTACGCGCAACGTCTCTGACGATTTTGGATTTACTATTTACGATATATCAAAACGTCGTCACCCTGAGTCAGGTAAGCTGCGCTGCGCGCCGGTGTATATCGAGTGTGACAAGCCGCAGGGAGGGGAATTTAACGCAGAGACGCAAAGGCGCAAAGGCGCAGAGACGCGGAGGAGGGGCGTTGGGGATGACGAAAAATAATTTCCTCAGCCCGCAGGGCGACACTTCCGTAATCCCCTCACGTAAGTGTGGGGTTCACGCGTCCAGCACCGTACCCTCTCTCAGTCCCGCAGGGACGGCACTTCCCTTTTCCTGCTGCGTCGAGTCTTCGACCTTCGAGATGCCGCCGGCTGATGTTGAATCTGGAAACTGAGCTTATTTTCGCGGTGGCGTCTCAGGAGGCGCACGTCCGGGCTTCTACGAGACTAGCCAGTTCGGAAACCTCGATGTCATGAGCAGCGGAGTCCCCGCCGCAGAATGTGAGATTGATGCACGAGCTTTCACGGGCACCCCGCTACTGCGGGGAAGGGCTGCGTCCCTCCAGTGCGGTGTCTGTAAACCCGGACCCAATTGATGTTAGGAGCAGCGCAGCGCTGGTGGGCACACTCTCTACTCGTGCGGCTGTGCTGGCAGGCTTCGGCGGACAGATGAGGTGAATATGCACGGATAAGAAAGTCTTTGACTCCAAATCTACAAGTCCTTTGTATACGGGGTTGAAAAAATTCTTATCCGCGTGTATCCACAATAATCCGCGCAAATCCGCGTACGAATTCACTCAGGTCGAAGACTCGCTGCGGCGAGGTGAATGCGAAGACTCACGATGCACGTTTCAATTCTCCTCCCCACTCACTACTGGACCCGGGGGGATACCTCCGGCAGAGCGAGGCTTGGTCAGAGACCGTAGGTCGTAGACTCGCCTCTGCGGGTTGAGAGCGACGATTAATTCAATTCTTCTCCCCTCTCCCTACTGGGAGAGGGGCCGGGGGAGAGGGCAGGGCGGGCGCTTTCTTTTGGGATTGTTCAGCGAGCTTGTCGGTACTATTATTGTTAGATCATTCCGGGATGATATTCATCCGTTTTATTTGGAGTATCTATGACCTTGTGGTATCGACTCGCACTTTTTATCCTGCTGGGCAGCGTCGCGTACGCGCAGCAGACAGACATGCAAATGCACCGCGAAGCGGAAATGCGTCGCTACGAAAAACTTTCCAAACGCAGCGCCTTCGTCCCCGCCTCAATGAGTTCCTACGACGTTTTACATTATCGACTCGCAATCACACTCGGCAAGGATCCGACATTGACGTTCACCGGCAATGTTGCGATGACGTTCACCGCCCTCGGCGGAGACCTGTCTTCGATCGATGTCCACCTCGCGCCGAATGCGACAATGGACAGCGTCGTCACACGCGGCCAGCGCATTCCAGGCAGTCAGGTAACCGCGAGCGGCGACGTGGTCACCATCCCGCTACCGTATACACTGCAGGTGCAGGAACAGACTACGATCACCATGTACTATACCGCCGATTACGCGCAGAGCGGCGTGAGCATCGAATCAGTGCATAACGTCGATCTCAACGAGGACATCATTTCCATTGCGACGCAATCCGAACCGTACGACGCGCGTACCTGGTGGCCGTGCAAGGACGATCCATCTGACAAAGCCGATTCAGTCGACATCATTGTAACGGTTCCCGAAGAAATGTACCCCGTCAGCAACGGGCTTGTCGTTACGGATGTGAACAACGGCGACGGCACACGCACCGTGCACTGGACGAGCAAGTATTCAATCGCGAGCTATCTCGTGAGCGTAGCCGCGGCGAAGTACAACTACCGATCGCATGAATTCACCCATGCCGGGAAGACCATGCCAGTGGGCAGCTGGTGGTACAGCATGCCGGCAAGCAACATGGCCGCTTTCGAACAGGACATGCTCGATGGCCTCCAGGTATATTCGGACCTTTTCATCACCTACCCTTTCATGGACGAGAAGTACGGCATGGCCGAGTATGAATGGGGCGGTGCGATGGAGCATCAGACCGTCTCGTCGATGGGGTTCTACAGCACAGGCGTAGTCGTACACGAACTCATGCACCAATGGTTCGGCGACAAGGTGACGTGCGACTCCTTCCATCATATCTGGCTGAACGAAGGCTGGGCCACGTACGGAGAATCGCTGTTCTGGGAATCGAGGGGTGGATTGGCGGCGCTGAAGGCCGACATGTCCTCAAAAGCGTATTACGGTCCAGGAACCATCTACGTCAGCGATCCAACGGATTTCGCACGCATTTTCAACGGCAATCTGAGCTACGACAAGGGCTCATGGGTGGCGCACATGCTTCGACATGTTGTGGGCGACGAGGTGTTTTTCTCCGCTGTCCGCAAGTATCTGGGCGATGAATCAAAGGGAAACTACCGGAGCGTGATCACCAGCGAGTTTCAGCAGTTCATGGAAGACGAGAGCGGCGTGGATCTGGACTCTTTTTTCCAGAACTGGATTTACGGCGAATACTATCCCACATACCAGTACGTATGGAGTACGGAGGAACAGGCCGGAAGCCACACACTGGACGTAACGATAGAGCAGCTTTATCAGACCGAGCGGCAGTTATTCATCATGCCGGTCGATCTGTATGTGCGATTCAGCGACGGCAGCGACACGACCATTGTGGTTCAGAACAACCAAGCCGTACAGCAATGGAGTTTTACGCTCGGCAAGAAACCCGAACTCGTACAGCTCGACAGGGACAACTGGATACTGAAGCGCGTCATCGAGAAGATCGTCAATCCCACATTCGACAAAGGTATACTTGTGGTCAATGGCATCGACTGGGACGAGGAAGTCTACCGCGACGATCTTGAAACGGCGTTTCGCGATTCAGTATACACCGGCGGAGCGGCCTACACCTTGTGGGATCTCTTCCCCGATCCCGCTTCCGGCTATCCCGAGGGCGTTCCCGCACCAATCGGCAGCGGTGCGGTTCCCGCGGCGATTCTCGGCCAATACTGTACGGTCATCTGGTTGGGCAACGCGTTCAATGGCGACGAAGCGCATTGGGCCAACAGCTCCATGATGGAGTACATCAACGTTGGCGGCAATCTCGTGTTGATGACCCGGTACGGACAGCAGTTCCTGTCCGCTGACATGCGCCAATTCCTGGGCATCACATGGGCCGGATCGTACGCCACCGTGCGTGAGTGCGTCGCCGAACTGCCTTCGCTTGTGGACATGGAATTCACAGGCGAACAGAACCTTGTCAATCCTTTCAACACGGTGCTGACCAGACCGGAGAATGTTGTCCTCTTCACCGAAACACGCGGTACCAACACGACGGGCATCGGTGTCTGGGGAAAGCCGGTCGTCACTCCCGAGCATACGACGGGGCACATGATGTTCCTCTCGCTCCGGCCGTATCGCATCAATCCCTTGCAGCTGAAAACCAATATGACGGCGTTACTCAAGGAACTTCCCTGTGTACCAGTGCTCTCGACCGGAACGACTACTGCCGCGATACGTGGTCTCGCCTTGCGCGACGTGTATCCGAATCCCGCACCCTCCTCCATCCCGCGAACCGCATCCATCAGCGTGGCGAACAATGTCCGCTCACCGTTGACGCTCCGCGTGCACGATGTGCTGGGCAGAGTCGTGCGAGAAGTCTTCGATGGTTCGATGCCGGTCGGTGAGTACACCATACCCGTGGATCTTTCCGGCCTCCCGGCGGGCGTGTACCTGCTTGTCCTCCAAAGCGGCGGCGCTTCAACCTCGCGATCAATGGTGGTTGGCGAGTAGCAGCGGAGAGCCGAGAGCTATAATCCGAAGGTTGAGAGTTTACTCCGACCTGCATATAGTGTAACCGATTACACAAGATTTAATCCTGGATAGAAGAGCAGAGAACATTACTTCTCTGCTCTTTTTTTATATAGTTTTACGCCCAGCTGTGTGAGATCAGAGTAGAATCCATTGGTAAAGAGAGCGATGAGAGCGGGGAGAGTTTTATATAGCGCTGCTCGAAAAGTTGTGCGGAGGTTGTTACCCCATAATTCCGCGTCCTCTCACCTTTGCGTTACCTTCTAAATTCTCCCTGTACGACTTTTCATCTTTGCGTTACCTTCTGTATTCTTCTGGCGGCGGGGTGATTTTGCGTGACGGCCGCGGTGCCTCCATGCATCTCTCCTCGAAACGGAAGAGCAGCGATTGCCTCGCTGCCCTTCTCTTCACGCTTCACTCTTCACTCTTCACTCTTCACTCTTTACTCTTCACTCTTCACTCTTCACTCTTCACCCACTCTCCGGCAAATACGGATCATTCACCGGCACGGCGCTGCGCTTGCGGAGTTGGAGGAAGGTGACGAGGATGAACACGCCGCCGAGGGCGAGGAGTGATCCGAGTTCGTTCCAGCCGAGCACGACGGCTTCGTGATTGTAGTAGGGCATCACGAGCCAGTACACGTCCAGCAGATGCGCGGCGAGGAGCAACACGGCGCCGGTCAGGAGCACGTTTGGATTGCGCTTGGCATCCTGCGACAGCAGAACTCCGAACGGCACGATAAAATGAAACACCAGCAGCAGGATGGATACGAATTCCCAACCGTGGTGCGTCCGATATGTAAAGAAGATAACTTCCTCCGGCAGATCCGCATACCAGATAAGCATATATTGCGAAAAAGCGATGTACGCCCAGAATACGTTAAAGGCGAAGAGAAACTTGCCCAGATCGTGGAGTCGATCCGAGGTCAACCATTCAGCCATCAATCCCGCTTTTTTCAACAATACTGCGATGATGGTGATCACCGCCAGTGCGCCGACGAGGGAGCCCGCGAAATAATACACGCCGAAAATCGTGCTGAACCAATGCGGATACAGCGACATGAGCAGATCGAAGGCCGCGAACGTGATCGTGACTCCATAGAAAATGGTGAGCGGTGCGCTGAGTCTCCAGTTCCACCTCGTCAGGTTGATATCCGTCCTGTGGTCCTGTCTGAACGAATTGCGAACGATGATGAAATACATCGCAATCCACACGCCGATGTACACGAACAGTCTCGCTGTGAAGAACGGTACGTTCAGCCACGCCGCCTTGCCCTGCAGCACGACGTCGCCCGGTTCGGGATGCACCCAGTGATGGTACAGGACGCCGAGTCCGAGCACGATGGGAAGCACGAGCACGGGCAGAAGCAGCGTGAAGCCGCCGAACAATTCCGGGATGCGCCGTATCGACACGCTCCAACCGGCGCGCACGAGGAACTGCAACATGCTGAAAAACACGCCGGTCGCCGCGATGCCCGCGAAAAAGATGAATGCGATTAAATATCCGAACAGAAAGCGCTCGTAATCCGCGAATGCCGAGGCAAGCGATAGCGCGATGCCCACCGCGGTTACTCCGCCGCCGATCAGCGTCATGGACTTGACGAATTTCGTGTCGCCGATAAGTACCGGTGCTCTGTTCATTTTGCCTTTCCCGTGTTCGCTGGTGTTGCTGTGGTTTTCGCGGAATCCGCAACGGCGGGCTTCGGCGCTTCGGGGTACTTGAGCGGGGCTTTCTGCAGCTCGCGCACATAATTGATGATGGCCCAACGGTCTTCCGGCTTCAGTTTGTCCGCGTACCCGGGCATGATGTTCTGCCCCATGCTGATGACGTGAAAGAGCCGTGCGTCGGAATAGCTCTTCGCATTGGGCGCGGCAAGGCTCGGCGGCTTCGGCAGGCCTTTGCGCACAACCTCGGTGGTGTCCTGACCCGAAGGCGAATGGCAAGCGGCACAGAATGTGTTAAATCGGTTTTTCCCGCGCGCGAGCACGTCCGTACGTCCGGCCAGAGGATTTCGGAGTTCTACTTCCGCTTCTTCCCATGTGGCGTAGGGATAGGTTTCGCCGTCCCTCGGAACCGTTCCGGGCACGTGACCGCGCATGGACATCCTGTCGGCAAAGAAATCGCTGCGTTGCTGCGCGCTGACTCTGCCCTGATAGTACATATCATAGCGGATCTGGATCGGCGGCTCTGTGGAGCGGAACGACTGGAAATCGTTGCCCGCCCACAGCGCGATAAAGCCCGCGCCCGCAATTACCACGATAACCGATGCGATGATGAGACGTCGCTTATTCTTCAACATGATACACCGTACGAATTTGCTCGGCGCCGAGCGTATTGAGCAGCTCACGTGTGCGCTCGGGATGATAGCAGGAGTCATCCGCGTCGATCGTCACGATAAAGGCGTCGTCCATACTGCGGAGGAAATGCGGATCGTTCTGCCATTTCGAATACCAGCGCGGGAGACCGTTGAGAGCGAACATGCCCACGACGGTTGCAATGGCGCAGAGCAGAATTGTCAGCTCGAATGCGATGGGTATCGAGGGCTCGAAGGCGAACAACGGCTTCCCACCGATCACCAGCGGATAATCCACGGCACCTGTCCACCATTGCAGATGCAGCGCGACGGCCAGACCGACGATCCCCGCACCGAGCGAGATCCATGGAAGAACGGTGCGTTTGATACCCATCGCGTCATCCAGGCCGTGCAGCGGATAGGGTGTGTGAAAGTCGAACTTGCTGTATCCGGCATGCCGAATTTCCGTCGCCGCTTTGATCACGGAGTCGGGATTCGTAAACATGCCGATCATACCGGAATTGTTGCTCATCGTTCGAAGTCCTTCTCAGTGATTATCATGCGTTGGCTGGGCGCCCGGGAGGATGCCCTTCACTTCCGAAATCGCGAGCACCGGAATGTACTTCGCGAACAGCAGGAACAGCGTGAGGAAGATCCCGATGGTGCCGGCGAAGATGGAAATATCAACCCAGGTTGGGACGAAATATCCCCAGCTCGAGGGCAGGAAATCGCGATGCAGCGATGTGACGATGATGACGAAACGCTCGAACCACATGCCGATGTTCACGAAAATCGAAATCACCCAGGTGATCAGAAGATTGCGCCTGATGTTCCTGAACCAGAACAGCTGCGGGATGAACACGTTGCAGCTCACCATCGTCCAGTACGCCCAGCTGTAAGGCCCGAACGCGCGGTTGATGAAGATGAACTTCTCGTACGGATTGCCGCTGTACCACGCGATGAAAAATTCCACTCCGTATGCATAACCGACCATGAGTCCCGTCGCCATCAGAATCTTGTTCATATTCTCGATGTGCTTGAGCGTGATGAACTGCTGAAGATTGAGCAGCGTACGTGCGATGATCATCAGCGTCAGCACCATCGCGAAGCCGGAAAAAATGGCGCCGGCCACGAAATAGGGCGGGAAGATGGTCGTGTGCCAGCCGGGAATAACGGAGACCGCGAAGTCGAAACTCACGATGGTGTGTACCGAAAGCACGAGCGGCGTGGAGATACCGGCGAGAATGAGATACGCTTTTTCGTAGCGATGCCAGTGGCGGTTGGCGCCCGTCCAGCCCAGACTCAGGAAGGTGAACACATATTTCGTTATCCAGTTTTTCGCCCTGTTGCGCAGCGTGGCGAAATCCGGTACGAGCCCGACATACCAGAATATCAGCGATACCGCGAAATACGTCGAGACCGCGAACACATCCCACAGCAGCGGGGAACGGAAATTCACCCACATCTGCATCTGATTCGGCAACGGCAACAGCCAGTACACCGCGACCCAGGGACGGCCCGTGTGTATGATGGGAAAAATCAACGCGCATATAACCGCGAAAATCGTCATCGCTTCAGCGGCGCGATTGATGGCCGTGCGCCATTTCTGCCTGAAAAGGAAAAGAATGGCTGAAATCAACGTCCCGGCATGACCGATACCGATCCAGAACACGAAATTCGTGATATCCCACGCCCAGCCGACGGGCTGATTGTTGCCCCAGACGCCGATACCTGTAAATATGGTGTACAGGATTGTGAGGATTCCCCAGCCGCCTACCGCGCTGGTGACGGTGATCGCCGCGTACCAGCCCTTTGTGGGTTGTCCTTCGACGACGCTCGACACTTTCTCGGTGACCTCGGCTGACGTCGGGCGACCTTCGTAGAGCGGTTCCCGCAGTTCGTGGGGATCGATGGCGAGCGTGCCAGTTGCTTCGATATCCCAGTTATCCTGACGATGCATATCCTTACCCTGGCTCATGCGCGTCCTCCGTCGGTATTCCTGATCCTCGCCAAGTAGGTGATGGACGGCCGCACGTTGAGTTCGCGCAGCACGTGATAGCCGCGGTCGCTCTTCATGCTTTTCGAGACCGCGCTTGCCGGATTGTTGGTATCGCCGAAAATAATCGCATCGGCAGGACAGGCCTGCTGGCACGCGGTAACAACCTCACCGTCGCTCAGCATGTCGCGTCCTTCGTTTTTCGCGTGATGCTTGGCGCCGTTGATGCGCTGCACGCAGAACGTACATTTTTCCATGACACCGCGCATACGCACGGTGACGTCGGGATTGTACACAAGCGAGAGTGGATCGCGCTCTTCGAGATGATTATTCAGATAGTTGAATCGCCTGACTTTGTACGGACAGTTATTCGAGCAGTACCGGGTGCCCACGCAGCGGTTGTAGGTCATTTCATTCAATCCCTCGGGGCTGTGCGTGGTCGCCGCCACGGGACAGACATTTTCGCAGGGAGCTTTTTCACAATGCTGGCAGAGCATCGGCTGCAGAACGGTGTCGGGATGGTTTTCGTCGCCGGTGTAATAGCGGTCGATGCGGATCCAGTGCATCTCGCGTCCTTTCATCACCTGCTCCTTGCCCACGACAGGGATGTTGTTTTCCGACACGCAGGCGATGACGCAGGCATTGCAGCCGACGCAGGCCGAGGTGTCGATGGTCATGCCCCAGCGATGCCCCGTGCTGTAGTCGTGCGGCGTGGTGGCGCTTATCGGACGATCCGTATTTTTCTCGGCGCCATAGACGGGGAGATCGCGTTCGTACAGCGATGCGGGATTGTTTATATACGCCGAGAGCGTGCCGGTTTTTACGATGTCGCTGCGGTCGATATCGAAGAACTCGTCGCCGGAAAGTGAGTGATGATCCTGCGTCGTCGCGATTTTTTGAACGCTTCCGGTTTTCTCGATTTTCGCGGGAACATACCCGATAGAGTTGACGCCTTGAGGCATGACGGCAAACGCGTTCTTCCCCTTTTCGGCGAGGACGCGTCCACCCTCCATCCTTCCGAAACCTGTGCTTGTGAACACCGCATCGGCGGCGATTCCCGGCTGAACAAGTACGGGGAGCTCGATGCTGCCGGCCGATGTTGTTATCCGGACCACATCATCCTGTTTGACGCCCAACTTGCGTGCAGTGCTGGCGCCCATCATGGCGACGTTGTCCCATGTGGCTTTGGTGACGGGATCGGGAAGTTCCATGAGCCAGCCGAGGTTCGCGAGGCGGCCGTCATAAAGGGAGTGGCTGGGAAGCACGCCGAGCATCATTCCGGACTTCGGCGGTACAGCAGCGGCGCGCAGCATTGTCGCGGACGGTGCAGAGTTGAAGGATAGGCTACGAGCTGGCACAGGACCAGGGACGGAACCGTTTTTCAACGAATCATTCCAGAAACCGTTGAACGCCGGGCGGCCGCTTGAGGGAAACACTTCTTCCCTCCAGCGTTTCTGCACGAAAGCGTACCAGGTCGCCGTATCGGCGAATGCCGTCGCATCGAACGCCCGCGCGATACCCAGCAGCGTATCACCCAACGAGAGCTGGCCGTCGTTCAGCGGAGCGATGAGTGGCTGCACGATGGCCTGCGAACCGTCCAGCATTGACGCATCACCCCATGCCTCGAGGAAGTGATTCACAGGGATGAAGATTGAACAGAACTTCGAACTCTCGTCCGCATACTGCGAAAGGGAAAAGCGATACAGGACTTTCGAGGTCAACATTCTGTAACTGCCGCCGGGCATGGAGTACGCCGGATTCACATCGCCATAAATCAAGACGCCCACAGTGCCGTTTGTCAATTCCTGCTGAAGCTCTTCGATGGCGCGTTTCTTCGATGCGCTGTAGGGGAGCACCTGACGTGGATCCATCACCCGCCCTTCGCCGTAGGCCCCGAGTACGCGATTAAGCAGCACGCCGAGCGCGTGTGTTTCCACGGACAAATGCTTGCCGATCATGACGACGGACGGCTTCGCCGTCAGGTCCGCGGCGATCGTCGCGATGAAGGGGAAGCGCTCGTTCCCTGCTCCGTTCAACTGCGCGAGCATGGAGGCATCGAGACCCGGGAGTCCGCGCTTGACGCACAGTTCATGCAGCAACGCGATGAGGAATTCGTTCATCTCGGACGGCTTGATCGTCACGCGCTTGTCGGCATTGGAGCCGGTGAGCGTCATCGTCGCCTCCACCGCGTAGAAGCGGCTCATTGCGGGATCGCTTTTCGACGGCTTGCGGCGGGAAGCGAAGCGCCGGATATGGTACAGCGATTCGGGATCCGTGCCAAGGAAATCGGCTTCGACACCGAGGATCACATCGGCCTTCGCCAGATCGGGAACGATGACGACGTCGAAACCCAGCAGCTGCCTGTTGGCCTCAGCGGCATTCGTCGCGTTCACCGCAGGCCAGACGACGACCTTTGTTCGCGGCAGCACCTCCTCCAGCTGTGCATACAAGCGCGCCAGGGAAGGCGATGCGTGCTCGTCCACAAGGATGCGCACGGTTTTTCCTTTGTCCGTCACTTCGCGGATAGCATCTGCGATACGGCGCATCGCATTTAGGGGCGTGGAGTCGCTGTTGTTCACCGTGGGACGCACAATGCGATCAGGGTCGTATAGCGAGAGCAACGAAGCTTGCGCGAGATGCGAGGATTTGCCGCCGCTCACCGGATCGAGATCGTTGCCTTCGATCTTGATCGGCCGGCCTTCCCGGGATTTCACAAGCAAACCGGAGGCGAAATTCTGATGTGTCCAGGCCGTCGCGAAATAATTCGCCACACCCGGAACGAGATATTCAGGCTTCTTCACATACGGAACGATGGTCTGCTCGGGTCGTCTGCAACTCGTCGCGGCCAGCGCGGTCGACGCGGCCATCAGGCCGATGAACGTCCTGCGCGTAAGCAACGACGCGCCGCCTGACGGTTCGTCGTAGTCGGGCGGGAACTCGTGCCTGAGTTGCTCCATGACCTCCGGATCACGCGAGAGTTCGCGAAAGCTTTTCCAGTAAGTCTTGTCCTGTGTATTGGTATCAGCCATGCTTTGTATATCGATGTGTTGCGTAAATCTCAATCATTGGTTGTGTGCTTCTTCGGTAGCCCCTGTCCTGCTCAATGATGACAGGCCGAACAGTTCTGGGGTCCGTTGCGAAGCTTGCCCGCGAGCACGGAGGGTCGTACGTCAAGTCCCGATCGCTCACGGATTCTGACAACATACTCTTCGGGATTGCGGTGGCAGTCGAGGCACCAGCCCATGGTCAGCGGCTTCTTTTGCGCGATCACGCCCTGCTTCTCCACCTCGCCGTGACACGATGCACAGTCGATACCGGAGTTGACATGTCTGCTGTGATTGAAGAAAGCATAATCCGGAAGCCTGTGAATGCGAATCCATTCTATCGGCATGCCGGTCTCGAAGCTCGTGCGTACAGCCTCGAGTTTCGGACTGTCCCGCAGGACGGCCGTGTGACAATTCATGCACGTGCTCGTCGGCGGCACGGTTGAATGCGCGGAAGTTTCTACACTGCTGTGACAGTACACACAGCTGATGCCAAGATTGCCGGCGTGTACGCGGTGGTCAAAAGGAACCGGCTGCTGCGGACGATATCCTACGTCCATCACACTCGGGTGGCGCAGGAAATAGAACGCCGCGGCGCCAACGGCAAGCACAACAAAGCCGGCGACGAACGCGCGTTTTATCTGTTTATCGAGAGTCGGTGTGAACATAGATGCCTGGGGGATGTGATGTCGATAACGTATTGCGCATCAGGACCGGGATTCCGTCTGTCGCACTTTTCTCTGCGCCGTCCAGAGTCGCAGTACAAAACCACCGATGACGAGGAACGGCATGGCCATCATGAACAGTACGCTGGCGCTGAACCCACTGGCCACCGATGCGCCGCCATCGGCCATGTACGATTCCTTGCAGTTGGGGCAGGCCTGCGCAATCTCGGGAATCGCGTACGCGGCGATAATGAAAACCGCAATGCATACCGGCAGCGTTTTTACTCTCATGACAGCTCATGCATAAAAATGATACAACATCAGATACACGAATACGCCCGTAACCGAGACGTACATCCAGAGCGGCAGCGTCCATCGGGCGACCGCGCGATGCCGGTCAACTCGCATCCTCAATCCGCGGAAGAGCGAGAGAATTGCAAGAGGCGGGACGGCCACTGCCAGTACCGAGTGCGATATGAGAATCGTGAAGTACACTATCCGCACCAATCCCTCGCCCTGAAATTTCGTCACAAGATGTGAAGTGAAATGGTAGGTCAGGTACGTCGCGAGGAACAGCGCGGACGTGACGAACGCGGAAATCATCATGGCCCGATGCCGCGCGATCTGCTTCCGTCGCATGAACCAGAATCCCGAGATCAGAAAGATCGCGGAAAGCGAATTCAGCAGCGCATTGATCGTGGGAAGATCGCTCAAGGTCATGCTCCCCCCCCGAGAAGGAAATCGATCGCGCTGCGCAGCTTATCCATCGCCTTGTCGTCCATGCCATCGTAGTATCCGCGAATCATTCCGGCTTTATCCACCAGTGCAAAACGGGTGCTGTGGAGCACCGGCTGAGAAGGATCGCCCATCAGAAAGCCTCTCGCGGCGAGTTCCACGACCGCGCTTTCGCTGTTCCTGAGCATGTACCAGCGTCCGCGTTTGGCCGAGTATCGATCCGCGTAGCGCGCGAGACGCTCCACCGTATCGTTCTCAGGATCCACGCTGAATCCAACGATGCGGAAATCCGCAGCATCGGCATACTCGGCTTGCAGGACATTGGCCTTCGAATTCATTACCGGACACGGACCAGCGCAGCTTGTAAAGAAAAAATACGCCAGATACACTTTGTCGTGGAGATCCATTTCCGTGACGGCAGTGTTGTCGAAATTCGTTCCGTCGAATACCGGCGCTTCCTTGATTTCCGGTAGCGAAGTGACGGCATCGTTGCTTACTCTGTCGCCGCAGGAAATAAGCGTCACCGAAATGCCGGCAAGCAAGACGAGGGTGCCGAAGACGCGTTTCATCGGGATACAAGTCGCAAGGTGAATACATAGACCGTAACGGCCGTCACGGCGGACACGACAATCGCGGTCATAACATCCGGACCGCCGCTGAGTACGATTCCGGAATCCAGGAAAAACACCGCGTGGAACAGCGAGGTGACGTAGTACATCGGATTGAGACGCATCAGCAGAGCAAGCCAATCGGACGCGCCTTCAACCGGGAACAGCGCTCCGGAGAGCACCCACATCGGCATCAACAGCAAATTCATGATCGCGTGAAAGCCCTGCGTCGATTGCATGCGCCATGAAATCAGCAGCCCGAGACTCGTGAGCGCCAATCCCGTCAGCGTCAGCACGAGAACACTGAGCGCGATCCCCACCGCGGTCAGATGCAGACCCGTAAAAGGCAGCAGTATCATGAACAACACAGCTTGCAGCAACGAAAGCGTCGTTCCGGCCAGCATCTTGCTCCAGACAATGGAGCTGCGCGAAGCCGGCGAAACCAGTACGCCTTGCATGAAACCGGATTTCCTGTCTTCAATAACGGAAATGGTGGAGAATATGGCCGAGAACAGCGTGATGAGAAGCAGCATGCCCGGAAAGAGAAACGTGCCATATTGCGCACCGCCTGCGCTGTCGGCATCCACACTATTCATGAAACCCGCGCCGAGAAACACCCAGATGACGATCGGTTGTCCAATGGCGCCGACGACGCGACTGCGCCTGCGAAAGAATTGCCTGAGATCCCGCAGCCAGAGGCTGTATGTCGGCAAAATGAACGTGCTCATGCCGCTATCGCCTCGTGCTTGTCCAGAATGTGCTCACCGGTCCGCGCGATGAACCAGTCATCCAGCGTCGGCCGTCGCGCCTCCACGATCTCATCCACAACCTCATCGCCGATCATGTCGAGAACTTCGCGAAGCGAAATGCGTGGCAGCAGCAGCGAGTCTTCCCGAAGCTGAAGCATGTCGACGATACCCGCGGCTCGAAGGCGCCTTGTCAATTTCGCCGGGTCCGTTGTCCTGATTTCAACCACGGTGGATCCGAATTCCGCCAGCAAGGCCTCCGGAGTACTGTCCGCGAACACACGTCCATCACGCAACACCACGACCTGTTCGCAATGTGTCGCGAGATCCAGTTCGTGCGTGATCAGGAGCACGGTTAAATCACCGGACACCGTCAGACCGTGCAACAAGCCGAAAAACTGTTCGCGCGCATGAACATCCAGACCTGTGAAGGGCTCGTCCAGAATGATCACCCGGGGCTGCGGCAGGAGGGCTTTCGCAAGCTCCACTCTGCGTTGGAATCCGCCGGACAGCTGCTCGACGCGCGTATCGAGCATCGATGCGATGCCGAGTCCGTCAATGATGGCGGCAGGTAGGTCCGCTTTGCCTATCCTGCGTCCGAAGAGCATTGCGTGATGATACAGATTTTCATACACGCTCAACATGCCGTCGAGACTCGGCGATTGGAATACGACACCCAGATCCGATAATTCCAGGGGCCGGCCGTTGTACAGCACGCTCCCGGCATCGGGACGAAGAACCCCGGTCGCCGCGCGGAACAACGTCGATTTACCGCTGCCGTTGGGTCCGACGAGAGCGGTGATGCCGCCGGTTCGCGCTGTGAACGACACGTCGTCGAGCGCGAGGATGCGCTCGGTTTTCCCCCGGCGATAGCTGTGCGATATGGATGTGACAGTAAGCATACGCAAGTATCAGGGTCCGAGCACCGTCAGAGCGAAGATCATGAGCATGAAAAATCCGAGGGGAACGTAGAAGAACACGCGCAGGCGCTTGTGATCGAATTTCAGATGCATGAAAATGTATGCGACGAGCGCGGCCTTTGTGATCGCGATCAACAATCCGACAACGATATTCAGCGTGTCGCCAAAATGAATCGATGTTACCGCCACGGTCAACGCCGTCAGCACGAGGAGCGCAATAAACACCTTGAAGTATGATTTCTGAATTTCCTTGAAGCTGACGTCGTGTGCCATGTTCGTCTCTCCTTATTCTAGAAAATCAGATACAGCGTGGGGAACAGGAAAATCCACACAAGATCCACGAAGTGCCAGTAGAGCCCCAGCGTCTCCACTCGATGATGCATGCTTTGGGGATACCCTTTCGTCAGCGATTTGCCCAGCATCCAGATCATCGGTATGAGTCCGCCTATCACGTGCAGCGCGTGAAATCCGGTCATGGTGAAGTAGCTTGCGAAAAATGTATTCGTCCATGGATAAATGTCGTGTCCGAATTTCGTGGCGTACTCGTAGGATTTGATGCCCAGGAAGCCGAATGCGCAGACAATCGTGAGCGCGAGAAACAAACGGAATTTTCCTTCCTCTCCGCGTTCGAGTGCCAGATGCGACAACGCCATCGTGAGACTGCTGCTGATCAACACCGCGGTGTTGACGGTCGCGACAGCCTTGTCCAAGTGATGCGCGCTCTCCGTGAACAGCTCGATGTTCATATTGCGCAGTACGATGAAGGCCCCGAGGAAGCCTGAAAAAAACATGATCTCGGAAGCTAGGAAAATCCACATTCCGAGCTTGCCGTGATAAATACCTGTATTGAAGCGCGCGTGCGCGGCGATCGTCGACATAGTGAATTACGCCTTGTCCAGAAACATCAGTGTGAGCAATGCGAGAAGGTAAAAATATGACGCCAGCAGAACGTTGCGTGCATTCGCGTTGCTGCGTTCGAGCATGAAGCGGAGACCCATCGCCAGGAAACCGCCTCCAAGAACAATCGCCGCGAAAAAGTACAGCATCCCCGTGGCGTTGTACACGGTGAGCAAGAGACTGAACAGCAGAAGCAGAATCGTGTACGACACGATATGCCGCGCCACCACCATGCCCGACTCGTCCTGCACCGTCAGCATCGGAAAACCTCCGCGCTCGTAATCCTTGCGGTACATCCAGGCAAGGGAAAGGAAGTGCGGCATCTGCCAGAGGAACAGAATCATGAACAGCACTCCAGCCTCGATGCTAATCGACCCCGTCACCGTGGCGTAGCCGCCGAGTGGAGGGAGCGCGCCCGGTATACCGCCGACCAGCGTGGAGAACTGCGTGACGCGCTTTAACGGTGTATAGACCGCGAGATAAAGGAACAAGGTCAGCGCGGCGAGTCCGGCGGTCAACGGCTGCGCCGCTAGCAACAATCCCAGACCGATGCCGGCCAACGCGATAC
Organism: uncultured Chromatiales bacterium; assembly: GCA_964371045.1. Lineage (GTDB taxonomy): Bacteria > Bacteroidota > Ignavibacteria > SZUA-365 > SZUA-365 > JAOSJT01. The sequence goes on along the minus strand of CAYJMN010000020.1, from coordinate 54,759 downwards.
CGAACCACGTGGCCTGCCACACCGTCACCTTGCCGGAAGGAATGGGACGAAACATCGTGCGCTTCATCTCGAGGTCGTAACGATGCTCCATGACGTGGTTCAGTACACAGCTTCCCGCCGAAACAAGCGCGGTGCCGAACACGGTGGCGACGAAGAGCATCACGAATTCGAACGCGGGAAAATTTCGCGGCAGGGCCAACCAGAAACCGGCGGCTGTGCTTACCACAACCATAAGCGTGATACCGGGCTTCGTCAGCTCATAGTAGGCTGAAAACACGTCGCGCTTCGAAAGCGAGACGGCAGCGACGGCGGAATTCATGCTTCTCTCGCTCATGCCTTCGCCTCCGATACCTGAAATTGACTGCGTCGTTCGATGTGATTGAAGCTGTAGTAGCGGCGTGACCAGGCGTACGTCAGAAAGACGATGCTGAACGTGACGGCCCCTCCCGCGACATGCAGGGTGTTCGGAACAATCGCTTCGCGCGTCCAGATCACTGTGGTGCCGAGCATGAACTGCACGAAAATCATGGCCACGCCTGCGATGGCGGGCTTGCGCAGACGGCGCAGCTCGGGACGGCGCAGTATCTTCACGGCCTGCGTCACGACAAGCGTGGTGAGCACCACGGCACCCATGCGATGCAGAAACTGGATAACGACGCCGAAGCTGATGAAATCCGGAATTACGCGTCCGTTGTTCAGCGGAAAATCCGAAATCGCCATCCCGCTGTAGGTGTGCCGCGTTACGGCGCCGAGAAAAATCTGAACGAAGGTAAATATCACCGTCGCGAGCAGCAGCCGCTGCAAACCAGCGTCGATGTCCACCCGCAAAGGCGGCACGGTATTCTTCCAGCTCCTCGACGTAGCGGCCGCGATCAGCATCGTCATAATCATGAACGCCTGTGCAAGCATCGCGTGACCGGTCGAGACGGCGACGGGGAGACGCATGAGTACGGTAACTCCTCCGAGCACACCCTGAACGATCACCGCGCCCAGAGCCGCGAGCGTCAGCATCTTCAGCCAGCGGCGGTCGTCGTACAGCCACGTCAGCACTGCCACGACGATCATCAGCATACCGATGCCCGAGGCCAGGAGCCGGTGGCCGTGTTCGTAGACGATGCCGCCATACCATTTGGAGATCGGAAAGGTGAACATGTTTTCGCCGTACGTCGTGGGCCAGTCGGGAACGGACAACCCCGCTCCGGCACTGTGCACCAGACCCCCTTTCGCGATCAACAATACGGTGCCGATCGCGAGTGCGACCGCGATACCATGGAGCCAACGTTGGGCTGGTCGCCAGGAAGATTCTTGTGTGCTCATAGTATGTGTCCTGGTGCTACCGTTTCAGTGTTTTGCGCGGCGCGAATCCGATGCTGCTCCCATTGCGCGGCCAGCTCTTCAGGTGAGGTCGTCTGCGGAAGAAAATCCTGCACCGATTCGGGCGAGCTGTATTCGTATGGTCCGCGATATACCTGCACGGCATGATCGAAATTCCCGTGCGGGGGAGGCGAAGGCGTCTGCCATTCCAGCGTGTTCGCGCGCCAGGGATTCCGCTTCGCTTTCTGACCGTAATACCAACTGTAGAACAGATTGAAAGCGAATAGTATTTGCGCGAACCCGAGTATCATTGCGTTGATGGTGATAAATTCGTTCATCGGCTGAAATGGCTTGAGAAAATCATACACCGTGGGATCGTAGATGCGCCGCATCATGCCGCCGATACCCAGGATGTGCATCGGGAAAAACGTGCCGTTGAACGAGATAAAGGTGATCCAGAAATGCCACTTGCCGAGGCGTTCGTTGTACATGCGCCCGGTCATTTTCGGGAACCAATAATACAGGCCGGCGAACACCGCGAAAAGACTGCCTCCGAACAGCACATAATGAATGTGACCGACGATGAAGTATGTATCGTGAATGAACACGTCCACCGGCGTCGAAGCCATAAAAATGCCGCTCAATCCCCCGATGACGAACATCGATATAAACGCGACGGCGTTGAGCATCGGCGTGGCGAATTCCATGTTGCCCCTCCACATCGTACCGAGCCAATTGAACGTCTTGATCGCCGAAGGAACAGCGATCACCATCGTGCTCACCATGAAGGTCGTGCCTAGCAGCGGATTCATACCTGACTGGAACATGTGATGCCCCCAGACGATCATGCCGAGGAAGGCGATCGCGATGATCGCGAAAATCATCGCCTTGTATCCGTAGAGCGGCTTCCTTGAAAATGTGGAAATGACGTCCGAAACCACACCCATGCCCGGGAGAATCATGATGTACACCGCGGGGTGCGAATAGAACCAGAATAAATGCTGCCACAGCAAGGGTTGTCCGCCTCCCGATGTCCGCGTCAGATCGCGTGCAGGGTAAATAAGATGCGAGGGAGTAAAAAAGCTGGTGTGAAGGAAATTATCCATGAACAACATGGACAGCGCCGCTGCGAGCACCGGGGTTCCGATGACAATGATGATAGCCGTGATCAACACAGCCCACACGGTCATCGGGAGCTGGAACATGCCGAGGCCCGGCGCCCGCATGTTCAGGATCGTCGTGATGTAATTCAGGCCGCCCAGGATCGATGAAAAACCTACAAAGAACAATCCGACAATCCATAACGTCTGTCCGGTCGATGCCAGGGCGCTCAAGGGTGCATACGAGGTCCAGCCGGCCGCGGCCGTTCCTCCTTCCATGAAAAAGCCGCACATCATGACCGTACCGCCGAGTGGATAGAGCCAGAATGAGACCATATTCAAAAAAGGGATCGCCATGTCGTCGGCGCCGATCATCAATGGAATCGCGAAGTTACCGAAGGTGCCGACAAGCAGCGGAATAATCACTGCGAAGATCATGATCGTGCCGTGCATCGTCAACAGCTGCGTATAGAATTCCGCCGTCACCGCGCCGGCCGGGTTGACCCAACTCGACGGAAGCAGTTTACCGATGATCGGGATAGGCTGACCAGGATAGGCAAGCTGCCAGCGAATGAACAAGGCGAAGGCGCCGCCGATGAACATGAAGACGATCGCGAGAGATAAGAACTGTTTCGCGATCATTTTATGATCGGTGGAAAAAATATATTTCCGGATAAATGACTCGCTATGCGCTTCAGCGACGTGTCCATGAGGTACTGTATGTGCAACGGCTTCCATATCGACTCGGGGCTTGGTTATTCGTTCGGGGGTGTCGCGGGTTTCAACGAGGCGAGCACGTTGCCGTACTGCTCGTCGATCCACGTGTCGAATTCATGTTGAGATTGCACGAGAAGCTCACCGCGCATCATGTAGTGGCCTGATCCGCAAAGCTCGGCGCAGGCGATCTCGTACATTCCGGTTTTCCTGCTGTTGAACCAGACGTCCACCATCTGGCCAGGAATCGCATCCTGCTTGATGCGCATGTTCGGCAGAAAAAAACTATGGAGAACATCCACCGACGACAGCCGCACGAGAATGGTTTTATTCACCGGGATGTGCATGTTGTTGATCGACATGAAATCGTCCTTGCCGTTCGGGTCCTGCGGATCTATGCCGAAAGGATTGACGGTGGTGATCAATGCGCGGTCCGTCCGTCCGAAGACGCCATCGGATCCGGGATACCGGAAGTGCCACATGTACGTCTGGCCAAGGACTTCAACCACGAGATCGGGGTTCGGCGCCTTGGACGAATACTTGATGTCTTCCCAGATGCCGTCGCTGTAAAACGCGAGGAAGAGAAAAAGCCCGAACGGCAGCGCGGTCCAGGTGAGCTCCAGCAGGTTGTTGCCATGATAATAGTGCGCCTTCCCGCCCTTCCGCTTCCGTCGGTATCGGATGATAAACACGATGTAGACCGCGTTGACGAGCACGAAGATCGCCAGCGAGATGTAATAGATCAGCGAGAACAGATGGTCCACGCCGTCGCCAAATACCGATACGTTTTCGGGAAGCCAGTCGAGCATATCGTCTCTACCTCGGGTGCATCAGTGGACGTGGATCAGAGAGAGGATTTCAATTCGCTTTCAGACCAGGCGCCGACTTTGCCCTTGGTGGCATCGCGCTGCGCCTTGACCGTTTCGGGTGTAATCGCGGGGCCGGCGTTACCCCAGCTCGTGCGCACAAATGTCAAAACGTCCGCAATCTCCTGATCGGACAGATCGTTTTTCCATGGCTGCATCACGCCGTTGAATTTTTTTCCGTTGCGTTCAATAGGACCCTGAAATCCATGAAGGACAATGCGGATGGGCAGGCGCTCATCTCCCGTGGCCAGCTCCGAACCGACAAGCGACGGGTACACACCGGGGATTCCCTTTCCCGTCATCTGGTGGCATACCGCGCACTTCGCGTTGAATACCGCCCCGCCCGGACCACCTGTCCCTGCTGCGATCGCGCCTAGCTGTTCCTGCGCATTCGCAGGGTCCGTCCACTCCGGAGGCGTCTCGTCGTTGACGAACGCGTAGCATCCCGCCAGCAGAAACGTTGGCAGGAGCAACAGGACAGCAACACGTGTATTGCGATTAAGTCTAAATTTGTAGGTGCGTGACGACACGTATTCGTGTTCCATTGTGTCTAGTTCCGGGCTTCGTCCTTCAATCAGTGATTTGCATTCCTTGAAGCTAACACTTGAAATAGTTTATGTCAAGTGTTTGCGAGAATATTGTTTGATTCTCGGACATGTGGGTAGCATTGTCTTCCATGGAACAAGAATCGCTCATTTGCGGTTTTATTCTAACTCTTTTTATGACAATGTGTTAGAGGAGGCCACAATCCTCTTTCGTCCGGAGCGCTCCGCCTCCGATTACGAGCCGAAGAGGCACAAAACCGCCAGATTTCCCGCGCACCGCGTTGAACCGCGGGCTGCGTCCCTTCAATTTATATTCATGAAAATCGGGTGCGATACACGATGTTCGGACTGCGGAGCGGGTGCATTCCAATGGCATTTTTCTACGGATACATTATTCCTGTTTCAAGGATAGATTTTATGAATGGGGGGGGTGATTGGCTGGGATGGGCGTTTTTGTAGAGACGTTGCATCCAACGTCTCTAAAAAAACGCCCCAACAAACGAGATCGACGACGTTCTCCATCCCCCGGAATCATTCCCTTGCCCGTCATTGTTGAGAAAAAGATATCACGCGGGACTCAACCGCAGCACCTCATCAGGACACCGGCATGCCACACGAATACCCCGTTTCCCTCTTCTGGTTTCGCCGCGATCTCAGACTCAATGACAACACCGCCCTTGCAGAGGCGTGCGCACGGTCGGAGCATGTCATTCCCGTCTTCGTATTAGATACGGTCATTCTGGAGAAGCTCGAGAATCTTGCGGATCGGTGCGTGAATTTCATTCATGCGTCGCTGTTCGAATTGAAACGCGAATTGCAGGAACGGGGCTCGGATCTCGTTGTGCTGCGAGGGGAACCCGAACGAGTGATTCCGGACGTCGCCGGACGAATGCATGCAGCCGCCGTCTTTGTCAACCGCGATTACGAACCAAGTGCGAAACGCCGCGATGAAACTGTGCAGCGATCCCTTGTCGGTCTGAACTGCGCTTTCCACTCGCTCAAGGATCAGGTGTTATTCGAAGGGCTCGAGCTTGTTACGGGCGCTGGTATGCCATACCGTATATTCACGCCGTATGCGAACACATGGCGCCACCGCTTCGAGGATCTCCTTGCCGCGGGAGCATCGCCGGCTTTGGAGCGTCACGCCGACCTTGCCCGCCTCGCGACTGCGAGGGCCATCGGGGAAATTCCGCCGTTCCCTTCTCTCGGTGATCTCGGTTTCATCAGAGCTTCCCTCTGGCTCGAACCTGGCGAGCTAGCGGCTCAGCAGCGACTGCGCGAGTTTCTGCCCCGACTCGCACGTTACGCCGAGGATCGCGACCGGCCGGCCTTGCACGGGACGTCAGGTTTGTCCGTTCATCTGCGCTACGGGACGATTTCGATTCGTGAACTCGTGCGCAGGGCTGTAGCCGACGATTCTCCCGGCGCACGCGTATGGCTGAATGAATTGGTCTGGCGTGAATTCTATCACATGATACTCGACCGCTTCCCGCATGTCGCGGAGGGGCCGTTCAGACGGGAATACGATCATCTTATCTGGCCTGGACGCGAGGAACATTTCCACGCATGGTGCGAGGGACGCACCGGCTATCCGCTGGTCGATGCGGCCATGAGACATTTCAACGCCACGGGTTGGATGCACAACCGCTTGCGCATGATCGTCGCGATGTTTCTGACGAAGGATCTGCTGATAGATTGGCAATGGGGTGAGGCATATTTCGCGCGGCACCTGCTGGATTTCGATCTCGCCTCCAACAACGGCGGCTGGCAGTGGTCCGCCTCGACCGGCGTAGACGCGGCGCCGTATTTCCGTGTGTTCAATCCCGTCCTGCAGTCCCGCCGCTTTGATCCCGACGGCCTTTTTATTCGTGAGAATCTCCCGGAACTGCGCGGTTTTCCGGACAAACTCATCCACTGGCCCCACGACGCGGACATATTCACCCAGCGCGAGGCACAGTGCGTCCTTGGTGAAGACTACCCGCATCCAATTGTGGACCACGCTGTACAGAAGGAGAAAGCGATTGCGATGTTCAGGAGCTAAGAGCTGAGAGCTGAGAGCTGAGAGCTGGGAGCTAAGAGCTAAGAGCTAAGAGCCAGGAACTGAGAGTGGATAATGGAGCGCAGAGGGTGGAACCCTCACCTTGATAATACGGTCAGAACGACAAAAGGGCAGAGCGTATTCAGACTCTGCCCTCTTTATATTTTTTCCGAGAAACAAGCGAAACAAGCACTCTATGCGCTATGCTCTATGCTCTTCGCTCTTCGCTCTATGCTCTTCGCTCTCAGCTCCTCTTCCAGCTCTACACGGAAGCGCTCGATAGTGAAACGCACGGGCCAGGCGGCGGCGTCGCCGAGAGCGCATACGGTGTTGCCTTCGATGTTTGAAGCTACGCTGCTGAGGAGATCGAGATCCGCGGAACGTCCTTCGCCGTGCTCAAGGCGATGCAGTACCTTTAACATCCAACCGGTCCCTTCGCGGCAGGGCGTACACTGACCACAAGATTCGACTTTGTAGAAATGCGTGATGCGCGTGAGAATGCGGGTGAGATCGGTGTCCTCGTCCATCACCATGATTCCCGCGGTGCCGATGGCCGAGCCTGCGGTCTTGAGCGACTCGGCGTCCATGCGGATACCCTCAAGCTGATCCCCTCGCAACGGGGGCATGGAACTGCCGCCGGGTATGACCATCTTGATACGCTTGTTGCCCGGTACGCCACCGGCGTAATCGTAAATCAGTTCGGTGAGGAGCATGCCCGTCGGCAGTTCGTACACGCCGGGTTTGTTCACATGGCCGGAGATTCCGTAGAGAATTGGGCCGGGGTGCTTCTCGGCACCGATGGCCGCGTACCACTCGGCGCCTTTTTCGAGGATGATCGGGACGTTGGCGATGGTTTCCACATTGTTGATCGTCGTGGGACATCCCCAAAGTCCGTTTTGCGCAGGGAACGGCGGTTTGACGCGCGGATAGGGACGCTTGCCTTCGATGGAATTCATGAGCGACGATTCCTCGCCGCAAATGTACGCGCCCGCGCCGCGATGCACATAAATATCCATGGAGAAATCGGAGCCGAAAGTCTGCTTCATGCCTTCGCCGACATAGCCCTTGGCGTACGCCGAAGCCACGGCGGCTTCCACCATTTGTACCCAGTGCTCATATTCGCCACGAATGTAGATGTACGCGGCGTTCAATCCGAGCGCCCGGCCGGTGATCAGAATTCCTTCGATCATCAGATGCGGATTGAACTCGAAAATCTGTCTGTCCTTGAATGATCCGGGCTCGCTTTCGTCGCCGTTCACGCAGAGATACTTGGGCTTGTCCGTCTGCTTCGGCATGAAGGTCCATTTCAGACCTGTCGGAAACGCCGCGCCGCCGCGTCCCCTGAGACCCGAGGCCTTGACGATGGTGATGATCTGCTCGGGCGTCATGCCCATGGCCGCACTGATGCGCTGATAGCCGCCGTGCTGCTCGTACACCTCGATGCGGTGCAGATCCGGGATATTCGGTAGAATGACTGGCTGGTAGTCGATCATGATGCCGTGGTGCTCTCCGGGCTCGGGCCGTCAGCCCTTCGCCTTCAGCTCGTCAATGAGTGCGTTGATTTTATCGGGATTCAAACGATCGTGATAGGTCTTGTTGACAGAAATCATGGGAGCGGTGCCGCAGGAGCCGAGACACTCGGCCTCGTGCACGGAGAACAATCCATCCTCGGTCATCTCGCCAATGCCGATGCCGATTTTGTCCTTGATGGTTTTCTGCACCATGTCGGATCCACACAGCATGCAGGATACATTGGTGCATACCTGTAGTTTGTACTTGCCCGTTGGATGCTGATGGTACATCTCGTAGAAGGTGACGACGCCGAGCACATTCTCCTCGGGCACATCGATCAGCTTCGCGACGTAGGTCACGGCTTCTTCGGAAATCATGCCGTACTTGTCCTGCATCATGTGCAGCACGCCCATCACCGCCGATAGATTCGTCGGATAATGAGAGCGGATTTCCTGGACTTTCTGAAGTTCTTGTTCGCTAAACATCGGGATTTGCGTCGGTGATTATTTATCTGCTTCGCCCATCACTGGATCGAGACTGCCGAGCACCGCGAGGATATCGCTGATCATGTGCCCTTTCAGCAGATGCGGGAGCGCCTGGAGATTGCAGAATGATGGTGAACGAATTTTCAGTCTCCACGGATGCCCTTCGCCGCGACTGACGATATGGAATCCGAGCTGGCCCTTCGATGACTCGATCGCGTGATACACTTCGCCGGAGGGCGGATTGACTCCGAAATTCACGATCATGAAATCGTGGATCAGTTCTTCCATACGAGTGTACACGCGCTCTTTTCTGGGAAGCACCTTCTTCGGTTCGTGCGCGTGCACCGTGCCGGATGGCAGCTTTTCGATGCATTGCCGGATGATTTTTACGCTTTCCTTCATTTCACGAAGGCGAACGTAATACCGCGAGAGCGAATCACATTCGTTTTCCGTGATCACGTCGAAATCCATATCGTTGTACACGAGGTAGGGCAGATCCCTGCGCAAGTCCAACGGTACACCCGAAGCGCGAAGGTTCGGTCCGGTGATGCCCCACGCCAGTGCGTCCTCGGCGGTGAGAATGCCGGTACCGCTGCAGCGGTCGATAAAAATACGATTCCGATTTAACAGACGCTCTCCCTCGCTCAGACGCTCGGGAAACTGATCGAGAAAGGCGCTGATAGCCGCGAGGCCTTCGTCGGTGATGTCCTGCGCCAATCCGCCGATGCGCGTGTAGCTGGTCGTGAAGCGCGCACCGATCACTACATCAAAAATATCGTGGATTTTCTCGCGCTCGCGGAAGCACCACAGCAACAGCGTCATGGCGCCGACGTCCATCGCCATCACACCGAAACCGACGAGATGCGAAGAAATGCGTGCAAGCTCACCAAGCATGGTGCGGAGGTACTGCGCCCTGGGAGGCGCTTCGATTCCCAGCAGTTTCTCTACCGCAAGAATGTACCCCACGTTATTGTGCACAGGCTGCAGATAGTCGAGACGGTCCGTGTGCGTGATGAATTCATGGTACGTTTCGTTCTCGGCGATTTTTTCATACCCGCGATGCAGGTAGCCAAGCTCGGGCATCGCGTTGATGATCGTCTCGCCGTCCAGACGGAGGACGATTCGCAGCACGCCATGGGTGGCTGGATGCGACGGTCCCATGTTCAGGATCATATCGTTTTCGAGGGGATCGTCGAACGAAATGTCTGGATCCATGTCCAGCAGCGCCTGCAGAAGCTGGGTGCGTTGCTCGGGCGGAGGAATATTCGACATCGAGACGGGGCCGTCGTACGTGTCTTTGGCGACGATGCGCGCAGTGCTCATTGCTTATCCTCGACTCGGCAGGGGAATGGAACCCGGTATTCCCATGAGCGGGAAATCCTTTCGCAAGGGGAAGTATTCATAATTTTCGGGCATGTACATGCGGCGCAAATCCTTATGCCCAGTGAACGTAATGCCGTACATATCCCAGGTCTCGCGTTCGTACCAGCCCGCTCCGGGAAAAACGTCCGTGATTGAATGGACCGACGCATCCTTCTCCTCGAGCTGCACTTTCAGGTGCAAACGGACTTTTTTCACGAGTGAGAAAAAGTGATAATTCACCTCGAAGCGCTTTTTCCTCGTGAACTGGTCGATCCCGAACACATCCTCGCACAGAGGGAACGGGCACTTCGGATGATCGCGCAAAAAGGTCACGACATCGACAATCGCATGGCCTGCGACGGTCACGATTACGTCATCGCGAAATTCGCTGACGTGTTCCACGCTCTCGCCGAAACGATCTCTCATCGATGCGACGAGCTTTTCCAATGTTTCGTTCATAGGTTGAGAATTGCACGGACTGCCTGGAGCGGCCGCCGTTATTGGATAATGATCGGGTCTTTCCGGTTCTGGTAATCCATCACGCTCGATTTGCCGATTTTCTTCTGCAGCTCCATCAGCGCGAGTAACAGGTTGTCGGGTCTCGGGGGGCAGCCGGCGGTGTAAATGTCGACCGGGATGAAAAGATCCAATCCCTGTACGACGGAATACGAACGGAACATCCCTCCGGAGGAAGCGCAGGCACCCATGGCGATGACCCAACGCGGTTCGGCCATCTGATCGTAAATTTTCCGTACGACGCTTGCCATCTTGTAGGTTATCGTACCGGCAACGATCATTACATCGGATTGCCTGGGTGAAAAACGCATGACTTCCATGCCGAAACGCGAAATGTCGTGGCGAGGATCGCCGGCGGACATCAACTCGATAGCACAGCAGGAGAGCCCCATCGGCATTGGCCACAGTGAATTCTTGCGCGCCCATCCGATGAGCGCATCCAGCTGCGTCGTGATGAATCCTTCACCTAGCGCGGATTCTAATCCCATTGAAGTGCTCCTTTCTTCAGCTCATATATAAAGCCGACCACGAGAACGAAGACGAATACCAAAATGACAACAAAACCTGGCCATCCGAGTTCCTTGAACTGCACCGCCCACGGATACATGAAAACGACTTCGATATCGAAGATGATGAAGGAGAGAGCCACCATGTAGTATTTGATCGAGAAGCGGGTATGCGCCGTGGTGAGTGGGTCGATGCCGCTTTCGTACGTGGTCATTTTTTCGCGGTAAGGCCGCTGGGGACCCAACAGCCAGGACAGGTTCACGGATACGATTCCAAACACCAGAGCCGTGCCCAGAACGAGGAAAATCGGTACGTAGGATTCGATCATGTGCGTCGTGAAACTGTTGTTTCAATCAAAAGACTAATGTAGGAAAATCCTGCGCCTTGGACAAACCGTTTCAGGTCTGGTACATCGATTCGATCAAATCCCTGTATCGCTCCTCCACCGCTTTCCTGCGAATTTTCATGCTCGGCGTCATTTCTCCGTTTTCAATGGTGAAGGCCTCGTCGAGGAGGCTGAATCGGCGGACTTTCTCGAAATTCGCCAGGTCTTTCTGCCTCGATTGTATGGTTTCTTCAATCAGACGGTGAATGTCCGGGTGCTTGAGCAGTTCGCGGGGGTCGCGGTATGTGATGTCGTGCGCGCTCGCGTATTCCTTCAATGCTTCCACATCGGGAACGATAAGCGCGGTGAGGAACATGCGCTTGTCGCCGATGAGCACGAACTGGTCGATGTACTCGCTGCCCGCGAACAGGCTTTCTATCGGCTGGGGCGCGATGTTCTTTCCACCCGAACTGACGAAGAGATGCTTCTTGCGATCGGTGATGTAAAGGAAACCGTTTTCGTCCTGCACACCGATGTCGCCCGTGTGCAGCCATCCATCCTTGTCTATGGCTTCTTCGGTCGCCTTTTTGCTGTTGTAGTATCCCTTCATGACATGCGGCCCGCGCGTCAGGATTTCCCCATCCGGGGCGATACGGACCTCGATGCCGGGGAGAGGTTTCCCAACCGATCCGAAGCGATGGGCCTCGATACGGTTCGCGGCGATTACGGGCGAGCTTTCGGTCAATCCGTACCCCTCGATGATCAGCAGCCCGACAGCTTCGAAAAACTCGCCCAGCTCGCGTGGCAGCGCTGCTCCGCCCGAGACGAAGTATCTGATGCGTCCCCCCGTGCGCTGCTTGAGCTTGCTGAACACCAGTTTATCCGCCAGTGCGTGTTTGGCTCGGAGCATGGCACCCGGTCTTCCTATTTTGCTTGCCTGCAGGTACTCGCGGCCGACTTCAACGGCCTTGTTGAAGATCGTCCGTTTTGTCGCGCCGTCCTTTTCGACCATGCGCGAGATGCGATTGTATATGCGCTCGAACAGCCGGGGTACCGCCACGACGATGGTGGGTTTTACTTCGAGCATGTTTTCCGCGACTGTCTCGATGCTTTCCGCGTACGCGATCGTCGCTCCACAGGACATGGTGGTGTAATATCCCGCCATGCGTTCGAAGACGTGACAGAGCGGGAGAAATGAGAGCAGCGTATCCTCTTCTGAAATTGGCAGGACCTTCGTCGCGGCTGTGATGTTGGAAACGAAGTTGTCATGCGTCAGCATCACGCCTTTGGGATTACCGGTCGTTCCCGAAGTGTAGATGATTGTGGCCACGTCCCCGGATTTCACCATCTGTGCCGCTTCGCGAAGCGCGTGCGGATGCTGCGCATGATCCGCGGCGCCCGATGCCAGTACGGACGACCAGGTGTGCACATCATCGGGTTTTTCATCGAGATCGTTCACCACGATCACGTGATGCAGGGATTTGACGTCCGCGCGAATACGTTGAATTTTCGTCAGTTGGAAGCGATTGGAGACGATGACGATTGAAGCGCCGGCGTCCTGCAGGATGAACTCCACCTGTTTTGCCGTTTGCGAAGGATAGATCGGCACGTCCATGGCCCCATGCAGCAGGATAGCCTGATCGGCAATCACCCACTCAGGCCGGTTTTCGGAAAGAATCCCCACTCGGTCGCCCGGCTTTATGCCGATCTTCAGTAGCGCGTGATACAGCAGGGCTGTTTGCTCGCGTACCTCGCTGTATTGGAGCGGCTGGAAATGTCCCTCGATTTTCCTCAGAAACAGCGGTCGCTTCTCGTGCGCGAACCTGTCCGTCAAATTGAGAAACATCTCCGGAATCGTCGAAAAGGTCACAGCAAGACTCATGGGCACACCGACAAGTTGGGTGTAAACGAAGAGTTGAAAAATACGTTACACGAGGGGAAGGAGCAATGCGTGGATTGACGATTGACGATTTTTGAGAAGTAAAGGGTGAAGGGTAAAGGGTAAAGAGGTGGAATTAGTTGTCCTCCGTCTGCCTCTTCACTGTCTCCTGGTAAGACGGAATAGATCACACACTCTCGCATTAGGGAGAGGAAGAGGATGGAATTGGTGGTCAATTACCTAAAAGCTTTTATTCTTACAAAAAGTAAAGAGTGAAGAGATCAGAAGGACAACGAAGGACAAGGAAATCCAGCCTCTTTACCCTTTGCCCTTTACCCTTTACCTTCTCACAAATCGTCAATCGTAAATTCCTATTTTCCCGATCTTCCCGGCTTCCGGATCTCCACGCCGTCCCGGCACAGCGGACAGTCGTCGGGCTTATAGGTGACGACATCGAGGGTGAGGAGGGCTTTGGAGGGAATGCCGAAATCGACTTTGCCGCCGCTGCGGTCCACGAGGAAGGCCAGACCTAGGATGTGCGCGCCGGTCGTTTTGACAACCTCGATCACTTCGAAAATGCTGCCGCCCGTTGTGACGATGTCCTCGACGAGGAGCACGCGGTCATCGGGCGTGAGTTCGAAACCGCGGCGCAGCACCATAGCGCCGTCCAGTCGTTCGGTGAACATCGCACGCACGCCCAACTGCTTCGCCGTCTCATGCGCAAGGATGATGCCGCCTGTCGCGGGTCCGAGGACCACCGTCGGCTGCTGCTCGCCCCACTGCGCGACGAACTCCGCGCACAGCTCCGCCGTATGCAGCGGGTGTTCCAGCACACGGAACTTCTCGACGTAATGCGGGCTGTGAAGACCGGATGTCAGTACAAAATGCCCTTCGAGAAAGGCGCCTGCCTGTTTGAAAATATCGAGGAATTCTTCGTGCGTCTTTGCCATCGCGGTGCCCTGAATGTGGTGAAACAAGCTCCAGATTCAAGTATACGCAAAGCGCGGGAGAGCGGAAAACAAGGGGAATTTACGAGGGACGATTTACGATTTACGATTTTTGATTGACGATTGAACATTCGTCATGCAGAGGAGCCAGCGCGGCAAAATCACAAATTGATGCTCTGACGCTGTTCGGCGACGTTTGGATGACGAGCTTAATAATGCGCGTAAGAATACCAGATGTCATCCACGAAATGGACCGGAGCGCAGCGCTGGTGGACTCATTCAGAATGACGATGTCGATAAAATAATCGTCAATCGTAAATCATAAATCGTCAATCGTCAATCGTAAGTCGTAAATCACACCCCGGCCTCCTCCATCTCCATTTCCATCTCCGAAGCGGCGTGCGTGTCGCCCGTGCTGCGCGCGACGCGAATGCCTTCTTCGAATACCGCGCGGGCGACAGCGAAATCGCCGGTCTTCACGAGCTGTTGAGCGAGCATGTGATATCCAGGGATGTAGACGGGATCGCGTTCGATGGTTTCGCGCAACAGCGCTATGCCTGTCTCCGCATCGCCTCGGCCGATGTACTCGAGCGCCAGCGCGTAGCGTGTGAACGAATCGTCGGGATCCTGTTCCAGAAAAGCCTTGAGTGCCTCGAGTCTGTCGATAGCGTTCATTGCGTCGCCGCCTCGTCGAGCTTCGCGGCGAGATCGAAATCCTTCTGCGTGATGCCGCCTTCGCTGTGCGTGGACAATGCAAAGGTGACCTTGCTATAACGGATATCGATATCCGGATGATGGTCCGCCACTTCGGCGAGCATGCCCGCCTGCACGACAAGCGCGATCGCGCGGTGGAACGTGGGAAGGTTGAACTCCCGCCGCAATTGTCCGTTCAGTATGGACCACCCGCTGCGTTCGCTTAGCCGGGTTTCGATTTCGATTTGTGTGAGTGCCGCCATAGTTGCTCCGCTACATGATTCTGGTAATTTCTCTCAACAGCAGGGAACGCAGGAAGGTTCAAGCGTAGAGAAGGAGAGCCCGCACCCTGACATTTTCACGTTCGAGGGCACGCCGATGGTGTTGACTTTCCCTGAAGAGATGCTCATATTGTCTTGTACAATTGTTCAATAAGGAAACGCAATGCGGATACTTGTCGACACCTCAGTTGTTATCGCGGTCGTCACGAACGAGGCGCACAAACATGCGATCATCCAGGTGACGCGGGGCGCCGAGCTTCTCGCTCCCGCTTCCCTGCACTGGGAAATCGGCAACGCTTTCTCGGCAATGATGAAACGGCGTCGTCTTTCACTCGACGGTACGATCGCCGCTCTGAACGAATATCGCAAAATTCCGATCCGCATGATCGATGTCGATCTCCTACCCGCATTGAACATCGCGCATGCGAACGGGATGTATGCCTACGATGCGTACGTGCTCGCTGCGGCGTCGGCATTCCGTGCGCCACTGCTCACGCTCGACAGGCCCTTATCGCTCCTCGCAAGAAAACTCGGTATCCCGATTCTGGAGTTGGCACCATGACGACCTATACATATTCCGAAGCCCGCCAGAAGCTGGCTGAATTGCTGGACCGCGCAAGGAAGGAGGGGCAGGTACGCATCAGGCGGAGGGACGGCCAGGTGTTCCTGCTTATGCCGGTGACGGAAAGCGCATCGCCCTTCGATATCGAAGGTGTGGATCTCGACCTCTCAGCCGATGAAATCGTCGGCGCTGTCCGCGAAAGCCGCGCAAGGTAAGGATGAGGGATGAGTGATTAAGATAAAGGATGAATTATGAAGTAGAGAGGTCCGCATCAGACGGCGTGACGGCCAGGTGTTCCTTCTTATTTCCATGACGGAACGTGCTTCCCCCTTCGATATCGAAGGCGTGGATATCGGTCTTTCGGGAGAGGAAATCGTCAGCGCGGTGCGGGAGAGCCGCTCCCGGAAAGGGTGAAGGAGTGGGATGGATTGTGAATTATGTAGCGACGGATTCCGAAGCCGCCGCATCGGATGACACTTCCTCCACCTGCGTTGAGTCAATTCTGACCCCTTCGCGGAACATCTTCGGCGGACCGATCCAAATCCAACTTCAGTTGGTAGGTCGTACGCACCACCAGCTGACTCCTCGAATCCCGTGAGAATACACGACACACCCACAAATTCGCAGCCCGAAGGGACAAGCCGGGAATGGCTGCAAGGGTCCAATAGTACTGAGGGGGTTCAAGATAAAGACGCATGTACCCGTTACGCGCCCGAAGACCATTTCACGCGCATTGTTCGTCGGCGCGACTTCAATCATACTGACGTATACCCAATAATTCGGATAAAACTGTCTGTCTTTCAACATCGAGTTCGACGTTACGGAACATAGGCGTTTCCGCCGCCTGTCCACTCCGGCGTACGCTATCACTTCGTTTTGCGGAAAATCGAGATGTTGAACATCTTTGAGCATATAATTATGGTCTGCTGCCAGCCGATGTTCGATCTTCAGAAAGATCCAATTCTATGTAGCACGCGCTCCCGCGCTTCCCAATACATTGTACATTTCCTTAGTGCGGGACCCAAACCCGATACGCTATCTCTTCATTACCACGACCTCGGGGTTTGAAACTTCCCGAGCCGTGTCCAACGAAGTCGCTGCTTGTCGGCATCAGGAAGTTTTATACTTCTGCTATGTTCTAAATGCTTCGGTCCATGTCTATCAGGATTTCTGGTACGAGGCTGGTGCTATCGCTTACAGGCAGGACAACACGGAAGCCGATGCACCAGCGCAGCGATTATCATCGCCCACATTGTCGTGATAGAGGATTCAACGCGTCGCACCCACCGAATGAACTGCGCCACGTGGGCGGCGGGCTGCGGGTATGATGGACGCCCGGAACGGATTCAGTTGGGATTCTTTTTCCGGGGGGACAAAGTCGCGTTCAGCGACCAAAAACGCGTATGCCGCGATGCACATAGTCGTGTGATGGTGGAATCCCCGCCACCCTCGACCTTCGAAGTGGTTGAGTCCGATCTCGCTTTTCAATTCCTCATAATTCCGTTCAACGCGCCACCCCATCATCACGATATGGACCAGTTGCCGCAAGGTGCTTTCTTCAGGAAGCGTCGCCAACCAGAATTTCGTCGGTTTGCCGGCACCTTCCGGCCACTCGACGAGCAGCCATTCCTGCAGCGCTGGTCCTCCGCGCCCGGACGCATGGTGCGCGCTGAAGACGCGTATCGCCCAGAACCGAGATGAAAGATCGGCCGAAGACCCTTCCCGCCATCGTATTTCCTCAAACACCGCCTCACCGGCATCCTGCGCTAGCTTAAGGACCGAAACGGGTGGATGCTTCACCGCATTCCAACGATGAGGCTTCATCCCGCGCAGCCACACGGTGGTGGACGATAGCACACCAACCGCGTAGGGCAATCCGAGTTCGGTGAGGTGGTGTCGGAACACACTATCGTTGCCATAGTCCGCATCCGCGAGCACGATGCCACGCGGCAGATCGCGTTCGAGGAGGGATTCGATAAGACTAATCGCAATCGTGGATTTTGTCTGGAAGCAGAGGTCCTCAGGTACGCCGCAAGCGCTGCGTCGCTCCGAGTCCGCCGCCCACGCTTCCGGCAAGTATAAACGGGACGCGACCGGAAGACTGGCTCGCGTATGCGCCGCCGAGACCGTCACCAACACCTGGCAGTTTTCTTGTTTACCCGGACGGCCGCAGGACTGCCGGGCAACGCCGACCGAGTGTGTGCCGTTCTTCGGCAAACTGGTGTCATCGACGATCCAGGCTTCTATTGGCTCGATCGTCTCGATGATAGGGAGCATGTAGCCGATAATAGCGCTCAAAACCCAATCGTCACTCCAGGACGCATCGGCGATAAAATGATGCATCGACTGGTGTTTCCGCCGCACATTAGTTGGATCGATGCGTGCCGCCATCGGTTCGATGCTTTTGCGTTCCCCGGGTAACAGCAGGCCACTGCAATAATCTCGCAGAGGTGTAGCGCGATCGGCATGACCAATGGCGGCGGTAAGTAGATTCATGTATGCGTCAAAGCGTTGTTCCGGTGTCGAAGGTGAGAGCATTGGAGTTCCGTGTATATTTTCGATGCGGTAGGATAGGAAATAGATTTATAACAGAGCAGGATTAAACCAGTTGTAGTATTGCTTTGCATGGACGACGTTGCTATGCCCGCGTCAAGCAATACTGTTTACTGCTTCGACCCCCTCGGAGACGAATTTTCATGGTTTCGAAATCATTGAGATACCTGAGTCGATACACCCGGGCGAATATCCCGGATTGTCGAGCTTTGGTTCGCTGTCATGGTCTGTTCGAGCCTTTCTCCTCCGAATTCTTACGGAATAATGCATACAGGTTGGCCATCTCGAGACCGGTCAGTTCTTCCCATGAAAACTTCTGTTCAATCTGTTTCTTCCTCATCGCTGGTGCATGATTCCACATCTTCGTAATCATCGCGATTGGTGTGTCTCTCCCTTCAATTTTTGCGAGATTACAAGCAATCTTCCCGCCCCGGTTATTCAATGAGTGGCAGGAAAGACAACGCTTTTGGTTGATTATGTTATATCCGTCGGTTGCGGAACCGGGAGCATCCTCGAGATGAAGGTTGAATAAGTATGCGAGCACATGCGCCATCTCGCCCGATTCGAATTTCGGGATGATAATTCCCTGTTTTTTCATTGCCGACCACATGATGGCACCGTGATTCCACATCCTGCCGGCAATCTGTGTTACGGTGCAGTCAAACTCGATGTCCTTGAACGCAGGCGCACGTTTCCCCCCCTGACCTCTGCTTGAGTGACATTTCAGACATCCCTTGTCCGTCACGATCCGTGCGCCAACATCGGGATTCCCCATGTCATAAGAATCGGGACTGACCCTGTTAGTACCGGGAAGATAGGATTGTATCGCGACTGCCATATCCACGATCTCACGTCCACTGAAATCAGGACGTTTGATATTATATTTGCTAAATAGTTCCATCATTTCAGGCCCGTGATTCCACATCGTTTCCACGAGTTTCAGTGGAGACAAGTGCTCACTCAACTTGCTGATATCGGGCCCGATAGATCCGCCTTCACCGCCAAACCGGTGACATCTGAAGCAGCCCTTATTGCGAAGATGTTTTCTTCCCTGGAATTCACTGCCCTTCTCAAATGTGTAGCGTTGATAAGAAAGATACGCGATCAACTGTTTCATCTCCTCCGTGGTGAATTCCGGATAGCGAGAGCCCATCTCTTCCATTGTCCTGGACATTTTGGGGAAGTGGTTCCACATCAGCGAGGCGAATTCGAGATACGTTCCGTAATACCGCGACTCACCTAGATCCGGTGCCCGATTCGCTCCTTTCCCGCGAACCGAGTGGCATTTATTACAACCTTTCTCAGCGAACACTTTGCGCCCATCCCATGGTGTCATGGAGGACCCTCCCGTCTGCGCGAACGCGGCGGCGGACGCCAACAGGAAGAGAAAGGAAAGGATGAGTGACAGCTTCATGCTGAACCCTCGCCGCATTGCGTATATACTTTTGGCCATGTCAACCTCCTCTGCATTTTGTGGACTCATCGGATGTCTTTACCATGCTGCTTTGCTTTCCCATGTGTCGCATTCCTTCTCGCATTTCGTACCGTACCGGTTTCATCACTAATCGTGCTTGTACTTCAAAAGTTCATGTGTGTGCGTTCCCTCGCTCTTCCTTTTCGCAAAATCAAAGGGCTGGAAAAACGGACTTTTCTTGTTGTGACACCTCTCGGTGCACGTAACAGCCTGGGGTGGACTGACGAGACCCACGTTCACGAGATCCTTCAACTTGTACGTCTTATTCTTGAGACTCATGTGCTCATCCTTCGTATACTCTCCCCCTGCGCCATGACACATTTCACAACCGACTCCGGCGAGGTTCGGGGTTTTTTCCATATTCACGAATCCGCCGGACTGCCCGTATCCTGTTGTATGGCATGCCAGGCAGGACTTATCATTGGTGTAATCTTTTTTCGGATCCAATCCCGCCTTCTTCTTGGCATCCGCTCGCTGCCCGGGTTTCAGTATATCGTAACTAAGAGCCATAGCGGACTTCTCCCATGATTTATACTGCTTTATATGACATTTTTTGCAGTTCTGGCTTCCTACATAACTATACGAAGTTTTTTCCTCTTTGCTCTGGGTGAATGCGTCGCGGCTCCACACGAGCAAAATGAAGGCGGTCATGATGATGCAGGTAAATGTTTTCATTCTGTTCTCCTCGATGGATTTCATCTGTTGATGTGTTGAAACTGATCCGTCATCTCTTGCCGCTACCGCGTTATATTTCTCGGCCTTGCAGGTCGAGCTGAATCGCATTCACCAGCATGTTCTGCACCGTGCCATATCGCTCGGCGATGATTTCGGAAATGTTCTTCATGAGGATATAGCCGAGGTGGTGATTTTCGGTGCAGAGCCTGTTCAGATCCTGCCTCCGAATCTTCATCAACTCGGTTTTCTCCGTGGCAAACGCAGACACGGTGTAGAGCGAGGGTTCTACAAAGACGGACCAGCCGAAGGCCTCTCCGGCAGATTTGCGATCCAGCGTGATATCACGTATCGCGTCGAGATACGTAACCTGAAAACGGAGAGATACAAGTCCATCGAGAACGATGTACATATTGTCTGCCGGGTTTCCCGTAGCGAAAATGCGATCTCCGGCCGAAGCGCTGATTTTCTGAGCGACGTTCGCAATGTTCGCCAGTTCATAACCGGTGCATCCGGAAAATATTTTTGATTCTTTCAGGAGGTTTATCATGTCCATTCTCCGTAAGGTCGTCGTATCAACCGCTAAAATCATTTCCTGCCTGCTTTGCTAAGTGAGTGCAGGTACGCATAGAGATTCCTCATGTCGGCCGCCGAAAAAACAGGCCATTGCATGACTTTCTCGATGATTTTCTCTTCCATCACAGGTGTATGGTTCCACATTACCTGCGCCATATCGATATATGAGGAGAGGGCTCTTGACTGCGAGAGATCGGGAGCAACTGCTCCGCCCCTTGCATCATCTCCGTGGCATCGGACGCAGCCTTTGCGCTTGAAGGCAGCGTACCCTTCCTTCGGATCTCCTGCAGGGTCCTCAAAGCGCAGGAAATACAGATACGCAATGAGATCCGCCATTTCTTTTCCGTCGAACCGTGGCCATTCAATATCCATCTGCTGCATATGCTGGCCCATTTCGGAACCGTGATTCCACATCAGTGCGGCGATTTCCGTCACGCTGCGATCGAGGTCGAGATCGCCGAGCACAGGTCCGCGGTGCTTGTTTTCCCTGCCAATGTCATGACAGCGCGCACATTTTTTTGCCGTGAATATTTTTTTTCCATCACCAGGATTTCCCGGGGACATAAACACCTGCTCGCTGGCCCGGCTCGGATTCGCGCTTCTGATATAGGCGCTCAGATCGACGATTTCTCCTTTCTCGAATTTCGGGCGCCTCAGGCCCTTGTTGCGCACCATTACATCCATCTGCGGACCATGGTTCCAGAGCGCCTGCGCGAGATAAAGAGGAGAGACATATTTTGAGAGGTGGTCGAATGGAGGACCAGAGGAACCTCCCTTGCCGCGGATCGAGTGACAGCTAATGCATCCCTTCTCACCGAGCAGCACTTTGCCGCGATAGAGATTTCCCGGCTCTCCCAGATAGCGCAGATAATAGAGGTATGCGATCAGAGACACGATCTCTGCTCTGGTGAACTCGGGATACGGAAGCTCCAACTCGCGCATCCTCCTGAGCATCTCGGGGGCATGGTTGAGCATGATTCCTGCAAGTTCGAGAAAACTACCGTAGTACCGCTCCCTTCCGAGATCGGGTCCGTTTCCGGCACCGTCGCCTTTGACGGCATGACAGTTACTACATCCCTTCTGCTCGAAGACGATGCGTCCTTGAAGCGGATTGTCCGGGAGCAACTGCTGCTGTGCCTGTATCAAGGCGAGGCCGTTCATTCCCTGCACAATAAGAACAGCTGCAAGGATATGAATCGTTTTGAAATAACGCGATAGTTTCATGATATGCTCACCTGCAATTCAGGAACCGCGCCGCGATTCGGATTCTTCGTAACCTGCTTCCTTCCGGATATCCTCGTATGGATCAGTCGCCTCCCGACCTCGCTGCAGTCCGACGAAAACGTATGTCAGCAGCACTGCGAGCGAAAGAAAGACGGGGATCGCGACGATGCTGATACCGAGCGAAGCGTCGAACGCATCCTGCAGCTCATATGCTTTGACAATCAGATGGATGATCCAGACAGTGACTCCCAGGACGAACACCCAGATGTATGCCATAGAGGAGATTTGCAGAACGAATATGAATTTCTTGTCGATCATAGTGTTACTTCATCCATTGTAACGGTGATTTCTTTTTTCAGGGGCGATTCAGGCAAGTACGATTCCAGACGCGCACTTACCTCCTTGACGCTGTGGTCGCGGCCTTCCTGTATCTCCCAGATGGAGATCAGCGGGAAATATTTAGCAAACAGGAGATAACCGAGAATGAACACGGCGATTCCACCGGCGAATAGCATCCATTCCGTCAGCGTCGGGATGTAAATCCCGGTGGGGTAGGGCAAGCGCGGGTTCGCCAGCGACGGGACCACGATGATCAGTCGCTCGAGCCACATGCCAATCACGACGCAGATGGACGCGATCAGGATACCGGGCGTCTTTCGCGTCTTTGGATTTGCAAGAATCGTGACAGGAACGATGAAGTTGAAGAAAATCATCAGCCAGAAGAACGGCGCTATATCTCCAATGAATTTGTACCAGATCACCCTCATCTCGTTCGGTTCATGTCCGTAATAACTGGTGAGGTACTCCGAGAAGGTGAAATAGAACCACAGAAGGGACATGACGAGAAGAAGAATGGAAAGGTAGTTGAAATGAATATCTCTCAGATATTGATGGAGGTGGAATGCCTTGCGGAACGCGATCATGACGATGAGCAGCGCGGCGATACCGGAAAATATCGCTCCGACCACGAAGTACGGTCCAAAAATGGTGCTGTGCCATCCGGGCTGAATGGTCATGGCGAATATGTAGGAGATCACGGTGTGCACAGAAATTGCGATCGGTATCACCATGATCATGAGAATATTGATCGCCCGATTCAGGATTTTCTTTTGCCGTTCTGTCCCCTGCCAGCCCCATGCGAGAAACTGATATAGCCAGCGGGGTTTCGTCCCTCGGTCGCGAAGGATGGCGATATCGGGGATCAGGGGAATGTAGAGATACACAGTGCTGGCCCCGAAATACGCTGTGATACTCGTTACATCCCACAAGAGCGGGGACTGCAGACGCCCGTCGGAAAAAATATGCAAAAGTCTGTCAGGTCTGCCGAGATCAAGGATGGGATGCAGTCCGCCGATGGCGAGCACAATCGCCGTAATGACTTCAGCCATGCGCGTGATGGGACGCCGCCACTCGGCCTTGGACAGTCGGAGAATCGCCGAGATAAGAGTCCCTGCATGACTGATACCGATAAAGAAAACGAAGTTGATGATATAAAAACCCCACGATACCGGCTGTCCCAAACCGGTGACACCGAGACCAAACACAATCTGCTTGATGTACAACCAGGCGGCGACTGCGATGACTGTCAGCAGCAGGGCGACGGTTATATAAAATCCCGTCCCGGTCTGTTCGATCGGGCGGAAAATAGCTTCGTCTTCATAACTTGTTTTCCACGATTCGGCCATTTAATCAGTCTCCGTCAGATAATAGACTTTGGGTTCGGTACCCAGATCCTCCAACAGAGTGAACGTCCTGGGACTGCGGATCAGCGAACGTACCTTGCTTTTCGGATTATCCAGGTCTCCGAAGTACATGACCTCGGTTGGACAACTCTCCACGCAGGCGGGAACGTAGTCCTGATCGGTTAATGGACGATCCTCCGCGTCTGCCTGTTCCTTGGCTTTCTGATAGCGATGGATGCAGAAGGTGCACTTCTCGACAACTCCTGCCGGGCGCGTAAAGACGTCCGGATTGCTTGTCGCGGCCATTTCTTTTGACTGCTTCTGTTCGTACCAATTGAAGGATTTCACAGTGTACGGGCATGCGGCCATGCAGTACCTGCAACCGATGCATTGCGGGTAGATCTGCGTCACTATACCTTCATCGTTGATATAGGTTGCCCGCACAGGGCACACTTTCGTACACGGCGGATGCTCGCAGTGCATGCATGGTCGCGGAAGGTAGCGTACCTTCACGTGCGGATATTCCCCTTCGTACGTGGTGAGGATTTCCATCCACAGCATGGTACGTTCTTGTGCGGATTCCTCGGGCCCAACAATGGGAACATTGTTTTCCATCTTGCAGGCGGTGACGCATTCCCCGCATCCGGTACATTTGTTAAGGTCGATAACCATACCCCATCGCGACATATTAGGTGTTCTCCTTTCTGGTCGTTTTTCGTAATTCGACCATCGTGCTGATGAGTGAGGGCTGACCACTGAGAAAATCGTAGTCTTCCTGCAACACTTCATTCGGATTAACGCCTATCCCACGCGCATACCTTCCGTAATTCTTGTGTCCCATGCCAAAGGGGATGTACACAATCCCCGGCATGACACCAGGGTGTATTTTCGCTTTGAGTTCCAGCGTTCCGTTGGGTGAGGAGACGGTCACGATGTCTCCGTCGCTGATCCCGTACTTGAGGGCGGTGTCGGTGCCCACTTCGATCCAGGACGTCCAGAATTCGCGTGCGAGCATGCCGAACAACTCTTGCATCATGGGCAGATTCCCTCCTTTTCCATTCCCGCTGGTTATAAGGGGAAAGGTCATGAGATGTAGATCATATCGAGCTTCCGGCGCATAAAATCTTGGTTCTTCGTAGTGGGGAAGAAAAACAGTATCCCCGCGGGCACTGATACGCCGTCTCCTCAACATCGTGTCCACATCACTCTCGTTGGTCTCGCTGTCGCTCCGTATTTCATGCATCTGCCTGAAGAGGGCTTGAGAGAAAAATTCATATTTCCGTGAAGCAGTCTGAAAAGCCCCAATGAAATCGGTTTCCCGGGCGACAGGATCCCACCATCCGCCCTTGTCCGCCAGCACTTCGAGGAATTCGGTGAGATTCGTATAGGCGAATGTTTGCCAGCCACGTTCTTTCAGATATTCCAGCCAGCTATCGTCAGTGTGTTCGGTAAAAATCGTCCCCGCACCGCTGCTGTATATACCATCGAGGCGATACGCGAGGTAATCCTTGTAAGACTCCCACGGGAGAGAAGCCCCGACGCCGCCTCCCAAGTTACGGGCTACCTGAAGCAGGACGTCCCCCATGTGGCGAGATCCATAAAGTGGTTCAACGACCGGCTGCCGGTATCCCAGATGAGGATAGTCAATCGTCAGCGTGTTGTAGCTCACTTCGCTTTTCTCAAGGAAGGACGGATCCGGCAAAATCAGGTCGGCGTAGGCATTGGTATCATCTACACAAGTCGCAAAACTGACGATGAAGGGAATCTCTTTCAAAAACGCGTGAAGTTCGGTACGGTTTATGGAGTTGAACAGAGGATTGACGTCGGCGAGACACAGAACTTGGACATTTGACGAATGTTTTTCCGTGACGCCTTTCACAAAGTTTTCGATGGAGGTTGTATCGAGACAGAAGGACCCGGAGATTGATGCATCCATCGAATGCTCAAGCCCTGCGATCACGGCCGCGTCCTCCACAATCGGTGGAAATGCCGTAAACGGAGGCAGCGAAACAAGAGCCAGCGGACCCGTACCTCCGTAATTTCCCTTCAGCGCGTTCAAGCAGTCAATCGCCCACAGCGTGTACAAACCGTTGGTGCTGTTTGTCGCCTGCCCTCCACCGAGAGCAAGCGCGGAACCGGCAGCGCCGAATTCACGCGCCAATTCGACAATTCTCACCGCTGTGATCCCTGTGATCCGGGATGTTATTTCAGGCGTGTATTCCTTTTTCACCATCGCTTTGAATCCGGAATGCAGACGCCCGGACTGATCAATCCAATCCTCGAATCCAAAAGTGTGCGATGCAATGAACGTGGCGTCAAAATGTTTGTCCGTGATCATGACGTGTGCGATGCCGAGTGCGAGCGCAGCCATAGTCCCTGGATTGATGGGAAGCCACTCGCTTGAATTCCCCGCAGTGCGCGACAGACGCGAATCGATATGGACGATATGCGCATTATTACCGCCTTCGCGGTTACGCAAGCGCGCATAGACCTGATTGAAGTGCACCGGCGATGGTCCTGAATCAAGCATATCTCCGCCGAAATTCAGGAGAACGTCGAGGCTATCGAGATGATACCCGATATGACGCTTGTGCCCTTGCGTAAGCGAAGTCAACAGGTGTTGATCGGCAGCATGATTCAGGAAATAAATGTAAGGTGAACCGAACGCCAGCATGAATCTCCTTATCATATCCGACTGGAGACTGTTGTCCTCGCCTGTCCAAAAGACAAGCTCGTGTGTTCTCTTCTTGCGGCGCAGCTCCTGCAGTTGTGATGTCAGTGTTGACAAAGCCTCCTCCCACGAAATCTCTTCCCAGCGTCCTTTTCCTCGTTCTCCAATGCGCTTGACCGGATTTTTCAACCTGTCGGGATTGAACAAGGACTCGATACCTGCCTCTCCTAGAGGGCAGATCCCGCCTTGATTGACCGGGTGTAACGGATTGCCTGTGATACGCACCGGTATTCCGTCAATAAGCCGCACACGGATACCGCAGCCACCCGGGCATAGAGAACAAACGCTGGTTTTCCATGTTTCGATGCGCGGCGCTCCGCCCAACTTAGAATACATTGAATCCGGCACAGACCAGACCGAGTCGCAGCCCATTCCCGCAAGCGCAATCCCCGTGCCTGAAATCCCCATCATTCTTAAAAAATCTCTTCGAGACACTTCCATGCAGCTGTTCCTCTTATTGTATAATAAGCGCTCGGTGGATGCCTTTGATCAGGTACCAGAACCATTGGTGATAATCGCGGTGGAAAAGTTGTTACCTGTGGCAGGCAGCGCAATCAACCGAGACGTTCCGCTCGCGATGGCATTCGACGCACCATTCCATGGACATGTCCACATACGCATGGGTAAATGGCACGGTGAGCGCCGCGACCTCTCCATGGCATTTGCTACATTCGATCTTTCCCAGGGTAACGTGTCGCCTGTGAGAGAAATATGCGTACTCAGGCACGACATGAATCTGGATCCATGGTATTTTCTTGTCTTCCGAAATGAATTCGACCAACACTTTTTCAGCTTCGCTTTCTCCGACGGCTTCCTCGTGGCACTCTCTGCACACTTCGATGTTCGGAATTGAAGCCCGAGCCTGTTCATTCACACGTTGGTGACAATCCACACAATCGAAACCAGCTTCTTCAACATGGATTTTGTGATTGTAGGCAAGGGGTTGCACGACCGCGGCACCAATGCCTCGCACCAGACCGCTAATTGCTATAACCGTTAGCACAGCGATGATCGATATGACGACGAGTTTTTTCATCTATTCTTGCCAGCGCATTTGTGACAACAGAAGCTCGATCCAAGGCCTCGGAAGGCGTAGTGCGGACACACTGCGGACACCATTGTTCAACTATCTCGCTCATGCGAGGGAGTTCGGGATGATAGAAATTGTTTAAAAGGCTGTATGCTATTTATTCGTTTGCTGTTACAATATGGCTCAAGTATCGTGCCATTTCGTAAAACGGTCCAGATTGCGATGAGAAGGGGCATCACTCGAGAATATGGTGTTTCCGACTGCGCTCCGCTGACGGTGGATAGTCAGTTTCAACTGCTACGCAAGCAAAGAATCGCCTGAAGCGGCAAGCAAAGCATGATGTTTGATGTGACGGAGGTACGTCAGCGGACTATGCAATCCCGTCAGCTTTTTTCCGAATCGTCCTATGATTGAAGCCGTAAGAGTGCTTCGGATCCTGTCAAGTGATGCTTCCCGAGAATTTCGTCTTCCCAACTCAAATTGCTTTTACGGGGTTGAAAAGATCGCGTGGATATATCACAATAACGGCGCTTTACGTGCCAGTGGGGATAAGACCCGCTTTTGGATGTTGAAAAGATAGTAGCACAATCACTATCGTGAGATTCTTTAACCAGGCGCCGACATCTTTGAATTTATTGAGGCGATGTATATCTGAACCCATGCGATAATGGCAAACGCGGGTATAATTCGCCTCTCGGGATGCGCCATCTCTTCTGTATCGGAACACCGAAACAGCTGGCCGCAGTTTTGAAAAGCATGCTTCATTTCGCATTTTTTATGCTGAGAATAGTTAACTCGTCGGTGCGAAGCATCATCCGTCACTGGAAGGCCTTGGTGACATTGAGGCATTGGGGTGAGGTGTATACCAATTCACGCATTTTGAAAATAATTCACGACGGAATCAGCATTAGATCAACAGGCTGCAAATGAAACGCGATTTGCTCGTACCCGCTCCGTTACAGAAGCAGAAATCGCTCAGTAGTATCAAAGATCTGCGCGTCATGTCCATATATGAAGCGTCGACTGCGACATATTAGCTTTGCGAGTAACAAGAAGGATTCGCATCCTTGAAATACAATTCCAATCCCTCCATCTCCTTCAAGATGCTATCAGTATTTGGTGAATCTCCCTCCATCAGCAGCACACCCCGATAATTTACAATTACCGGGGTGTGCTTTCCATGCGACGTTACGGATTTTTCTTGCTCTTATTTAATCACCAACGCCACTTTTGTCTGTTTAAAATCACCAGTCTGAATCTGGTAAAAATACATGCCTTTACTGAGATTCCGCGCATCCCATTTTACAATATGAGTGCCAGCTGTCCTGTATTCTCTTACCAGCGTTTTTACAGCATGCCCATGCATATCGTATATTTCAAGTTTTACATTTTCCCCTTCGGGTAAAGTAAACATGATTTGGGTTTCCCTGCTAAAGGGATTTGGATAATTTTGCTCCAAGAAAGGTGTTTTTCGTTCTTTCGCCCACTTGATACCTGTCAGAGTATTGTCAAAGGCAACGATATCGGCACCCGAACCTGAGCCCAAATGATAGGCGAAGGAGACATGATGATAGCGGACTTCTTCTTGATCATCGAATATGGCGAAGCCGATGGTGATTCCCTGCCCGCCGCTTTGAAGGTCCGCCAACCGGATATCGTGGTCGCTGCAATACGTACCGAAATTGCCATGGTCGCACTTTCCTGTTTTATTCAGCGGCCTTCTTATCGTAACGGTCCATTTATTGCTCGTGGAATCCCACTGGCTGAACGCATTGACCGCTCCGCGAATCCCGGTCCCCGCACGCAGCACGGGACGCGGAAGCCGCTCATTTTCCTGAACCTTGGCGGCATTAAATGGAACTGCATTGCGGTCGGGTCCCCGCGCAATCAACGGGAACTTGAGCGTCCAGTCATACTCATATTCGCGCGTAGTGGCATTTACGGCACTGGCCGGCAGTGCCCAAAAACCGGTAATGAGTGAGTCATACATCCAGCGATAACCGGACACATTGATTATACTGTTCGCAGCATCCTTCCACTGATGATCGGACCCATCGTACCAAAGTTCATTCACATTGGCTGGCTGAGCAGTGTTAGGATTCTGATCGAACCAGAAGTTATCACCCTGATTCGTATTTGCCGTACCGCTGTGGCGGTATTCAAGTATCGCATCGTTACTGGCGCCATACATAGCGGCGGAACGAGCTGCCCGGTATTGGATCAGGTCAATGAACTTTCCGTCGTTCATATCCGCCGATTGCTGCGTTTTATTGTACCCGCTTGTTATGGTTTGCCAGTTGCCGTTAGCAGTCGCATCAGCAAACGTGTTCACTGCACGCGTATGCAGCAAGTAGTGGCGCACGTCGGTTACATTCAATCCGCTTGGACCCAGCCATGGATCGGCTTGCACCTGCGCGCTGGTGGGCTCGTTGGTCATTTCCCGCATGCTGCTGTGGCAAGCGATAAAACATCCCCCCTGAGTAAAAGACATTCCTTCATTTCCGAATGCTTTTATGTTGTCGCCTAGGTTTTTAGGTGCTAATTGTATACCCAGTCGGTCCTCCAGGCTCCAGAACTCGTTCGCACCCAATTGACTTATTTGATTCTTTTCAGAGGTTTTATATTTCGCGTCATTGAACCAGGTACCTCCGCGCAACTGAAAGGATTGGTGCGAGATTCCGGGACGTGGATTTTGCGTTTGCCATGCCACCTTTACGTATAAGTAATTGCTGTCAAAAGCCGCCTGGATTTCCAAATCCTTGTAGGGGTTTTTTCCACTGATGCCCTTTGGGCTGTTAACGAGATTATTAGCGAACGTCCCGGCATTAAGATTGGCTTCGTGACAATCCTGGCATTTCATCGTTCCATTCTGTACGAAAGAAGCACCAAGATGGATTGCCGTTGTACCCGCCCCCCCAACGGAATCGGTGTATCCGGACACGCCGCCAAGCCATTGAAGGTTTGCTTCAGCCGGAAAAAACGTCCGGATGTTTTTGGTGGGTCCCCAATTGATATTTTGCGCCAATGGAGAAACAAAATGTCCGGGAGCAGGTGTTGTATAGTCAACTCCACCCGTCAATAGTACTCCGGCGGCGGTCAAAACAATTGCGATGCCTACACATGCGATGTAGATGATCGTTTTTGATGGTTGTAGACCTATTTTCATGATAAGACCTTATAGTGGATTTATTCGATTGGTTGTGTGTTCTGATCGATTCGATCAGTGATTCCGATCATAACCGACTAGTCATTCCGATTTGATTTCAGTCTGTGACCCCTGTGAAAGCCACCAAGCCATCGGAGTGAAGCGCGGGAAATTCGCGTAACGTATCCTGATCAGCTGTTCATTACGACTTCAAGAATTTGTAGTGGTTTATTTTCGATAGATATCCTTTCCTGTTGTTTTATATGTGCTGTCGACAAGACGTTCATGATAACATCGAGGGCGTGAAATCCGCGAGCCACTCGTGGCAGTATTCGCTTTGTAGCCAACTGGTGAATAGCATCGATTTCAGGCTCTGACGGTCTTCGTGGAATTCTTGTGGATCACGCAGTTGATCGCCGTTAAGCTGAACAAATCCGCAGTCGTCAATGATGAACACCGGCAGGAGCATGTTCGGCAGCCGCAGGTATCGACCTTCTCCTCGCTCGGAGCTCACGTCGACGAAGCGCCGACCGTGACGATGGTTAAGGAGCTGGGTCCTCATGTGACGTCTCCCGCTTCGGGGCTTCTGTATCGGTGGTATTCCGCACCACGGAGGTTGACATGTCGGATAACACGCAGTAGCGTCTCCTCTTCGCCTGTTCCGACCGCTTCATCGTAGCGCTCTTGGGTCACACCAATGTTCGGAATTGAGGGACGAGCGCGCTGATTCAGTCGCATCTGATAATCCACAAATTCGAAACCGACATCATCGGTAAGAAAATCGTGATCACGGGCATGCGGTCGCGCGTCCGCCATGCAAATGCCTCCCACCAAACCGGTAGTTCCAATGAGGAGAAGCAAAGCGATGATCGAATTGACGACGAGTTGTTTCATTCCGTCATGCTGGTGCCAAGTGGACAAAAGAAATTCGATTCAGTCCCTCGACAGGCGTAATCAAGCCACGCTGCTGGGTGCAATTGTTCAGCGATCGCGTACGCGTGAGGGAGATTGTGATGAATTAAATGGTCAAAATGTGTAAACGAAAATTTCGCTTGGCAATCCCAAAATGTATCAATTTTCGTGCCATTTCGTAAAACTGCGCGAATTGAGATAAGAAGAGGAAGCGTTTTAAAATGCAATGTTTTTCGGTTGGGCTCCACTGTCGGTAGGCCGTCAACTTCAATTGCTATACAGTGGGGAATCGCCGAAAGCGACAAGGGATGGATGTTTTTTCGAGTGACGGATGAACGTCAGCGGGATCGGGAATCCCGTCAGCGTTTCCAGGTATCGCCTGGTGATTGAAGCCGGTTGAGCTTGTCTCGCAGTGATGTGCGTGGAATCCCGAGGATTTCAGCGGCCCTCACCTGATTCCCTTTCGCTTTACGAAGCGCCCAATTGATCAGATGTGCTTCCGTCTCCGCGAGCACCTCGTAAAGACGCACTGTCTTTTGCGTATCCGGATCAAATGGCGTGTAGACACCCTGTTCGCGCGATTCGCGAAGGTAATCGGGAAGATCTCCGACCATGATCACACGGGTGCCGCACATGGTGACTGCATGTTCCACGACGTTTTCAAGCTCCCGGACATTGCCGGACCACGTGTGAGTCTCAAGAATGCGCAGCGTTTCGGCGTCAAATGAGGCGACTTTTTTCTGCTTTTCTTTAGAGAATTTTTCCAGGAAATGCCGCGTCAGAATTGGTATATCATCGCGGCGGTCACGCAGAGGCGGCAGTTTTAGCTTTACTACATCCACCCGATAATAAAGGTCTTCCCGGAATTTCCCCTCAGCCACCATCTGCTTCAGATCCTTTTTCGTTGCGCAGATAACGCGTACGTTCACCTCCAGTGACTGCTCACCCCCGACCCGCTCGAAGGATCGTTCCTGTATGACCCTCAGCAACTTTACTTGCAAATCAATGGGGATATCATCCACGTCATCGAGAAAAATCGATCCTGTATCGGCAAGTTCGAAACGCCCGCGTTTATGGGTCAACGCACCTGTAAACGCTCCTTTCACATGTCCGAAGAGTTCGCTTTCGAGAATGTCGCGGTGCAGGATCGCGCAGCTGAGTTTGATGAACGGTCCCAGTTTCCTCCGGCTGTTGTAGTGCAATGCATGCGCCATCAATTCTTTACCGGTACCCGTCTCACCCTCGATAAGAATCGTGGTATCGCTGTCCGCGACGGCGTCCGCTTTTTCGAATAACATCTGCATCACCCTCGATCGACCGATTATGTTCTGATACCGGTACCGGGACTGCATATCATTCTCCAATTCTTCTCTACGTATTCGATCTATGCGATGCGCGAACAAGCGTCTGAGTTTGATGGAGAGTTCGTCATATGAGAAGGGTTTGGTGAGGTAGTCATAGGCTCCCTCCTTCATGGCCTCAACGGCATTGTCTATCGTACCGTATGCGGTCATCATGATCACCTCTGTTTCCGGGGTTCGTTTTTTTATCTCCTTCATGAAGGTCAGTCCGTCAATCGAAGGCATGCGCATATCCGTGATAACAACATCGAAGTGTCCACGCTTTAGAAAATCGAGCCCTACACTAGCATTTTCTCCGATTTCCACATCATACCCATCATCCTCAAGTTGCGTCTTGAGTGTAATGCGTTTCAGTTTTTCGTCGTCTATGACCAGTATTCTCGGATTCAATCAGCACCTCATTTGTTATCGTGACTTGGCGGTAACGGTTTCCGGCGTCTCTCTGTTTGAAATAGTCTGTGCGCGAAACTGTGTTGCGCAGTCTTACCTGTTAGACGGCCTGTTATGATTGCCGCTCCGGGTCTTCCGCAATGCGAGCCGGTTCTGCTCCGCAAGGGAGAAAAATGCTAACTGTCGTTCCCACCCTCAGCTCGCTGGCGACGGTAATCCGTCCCCCGTGCTCTTCGATGATCTTTTTGCTGATCGAAAGCCCGAGCCCTGTTCCCTTCTCAATCTCCTTTGTCGTGAAAAAGGGATTGAATATTTTTTCCACATTCTCATTCGCAATCCCGTTACCGTTGTCGGTAATCCGAACGCAAGCGAAATCGGAGGCATCCTCATGATGCATTTCGGTCTTGATCGTGAGGCGTCCCTCCAAGCGGCCGTCAAGGGCATCGGTCGCATTGATGAGCACGTTTGTGAACACCTGCGAGAGGTTGTACGGATCGGACGGCACGAGAGGAAGCCTGTCGGACAGAGCGAGACGGAGAGCAATTCCTTGCGCTTCGATCTTGTGATTGATAAGCAAAAGAGATTGCTCTATCGCCTTGTTGACATCGGTCATCTCCAGCTTGAACCTGCGATGCGTGGAGAAGATCAACAGCCTCCGCACAATGAGACTGATTCGCTCAATACCTTCCGAGATCAGCCCCAGCATTGTCGCGACCTTTTCTGTATTGTCGGGATTCTTCTGAATAATGGAGATGCAATTCATGATTCCATCGAGCGGATTGTTGATCTCGTGTGCGACACCGGCTGCGAGTCGGCCGACAGAGGTCAGTTTTTCCGTGTGGATAAGCTGCTCCTCCACCAACTTTCGTTCTGTGATATCTCTTCGCAGCTCGATCACCTGAAACACGGTTCCGGATTCATCCCGCAACGGAGAGCAGTAGAGTTCTACACATCGTTCTTTCCCCGACATGTCGACATACGTCTGCGTGGTTTTCTGTAGTGTCCCCTGTTCAAACGTAGCGCCGGCCGGGCACCTCTCGTGCGTATCGAATGCACACACTGTATCCGCATGATGGGCGATGGACATACACGACCGCCCTATGATCTGTTCCTTGTGTTCGGACGCATTACGAATGTACGCCTCATTTGCGGTAACAATTTTAAAGTCACGATCCACCACCACGATTTCATCATCGATTCCGTTAAGGACGTGCTCAAGATATTCTTTGTTGTGTTCGACTTCACGCAGAGTCTGTTTCAGGCTTCCGGTCATAGCGTTGAAGCTGTCGGCAAGGTTGCTGATTTCATCTTTCTCGCGGAAACGTATCACTTCGTCGAGATTGCCGGCCCGGAGTTGCTTTGTGATGTCGGTAAAGCGGTTGATCCTCATCAAGATGAGTCTGTGCACAAGCAGGCCCAGCACCACACTTGTGACCAGCATCATGATGATCGCCATTCCGAACAGTTTCTTGCTGCTGGAGTTCAACTGCGCTTGCACCTCCTTCATGGAAAGATCCATGACGAGGATACCATTGATACGATCTCCCATGTCGTGACATCCGTAGCAACGCGGCTGATTGTAGATGAGATTCATGTTCCGGAAGACTTCGACACCGTTACTATCCATCACGATCGTGGTGTTTTTTCTTGCCACAGGCGAGTACTGGTGGCAGACTATGCAGAGCGGATCGGTACGATAATCAAACACCTGTCCAATCATCGAAGGATCGGAGGACGCTCTCAACTCGCCTTTCTTATTGAGTATCATGATCCGTTCCACCGTAGCCTCGTTGGAGAGCCGAATAATCTCATCGTTCAGCGTATGTGGTTCCTCCATCAGCATTGCTGTTTGCAGTGTGCTCACGACAATTTTGCTGAGGTTCGTCGTGGATGTCCGCAGACCAGTGATGAGTTGCTGTTTGTGGAAATCATAGAAATAGTAGAAGAACGGTAGACCCACGACCATGAGTGAGAGCATCACTCCCATGATCAGTTTGAAATCCAGACGCTGCATAAACGCCGGCAATCTCATGTTCCGTGGCTCCAATCTGGGTATGCGGAATTATCACTGCCACAGCTGGTGGTTGGAAAAATCAGCTGCGTTCGTTAGATGCGGAGACGACGAAAGCCGTCAAAACAAACCACCGATGATGCCGTTGGAAGGTGCTGTGAATAAAAGCTAAACGCTTCATGAATGTTCGTCAATTCCGAGGAAAGAACCTACCCATCTGTCGTGGTCGCTCGAGTGGCAGGGCATTCCAACCACGCACACGGGTCGATGATACTCATAAAGCACTTGAATGTCAAGCGCATGCACCGCATTCGCACGATACGATTTTTATATATTTTAGTATTCTGAAATACAGCCTTGCCATGCAATCGGCGACTTCTGTGTAATCTCGTAGTGCAAGTCCTGTGTGTTTCTTCTTCGGTGGAATTAATTCGAAAACTCTTTTCCCTTGGATATCGATAACGTGGATCCGGTCATTCACGCGAGGAATCACCAGCACGGTGCGCGAAAGCCGGTCTAGGAAACCATGAATTTGGAAGGATTAATCAGGAGGAATATATCCGTATCAAGAGACAGGGTGCGGGTCTGTACCCTCGACGAAAAAAATCAACGCGGACTTGCGTTCGTTGCTGGTGGCCAGATTGTGCGGATCTCCATTTATCGCGGAGATCGCGGAGGGCCAGATTGTGCGGATCTCCTTTTATCGCGGAGATCGCCGAGGTCGCAGAGGGCACAGAGAGAAATGTAGAGGGCTCATCCCGAATGGTATCTTGAAATTGATAAGCCCCCTCCGTCTCTGCGCCTCTGCGTTGATTTCTTCTCTCCCTGCGTCTCATCAGAACCCGAAACTCGTTTCCGCCTCGGCGCCCATCTCATCTCCACCGTCGATATCGGGCAACTCTGAAATTTCGGTGATCGTGTGCAAACTGAACAACAGCTTGTCCAACTCACCGATAGAGCGGGTGATCCCGATCTGCATGTCGGTATCCGACGTGGAACGCAGTGAATCGCTGAGAGAGCGGCGCTGTTCCTCGAGGCGAAGACGGATGATGGATTTGTAGTCGTCGCAGAGCACGCGCTGTTGATCCACGGCGTACACGGTCTGCCGCTCCTTCCAATCACTGCGAGGCTCGTCCTTCGGCATCAGCAAATCCGCTAGCAGGGTGTGCATGCCGGGATCGTCCTGCACGTAATTCCAGAGCGCGTTGCTGTCCACTTTGCCGTCGTGCTCTTCCTGTTCGAAAAGCAGATGCAGCACGGCGCGGAGCCGACTGTTCCTGAAATGACCGATGCGAACTGAATGGAGCGCTTCACTCTGCGCCTCGGGTGGCGCCTGCAGAAGATGCGAACAAAAGGCGCGCTCCTCTTTCGGGATAGGTTCATCCCCTATTTCTCCAACCGGCGGTTGAACACTCTGCTGCTCCACCTCCACTGCGCGCGGCCTGCGCTTCGCACCCTTCATCACCTTCGCCAGCTCCGAATACAACAGATTCTCGTAAATGCCGTAGGTCTGAGCGATGTGATGCACGTAAAACTCGCGGCGCAATGCGTCATCCATTTTCGCGAGCATGCCGACGATCCGATGCACAGCCTGCGTCTGTCCTTCAGGCGTGCCGAGCTTGCCTTCGGCCTTCAGCTGCGCAGTGACGAAATCCACAAAACTCACTGCCTGCCCGAGACGCTCCCGCACGGCCTCGGCGCCGTATTTCATGACAAATGAGTCCGGATCTTCGCCGGCCGCGAGTTCGACGATGCGCGCGTCACAATCCTCCGCCAGGATGATGTCGATACCGCGCAACATGGCGCGGAGACCGGCGGAGTCGGCGTCGTAGAGGAAGAAGATGTTGCGCGTGTAGCGGCTGATGGCGTGTACCTGGTCCGGGGTCATCGCAGTGCCGCTGGTT
The DNA here is from genome assembly GCA_964371045.1 of uncultured Chromatiales bacterium. Taxonomy (GTDB): domain Bacteria; phylum Bacteroidota; class Ignavibacteria; order SZUA-365; family SZUA-365; genus JAOSJT01. The sequence goes on along the minus strand of CAYJMN010000020.1, from coordinate 17,448 downwards.
GAAACGACGTTGCGTATTCCCTCCTGATGCAGCGACAGCACGTCGGCATAGCCTTCCACAACGATCACGGACTCCTGCTCCCTGATTGCCGTCGAGGCCTGCGCCAACCCGTACAGCACACGGCTTTTATTGTAGATGGCGGATTCGGGAGAATTCAGATACTTCGGTTCGTCATCGGGAGAGAGTGCGCGTGCTCCGAAGCCGAGTACTTTGCGCGTGACGTGAATGATAGGAAAGATCACACGGTTGCGAAAGCGGTCGTATCCGCCGCCGCCTTCGCGCAGCTTGATGAGTCCGGCGAGGTCGAGGATGTTCTCGTCGATGCCCTGCGTGCGGGCATGGTCGAGGAAGTTGCTCCACCCGGCGGGCGCGTAGCCCAGACCGAAGGTCTTCATGGTTTCGTCGGTCCAGCGTCTTTTCTTGAAATATTCGAGACCGACGGTCCCTGCGTCGCTCCGCAGCGTATCGTAGAAAAAGCGCGCGGCGATTTTTGTGGCGGCGTACAGGGCTTCGATGTCTTCCCGCCGCTCGGGCTTCGCGTCGTCCTCTTTTTGAAGGGCAATGCCGTAGCGCTCGGCAAGCTCCTCGACGGCATCCATGAAGGAGACGCGCTCCATCTCCATGATGAAACTGATGACGTCCCCCCCCTTCCCGCAGCCGAAACATTTGAAAATCTCGCGCTCGGGATTAACGTTGAAGGACGGCGTTTTTTCCTTATGAAAAGGACAAAGTCCGGTGAAATTTCTCCCTGTTTTACGTAAACGAACGAAGCCGCTGACAACGTCGACGATGTCAGCGGCTGTACGAACCTGCTGGATCTGCGCTTCCGAGAGCCTCATTTCAGGAGAAGCATATTCCTCGTCAGCATCCGACCCTCCGCTGTGAGACGAACAATGTACATTCCGCCGGGCAGCGCGCTGGCGTCGAATACGGCACGTTGTTCGCCCGCATCCATCATGCCGTCCGCCAGTGTGGCGACGGTACGGCCAAGAGCATCGTGGACCGTGAGGATGACGTGCGCACGGGATGGGAGTTCGTAGGCGATTGTCGTGGTCGGATTGAAAGGATTCGGATAATTTTGCCGCAATACCAGCGAGGCGGGTACGGGGGCGATCTCGACGTCCGTCAGATCCACATTGGGAAGATTGGGGTTATATCCCACCACAGCGCGCATGAAAATGCCCACGAATGCCGCTTCCGTCGCGAAATCGTTGCGTGACTGTTGCGCGTTCGGAGCCACAAGATAGCGGCGATAGCGGTCGTAGTCCGGAATGTTGGGATTGATCAGGATCGTGAAGCCATTCCAGGTCCCCTGCCCCACCGCAAGCTTCTGCTTCGCCTCCAGCTTCACTCCGACGATGAAATCGCGCTTGGGCGAAAAGATGATGGGAGGATTGAGTTTGACCGCGAGCACGTCGCGCGCACCGGATTCCAGAGGATCGTTGAAACGGATATTGGGACTGGGGAAACCCGCGTCGCCAAGATTGACTTTGTAGGTCTTCACCACGCTGACAAGCGCCGGAGGCACGTCGCCATTTTCATACACCACGACCACAAGCGTATCCTGGCCCGTCAACGCCTGGAACTTGACGACACTGAAACCGATGAGTACCGTGGTCAGTGTGCATTTCTCAGCCGGGGAGAACCGTGTGTTGAAAATAACGTCCACTTCGCCGGGAAAACGCGTCACCGCCAACAGCTTCCCGTCGTAGATGTTTGTCAGACCGTCATAATGCAGCGTGTCGACCTGAGCGTTTGCGCTCGTTAGAGCGCAGCACGCAAGGAAAAGGGCAGCAAGAAAACGCATGGAACACTCCTCCTGAATTTTGATCGCTGACGAATCAGTGCGCGACGACAGCGGCGTCGGGCAGAAGCTCCGGCTCCTCGGACGGCAGCGACGCGCCCAGACGCGCCAGTTTGTATTGAAGAGCCGCTTTCACAAAAAATTTAAACAGCGGATGCGGATCGACGACCCGGGATTTCAATTCCGGGTGGAACTGCGATCCGAGGAACCATGGATGGTCGGGCAGCTCGATCATTTCCATAAGGGATTCGTCGGGCGACATACCGCTGAACACCATGCCATGTTTCTCGAGAACCGCGCGGTACTCGTTGTTCACTTCGTACCGGTGGCGATGCCTCTCGCTGATGAGTCTCTTGCCATAGGCTTCGTACGCCCGCGTCCCGCGCTTGACCTGGCAGGGAAAACCGCCGAGACGCATGGTGCCGCCCATGGTCTGTATGCTTTTCTGCTCAAGCATCAGGTCGATCACGTTCGACTTCGTTTCGCCGAATTCGCTGCTGTTGGCGTCGGCGATACCGCAAACGTTGCGCGCGAACTCAATAACCGCGCACTGCAAACCGAGACAGATGCCGAAGAAAGGTATTTTCTGCTCACGCACATACTGTACAGCCTTGATCTTGCCTTCGATTCCCCGCTCGCCGAAGCCCGGAGCAACCAGCAGTCCGTCGAGATCCTTCAGATACCTCGCGGCCCCATGTTTCTCGATGTCTTCGGAATGAATCCACACCAGATTTACCCGTGCGTTGTTTTCGGCGCCGCCATGCACAAACGCCTCGATGATGCTTTTGTATGCGTCGTGATACTCCGCATACTTTCCGCAGAGCCCGATATCGAGCGAGTATTTAGGTTCCTTGATGCGCTTGAGGATCTTGATCCAGCGCTCCAGATCCGGCTCCTGCGTACGTAAACGCAGAAGATGAATCACCTGCTCGTCGAAGCGTTCCTTTTTGTATTCTATAGGCACTTCGTAAATGGTATCGACGTCGCGCGCTTCAATCACGAGATCGGGTTCGACATTGCAGAACAGTCCGATTTTCTCGCGGATGGAGCGGGGTAACGGACGATCGGCCCGGCACAGGAGGATATTCGGCTGAATTCCCAGCTCCAGCAGCATCTTTACCGAGTGCTGGGTGGGTTTCGTTTTCAATTCTCCGGCCGAGGGGATGAACGGCACCAGGGTCAAATGCACGATGATGGCGTTCTTTCTGCCGACGGCCATGACGAACTGACGCATCGCTTCCAGAAAAGGAAGGCTTTCAATATCGCCTACTGTGCCTCCGATTTCGGTGATGATCACGTCGAACTCGTCGCCTTTCGCCAGCTGCGCGTAACGCCTTTTGATCTCGTCGGTGATGTGCGGAATGACCTGCACGGTGGCGCCGAGATAGTCGCCGCGCCGCTCCTTCTGAATGACGTGGTTGTAGATCTGACCCGTTGTCGTGTTGTTGTCGCGCTTCATGTCGCGGCTCAAAAAACGCTCGTAATGTCCGAGATCGAGATCCGTTTCCGCTCCGTCTTCGGTGACGTAAACTTCACCATGCTGATACGGGCTCATCGTCCCGGGATCGACGTTGATGTACGGATCGAATTTTTGAATCGTGACGTTCAGTCCGCGTGACTGCAGCAACATACCGAGCGACGACGCCGCGATACCCTTGCCCAGGGACGAGACGACGCCTCCAGTGATAAAAATGTATTTTGTGGTTTTCATACTGATCGCTTCTGTGCTTCCTGTCGACTACGCCCCTTCAGGCGAACACAATGAAATCAAGGTAGAGAAAGACAGCGGGTGAAACAAATATCATGCTGTCGAAACGGTCGAAGACCCCGCCATGACCGGGTAGCAGGGCCGAGGAATCCTTCACGCCGGCATCGCGTTTCAGCATGGATTCCACGAGATCGCCAAGCTGGCCGAGCACCCCCACGAATGCGCCGAGAACAATCGCATCGGTTATCGTCAGGTAGTCGAGCACCAGCGCTTGCGCGGCGACCATGACGCCCACGGCGGCAGCGGCGCCCCAGATCGCGCCTTCCCAGGTTTTATTGGGACTGACCCGGGGAAACAGTTTATGCCTGCCCATGGACCGCCCACCGAAATAGGCGGCGGTGTCGCACATCCAAATCGATGCCAGAAGCGAGATCGCTGTCCACCCGCCCCAGTTCCACAACCGCGACGCCTGCCCGGCGTCGAGATCCGCCGTGCCGAACACGCGGCCAACCGGGAACTCGATCACCGAGAATATTTCACGGATGCCCAGCGTGCAGGCAAGGAACAATCCGATGTACAACACGCCGAACACGGTGGCGGAGAGATTCAGAAGCGGTGAAGCTTTGCCGCGAAACAGTTCCGCCAGCAAGGCCGCGACCATGAACAGCAGCAGTATCCAGAGCAGCGATTGCCACTGCAGAGGCCACGCCGTACCGCCGGTCAGCGTCGCGATATCATGTTCCAGCCGCTCGTGTAAAAACACCAGTAGCAGCAACAGCGAGGCGGCGAGCATCACGCCGGTCTGCGGTGACGCTCCTTTGTTGCGCATCAGATCCGCATATTCGACTAGTGCGGCGATCTGCACTGCGGCGATGAACAGAAACCAGGCATATCCGCCGATCCAGGCGAGAGCGAGGATGGCGGGTATGGCGATCAGCGCTACGACGACACGCGTGCCCGTATTGCTCACGCAGGCTCTCCAGCGTCACCCTCCGGTTCGTCTTCGCCTTCCGCTTCCTCTCCGACCTCCGCGTCGGTAAACGGCTCATTGACCAATGCGCCGATGATCTCCGTAGCCGCTTCAAGCTGCGAGGCAGGGACCATCACGTTGACCAGAGCCAGCATGCCCATTGTAGTGAAATACACGTGGTCGTGCTGATTGAACACCAGCGCGTGTATCCCGGCCCCTTCGAGATTGGCCTTGATCATCTCCGCTTCGTAGTCGGTGGAGGTGGTGTATGCGACAACGAAGCCGGAGTGGACATTGAGATGCTCGTCCTGCTCGCAGAACAGACGATCGTTCTGCGTGCTCGCGCATTCTTCGCACACGGGCTTGCCGCAAATGACGCAACCGCCGATGGCCGGAACGTCCGGGTGATTTTCGCAGTCCGGCGCTTCGTCACCAGGGAGTACCGGCTGCAGCAATCCGCAGTTGTTGCAGAAGGTATCCGCATCCGTGACGAATTCTTCGCAGTTCGGACAAAATCGCGGCGATCCATCGATGAGCGGGACGTTGCAATCGGCGCAGTCGGTGACGCCAGTCTGATATTCGGTGTAACATTGCGGGCAGTATGACATGGGATTCTCCAGCGATTAAATATGTGGGCTGTCCGTCTGCGGTCTGGTGTTATCCCAGAACAACAGCACGGAAGCAAGAAATACCGCCAGACCCACACCACCGATCGCAAGCGTGGCGAGGTCGGGCATATCGCCCGGAGCGGGCGTCGAAACGAGACTTTCGGTGTCCAATGCATACAGCGCAAGGACGGCGATGGTGTTGTTCATAGCGTGGCCGACCACCGCGTACCAAATGGAATTTCCGCGCCAGACCATCAGGCCGAGCCAGGCTCCGAGCAGCGCCAGCGGGACAAAAGTGACGGGATTAAGATGAAACATGGCGAACATGACGCCTGTGAGCAGCAACGCCCACCGTACGCGCAGACCGCGCTCCAGGGAATAGAGCACGGTTCCGCGGAACAAGATCTCCTCGCACACCGCGGGAGTAATGCCTACCACGAACAACACAAACAGCGCCTCGCCAGGTGAGCGCATGATGAGCAGGGACTCGTACATTTTGCCTACCATCTTCTCGAATGCATCAAGCACCGGCAGTAACGCGTCTGGAAGCAGGTACTGCCGAAGCACGTGCTGCTGACTATCCAGATACACTGGTCCGAAAAACTGGAACGCGACAATCGACACAAGCACAGCCATGAGTGGTACGGCGCGTGGTGGCGACAGTCGAAACACCTTGCGGAAAGACCATGGCTGAAAATACAGCAGCAACACGGCCGGACCCACAAGAAACATCAGTTGCGATAGGATCGTCGCGATGCGCATGCCCTGCACATGTTTAGCGACATCCAGCCCGAACAGCAGGTAGGTGATCACTCCGCCGAGCAGTTGATAAGCGGCGAATGATGCACCGAGTACGAGGAAAGCGAAACCCACAGGGTGGATTGTCCAGTCGCTCACCCGGCTTCCCTGCGATCGCGGACCTTCTCCGGAAAGCGCTCCGATCGGCGCGCCGTCGGACGTGTCATCAAGCCCGGGGGAGGACGTTTCCTGCCCGAGCGGCGAGTGGCCTCCCGACTCAATCATCGTCGCCTTCTTCCAGCCCGAGCCGCACCATCCCGGCGAGCAGAGGCAGCATCAGCTCGTGATGTCCGGTGAACGAGAAGCCGCGACCCGCTCCGGTCGTGGGGCGGGTGACCACGTTCATATTCGGCCGGTAATGCTGAATCATGTCGAAATTCGCCGCCATGAAACCGCGTGCCGGACGTCCGAGGTTGCGTGCGACAGTGAGTGCTTTCAAGAAAACTTCAGGCAAAATAACGGCGGAGCCGACGTTCATCACCACGCCGTGTTCATCAAGGCCCGCCACCGAATGCGCGAGCACGCGAAAGTCGCGGAAACTCATCTCGCCTGTAATCGCGCCGTCCATGCCGGGCTGCTGATGGACGATGTCTGTTCCGATAGCCGCATGCACACTGACGGGAACGCCAAGTCGCACGCCTGCCGCCATGATGGAAAAATCCAGATGCGGTGCATCGTTCGCGATCAATGCGCCGCCCAGCGCTTCGCCAAAACCGCAGCGTTCAGACGCATACGCCTTCTTCAGCGAACCGTTGATGAACTCCCCGGTCTCCCTCCACATGCCGAAACTGCCATCCTGCAAATTCGCCGCGACATCTTCGGAAGTAACGCCGAACAGCGCGGATTCCGAGTCGTGAATCGCGCATGCGCTGTTCATCGCCACATGAGTAAGTACGCCGCGCTCCATGAGATCGATGACGATCGGCGCCAGTCCGGTCTTGATCACGTGGGCACCCATGAGGAGGATGCAGCACCCCTTGTTGCGGCGCGCGCTTACGATGCCGGCCGAAAATTCCTTCAATTCCGCAGCCTTGAGAATATCCGGCAGTGATGCGAGGAAGTCGGCGAAACCGCCGTGGCCATCGAACGGTGTAGCGCAATCCTTCAGCGTTACCTTGCTGCGTCGCTCCGCGACGGACTGCGTACGAATATCCGTAAAATCCAGTTGGGGAAACATGCTGCTCTCGATCGATGCATTGAAGGAGCGTTGACCGCAATCTTCCCTAAAGTACAAAAATCCCCGGCACCTTGCACTTCAAACAATGGGCCGGGAAGAAAAACGATTGACGATTGACGAGGTACGATTGACGATTTACGATTTACGATTTACGATTGACGATTTACGATTGACGATTTACGATTTACGATTTACGATTTACGATTTACGATTTACGATTGCGGAACGCCCGCCGAAGCATCAAAGGTAAATGGCACAATCGTCGGTACGTGAGAACGAAGGCGGGACGATTGACGATTGACGAGGTACGATTGACGATTTACGATTTACGATTGCGGAACGCCCGCCGAAGCATCAAAGGTAAATGGCACAATCGTCGGTACGTGAGAACGAAGGCGGGACGATTGACGATTGACGAGGTACGATTGACGATTTACGATTTACGATTGCGGAACGCCCGCCGAAGCATCAAAGATAAATGGCACAATCGTCGGTACGTGAGAGCGAAGGCGGGACGATTTACGATTGACGAGGTACGATTCACGATTCACGCAACGTGTAACCGATATTCGCGAGTATTCGATCCGGAAAAATCGTAAATCGTCAATCGTAATTCGTAAATCTTACTTGATCTTCGCCCGTATCGGTCCCTTGATCCCTTTCACTTCGGTCAATTCGGAGGTGATGGATCCGATAGGAATTTCGGCGTCAACCTGGATGGGAATTTTTCGCTCGTCGTCCGTCATCCAGACAAGGATGCGTCCGGAGGCTTTGAAGAGTCCGCCTTCTTCCATGATGGGCTCGAGCACGATTGTTTTGAAGGTGCCCGCGGCGACCTCGATCGTTTCGCGCCTGTGGTACACGACGGTCAGTGTATACGTGCTGTCCTTATAGAAATTCTTGAGCGTGACTTTCTGTCCGGACTTGAGCTTGCTGTAATCGTAGGTGCGCATGTAATAAAATGCCGACAACATGTCCTGTGTAAACGGTGGTATCGGGAACACACCCTCGGTGGTGTAGGCTTTCTGTGCGTCGTGATCGAAGCGCGCATTGAAATCGCGCTTAAATTTACCTTCGCGGATCTGCTGGGTGAAGCGCCAGGGGAAGAGCCCCTCAATATCGATATGCGACTCGTAACGATCGCGTACAAAGTAGAACGCATCAAAGAACGGGGTGGATTTCACGAGGAACTGCACATAGTAGCACTTCCTTCCCTTCTGCCAGGAGTAGGACGGAACCGACATCCGCGCCTGTCCAGCTGTGACGAATCCGTAATTCACATCGAAAATCAATTCCTCACCAACGCCGAAGGCCTCGTTGTCTATTGTCCGATATGCCGGGGACTTGGCGGCCTCAGCGGAGCCACTGCCTGTTTTCTGAGCAAGCAGTGAGGAGAACAGCAGCGATGAGTAAAGCGCTGTAAGGAGACTGTATGTGAGAATGCGTTTCATGATCGAACTCCAAATGGTACCCGTTATATGCCCTTCCGGCATCGCGGGTTCCCCGCACGGAATAGAACATCTATAGTCGCGAGTATTCGTCAGATCCGCAAGGAAGTTGCGGGTGACCGCACGTAGTTTTCTCCTCGTCAGGAATTCAGCCTCCTGAGCGCGGCCCTGAGTACGTCCTGCACGTCGATACGGCGCATATCGTCGTGTTCGTCGCAGTGTTCCGCTGCGCAGCGCGGGCAACCGTCCTGTGGGGTGGGTGTGAAGATGTCCGCATCGCCCAGAGGTCCCCAGCGCCTCGGATGACAATCGCGCAGAAACGGGTACAGACCGATCACCGGCCGTCCAACAGCGGTCGCGATATGCAGCGGTCCGGTGGAATTGGCGACGACGAGCGCAGCCCTGTTGAGAATCGCGGCAAGCGACGGGAGCGGGATGGCCTCCGGAAGCAGAACGGCTCCGATCCCGATTGCTGACTGAAGCTGCAGAACGAGTTCACGTTCGTGCATCCCGCCGGTGATAAGCACGCGCAGATCCGGTTGCATTCGAAGCAATCCGGCGCCAAGTTCCGCGAACGAAGAAAGCGGCCAGTCCTTTGCCGAGCCACCGCTGCCAGGATGCAGAACGACGAACGGCTCGTCTCCGCCGATCCCAACCTCACCGAGCCGAACACGGGCTTTCTGGTCCAGTTGTTTCGGGATGGTAAGTGTGGGAAGGGGCGGAGGTGCGATTCCTATACCCAATGTTCCAAGGAGACCGAGATTGTACTCGCGTTCATGCGCACCGCCGCCGCGACGATGTTCCTTACGGCGATGCGTGAACATCGGGGAGTACGTGCGATATGCCGTGCCGACGCGTTGAGGGATTCCCGCGCGAACCGCGGCGAGGACCAGACCTGGACGGGGGAACGCGAAAATTGCAGCATCGATAGCGAGTTCACGCAAGCGCTTCGGGAAGTCTCCCGTAAGAAGCGTCACGTCGCGATCAGGGATGCCGATCACATCATCGACATCGGGACAAAGCCGCACGAGCCCGGCCGTGTAGTCCCGCACACAGTACAGCACCCGCGCGGAGGGATCATACCGCTTGATCGCCGTCGCGAGCGGAAGCGTGAGCACCACGTCACCGATGCGATCCGTTCTGAATATGCAGAAGGTCATACGGCCTGGTGGTAGCTGTCAAAGCTTCGTCATCATTTCCTTTGCCCGCAACGCATCCTTCGATTCCGGGCTCGCGGCGATGAGTTTCGCCCAGATTTTCCTGGCTTCGGCCTTGCGCTCCGTGGCGGCATAGATGGCGCCGAGATTGTACATCGCCGTGCTGTTCTTCGGCTCTACGACAAGAGCTTTTTTCGTCACTTGCTCCGCTTTGTCCACAGATTTCGTATCGTAGTACGCCAGGGCGAGATCGAGCATGACCGACACGTTTTTCGGCGCGGCCTTGTGATAGCGTTCGAGCAGAGGCAGAGCGTTTGCGGCCTGATGCGCGTCGAGCAACATGCGGGCATACGAGAGTACGTCGCTGGTATCGGAGGCAGGCTGGGCACCGACCTTCTCGCCGAGCCTTTTATACTCCGACATGAAATCGGTGCGTACGTTGGACGCGTCCGGCTGTCCGTCGCCCATGCCCTGTTCCATCCCCTTGACGTCTGGATGTCCTGGCGGCATCTGCGCTGCGGGGGCCTGTTCCGGCGCTGTCTCGTCGTCCGGCAAAAGTATGACAACGACGATGGCGGCGACGAGAATTAATCCGATGATAAGGTACAGACGTTGCGTGTTCATGAGGTCTCCTGTATGCGTTCGTTCGATTGATTGGATCAAATCAGATATAAATGATACGAAAATTACCGCGAATGAGGGAATGAGCGGGAAGAGGGAAATGAGGGAGATGTGGGAAATAATTCCCGCGCCGTGGCATTGTCGCTTGCGGCCACATGAATTCCGGGCATTTTCCCGGGACTTTCGCCTTACGCGGTTGTGTGCGATATTGGTTGTTTCGTGTCGAATTCACGAATCGGTTTTACAGGTCCTCGTGCAACCGTCATTTCTCGTCCTCGCATCGGCATCGCCAAGAAGGAAGCATCTGTTGCGGCAGATCGGGCTGGTATTCGACTGCATCCCCAGCGGTGTGGACGAGGCCATATCGACGCTGGTGACGCCGGAGGAGCATGTTCTCATTCTCGCGGAGCGCAAGGCGCGGGATGTCGGTTTCAAGCTTCCCGCCGCCATCGTCATCGGAGCCGATACCATCGTGGTGCATGACGACGAGATCATCAACAAGCCGATGTCGGAGGATGACGCGGTGCGGATTCTGCACCGGCTCAGCGACCAGCGGCATGATGTCTACACAGGCTTCTCGCTCGTGGAGGTCCCCGGCTCGCGCGTGGTGACGAAATTCGAGCGCACCGAGGTGTGGTTCCGGAAGCTCGGCACGACGGAGATCCTCGATTACGTTCGCTCGGGAAGTCCGATGGACAAGGCGGGCGCGTACGGTATTCAGGACGATTTCGGTGCGGTGTTCGTACGGAGTATCGTGGGGGATTTTTACAACGTCATGGGTCTGCCGTTGTCGAACTTTTACTGCACGTACAGGGAATTCATCAAAACCGGAGCAGCGGATGAGCCGTGGTAGCTGGCGGGGAAAACTGCTGATCTCCGTCGCGTTCGGCGCGGTGGTGTTTATCGTGCTCACCATCTGGGCGGATTTCGACAAGCTCATAGCGGCCTTCATGAATTTCAACTGGGCCTGGGCGCCGGTCATCCTCGCATGCACGTTGCTGAACTATGGGTTCCGCTACTGGAAATGGGATTACTACACACGCACGCTTCGCATGCATCCGGGAAGAATGGCGAACCTGATCATCTTTTTCTCCGCCTTCACCATGGCCGTGACGCCGGGCAAACTGGGCGAGGTGCTGAAATCCTATTTGCTCAAGCAAGTAAACGGCACCCCCGTCAGCCGCTCCGCACCCATCGTCATCGCCGAACGCCTGACGGACTTCATCGGCCTTATCCTGCTGCTGATCGTTGGCGCGTATGTGTTCGATATCAGCCGCACCGCAGTCATCGGCTTCGCGGTATTTTTTTTCGCGCTTACGCTGCTGATGGCGTGGCGCAGAGGTTCTCTGGCGCTCATCACCGTCCTTGGACGTCTCCCGGTGATTAAAAAGTTTGCGCAGCATGGCCACAATGCCTACGAAAGCATTTACGTGCTGCTGCGTCCGAAACCATTGTTCTATGCAGTGGTGCTCAGCGTGATGGCCTGGTCGTTCGAGTGCTTCGGTTATTGGATCATTCTGCATGTGTTCGACGCCCCGCCCACACTGCTCAAGGCGACATTCATCTATGCATTCTCGACTGTCGTCGGCGCGCTAAGCATGCTACCGGGTGGACTGGGAACCACCGAGGGAAGCCTCACCGGACTGAGTATACTGGCGGGAGTGACCAAAAACGTCGCCGTGGCATCCACGTTCATCATCAGGGTCGCCACGCTCTGGTTCGCTGTTCTCCTGGGAGTGATCGTCACGCTCGGGTTCCAGCATCGACTCAAGGTCGACATCGACGAAATCCCACTGGATTCAATCGTCTCCTGATTTTTTTTTTTACAGGTTCAGGGAGAACCACACGCTACATCCATCGTTGACACGACACGTCGCTGCTTGGACACGTCTTTGGTTCGATACCCCATCGCGGGACGTAAGCATTTGTCGAGGGGGCATATTCGATAAGCACGAGACGTCGCCTCGGGGTGCTTGTCCTCCGACGCCGTGTACTTCGCACCCGTATCAAACTTCGTTTCATCCGCAGAGGCGGAGAATGGGACGGCCTTTCGGCCATTGATTGGGGATACCGCCAATAACCCGGGGACAATGCGACGGCGCAGGTTCAATTGACTTCATTTATTCACGTCACAGTCAGGGAGTACTGTCATGTCTTATTCAACATGTTCGCGGACGGTGTTGCAATCGTCGCTGCTTGCGCTGGTATTTCTTCACACCATGATCGGCACCGTCTCTTCGCAGCAATCGAAGCAGCGATCGCCCGCGATGGAACGCGCCTACGAACGTCTGCTGGAACGAAGCGACGAGGAGGACGTGTCGCCGCTGTTCGATCAGCTCGAGCGCTTCGCGGACGAACCGCTGTGTCTGCACACCGCGCGGCTTGAGGAAATAGAGGAACTTCCTCTCGTCACGCCCACGCTGGCGCTGGATATTCACCGCGCGATGCATGCAGACAGCGTCGCAGGCTGGAACGCTCTGCGGTGTCTGCCCGGAATGGATAAGGATCGCTACGCCCTTGTCAGAGCGTGCGCCACACTGGATTGCGCGCGCGAACAGCGTCTCGAGGATCTGCTGGAGTATCGCGCCCGCGTGCAGCAGGAAGATCGGCCGCGCAGGGGTTTTCTGGACGGTACCTGGGCGCCCGGACGCGCCCGCATACAGCAGCGGCTCAAGGCGCAGGCGTTTGGACGCGTGCGCATCGGTCTCACGCAGGAGCGCGATCCCGGCGAGGCTGAGTTCGCGGACCATGTCGCCGGATACGCCAGTCTCGAATCGCTGGGCATACTCGATCGCGCCGTCGCGGGGGATTTCACTGTCGCTGCGGGACAGGGCCTTGTATTCTGGCAATCGTTCGGTTTGTCAAAAGGCGCCGACGCACTCTCCGCCGGCAAGCGGACCACGCGCATGCTCGCACCCTACGCATCGGCGACAGAAGGATTGTTCTACAGGGGCGCTGCCGCGGAAATCCGCCTGAGTGATTTCTCCATCATGACCTTCGCGAGCCGGAATCGACTGGATGCTACCATCGATGAGGAAACGGGCACGGCCGGCAGCTTCGGGATTGACGGGCTTCACCGGGCGTCCAGCGAAATCCAACGGCGGCGCAGTGTGCGGGAAGATCTTTATGGCGGACGACTCCAGTGGAATCGTGTCGGACCCAGCGCCGGACTGCGTGCCGGCGTCTCAGGTTGGCGGGCGGACTACTCGGCGGTCTCCGATCCGAACACACCGTTCGGTTTCCGGGGCGACCGCGCCTGGACGGTTGGTTGCGACGCCTCGCTGACCGTCGGACGCGCGGCCTTGTTCGGTGAAATCGCACTCTGCCATCTCGATCGCGGGGCCGGAATTCTCGGGTTGCGGGCTCCGCTGCACGCGCAGGTTGAAGCGCTTCTCATCTGGCGATCGTACAACGAGCGCTTTGTGAACATCCACGGTTTCGGCTTCGGCGAGCGCGGAGGAGAGTTGCAGAACGAGCAGGGCGTCTACCTCGGACTGTGTGTACGGCCTGCGACGGATGTGCGTATCGATGCATGGATGGACGTCTTTCAATTTCCTAACCGAACATACTTGCTGCATCTCCCCACCTCAGGCGGCGAATTGATGATCAACGGCGTCTGGGATATTTCGGAGACGTTGACTTTGAATCTTCGCTTCGCGCATGGAGAAAAAGACAACACGATCGCCGCATTCGATGAACTGGGCCGCGACATTCGTCCCCTGGCTCGAAGGAGTTCCAGTTCCCTGCGCGCGGAGTTGCTCTGCGAACCTTCCGAACACGTGCGCGTCAGGGTACGCACAGACCGTACCGCCGTGCGCTACGATGCCTGGAGTAACGGCGACGATGGTCTGCTGTTCATCGCCGACTGCAGGGTCGCGATCGGTGGCGGTCTGGCGCTCACCGGTCGCGTCGCCGTCATCGAAAGCGCCGGCTACGACGGACGTGTGTATGAATTCGAGCACGACGTCCCGGGCGTCATGCAGAACATCGCTATGTACGGACGCGGCACACGCACCTACCTTCTCGCGGATTGGAAGCCCTCCGACCTGTTCCGCATCGGATTGAAGTATGCTCACTCAGTCCGCGACGCCGCCGTCTCCATCGGTGAAGGCGCTGACGCGGTTGAGGGAGATGCGTTGGGAAAGGTGACCGCGCAGGTAGAGGTGCGATTGAGGTGAGAGGAGAATTATAAAGGATGAGTTATGAAGAGCGCCGTATTTCATACTTCATAATTCATCCCTCATTCCTTCCCCCGAGCAGGCGGGAGTTCCTGGCTTTCGAGGATCTGGAGGTAGTTGCGATAACGCAGCGGATGGATGGTTTCGCGATCGACGGCGTCCTTCACGGCGCAATCGGGTTCGTGAGTGTGTGTGCAGAAGGGATAGCGGCAGGCGCGGGCCATCCGCACGAATTCGGGATAGTAGGTGTGCAGCACCGCAGGATCGAAATAAAAGAGACCGAACTCCCGTATCCCTGGCGTGTCCGCGATGTACCCGCCGGCGGGAAGCGGATACAGCGTGCTTCGCGTTGTGGTGTGCATGCCACGCTGACTTTGCTCGCTCATTTCAGCGGTTTTTTCGTTCAGGTTCGGAAGAAGCACGTTGAGGATGCTGGTTTTTCCCACGCCGCTGTGGCCGGAAAAAGCGCTCAACCTGCCTTGAAGCAGTGCTTGCAGTTCGTCCACACCTTCACCCGTGACGCAGCTGGTGAGAGCCACATCGTATCCAGCGCCGCGGTACATGGTGGCGACATCATCCACAAACGCACGATCCTCCTCGTCGGGCAGATCCACCTTGTTGATCACCACGCATGCCGCGAGGCCGCCCATCGCCGCAGCGATAAGATAGCGGTCGATAAGTCCGGGGCGGAGCAATTCCGCAGTCGCGGCGGTGGTGACGACAACGATGTCGATATTCGCGACGAGTACCTGCGCGTACTCCGAATCACGGATCGACTGGCGCAGCAGCCAAGAGTCGCGCGCATAGACATGGGTGATGATGGCCGAATCTTTCCCGACCGGGCGGTAGCGAATCTTGTCACCGATCGTCACGAGTGTACTGTGACGATTTTCGCTTGTGGTCGAGCGGCGTGGTTTGGCCCGAAGGATGCCGTCGGCGGTCTGCAGGAGGGTGTGCGTGCCACCCGTTTGCAAAACGAGCGCGTCGCGTTCGCCCCTGGTGTTCACGAGATGATGATGTCGCGGCGCGTCGAGCACGTGCTGTACGCTGTTGGAATCGTCATCTCCATCTCCGCTGTACTGCCAGCGCGCCTCGCCCTTCCGCCACTGCTTCTCGATGTCCTTTCGCTTCTGAACACGGCGGTGAATTTTCCGACCTTTGCCCTCGTCGCTCATACCGCGCTTGCCGACATTATCGCACCTGATATTCTTTCATGACGGGGGGTTCGCCGGGAGCTTCGAGAGAGAACGATTCGCACCACCGGACAAGGTCGTCAATCAGCGACCTGGTCACGTGGCCTTCCATTGTATAATTCCATGGACCGGGTCGCGCATCGGTTTGAATGAAAATGTGATAACAGTCGGGATACGATTTAAAGGTAACGCCTCCGACGCCGTCGAGCCACTGCTTCCATAGCACAAATTCCATCTGCGGCGCCTGGTAATCCTTTTCGCCGCGTGCTATGAAGATCGGGCGGTTCAGTCCGCGCGCGTACGCTTTTTGATCCCGCGATTGCAGATCGTAATAATAGGATGCAGGGACCCCAAGCAGCTGACGTTTGGCGTCAAGTGTTTTGTCCTGAATCTGCGCGGCCTTCTGGAGTTCCGCATGCAGTTTGGCGGACTCCTGCTCGCTCAACGTGTCCTGTTGCGACGCGATGTACCGGAGTTGATCGGATATCACGACTTCAAGCGGCCGGGCAATCGGTGCAAGCATGGCGACACCTTTGACGCCGACGGCCTTCGCTGCGATCTCCGGCGCTACCGCCGCCCCGAGACTGTGTCCGAGCAAAATCAACCGTGTAGTGTCCACGTGTCGATGCTTCCGCAACAGGGCGATAGCGGTTATCGCATCGTCAATCGTTTCTTCCTGAATAGTCAAGGTGAGGAGATTCATCTTTGGTCCGTGGACCTTGGTGCGCTTGTCGTAGCGCAGGACCATGATTCCCCGTGAAGCAAGTCCCCAGGCGATATCGCGGAACATCTTGTTGCCGCCGATCGTCTGGTCGCGATCCTGCGGTCCCGAACCATGCACCAGCACGACCGCCGGAAATGACCCTTTTCCTTTCGGGACAGAAATGACACCGGGCAGCGGGAAGGAATCTCCGATGGAAATCCTCTCCTCGTGAAACGCGGCGGTATCGACATAGGGCGGCGCGGGAAAGAGATACACCTTCTTGATCGGATCCAGCCAGAATCCCCCCACGAAGTTCAACGAATCGACCACCATGCGCACTCCGATGGAATCCTTGACGAAGTACAGCCGATGCACGATGCTCGCATAGCTGCCATTCAATTCCGCCTCGGAGAAACTGTGCCGTATGATCTTGCCGGCTTTGGACTCAAGGTTGCTGACAAGCTCGTTCCACTGAGCGGGAGTGATTTTTTCCTGCATGCTCGGATGGGCGATTGATTGCAGGGCATTCCAATTTCGGGCTATGACGGCGTCGAGAAAAGCGGAAGCCGAGGCTTTCTGTTCCGCTGTCTGTGCTGAAAGAGGGTATGCGAGAACGGTGGCGGTGAACAGGAACATGAAGGAAACACGACAGAGAAATGCATTCATAATAATCCGGGACCTGATTAATATCCGTGAAGATGTTCAGCAATTTAAAATACTAACCGCACCCGGAAGGCGAAAGGCCTTTCGGAGGCAGGGCAGCGACGACGAATACGTGCACGCTTGTCACTCCGTGGGATTTTCGCGGATGCAGCGGATTGGCGCGGATGAGGGTTTTTGAAACCCAGATACGAGAGACTTTTGGATTTGGAGGCAGAAAATTTCTTCTCCGTGCATATCCGTGTTCATCCGTGTAATCCGCGCACGTTTTCACACTCAATGCCGTAACGAACGATACTACTGTGGCGGCTCCTGTTAATGACATCATGGAGGTACCTACTCTCCTCGTGCGTTTCGGAGCCAATCACCCTTCGAGACGCCGCCGAGTTCGCCATGTGCGAAATCGATTCCTTTTCCCGCGGC
>CAYJMN010000019.1:56971-72078 GCA_964371045.1 uncultured Chromatiales bacterium | reverse complement strand
ACGGTACTTGTTTACGATACAAACCCAGATGTCATCCACGAAATGGACCGGTGCGAAGCGCTGGTGGGCACACTCAGGGTGACGAGGTTGACGTCGTAAATCGTAAATCCAAAATCGTAAATCGTAAATCGTCAGTCGTTCTTTCTCGCCGATACGATTTTCTCCGCAGTCAGGATGTACTCGGCCGCAGTCGCAACGGAGGGAAGCGCCCCATAGAGTCCGCCGCTGACCGGATCGAACAGCTCGGGCAGAAGATTGCCGTGCGTCTTCGCAAGAGCCGTCACCGCAGCGAAAAGTGCTTCAGCGCGCTGGTGGTCGCCGGCGGCCGCGTATGCGCGTGCGAGACGCAGGGCGATCTGTGGACGCGGCTGCCTTTCGAACCAGTCGCCGTCGGGGCGCGCGTTGTACAACAGTGAATCTCCTTCGGTCGCGAAGGAAGTTTCGACCATGTTCAAGATAAATCGAGCTTCGTCGCTACGTGCGTCCACGACCCCGAGGGCCACGGCGTCGCAGAGCAGGGGATGGAACACGCGCTGCTCCAACGGGCCCAACAGGTCCGCCTTTTCCATGCCCATCACGCGTGAAACCAGCGCTGTCACTCCTTCGCGAGACCGTCGGGAAGCGTCGCTGTAAAGAAATCGTTTCAGGTCGTCGTGCATCCACACAGCATAGCGAGCGGCGATGTCGAGAGCGTGGCTTACCCGCGCGGCACCGTGTACCGAAGGAAGGTCGGTCTGGCCTCTGCCCCATGGGCTGTCGTCGCAGCGAAGCAGTCCGGTGCTGTCGAGACGATAGCTGAGCACGTCGGCTACCCTGTCGGAAAGTCCGTCCCACCACGGCGCAATCCATGCGCTGTCGTTGAATTCGCGTCCGGCTGCGATCGCGAGGTTTTTTTCATGAACGCGCAACGCTTCGACGGTCTCGATATACCACGCCATGCCGTCAAAACGCAGTTCGGCCTGATCCGCGCGCTCCCATCGCCATTCTCTACCGGAGCCGTCCCATGAAACCGGAGGTATCAGATACGGAAACCCGATACCACGCTCGGTGCCGAAGACGTCGAAGAATGCGTACTGCTCATGTTCCGCCTTCTGTACGAAATCCAGCGCTCCGCGAACCCGAGCACCCAGACCCGCGGCCGCCAGAGCACGTGCCGCGAGGAGATGATCGGCGGGATCGCACACAGCTTGCGAAAAAGGTTCGAAGCCCGAGAGTATCTGTCCGGAGCCGCCGCCTGCTTCCCGTACGATGGCCTGCAGAATGGTGATCACCGATTGCCTGTACACGGCCTGTTCGGCGGAACTCAATACCGTTGAAAGCGGAGGCGCTCCCTCCTGCATTGCCTCCCATCGCGCTAACTCTGTTTCCAGACCGTACAAGACCTCTCCGCGCGCGAGAACAATGCCCAGATCGCGCTCGGCCAATTCATCGCAGCAGCTGTTGTAGACAAACAGGTGATAGGTGATCGCGAAACCGGCATGTTCGACGGACTGCTCGGAGTACATCCAGGCCGGCCGGTCGAACGTAAAATGAATTCCGGGTCTACGAACCGACGCCAGCGATGTACGAATCGCGACGACCAGCACCCGCTGCTCAGTCTCTCCCGGATGGTACCAGAACACCTCGGTTGCTTCCGGATACTCCGCCCGCACGACACCTGTGTGTGGAACGAAACCGATGGAGAGCGGTCGTCCGAGCGGCCTTCCGTCATCTCCGTCAGTGAGCATCATCCTGCTTAGTACGACCTCCGTAGGGAGATCCTGAGAAATCTGTTTGTACGGCCTGGGCCGGCACCAGCGCAGCATCGCGCTGTCGGCGCTGATGGCCGACACCATGACCCCGTTGGAAATGTACAGCGAATGTGCCGTCGGCGGAGCGTCCACGATCTCGTCAAGCATGGACGGAACATCCTGCACCCTGATGATGCGGAACATGGAACCCGTGATTCCACCCTGATCCCCGCGGTCGTACACGCGCACCGCGAGAAGATTGTGCTCCTCCCGGATGAACCGCGGAAGGGGATAGACGCGGAGTGAATACAGTTCGGAACGGGATTCAGGAGGGAAAGATCCTGTTTTACCCACCAGGACGCCGTTGAGAAACGTTTCGTCGGCGTCGTCCACGCCGCTCATGACCAGAAGCAGGGAATCCCCCCGCAGCGCTGGCGGGATGCGGAAGCGCACACGATACCATGCGAAGCCGTCGAGAAGCGGAAATCCATTGTCCTCCCACGCGCCGGGCGTGGCGATGAAACTCCAGTCGTCCTGTTCATCGATGTACTTGCTACGCCACACATCGTCGTCGCCTGCGCGAAACGCAGCGAGTCCGCGAAGATCGATGGCGTGGCTTTCCTGCGAATACGCGGAGAGAGCGTGCGAAACAAACACGGATACGATAAACAGAAAACGGATTGCGCGCATGTCACAACCGTGCGAGAAGGGCGAACAGCACCGCGCTAAAACGCTCGGCTGCTTCCTGAGCCGCGCTGGTCACGTCTTCGTGCGTCACCGGACGAGCAACGGTCACAGCCTTGTTGGTGATGCAGGAAAGCCCGATTGTGGGCAGCCCGAGCCGTGCGCCCGCGATGAGTTCCGGCGCCGTCGACATTCCGGCGGCATCCGCGCCCATCATGCGGAACATGGCGATCTCCGAACGGGTCTCGTACGTCGGTCCTGAACAGTAACCGTACGTGCCCTCGCGCATGGCGACACCCGCTTCGCGAAAGGACTCCCGTGCGAGGTCAAGCATTGTTTCGGAGAACAGTGGACGGGGAAGCGGGATCGACGGTGTACCGCGGCCATGAAGAGGCAGGCCCATGCGCACCGCTTGCGGCAAGACAAGGAAATCGGTGATCAGCATCAGGTCGCCTGTCTCGAAGCCGGGATGCAATCCTCCTGCGGCGTTCGTGACGATGAACGCCCCCGCGCCCAACGCCGACGCGATCCGCGCGGGCAGAGCGGTGTCTTCCGCCGCGTAGCCTTCGTAGCTGTGGATGCGACCGAGAAACGCGAGCACGCTGCGTCCATTCGCGGCGCCGTGCAGCAGCTCTCCCGCATGTCCCGTAACAGTGGAGGCGGGGTAGCCGGGAATGGAGGAGGTGGGAATTCGTCGCGCGACGTCGAGCGACTCCGCGAAATTCCCGAGGCCCGATCCCAGCACGATCGCGGCGTCAACGGTATCCCCGGCGAACTCCCGCAGCGCGGCGAGCATGTTCGCCGGCAGGGGATCGAGGATGGTGCCTGTGCTCCCGTTCATCAGAATCCCGTAAGAATACCGGCGATCGCCGCTGTCATCATAGTCGCGAGAGTACCACCAAGCAGCGCGCGCAAGCCGAGACGCGAAATGTCCGGACGTCTTTCCGGAGCCAATGGACCAAGGCCGCCCATGAGGATGGCGATGGATGAAAAATTCGCGAAACCGCAAAGGGCGAAGGCCGCCATGGTGATTGCCTTGTCCGAGTAGAGCGTTCCGGCGGCGATCATTTTGGACATGTCGAGATAGGCGACGAATTCGTTAAGCACGAGTTTGGTACCCATTAAACTGCCGACGTGGAAGCTCTCATTCCACGGAAATCCGATGCCCCAGGCGACATACTGGAGCACGATCCCGAACATCAATTCAAGGCTGAGCGGTTTGCCGAAGTGCGCGACAAGATATCCGTTGAAGTCTCCGATGCGTCCGGCAAGTTCGAGCAGGTAATTCGACAGCGCGATCAGGGCGATGAATGCGAGGAGCATCGCGCCGATGTTCAGCGCGAGCTGCAATCCGTCGGAAGCGCCGCTTGCAGCCGCGTCGATGACGTTGGAGGCGTTTTTTTCGTGTGGAATATGGACGTGTCCAAGAGTGAGCGGCGTGCCGGTTTCCGGTAGAAGGATTTTGCTGAGCACCATGCCGGCCGGCGCGGCCATGATGCTCGCGCCCAGCAATTGTGCGGCGAATCGAACCTGTGCGGCGTCCACAGGCATGCCGTGCAGCTGCGCGTAGGAGTAACCGAGCATTTGCACATACGCCGCCATCACACCGCCCGCGATAGTCGCGAGTCCTCCGACCATGATGGTAAGCAGCTCGGATTCGGTCAAATCCTTGAGGAAGGGTTTGATCATGAGCGGTGCTTCGGTCTGGCCTACGAAGATGTTGGCGGTGTTCGACAGCGATTCAGCGCCGCTGACGCCGAGCAATTTCACCATGACCCAGGCCATGCCCTGCACGATTTTCTGCATGATGCCGAGATAGTACAGCACCGACATCAGCGATGCGAAAAATATAATGGTCGGCAGAACCTGGAATGCGAAGAAAAAGCCAAGACTGTCCGTTTGTCCCGGACTCATGGACAGCGAACCGAAAATGAACGCCGCGCCCTTGGTGGTGAAGGACAGCAGCTTGACGAAGGTTTTCGAAATGAATTCGAAAGCCAACTGCGGCCAACCCAGCGGAGACCAATAGTACGCAAGCGCCTGTCCCTTGATAACGAGGACGCCGAACAGAATCTGTATGCCTAGCCCCTTGGCGACCAACGGCCAGGGAACCTTCCGCTTGTGGCGTGAAAAAAGAAATGCGATTCCCAGGATCAGTGCGATCCCGAGCAGACCGCGGAGCAGGCTTTCAACCATGGGCGCGACTCGCCTCCTCAAGATTCGTGGTGAAACACGATCGGCACCGGGCTTCGTAGGCTTCGGAAGCTCCGACGAGAACGCGCTCCGGATTTAGCGTCACGCGTTGGGTCCTGTTCGCCGGATTTCCGCACACGACACAAATCGCCAGCGTTTTCGTGATGTATTCGGCAAGTGCGAGCAGCTGCGGCATGGGTTCGAATGGCTTTCCCAGGTAATCCTGATCGAGTCCGGCAACTATCACGCGCTTGCCCTGGTTCGCAAATTCTTCGCATACCTCGACGAGTTCGAGATCGAAAAACTGCGCTTCGTCTATACCCACCACGTCCACATCGCCGATTCGCGCCGCGATGTCGCGCGCATGCTTCACGGTGATGGAAGGCAGCGAAACGCCGCTGTGCGAAACGATGCGGTCCTCGGCGTAGCGGAGGTCAATCGCATGTTTCACGATGGCGACGCGCTGGCGGGCGATTTGCGCGCGGCGCAGACGGCGGATGAGTTCCTCTGTTTTTCCGCTGAACATCGAACCACATACGACCTCGATCCAGCCGGTATTCTGGGGCAGGTGCTTATGTGGAATATGATCGACCATGTGCGGTGTCCCGAATAATTCTCAAAAAATCATCCCGCTCCGCCCGAAGTGTCCGAGGAAGCACAATTCAGGAAAGTACACTGATTTTCGATCTCAATGAAACGGTGCGAAAGGTGTGAAAGGTGCGAAAGGAGCATGCATCCGGGCGATTGAGGGCGGGCGGGGAATCGTCGGTCTGTTCCGGAAGAGCGCATCAGCCGGGACGGCGTTTCCGGTTCGGAAGTCTCGAAAACAGGGTTCCGCGAGCCATACCGGAAATTGCATTTGCTGCTGACGAAAAACCTTCCAATATTATGCGCATGTGCTGTGACCGATACCCTCATCATAGCCGACGCCGTCCTTCCATTCCCCTGATCCTGCTTTTCGTATGCTGGTTCGGCGGACCGCTCCACCATGTTCATGCGCAATCGCCCGATGCGCTGCTGGACAGCGCCAGGTCTCTCCTCGCGCGCAATCCCGGTCAGGCAGTCAGGATTGCGGAGCGTGCATTCGGTGTGGCGGTCAACGATGATCAACAGGCGGATGCCATGCAGCTCTCCGGCAGCGCGTGGCAACAGCTCGGCCAAAATGCAAAAGCTGCGAAGTCGTTCCGTAAGGGTATCGCGATCGCAAACAGGTCCTCAAACGCAATCCTGAGCGCCTTGATGTTGAACGGATTGGGCGCTGTTCACCGGCGCATGGGATTTCTCGACCTTTCCCTCAACGATCATCTCCAGGCCCTCACCTTGTTCGACTCGCTTCGGGACGGGAGCGGCAGCGCGAAATCGATGCATGAAATCGCCGTCACGCTGCGCAATCTGGGGCGATCGGACGAAGCACGCGTATATCACGATCGCGCGCTCGTAATTCGGACCGCGCTTGACGACAGGCGTGGAATCGCCGAGTCAATGTGCGGCATCGGTAATCTGTATTACTACGCGGGCAGGCTCGATTCCGCGGAATACTATTATCGGAAAGCGCTCGAGACCGTGCGGGAAGTGGATCTCATCGCGACCGGCATTTCCGGCTATCTCAATAACCTCGGAAACGTGTATCGTGACAGGGGATTGTTCCGCGAGGCGCGATCGGCCTACGACGAGTCATTGCGACACAGTCACCTCCTTGGTGACAACAACATGCGTGCCGTCACGTTGAAGAATCTTGGTATACTCGATACACGGACGGGCAACTTCCGGCAAGGTGAAGCGCGTCTGCGTCAAGCCGCCCGGCTTGCGCGTGAGGGCGGACTCGCACGTGTGCTCACGGAAAGTCTTAACGCCATCGCGACACTGTACGAGCAGGAGGGGGATTTTCGCTCAGCCTTGCTCGCGAAGGATGCTGCGCATTCCGTGCAGGATTCATTGGCCTCGATGTTGAATATGGAGCGGATAGCCAACGCCGAAGCACTGTATCAGACGGAGAAGCACCGCCGTGCGATGCGGGAACTCGAGGCGGAACGCCAGATGTATCTCGCTCGCTTCCTTTTTGTTTCAGCGATTCTCCTTATCGTGATCGTTGTCGGCGTGCTGCTTATGTTCCGCCTCCTCCGGAAACGCAATATCGAACTGGCCGGACGCACTGAGCGGGCGGAGGATATGCATGCCCAACTGGAACAAATGCACCAGCAGGTGGCGCGCTCGGAGGAGCAGTATCGCCTCCTGTTCGACGGTCTTCCCGTCGGAGTGTTTTTCTACGACGCATCGCTGCGGATTCTTCGCGCCAACCAGGCGTTCGCGGATATTCTTGGTCTTGCGCACGACGAGTGCATGAGGTTCAACCTCGGCGAATTGAAATCCATCCGCGTGGTCGACGCTCTGCAGAATGGTCTGGAGCAGGAGCACGGCATTTACGAAGGAGAGTTTCTGCTGCCCGGCACGGGCGAGACGATCATGGTCGCCCTGCGTACCGCTCCCATGAGAATCGACTCCACCGGGGCGTCGGGCGTGGTCGGCTTCCTGCTCGACATATCCGACTGGAAACAAGTCGAGCGTGAGTTGACGGGTGCCAAGGAGACGGCGGAAAAGGCGGTTCGGCTGAAGCAGGCCTTTCTCATCAGCATTTCACACGAAATCCGTACGCCTCTGAACGTGATCATGGGATACGTGAGTGTGCTGCATGCGGCGCTTGTCGACCGCATTTCGTCAAGCGAACTTGAGCATTTCGAGAAAATAGACCTCGCTGTCAGGCGTCTCGCCCGAACTGTGGATCAACTGCTGAGTCTCTCCATTCTGGAATCCGGCAGCTACGCCCTCGAACCGGAGTACGTAAGCATCAGCACACTTGTGGAGCAACTCGTGGATGAAACCAGGGCGCTTGCCGAGGAAAAGGGTCTTACCGTGCAGCTCCGAACCGCGGGAAGGGAAGTCTTCATCCATGCTGATAAATACTCGGTCTCGCAGGCGCTCCGCAATCTTCTCGACAACGCCGTCAAATTCACACACAAGGGCGAAATCATCGTTACTGTGTCAACGCGAGATCCGGACGTGGTGATCAGTATCGCGGATACAGGCATTGGAATCTCCGAATCATATCTGCAGCAGCTCTATGTCGCGTTCACGCAGGAAAACGTCGGCTATACGCGACCGTACGACGGCCTCGGCCTCGGTCTCACGCTGACGAAACGATATGTGGACGCCAACGGCGGCGGCATCGCCGTAAAAAGCACGAAGGGGCTCGGCTCGACGTTTTCCATGGCCTTCCTCGAAGCGGTTGGGCGGCCGATCGTGGAACTGCAGGAACCCGTGAAGATGCTTTCCGGCGATATGTCGAACGTCGTGCTTCTTGTTGTCGAGGACGATCCTGAAACACAGAAATTTCTCAATCTCGTCCTCTCGCAGGATTACACCATGTATTTCGCCGACAGCGCCGACGATGCATGGACGCTCCTTCACGAACGGAGCTACGACGTCGTGTTGATGGATATTTCGCTGCGCGGCGAGGAGGACGGTCTCTCGCTCACGCGGCGAATCCGCGCCGATGCGGCGATAGCGAAAACCCCTGTGATCGCTGTCACCGCGCATGCGTTCACTGAGGACAAACGGCGCAGCTTCGCGGCGGGATGCGACGACTATCTCGCGAAGCCGTTCAGAACGCAGATTCTTCGCGAACGCATCGAACGGCAGCTTATGAGAATACATCATTCCTCTTGATCTCGTCAGAGGAGGATCGTATCTTATGTTCCGATACGACCAGCAGGTGAGGTGATCATGGCTCCCGATCCAGTCTCCCGAAGGGAATTTCTCATACGCTCCGGAAAGGCTTCCGGCTTCGCCGCTGCGGCGTGCGCCACCGGCTGGTTGCTGCACGAACCCGAACGTCACCCCTTCCGTCACACCGACGACACTCCTGTTCTCCGCGATCTGCGGGTCCCGGGACTCCAGGCCGAACTCGCGGTCGGACGCGGTGCCGATCCCGCGGCGGTTACCGCGGCCGTGCTTCTTGCGCTGGGAGGAATGACCTCCTTCATCGCGAAGGACGACGTCGTCGTGGTGAAACCCAATATCGGTTGGGACCGGCGACCCGAACAGGCCGCCAATACCAATCCGAAGGTCGTCGCGGAAGTCGTGCGTCAATGTATCGCGGCCGGCGCGGGGAAGGTGATCGTAACCGACATCTCCTGTAACGATCCGGTACGTTGCTTCAATCGCAGCGGAATTTCCACCGCTGCGCGCGACGCAGGGGCCGAGGTGGTGCTGCCAAGCGAAGCCCGTTTGCGTGAAGTCAATGTCGGCGGCGCCATGCTGGGGCAGCAGCGGATTTATGACACCTATCTCGTTGCGGACAAGTTCATCAACATCCCGATCGCGAAACATCACACGCTCACCCGTGTTTCTCTCGGGATGAAGAACATGTACGGCATTCTGGGCGGAAACAGGAGCCGCCTGCATCAGGACATCAACCAGAGTCTCGCCGATCTTGGCAACTTCCTGCGTCCCACGCTGACTATCCTGGACGCATGGAGAATCCTGCTGCGCAACGGTCCCCAGGGAGGAAGTCTCGACGACGTGGAAGAGCGGAACACCATCGCCGCCTGCGTCGATCCGGTCGCGATCGACGCGTGGGGCGGAGCTGAATTTTTCGGACTGTCGGTCGACGACATGCCCTGGCTGGCCCTCTCCGCCGCTTACCGACTCGGTACTCCGGATTTCGCATCACTTCCTTTCAGGGAAGTCACCGCATGAACATCGTTGAACCTGGAATTTCGGGCGAACTACGCCGGTTTCATATCCTGAGATGGGCGAGGCGCGTATCGCAGGCCGTGTTTTTGCTCCTGTTCATCGGATTACTGCTTAAAACCAATATGGATGCGATGTCCACGCCGGATGAACTTCCGGGCATCGCGGCGCCCGTGAGCTTTTTTCTGGAGCTGGATCCGCTCGTAGCTATCGGTACGGTACTCAGCACGCACGCGCTGTACAGGAATCTTTTCTATGCGCTGATCATCATCGTAGGGACGCTGTTCCTCGGAAGATTCTTCTGCGGATGGGTATGTCCGATGGGTACGATCAACCAAATGCTCGCTGTAACAAAAAGCGGCAAACTCAGAGGCAAAGCGCGACTCGAAAGCAATCGCTATCGTTCTTCGCAGAGATGGAAGTATCTCATTCTCGCTGTGTTCCTGGGCGCCGCCGCGCTGGGTTCGCTGCAGGTGGGTCTTCTCGATCCGATGGCGTTGCTCACGCGTTCACTGACGCTGGTGGTGCTTCCCGCCTGGAACGTCGTGACGCAAGATGTGTACACGTGGAGTCTGCATGCCGATGGAGGAGCGTTCGGTATTCTTCTCACGCCCGTCGCCTGGTTCACCCATGCGGTGCTGATACGATCGGAGATTGTTCTGTTTGAGCAGACCGGGCTCGTACTGTTGTTATTCATCGCCATCCTCGCCGCCAACCGGGTCGTGACGCGCTACTGGTGTCGCATGTTATGTCCGTTGGGCGCGCTGCTGGGACTGCTTTCGAAAACGTCGCTTCTCGGGCTGGAAAAACGTCCGTCCATGTGCTCGAGCTGCAATCGCTGCGCACTGCACTGCCAGGGCGGCGACAATCCTGAACCCGGAACCGTCTGGCATCAGAGCGAATGCCATCTTTGCCTCAACTGCGTGGCGAGCTGTCCCGACGCCGGCATCGCTTTCAAATTCAATCCCGCGCGCGCCGAAAGCACCCAGGCGGTGAACATGACGAGGCGGTCGGTGTTGCTTTCGGCAGGTGCCGGACTGGCCGCCGTACCCCTGTTGCGAACGGCCGTGCATCCGGATGCCACCCCTGATCCGTCGCTGGTGCGTCCACCGGGCTCCATTCCGGAGCGTGAATTCCTCTCGCGCTGTATCCGCTGCGGTGAATGCATGAATGTCTGTCCCAACAACGCGCTGCATCCAACTCTGCTTCAGGCGGGGATGGAGGGCATCTGGTCGCCCATGCTCATGCCGCGCATCGGCTACTGCGAACCCACCTGCGTGTTGTGCTCGCAGGTCTGTCCCACCGGCGCCATCGACGAAATCACCGAGCGGGAAAAGGGCTGGGTTCCCGCGGCCGACGGAAAGCAGACCACGGGCGCACAACCCATCCACATCGGGACGGCGTTTTACGACCTGGGCCGCTGTCTGCCCTGGGCCATGGCGAAAGAGTGCATCGTGTGCGAGGAATGGTGTCCGACAACGCCCAAGGCTATTTATTTTGAAACCGCCGAGGTCACCGATCGCGAAGGGAATTATCAGTGGCTGAAGCGTCCCCATGTTGATCCCGCGCTTTGCATCGGTTGCGGTGCCTGTACCTACGCCTGTCCCGTCAAGGGCTCGCCGGCGATTTATATCACGGCAGTGGGGGAGACCCGCAATCCGCGTAACAAAATTCTCCTTGAACAGCGCCATCCAAAGGCGAAAGGAAACAGCTCATGAACCATTCCAATACATGTTCCGCGTGGTTGCTCTTTTGTACCGTTGCATGCTTCTGCTATTTGGCCGCCTGCGACGACGATCCAGCCTCGCCTCCGGAAGATGCGCACGCTAAAGCAAAACGTCTCTGGTCCCAGACAGGCAGCACGAACTACGACATGTCGCAATGGCGCGATTGTTTCTGCTTCCTCGGTGGTCAGGAAGTGATGCTCCAGGTGCGCGACGACAGTCTCATCGCGGGCACGCTGGCCGTACAGAACCGCGCGTTGACGGACGAGGAACGACGCTGGTATCTCACGGTGGATGAACTCTTCACCTTCATCGATTCCGCGCGCGCCGCTTCTCCCGCATCGCTCGTCGTTGAATACGACTCCCTTTTCGGATATCCCAGGCGCATCAGTGTCGATTATTCCACCCAGATGGCCGATGAGGAAATCACCTATCGCAGCGCGAACCTCGTGAAGCGCTGAGGAGAGGTTCAGAGAATGTAAACAAACCCCGTCACCCTGAGTCGGGTAACCTTCGTTGCGCTCAGGTTTATATCGGGTGTGACATTGCGGCGGGGGTTGTGAGATCGGAGCAGAATCCGTTGAAAGAGAGCGGAGAGAGCGATGAGAGCGGGGAGAGTTTTTGCTAAGCGCTGCTCGAATGGTTGTGCGAGGCTTTTTACCCAATGGATTCGTTACGTACGCGATTTTACGCCATGCCTTCAATGTAAGAACCCTTATAAAAATCTCCTCGCTCTCACCGCTCTCTCCGCTCTCTTTATCCCTTGGCCTCTGCTCCATACGTCAATGTACCCGATGGCTTCAGTGTATGTCATGAGTAGCGCAGCTTCGGAGAAAATGCTCTGATCAATGGGAAATGCGTTTCCCGGCGTTCCGTTACTGCGGAAAAGCACGGCATCCGATCTTCTACGGTGTTCATAAGTACGGACCCACTGATGTCATGAGCAGCGTAGCGCCGCGCACTGGATTGTATCGAGTGTGCCATTGGAGAAAATGTTAAGAAAGATTATTCTCACCTCGCCGCGGCGAGCAGATTGGCCTCTTCATGACGGCATACGCAGATAGAATCAGCAAACCTCCACGAAGGAATACGTACGCGGATTTTCGCGAATGAACACGGATTGGCGCGGATAAGAAGTTTCCTGGTGTTCGTTTTCAGCAAACCTGTACTGATAATGCAAAAAACGGAATCTTGTCAAATCCCGGGATGATGCTACGAAAAATGCGGAGATTGATCGGATCTGAAGTTTAAAAAACTTTTATCCGCGTTCATCCGCAATAATCCGCGCAAATCCGCGCAAATCCGCGTACGTATTCCCCCAGTGGCCTCGCATCCATGATCTGCTGTATATTGGCTTTCCACTAACTGGAGTTGTTCAATGGAGGAAGTTATCCGTATTCTTGAAACCGCGGTAACGCTGTACGCGCTGAACATCGTGTTGGCGATTGTTATTTTCGTCGTCGGACGCTGGATCGCCGGATTGTTGCGCAATGGGCTGAAGAAAATCATGCGTCGCCGTCAGGTGGACGAGATCCTGACGAAGTTCGCCTCAAGTCTGATTTACGCCGTCTTCCTCGTGTTCGTCATCATCGCCGCGCTCGGTCAACTTGGCATACAGACAACGTCGCTCATCGCCATACTCGGCGCGGTGGGCCTCGCCGTCGGACTGGCACTGCAGGGATCGCTGTCGAATCTCGCGTCCGGCGTCATGCTCATCGTGCTGCGTCCGTTCAGCGTGGGACATTACATCGAAGGCGCGGGAATCGCCGGAACGGTGAAATCCGTGCAGCTCTTCACGACGACGCTACTCTCACCGGACAACAGGCGCATCATCGTGCCGAACGCGAAGCTCACAAACGACAACATCATCAACTATACGGTGGAGGAAAAGCGCCGCATCGATTTTACCTTTATCGTCAGCTACGAGGAAGACATCCGGAAGGCGAGCGCCCTTATGATGGACGTGCTGCGTGGCGATCCGCGTGTGCTTGACGATCCCGCGCCAAGCGTGGGTGTGCTCGAACTTGGAGACAATGCCGTGAAGTTCGCCGTGCGTCCCTGGGTGAAGACGGATGAATACTGGGCGGTGTATTTCGACATCATGCAGACGATGAAGCAACGTCTGACGGATGAAGGATTCAGCATTCCCTTCCCGCAGCGCGATGTACATTTGTATCATCACAATGATGACGAAAAAACCGACTGACGCAACAAGCGGCGGTGGCGGACGTAGTACCACGGGTTGTTTAATCAAGGAAATGCACCATGACCGAACGTAATTATTCCATGACGCCGAGTGCCATCGCCGGCGTACTGCTCGCACTTCTGGGAATCCTGCTCACTCTCGACAATTTTTCCTACATCGACGCATCGAGCTGGCTGCGCTTCTGGCCCGCGGTGCTCGTCGTTCTGGGTCTGATCAAGGCGACGCGACCCGGCACCACATCGGGCCGTACCGTCGGACTCGTCGTCGCGGTGGTCGGCATCATCATGGTGCTCAACAGGGCCGATATCGTGCATATCTCCATTACCGCACTGTGGCCGCTGCTTTTGGTCGCGCTCGGTCTGTCGTTCGTTTTGCGATCGGGCGCGCGGAAAGACGTGGACGGCGACGCATCGTCCGACACGATCCGCGGCGCCGCCATTCTTGGCGGAATGGAGCAGAAGATTTCCTCCCGGTTTTTCAGTGGTGGCACTGTCAGCGCCATACTTGGCGGACACGACATCGATCTCCGGGAGGCGGACATCCCCGATCGCGGCGAAGCGGTGCTGGACGTGTTTGCCTTCATGGGCGGCATCGAAATCAAAGTCCCACAGTCGTGGACCGTCATCGTCGACGGCAGCGCCATCCTCGGCGGCTTTGAAAATCGCACGACACCCGGTGTCCACGGCCTCAAGACCCTGCGCATTACCGGAACCGCGATCATGGGGGGAGTGGAGATAAAATCCTGATGTACGATTTACGACTTACGATTTATGTGTCCATTTCGTGGATGACATCAGGGTTTCGTACGCACGTTGCCCAAGCTCGTCATCCTGAGTGTGCCCACCAGCGCTTCGCACCAGTCCATTTCATGGATGACATTATGTAAGTTCTATGCGACCGCCGCGCATGCATCCGTGTGTGCGATAAATACGCTGAATAAAACCTCTTCCTCCCCCTCTCTCGTGAGAGAGGGGGCCGGGGGGTGAGTTGTACGAGATCCCACAGAGGCTTGGTTCGTAGCGGTGAGTTTATGAAATCAGTAGTGCTTCAGCCGATTTTACATGATGTCATAAGAAGCGCAGCGCCGCAGGGAAGTCTCAGATAAAAGAAAA
This sequence comes from uncultured Chromatiales bacterium, assembly GCA_964371045.1. Taxonomy (GTDB): domain Bacteria; phylum Bacteroidota; class Ignavibacteria; order SZUA-365; family SZUA-365; genus JAOSJT01. The sequence goes on along the minus strand of CAYJMN010000019.1, from coordinate 57,680 downwards.
ATGCGTTATCCGGCGCGCAGTCGAAGGAGCAGGATTCGGGCTTCTACGAGTCTAGCAACTACGGACTCCTCGATGTCATAAGTATGCGCAAAGATAAGAGGGGAATTTAACGCAGAGACGCAGAGACGCAGAGACGCAGAGCGGGAACTGAAAATAGCCAGCCAAGATCGTCACCTCGCCGAAGCGAGGTGAGTTTATTTAATCAGCCCTATTCAAGCCAATTTTGCATGATGTCATAAGAAGTGTGCCCACCCGCGCCGCACACCGGTCTATTTCTTGGATGACATCCTGTCTTCGAAGCAAATAAACCCCGTCATCCTGAGCGGAGTGCCCGCAGCAAGATGTATGGAAGATGCACTGACGTTCACGGGCACGGAGTCGAAGGAGCGGCGTTCGGATTTCTCGGTGTTTGCAAATACGATCCTCAAGATGTCATAAGAAGGGCCGCCGCGGAGTGAGTGTCCATAGTTCCACGAGTTTATTTCGGCGGCGTCTCGAAGGATGATTGGTTCCGTAACGCATGAGGGGACTAGGTACGGTCCTCAAAATGTCATTAGCAGGAGCCGCCGCGTGAAGAAGTCCGGTAATTATGGAGTCTTACTTCGGTGACGTCTCGAAGGTCGAAGATTCCTCCGGAAATGATTCGTTCCGCAACGCACAAGGAGACTAGGTACCTCCCCGATGTCATAAGAAGGGTTGTGGGCTCAGA
>CAYJMN010000019.1:0-56871 GCA_964371045.1 uncultured Chromatiales bacterium | reverse complement strand
GTAGAATCCGTTGAAAGAGAGCAGGGAGAGCGAAGAGAGCGGGGAGAGTTTTTTTGAGCCCAGCTCGAAAGGCTTGTGCGAGGGTTGTGGACTCAGAGTAGAATCCGTTGAAAGAGAGCAGGGAGAGCGAAGAGAGCGGGGAGAGTTTTTTTAGCGCAGCTCGAACGGTTGTGCGAGAGTTCTTACCTCATGGTTTCTGCTCCATACTCCAATTATTATGCGAAATTCGAAAGCTAGTGCATGGGTTGTGGGCTCGGAGCAGAATCCGCTGTAAAGAGACCGGGGAGAGTGGAGAGCGTTTTCTGCCCGCAGCTCGAAAGGTTGTGTTCCGGTTTTGACCCCCTGGATTCTTCTCCAAACTTCAATTTACCAGACAGCTCGGCAAGAATCCCTATAAAAATCTCCTCGCTCTCACCGCTCTCCTCGCTCTCTTTACCCGGCTTCTGCTCCAAACGACACGCAAAGCCTGCCGCGTTCTGCGCTCCGCGCTCTGCTCCTCTGTCCTTTCACCTTTCACTACGCTTAACCCCTCAGAGTATGCGGATGAGTCTACGCAAGGTCGGGCTTCCATCAATAATCGGTATTTGACAATTGATCCACGTGTGGGTATATTGTAATTACATTATCCGCAATCGGAGACAACAATGACGATGTTAATCAGAATAGGAAATTCGCAGGGTATCCGTATTCCAAAGGCACTCATCGAGCAAGCACGATTGGAAGACAAGCAATTGGAATTCAAAATAGTTGACGACGGATTGTTGATACAGCCCGTCAAGAAGAACAGAGCCGGCTGGAAAGAACAATTTGATCAAGCTCTTACATCCCGGGAAGCAGGCGAGACGGATCAGGAGTGGTTGGATGCCCCATTGGTGGATGAAGGGGATTGGGAATGGTAAACAAGGATGTTCAAAGATTCGAGATTTGGCTCGTACAACTAGACCCGACCCGAGGTTCAGAAATCAGGAAAACAAGACCTTGTGTTGTTATATCGCCTGATGAAATGTCCGCGCTAAAGACCGCGATCGTGGCTCCGATGTCATCCAAAGGATTTGCTTATCCAACCAGGATCCCATCTACATTTCAGGGTAAAAAAGGATTGATCCTCCTTGATCAGATGAGAGCGGTCGACAAATCCAGATTCATTCAAAAGCTAGGTGCAATTTCGCAAAGCGCGCAGATTAAAATTATCAGTTGTCTGCTTGAGCTTTTCGCGTAACGTGAGCAAACCTTCTGAGAAAGCAGCAACGCCGCAGAGATATCCGCCACACGCCCGCATGGATCGCGAAGGTGCTGCAATCAATCATGCAGGATTGTTAAGCATGGAACACTATCTGGAATTAACGGATGAGGACAGGTATATCGCTTGTACGCAGGAGGAAGAGCGTGGACTGCTGAATGCGGCGACGATAGAAAAGGATTTCTGGGTGTGCTGGAGCTTGCGCGCCTTGTTCGAAGCGCCCGCCGTTGGCGACCTGTTGACTTTCAAAGGCGGCACCTCCCTCTCGAAGGGCTACGGAATTATAGAACGCTTTTCCGAAGACATCGATGTGGTTGTTGATCGCGCCGCTCTCGGCTTTGGAGGCGAAAACGCACCGGAGGCGGCACAATCAAGGAAGAAACGGAAAGAGCGAGCGCAGGCGATTGTTCCGGCCTGCAGGGACGATGTTCATGATACGATTCATCCAAATCGTTCGGCGAAAATCATGTGTGATGGGTCATTGTGGATCGTCTAGACACTCCTCCGGAGATGAAAGGAACGAGGGCGGCAATTACCTTCATCCTTTGAACGAGGGCGAAAATTCCTTATTATAGCCCTCATAGTTCAAACGCAAGTATAATCTACACGTGACAAGCTTATGAACGCTATTGACCCCACCACACCCTATAATGACTTGCCATTGTTGCCGCCTGTGGCCGACATTGAAACGAAAAAAATACTTCGAAAGACCATTTCGGCAGGCAGGGCTTTGGCTGCTCTGGACGGCAAGTTGTCAAATCTGCCGAATCCGACATTGTTTCTGGACACTATCCATGCGCAGGAAGCCAAGGCGAGTTCCGAAATAGAAAACATCATTACCACCAACGACGAACTCTATACGGCACTGGTAGCCGACCGGAAGGCCAGCGACCCGGCCACAAAAGAGATACTGAACTATAAAGAAGCGCTGTGGTCAGGCTTGGAGCAACTGAAGAGCAAACCGTTTATCACGACCAATCTCTGTATCAACATCGTTCAGTGCATCAAACAGAACGCCGCCGCCATCCGGGTTGTCCCCGGAACGACGTTGAGCAATACCCAGGGCGAAATACTCTATACTCCGCCGGTCGGAGAAGATATCATACGGGACAAGTTGGCGAATCTGGAAAAGTTTATCAACGAAGACAACGGCTTCGATCCGCTCATCACGATGGCCGTTATGCACTATCAGTTTGAAGCGATCCATCCTTTTACGGACGGCAACGGCAGGACGGGCAGAATACTATTGTTGCTGTATCTCAAGCTTGCGGGGTTGTTGGATGTCCCCGCCATCTATCTGAGCGAGTACATTATCAGAAATAAGCGCGAGTACTACAAAAGATTACGGGGTGTAACTGAAAAGGGGGAGTGGGAGGATTACATTTTGTACATGCTCGATATGATCGAGGAAACATCGGTAAAAGGTCTGCAACGTTTGAATACGATTACCCGGATAATGGATGAAACCGCCAACGAAATCAGGACCCGACTGCCCGGAGTGTATTCAAAAGATCTGGTTGAAATCCTGTTCCGCCTACCGTACACCAAACGTCGGCATCTGGTCGACTGTGGCATAGGAAATCCAAAGACCGCCGGCAACTACCTCAGTGCATTGGAAGCAAACGGATTTCTGCAATCCGTAAGAGTTGGAAAGGAAAAACTATATCTCAACCAGCGACTTTTGGAAGTATTGGAGAGCAGGGAATAGCAGCCCTTGGCGGTTGCCTGGAGACGTAGTCAAATCACGGTCTGCGCATCTGTCATGGTGCTGCCTGCTAATGCTTCGATAGGCATGCGCTAAGTCCTCCCCCTCCTGCGCCACAATGGCTCATCGATATTCGGTAGCTCGTGTGCCATGGCTTCGGGGGGCAGGCGCGCTCAGAGCTCCGCTCCGCTGGTCATTGCTGTTGACCGCAAAATATCCTATTATACCGCTCTTGAGCAAGTTCTCGCCCGGTTGCCACGCATTCTACCTGCTCTTGTGATGCCACATGGACTGGAGCCCCCGCAGATAGTGTAGCGGTGCTTGCCTCGAGCAGAATGAGCAGCAGCGAATTGACGCGAGCACACCGAGAACCCCGTTTCACGCAAAAAAAAACAGCGTGCCGTCATACATATACAGCGGAATTCGGGTGCCTTGTATGAGTGTATCAGTGAACTAAACGAGTTGTGCGGAATGGTTGACACCATTTATTACCCTTTGCCCTAAAACCCGTTAACCTATTTACCTTTTCACCTTTTCACCCTCGAATTGTTCAACATCAGATGTAAAACGATGAAAACCAAAGAACTTATAAAAGAAATACAGAAATTACCTGTCAGAAAGCGGATCTATGTCATTGAACGATCGATGCACATGATACGCAAGCAGGAAGAAGAGAGCCAGATGAAGAAAGCAGCGGACGAATTGTATGAAGACTACCTTTCAGACAAGGAATTGACTGTATTTACAAACCTTGATTTTGAGAACTTCTATGAAACAAGGTGAAATATGGCTGCTAAATCTTGACCCGACCGTGGGCGCCGAGATAATAAAACAAGACCGGCGATAATAGTGAACGACAATGCTCTGGGGAAATTACCTCTGAAAATCATCGTTCCGATTACCGATTGGAAAGATAGATACGAAATCGCACCATGGATGACATCATTGAAACCGGACAAAGAAAACGGACTAACCAAGATTTCCGCGGCAGACAGTTTTCAAATCCGATCGGTTTCCCAGGAGAGATTCGTACAGCGAATAGGGACCGTTTCCGAGACGATTATGGACGAAATAAGAATTGGACTTGCGAAAGTCTTATCTATCGACAGCGAATGACACCGTCACATCCATGGTATCATCACGATAACTGGGCAATGGTGGTCGTTTTATCCAGCAGTGCCGTACCGCGCGTGAGAGTTTGCGCGGGGAGATGAACGAAGCCATCAGATCCGCTTCCACGATTGCCGTGGAACCATTGACCTCGTGATCGCTGACGGTCTTCATGCGTGAGCTGCAAGCTTCAATCCGGATTTGAGGTACGAGAGGCAAGAAGCACAGGGCATCATTCGAGACGCATGCGCGTCAACCACCGGAACGGTCCCTGAGCGTAGTCGAAGGGCAACTACCGGAAGGGTGGTCTCGGAGCGAAGTCGAAGGCCGGCCCCTGAGCAAAGCCGAAGGGTCAACCACCGTCGAAGGGCGGTCCCTGAGCTAAGTCGTCCTTCGACACGCCACCGGGCATTGTTTGGTCTGAGTTGCTAGCTTTTTCTTGCGGTGGCTGCTCAGGAGGCGGCGATCTTATCGAAATACTGAACACCCTGGAAATTTGAAAACAGTGGGGTAGACCTGCGAAGCCGCGTCGATCTATTGATGGGGGGATTGAGGGTAGCGTTAATGCGCGCAGGCTGTCGGAAGCACACTGGGGGAGAGGTGCGATAGGCTGGGAGCGTAGGACATCATTCGACAAGCTGGCGCTTCGCTCCTTTCACTTTTCACGACCCCTTCCTTTCACCTTTCACTTTCTTCTTGCTTTTGACTCAAGTATCTCATATTATCGTCCATATCGCTTCTGGATCGTCATAGTTCCTCCGCATTTATTCCGGTATGGCGTGCTGGATGGTGGTGATATGTTACGCGTCAGGACGGTCACCGGAACTGCATAATAGCCGATGCAGGCCGCTCAAAGGCAACACCGGGACGCCGGTGATACTGGATCGCCTCACGACGCACACAAGGAGTATTCACGAGGACCGGAGGGCAGAGAATTGCGATTAGGATCCTGGCAGGGAAGGGGTAGCAGGGTGCGGGGCTTGAGCCTTGCCGGGCGAATGGCGTCCAACTGCGTCAGAAAGGCGGCGATTTTTGTGCTGGTGAATGAGGACATGATTCAATTCCCGAATAGGGGAGCGTGCAACCTTGAAATGCAGAAACGTCATTGTAGCTTTGCATCGCTCAGTCCGATCTCGGTGGGAGTTGATAAAACCGAGCCAGGTAATACATATACATTGAAATTTGCGTGTGTTGTATGAATTTATCATCAGTATAAGCGAGTTATGTGGCATGGTAAAATGATACGACTTCATCACCTTTTATACATGTGAAACAAGTCAATCGTATTTTCACAGTAACAGCAACAACTAAAAAAGAGCCGATAATGAAAACAAAAGCAATTATTTTAACAATCATCCTCATGATGGTAAGCACCATCATTCAGTTTTTAGGAACAGAAAATTATTATCATCCTGAATTTCGTGAGAATAAAAGCAGCAACGGAATAGCGTATGCGTACCCACCCGGTGTTGGAATTTTGACCAAGTCGAAAAACTGCTTGACATGTCATGCAAACAACGGACAGTGGAGCGATGAGTCAAAAAACATTATTGATGTTCTGGATGCCAACACAAAAAAATCGCTCAAACAGTCCGATGGCAGTTTTCTCATCAAAGTCAAACGCAATCAAACAAAGACGATTCTCACGGTTATCGGAAGGACAAAGGAAGATCTAACAGAATCACCTTACCGAAATGCATGGATTTATGTTGATCCGCAAACAATAGAAACAAGTTCGCTCTCTAAATTTGCTCCCGGGTGGGAGTGTAATTTGCAGATGGCTTGCCGTGTAATTGGCGACAAATTGGAAAACTATGACGGGGCTAAAATAACTTCATTACCCATGACACTTCGTCCAACCGATGCCGCACGAGACGGTGAACTGCAATTACAGGTAATGCTTACTAAAGGCGAATCTGTAAAAGGAAATGCAAAACAAGGAATGAAGGGAAATTATTTTGAAAAGAAAGTAACACTGAAAATTGTTGAATAATGATTTAAGTAAAACGATCACACCGTTCAGACAAACACGACATACGCAAATACCAACGCCACATAACGAACCGACAGCCAACCAATGCGGGAGGTTTCCGGTGGTTGGCAATCACCAGACGCACAAGCAATGGAGGTAATGAGAAGAAACAACAAGTGGAGCCCGCACTGCGGCTTCAGGCAGGGCGGTATCGGCAAACAACATAAAGAGTTCCATTAACCCAAAGGCATTTTCCGGGCCCCGCGTCGAAACACTCGATCACCGCACTTCAATCACTCTCCCCCTCGTCCCCTCCTAAAAGTCTTTCAGAAAATCCCCGAGTACCGCGTTTCCGAACACCTCAACATTAAAAAACCTCGCAGTCGTCTCATCGTTCTGCTCCATCCAGTATCTCCCCGGCTATGGTTCGACACGCATGCGCTAAACCCTCCCCCTCCTGCGCCACAGCGGCGTAGCGCTATCCGGTAGCACACTGTGATGGATTAGGGACTGGGGCAGACCCTCCTGCGCCACTATTGCTCATCGATATCCTCTAGCTCGTGTGCAATGGATTCGGGGGCAGGCCCCCCTTTCACTTTTTACTTTTCACCTTTCACCTCATCGCCTTTCATTTTTCACTTTTCACCTCCCCCCGTTTAATCCTCTTGACATTGGCAAATCATACGCGTATTCTGCCTGGGTCAAACAGGAGGCGACATGTCCTATATCATAGCTTGTGCTATCGCACTGATCATTTGTTTTACAGCGCTCAACGCACAACAGGCGCATTGGGAAAGTATATCCGGGCCGGGTTACGGAAAGGTCAGTTCGCTGATCACGGCCGCAAATGGCGACGTTCTGGCGTGGGTTCCCTTCGGGGGATTGTATAGATTTGATCCTTCCGGTCCGCGCTGGGTGCTGGTTCCGATTCCGATTCAGATCCCGGTTCCGTACCAATACAGAGATGGTAGGCGTTTTGCGATGGGACAGGATCGGATAATCTACCTCACGAAGGCCTGGCGCGAGCCAGGCGGCGTCCTGCGCTCGACCGATCACGGGTATAGTTGGGAGGAACTCACCGTACCGGAGCGAGTGTGGCAGCTTAGCGTGACGTCGCTGAATCATCTTTATATCACCGGATATCACGCGATTTACCAATCGACTGATCGCGGTGAGACATGGAGCTTGCTTGGCGAGAAGAACAACTTTTCCGAAGCTCCTCATTCGTTCGCGGTTGACGATAGCGGGGTTGTCTTTATTTCCTATCGCATCCTGGAAGATAAGAGTGGTCAGGTATATGTTTCGCGGGACAGTGTCAAAAGCTGGATAGAGAGTTTATACTTGTGGCACAAAAGTATTGCGGAGATCGTGATCGACCGCAATAGGGTAGTGTATACGAAGGTTAGCGATGGAACGGTCTATCGCAGTTCCGATGCGGGGAGGGAGTGGGACGTAATACAGGATATGGGATATCTGCATGCGCCATTCGACAGCCCCGTGTTGTATGCTGTTTCGCGTTCAGATGGGATATCCGTCAGCTCGGATAGCGGATCGACATGGGTTTCAAGCGGCCCCCTTCCTATCAGCCGCAGCCTACCGATGGATGCGTTTACGGTTGATTCCAGCGGGCGTTACTTTGTTGCCGGAGAACACGACGTCATCGTATCCGACGATTATGGAGCGAGTTGGCAAACCGTGACGAGTGGTCTTCGCGGATACTGGGTAACCGGCGTGACCGGACTCTCTTCTGGTACGATTCTGGCTGGATTCAGACCGCACAGAGGTGAGGGCCATGGCGCATTTCGTACGACTGACGATGGAGTTACCTGGGAGGAAATGTATGGGGATATTCCGTCCTTTCTGGATCCATTCTCCCGTACACCAGACGGAACTGTGTACTGCGTCACCGGATATGGCGCAAATACAACCAACAAGCTGTTTGTCTCGCGAGACGACGGTGTGTCGTGGAAGGTCCTGCCCGTCCAGCCGTTCGGATTTCTCGCGCGCAGCGACGGTGTGTTGTTCGCCAGCGATACCGGAACTTTTGTGTCGCGCGACGATGGTGAACGGTGGAGCGTATCCGAGCTTCCCGGCACAACGAAATATACCTTTTCACTGCTCGCTGAAGGACGAGACCGAGTAATATTCGCTTCGACGGAGGAGAACGTGTACCGCTCGACAGATGATGGAAAATCCTGGACGCAATTCCCGGATGTACCTGTCGGTCCGCCGCAACCAAGCAGGATCAACGGTCTATGTTCGATCAATGGCGTCGTATTCATTGGTTTTTCCACCGCTGAGCATGGTGTATACCGCTCCTCGGACAATGGAGCTACGTGGCGGCAGTGGACTGTCGACGCCGGTGTGGAGCGCATGGTTGACGGCGAAAATGGGCATATCGCGGTCGCCACACCGGACATGCGCATCTTTCGGTCGACCGATGAAGGCCTTACATGGGTGGATGTCACGAGTGGATACAAGTACGGTCAGATGCGATCCCTGGGCATGGATGCTCTGGGGCGGATTCTCGCCGGATCGAACACTGGATTATTCCGGCTTTCGGATGATGTAACAGCAATCAGCCCACAGCGGCCCTCGACGCCGGAAATACATGTCACAGTATACCCGCATCCTGTCAGAAACGGGCAGCTCCATGTCGCAATTTCATCCGCATCTTCGCACGACATTACCATATTGATTCAGGATCTGTTGGGCCGCCCGGCGTACACTACCTCGCTCGCACCGACAGCATCCCGCGACTTCACAATCAACGCCGGACACCTTCCGGCCGGCGTGTATGTGTTCAGTGCGCGGTCCGGACTATCAATACATCAGGAGCTTGTAACAGTCCTTCGGTAAATACATGCACGGCGCATGGCGAATTCGTCAACATCCGGAGAGCGGCTCAGGCGGGTACGTGCAAAGCAGTAGTCAGAATCGTGGCGATGGCAATGCAGATGTAAAGGCTACAACATGTGTCGGCGCCCGTGTAGTAAAGGCAAGGAGTAGAAAAGATTCTGCTCCCATATTCCAATTTACCCCGGGGCTTCATTGCTACAACATGTGGGTCGTTTCGGCTCCGCGGTCCCTGAGCGAGTTTCGGCTACGCGGTCCCTGAGCAAAGTCGAAGGGGGAAACCACCGTCGGTCCCTGAGCGAAGTCGAAGGGCAACTACCGTCGGTCCCTGAGCAAAGTCGAAGGGCTACCACTGTCGCAGGACGCTCAACTAACGGAACGGTCCCTGAGCGGGTTTCGGCTACGTGGCCCCTGAGCGAAGTCGAAGGGCAACCACCGTCGAAGGGCAACTACCGCCGAAGAGTCAACTACCGGAAGGGTGGTGGGTAGGTACTCCCGAAGTACATACAGATTGTGCGGAAACGGCGTCTTACCTTTTCACCTTTTCACCCTCTCACCTTTTCACGGTCCCCTCTGCCTGCGGGAGAGCTGAAGGCGAATCGCAAAATAGTTCTCTTTGCGCCTTCGTGCCTTTGCGTTACTTTCCCCTCTTTCTTTGCGCCTTTGCGCCATCCTCACCCTCAGATTTGATTTTTGGGCAGCAAGAACGTATCTTCATTGTATCTACATTATGGAAGAGAATATGGAAACACGAATGCAAAAATGGGGCAATAGCCTGGCGCTTCGAATACCGAAGCTTGTTTGCAGAGAAGCAGGTCTGAAGTACAATTCCCGGGTGCGCGTCACATTGAAGGACAGGCAGATTATCATCGAAGCGGTAGAACAGGACATGCTCAGCCTGGATGAAATGCTGGACGAAATAACCGATGAAAACCTCCATAATGAAACCGACAGCACCGGACCAGTCGGAGCGGAGATATGGTAGCCTCGGATTCGTATGTCCCGCGCCGTGGAGACCTCGTGTGGATTTCCTTCAATCCTCAGGCAGGGCACGAACAAACCGGGCGGCGACCCGCTGTCGTCATTTCTCCTGAACCCTACAACCGTCGTGTCGGTTTGGCGTTGTTTTGTCCGGTAACCAGTCAGATTAAGGGATATCCATTCGAAGTTCAGCTCCCCTTGCACGCTGGCGCCTCCGGTGTCGTACTTGCCGATCAAATCAAGAGCCTCGACTGGAGGTCCAGGGATACACAATTCATCAGCGCACTCCCCGAGGAAACGATCAGCGCAATCCTCCAGCGCGTGGGCGTGTTGGTGGTTGAATAACAACGCGAGGTACGGTTGGATATGGTTGCGGAGGGTGGAGATGGTAGCGCGTGCATCTCGCCGGCGTTTGCTCATCATTTGTTCGACAGGCCTAAGCTAGACACCACACGCTTCGCAGCTATCAGCCTCTTCGATTCTCGATTCCAGATTCATTTGCGGGACGCGCCCCCGCCTGCTCTCCTTTCACTTTTCACTTTGTGGAACCCTGGACCACCGCAGCTTCTCGCTCGCGAATACCCTATTCGAACAACGCGGCGGGGAGTATTTCCGGGCCTCGGTTCGTGATGTGCACCTGTGCGCATAGTCGTACGGTCCCTGAGCGAAGTCGTCCTTCGACACGCTACCGGGCATGGTTTAGTCCGAGTTGCTAGATTTTTCTTGCGGTGGCTGATCAGGAGGCGACGATTTGATCGTAGCCTCTCCGGTTGTCATCGGAAAATGGATTGAGTCCACGGTCATTTGAAAGCTTTATAGACCCCGTCCACAAACCAAAACCGGCAAGAAAGAAGTTCAGGCCGAATTTGCGTCTAATAATGACCTTTCATATCTTGTACGTCAGGCATCGCCTGATTATCCAGCTATGAATAATCAGACAATGGGCAAATCAAGACCGTTTTGCGAAATTATCTTTTACATCACTTCTGTCAGGACAGGCCTGACGATGGCGCTATGAAAAGCAAATCGATATCAACGCAATCAAACAAGCTTCTAACCTACTTCAACGAGATGGGCAGGAGTTGTTTTGATTATTCCTTAGCCCAAAAAGCCTTGTCCGACTCGAACGCTGGAGCCATTCGCGAACTGCTTAGCGACATGACCAAAAGGGGCCTTTTGATGCGATTAAAGTTGGGTGTGTATTGCATCATACCCTATGAACAAAATCCGGAAACGTTTATGCCGGACTGGCACGTAATCGCAGAATATCTGGTGAATGATGCCAAGCATTATATAGGATATTATTCAGCGTTGCACATTCATAACCTGGTTACCCAGCCATCGTTGAAAGAACAGATTGTTGTATCAAAACAGATTCGACCATCTGAGATCAGAATCAAATGTGTCCCCTTTCAATATATCTATCACAATGAGAAGCATTTTTTCGGTGCGAAGAAAATCTGGGTAGATAGTTATAACAAAGTACTTTGTTCCGATCTGGAAAAGACCGTCATTGATTGTTTATTCAAGCCGGACTATGCCGGCGGGATTGTAGAAGTAGCACGATCAATCTTCGTTTCAAAAGACAACATCAACTACGATTTGTTGTTGGAATACGCGAAAAAATTTGATTCGCAAGCAGTAATAAAACGTCTGGGCTTTCTTCTGGAAATGCTGGGCATCAATGCGGACATTTGTAATGAATTACAACGAATGAAAACAGCTTCCTATGTAGTACTTGATACAGAATTACCCAAATCCGGCAAGCGTAACAGCCGTTGGAGCGTTCAACAAAATCTGGAAACCGACACCATTATCTCCTCCCTCTACACATGATTAAACCGGCTGAAATCCAACAGAATGCACGCACGGTAGGCGTACGTGATCAGCAGATTGAGAAGGATTACATCCTTTCATGGATTCTGTTTGGTATTGCCAACCATGACCAGCTATCGGAAATAATCGTTTTCAAAGGTGGCACAGTATTGAAGAAAGTATATTTTCGGGATTACCGATTTTCGGAAGACCTTGATTTTACACTTATACATCGCGAAATAAGCAACGAACAGATATATTCCTGGTTCAAGGTTGTCTTTGATTTCATCAGAGAAGAAGCCAATATTCCTCTTGAATTTATTGACAGCAACGAACACGTTGATGGAGGCGTAAACTTTTACGTCAAGTACATCGGACCGCTTGGCGGACAGGGAAATCACAAACGCGTTAAAATTGATATATCACGCACTGAGCAATTGGAATTCGATGCTGTTTGGAGGGATGCATTTATCGACTACACCGATTTGGAAGAACACAAACTGCTTTGTTATTCTCTTGAAGAGGTATTGGTTGAGAAAATTCGTTCCGTAATGCAACGAATGCAGGCCAGAGATTTTTACGATATCTGGTATTTGCTTGAAGTGCATGGCATGCAAGCGGATTCTTACTTGAGTGAGTTTAAAGCCAAGTGTAAAAGCAAAAATATACTTCACACTGATTTCCCGAAGAAATTGGCGGAACGACTCCCGCAATACAAAGGGCGGTGGCGGAACTCCTTGAGTGAACAAATTAAGAATCTCCCAGATTTTGACAACGTAGAACGTGAAGTGCAACGTCATGTAAGAAAGTTGAATTTTTGAATTGGCCGGCGATCGGATTGTGTTTCGACCCGAACGCGCTTCACCTCGCTCCTACCCCGCTAAGACAACCACCGCCGGACCCTGAGCGTAGTCGAAGGTCAACTACCGTCGAAGGGTGGTGATCTGATCGAAAGACTGAACACCCTGGCGGTTTGAAACTGCGGGGGAGATCTGCGGAGCGGCGGGTATCTGTGGACGGCGTGATGGATGGCGGCGTTGATGCGCGGGCCGTCGGGCTCGTTCCATGTTTGAGAGAAAAATCAGCATAGGCAATCATTCGAGAAGCTGGCGCTATGCTCTCTGCCCTCCCCCTCCTGCGCCACAATGGCTCACCGATATCCTGTAGCTCCGTGCAATGGCTCCGGGGGGCAGGCGCGCTCCGCTCTTTTCACCTCGCTGCGGCGAGTCATCGGCCTGCGGCCTTCGACTTTTCACAGAACGTCCCATTATGCAAACGGATTGCATTGTATGCTTATGTATGTGTATTATGTTTGCAGAATTAGATAGAAAATGTCCATTTACGCAAACGTATCGCAGCTAAGGTGAAGAATGAGTTCTTTTTCAGACGCGGTGGATGCCTTGCAGGCGAGAGGGAAATATACCTTCTCCCTGTCCGAACTCATCCAGACGTTGGAATTCAGCGAAGCTTCCGCGCGAAAGGCTGTGCGGCGACTCGAAAAGCGGCGACGCCTCGCTCGGGTATGGAGGGATTTCTGGTTGATCGTGCCGCTGGAGTATTCAAGCAAGGGCATGCTGCCACCGGAATGGTTTATCGATAGCTTGATGCAACACGTGGGGAGCGAATACTGCGTCGGTCTGCTCTCCGCGGCGGCATTGCACGGAGCGGCGCATCAGCAACCCCAGGTGTTCCAGGTGCTTATCCCCGGAGTATTGCGTCCGGTACATAAGAGAGGAGTTCATATCCGCTTCTACAAGCGGATGTGTGCTTCCGAGGGACTTGTCGAGAAAAAGAAAACGCCAACCGGATATCTTGAATGCACGCGGGCCGAGCTCACGCTGTTTCACCTCGTCGCATTCATGCAGGACTGTGGCGGGATCCACAATGTGTATTCGGTTATCGATGAGCTTGCCGACTCCCTGGATTCCGGCCTGCTTATGGAAGCAGCGCACGCTGAATCACGCACCCCGGTGCTTCAGCGCGCGGGGTGGATGCTGCAAATGCTCGGGCACGAGCTCCCGGCCGATACTGTGTACAACGCCTTGTCCGGGCGCAGCTTCAGGCGCATCTTGTTGGACACGACCGCTCCTATCGGCGGGACCGACTCCGCCAAGTGGAAAATCATCGAGAACGCACTCCCGGAGAAGGAGTTTTGATACCGCGCGCATTCATCGATCATTGGCGTTCGCACGCGCCTTGGGCCTCAGACGCGCAGGTGGAACAAGACCTTGCCATCATGCGCATGCTCGTGATGATGTTCAGCGATGATGCTGTACGAAATGATCTCGCGTTCCGGGGCGGGACAGCATTGCACAAGCTCTATCTTTCCCCTGCGGCCCGATATTCCGAGGATATCGATCTCGTGCAACGAGATGCTGGTCCGATAGGGCCGCTGGTAGACAAGATCCGGGAGTTGCTGGATCCTGTATTTGGCGAGCCGAAGAGATCCAGGGGCGATATGATGTTCACGTTGTATTATCGCTTCCGAACGGAAATTGAGCCGCTAATCAACACGAGAATCAAGGTCGAAATCAATGGGCGAGAGCACGATTCCGTATTCGGGTTCAGACAGGTTCCCCAGGTCGTGGATTCTCCCTGGTTTAGTGACGGCTGCGACATGACCACATATTGCGTGGAAGAGTTGTTGGGCACGAAACTGCGGGCTCTGTACCAGCGGCGCAAGGGCAGGGACTTGTTCGATATTTTCCATGCCCACTCGCGGTTGCAGCCTGATCCCGTGAAAATTATCGAAGCGTTCAGGATATATGTCGCTAAGCAGGGACTACGCGTCAGCCGTTCCGACTTTGAAAAAAACCTTGCGAATAAAATGGTGGACGCGGGATTCAGGTCGGACCTGGAACCTATACTCAGAGACGACATCGAATATGATATCGACCAGGCGTTTCAACTCGTCATGAGCCGCTACATCCCGCTACTCGACTCACGCTGAATGGATAGCCCTCGCCCGGTTTGAGGCGTGAGAGGTTGATTACACCGGCAAACATTTGAGACGCCGGTGCAATGCGCTCCCCCTCCTGTGCCACAGCGGCTCGTCGATATCCGGTAGCTTTGTGCAATGGCTCCGGGGGGCAGGCCCCTCCTGCGCCACAATGGCTTATCGATATCCGATAGCTCTGTGCAATGGCTTCGGAGGGCAGGCGCGCTCCTGCGCCACGATTGCTCATCGATATCCGGTAGCTTTGTACAATGGCTCCGGGGGGCAGGCCCCTCCTGCGCCACAATGGCTCATCGATATCCAGTAGCTCCGTGCAATGGCTCCGGGGGCAGGCCCCTCCTGCGCCGTTATTGCTCATCGATATGCGATAGCTCGTGTGCAACGTGGGCTCCG
The DNA here is from genome assembly GCA_964371045.1 of uncultured Chromatiales bacterium. Taxonomy (GTDB): domain Bacteria; phylum Bacteroidota; class Ignavibacteria; order SZUA-365; family SZUA-365; genus JAOSJT01. The sequence goes on along the minus strand of CAYJMN010000019.1, from coordinate 41,843 downwards.
CACCCTTCACTTTTCACCTTGTAGGCCTGGACCTTCGCTGGTTCCCGCTCGTGAAAACACTGATCGAGCAACGCGGCGAGGAATATTTCCAGGTCTCGGTCCGGGGTGCGCACAGTGCCTTGAGCGCCCCCTGAGCGGGTTTCGGCTACGCGCACCCTGAACGAAGTCGAAGGGCAACTACCGGAAGGGCGGACCCTAAGCGTAGTCGAAGGGCGGTGATCTGATCGAAAGACTGCACACCCTGGAGGTTTGGAAACTGTGGGATTGACCTGCCGTGCTGCGTGGATTTGTTGACGGCGGTATCGTTGATGGCATGAATGCGCGCGCTGTCTGACACGCTCCGGGGTTGAGGGGCGAGAGAATCGGAATGGGCAATCAAGCGAGAAGCTGGTGCTAGCCCTCCATGCTTTGCACACCGTGAATTCCACCGCGAGACGAGTCGCGATTCACGCGATGATCTGATTCAACTTGACATCTTGCACCAATCAGTGTAAATTCACTTTGTCTATCCGTTCCCTGATGATCGATGTGGTCGAACAGAGCGAAGAGATCTGTTTTTCTCTGAGTGTGTCTATCCTGTTCATACATATTAGGAGGAATCATGCGTATCGCAATCATTTCCGACACCCATTTCGGAGATCCAGACTGCACATTGGTCGCGCCGAGTAACGGCGGATTCGTAATCGGCCCGAAATACGCGGAGCTACGTGACATTCTCTTATCGGGAAAACTAGATTATCTGGTTGCGTTAGGAGACATTTTTGACTTCTCGATCACGTCCTATGCTAAGGCGTACGCAGCCGGACAGGTATTTTTCGATCAACTGCGAGCTGACAACTTCACGGGCTCTGTGATTTACATCCCTGGAAACCACGACGCCGATTTCTGGCACACAGTCGAGCATCAGGTGAACGTACTTATGCAGGTTGCAGAAAATAAGCCTCCACGTGAATTCAGGTGGTCCGTTCCAGGCGTCTTGGACTTTGACCCTCCTGGTGGAGCCGAGATCAAATTCGTGCTCCCAGGTGTCGGAACACGGAATGGCGAATACGGTGGATTATTCCTGGACAACATTACTCACGGTATTGGATTTGTGGTCGCTTACCCGAATATGTACCTCAAGACAGCCAACGAAACCATCCTTGTCACTCATGGCCACTACCTCGAACCCTACTGGAGCATATTGAGCGAATGGCTACCCCAGATTACGGGTCCCGATCTCGACATCGGGGTGGATCTGGACATAAAGGAGCTAGTCAGCATTAATTTCCCGTTCAATCAACTTGCGTGCTCAGGCATCGGTCAAGCTGGTGTTTTAACGGACTTGATACAAAAGGTCCAGAGAGAGGTGAAAGGCAAGCAATTCGCCCGCGTTGACAGGTATCTAAAAAATCTGAAAAAAACCATTGATCGTCAAACCGACTTCACATTCTGGAAGGAAATTCTCGCAGACATCTTGACTGATGCGCTCTTAGACGCAGTCTCAACGGGCGTAAAGGAGTCCAACTCTTCCCGGTTCGACGAGCTGTTTACGTCCGATCCAGAAGTTCAACGCCGGTTCAAGCGCTACTACGGGTCAAGCCTCATCGAGATTATTGAACTCCAACGGAATTATCAATTGGACCTCGGGATCCCGACTCGCCTGATTTTTGGTCATACACATGAACCGATCAGCTGGTCGGCACCGAGACCTCCAAAAACTCTTATCGGGAGCACAACCGTCCTCTGGCACAATAGCGGTGGCTGGGTGACAAAGAAGGAGAATGGCCAGGATGTATTTGTTGGAGCCGAGGTATTCGTCTGCGACGAAATAAATGGTATGAGCTCTGTTTCCGTGCGTTGACTTAGGAGCCTGCAGCAGGCGCACTCTGAGGCATCATCTCTGGTCTTCTGGTTCGGAAACCTGGTGGCGGTAGACCAATTCGAATTCAACACTTTTTCTCCGATGCTCCTGTCGAGTTATTCGATGGACTCCTGCTTTTACTATCTATCGTTCTGACAGATGAGAGGAGCCTAGCGTGAGAATGCCTGTCGGCAATCAAAACATTCGCGTTCCCCGGTTCCTCCTTGTCACTGGCATTGGGTACACATTAACAGCGCAACAACAGGCTTTCATGCGGTAGCAATCCTCTATGAATTATATCCACCCGTCCCGAAGAACGCGCAGGAAATTCCCACCTAGTATGCCGTCCACCTCCTTTGGTGTGAGGTGTATACCGAGATATCCGCGCAACCGCGCAAACGAAGAAATGTCGCGGTAGTCATCGGGCGTGTCGGTCATGCCATCGAAATCAGTTCCGATTGCGATGTTATCGCACGATCCCGTCCGATTTCTCACATACTCGATTGTGCGATAGATGTATTCGATCCCGTAATCAGTGTCGGAGTGTTTTCGCTCCATGATTCCAGAAAGCCAGTAGTTGTAAAATATCACTCCGATAACGCCACCGGATGCAGCGATGGCATCGATGTCTTCGTTCGAGGCAGCCAGGTAGCGGTCTGTGGCGTTGACACCCCTGTTGCGAATGAATTCTGCCTCGACACCAACGTGAGACATAATCAATGGTCGAAGCGGCTTGCCCGCAATCCTACGTTCACAATTTAACGCATAGACGTCTTGCCGTCCCTGCGGGCTAGTATGCGTGAGGTCAACGATGATTCCCTGATCAAACATCTCCGACACGAGTGCCTTCCCATCGTCGAGTAGCCCGCTTGCGGCATCCGCATCTCTATCACGCCTGCGATAGGAGTCACGCATGAACTCGTCTCGAACGTCAGGTGGAAGACCTTCAATCGGGACAGCATATCCATTGTCGAAGAAGTGCGCGAGCGTGATGTAACATACACCGCGAGCCTTCAGCACTCCAACCACTTCTTTGAGTTTTTCGGGGGATAGGTCCCGCCCAAGATGGTGAGCACCTTCCAAAGCATGAATCAGAACACGATTCCCGTTGGCAATCGCTGTCTCCAATTCCGTGAATGTGCGCGCAACAGTGATACGAGAACCAGCATTTTCGGCCTCTTGCACCTTCGCTTCGAGTACGTTGAGACTTTCGAGTGTCTGTGCGAACACCGTTGTTGCGCTTTCGATCCTGTTGAGCAGGTCAGGGAATAGCAATGGGGCAAGCACCTTCACCAATGCTGTAAATTCTTCCTTCACGTTCGAGAGAAACTGGTTCTCCGGTACGTAATGCGTGGCTACAAGGGCATTCACGCCGCCGGCCTCCATTTTTGGTACTGTGGACAGTACTCGGAAGACATCCGTTTCGGGATTATAATACTTGAGAAGCTTGAAGACTCGACCCGGAAGATTCGTTTCCTGCAAACTAACGTTGAAGATGCAGGGCTTATTGTAGAGGTAGGTCTTGACGGGAAGGTGATTGTGGATATCACAGATAAAAATCATAAAACACCTAATTGTGATTATATTAATACTACTGCGAGATGTACTCCTTCGCGCCGGCAGTATGTGGCTTTCCGGCGTCGTGGATTGTTTGCCACTAATCATCGCCGACGATGCGCCTGGCGACATACTCATTCGCTAGCTTCGCGTACTTTCCTGCGTGTATTGTTGGCGAAATACTCTAGCGGTTCGACGGAAAGTGGGAAGCGGCATGCCACCGCTCCCGAGACTCATCATCCAACTTGAATTAGAAGAAACGAAAAAGTAAATCTCATATCCTTAGCATGAAACAGTAAGAACCTCACTGGGCATCAACCGACTACCTTGTCGCCCTACCCGTCGATCAGGTCCTATTTTGGGTAAGAGAAGTCACTTTCTTGAGTCCTAGCGGACCCACCGGTGAAATTTGCGATGTTGTGCTTTTTTCCATTTCAATGCCAGCGGCCTTCAGTTTCTGCAGCTCTGGAAGGAATAAACCAACAACAAGGAATATAAGCGAACCGAATGTCAAGCCGATGTAAGATACTGTATTAATAGAATCTTGGCCAGCGGGGATGCCGAAATAGAAATTCAACTGTGAAAGGGTAAACACGAAGAATGAAGGTAAAAGTACTAGCCATGGTGCTACTTTCTTCAGAATAAATCGATTGGAACTCTTCGTCAAGCGTCCTTCCAGTTTCCTTCTTGCCGCTTCCGCCGAAGCGTGATTGCGATCGCTGGCACAACATTTCCTGAAATCCTTCAAAGCACTGGAAAGTAGTGATTCAGAAACAAAAGGTAACGAAGCTTCATACAGTTTAACACGTGCATATCCCCGTGAGTAATACACTGCAGCTAACTGATTCTTCAGTAACCGTTTCGAACCGTTATCCGTGTCCGCAAGTTGTATCACCTTGTCATAACGTTCGATAGCCATGCTATAGTATTCTTTGTCCGATATATCGCCCAGAGCAGAATAAACTTCTCCTAATCCGATTAGTGAATCGATATGCTCTGGCGCTATTCTCAGGATTTGCTTGAATTCATATTCCGCTTTTTCAATCTGTTTCTGGTCGTTTGGATTGGAATTGAAATACGCTTCGGCAAGATTGCTCCATACATTAAAGTCGTACGGTTTACGCTTGTGGATTTTTTCAAAGTACCGTATTGCTTGTTGAAATTGTCCCTCCCGTGAGCATACGACGCCAAGGCTGACATACGCATCAGACGTATTCTCGTCTTTTGCCACCGACCTCTCGATGCACTTCCTTGCTTCATCGATTTCGTCCATCAGCAGGTAGTGATTTCCTAGTTCAAGAAGCGTCTCTGCATCTTCATCTTTCTCCAATCGTTGCTTCAATATACGTTCTGCCTTGGCAAAATATTCTCTCGCTTTTGCGAAGATCTTCGGCCCTTGATTTGAAACATCATCGATAGCGCGAATGATAGAGTGCCGTTCGAGATTCAAGCTTGCCAATCGGGATAGTATTCCAGCATGAAGTCGGTCCAGGTAAAGCCCCTCGGTCAAGATCTTTTCCGCATTATCCAGATCTCCATATTCATTAAGGAGGATAGACCCGTAGTAATGAAAAAATTCACTGTTTCCTTCTTCCCTTGCGACCGGGAGTCGGCGTCCATATACTATGCATGCATCTTTGTATGCCCCTTTACTTCGTCTGAAATCACCCAGCTCTTGAAGGCAATCGGCTATGTTATGAAAAGCGTAGGCATTATCTGGATCTTTCCCGATAGCATTGCGGTATTGCTCCATAGCCTCATCGTATTTTTTCTGCTCATACAGAGCAATTCCCCAGTCGTTGTAAACAAGCGAATCATCCGGGTTTACGTCAACTGCTTTCCGATATTGCTCTATTGCTTCGTCATATTTTCTCTGCTCAGACAGAGCATTTCCCCAGTTGATGTAAGCATCCGTATCATCCGGATTCACCTGAACTGCTTTCCGATATTGCTCTATCGCCTCTTCAAATTTTTTCTGCTTAGACAGAGCATTTCCCCAGTTGTAGTAAGCATCCGAATAATCCGGGTTCACCTTCACTGCTTTTCGATATTGCTCTATGGCCTCTTCATATTTTTTCTGCTCAGATAGAACATTTCCCCAGTTGAAGTATGCATCCGAATAATCAGGGTTCACCTCCAATGCTTTACGATATTGTTCTATAGCCTCTTCATATTTTTTCTGCTCAAATAGAACATTTCCCCAGTTGAAGTATGCATCCGAATAATCAGGGTTCACCTCCAATGCTTTACGATATTGTTCTATAGCCTCTTCATATTTTTTCTGCTCGAATAAAGCGTTCCCCCAGTTGTAAAAAGCTTCCACAAATTCCGGATCAACATAAAGTGCTTTCTGATATTGCTCTATTGCTTCATCATATTTTCTCTCGTAGAATAGAGCGTTTCCCTTGTCGTTGTATACTTCTATGTCATCTGGGTTAGCCTCAACTGCTTCCCGATGATGTTCGTCAGCAGCTGCTTCAGGAGTCGATGTATCCCCTGTCTTGACATCGTCATTCATAACGGTTATTCTCGATAGATTTCAAATAGTAAGTGCTACGATACGAAAAAAACGATTCAGTTCCAAGTCAGAATCTCGTCTGAAGCAATATTGGGCTGATTTCCTCGGTTTCATTTCAATCTACACTTCATGTTGACTCCAGCCACTTCTTCAAGTTCTAAAGACTCTTCCATGCGTTGACAGTTGAAAGGGCTTGTACGACCACGGCGCGGAGTTTCTCGGGAAACTCTGCGCTGGTTGCTTTGAAGAGATCTAACTGAAAGACGCCGGACAGGGGAGTGCGTGTGCGCGGAGCATTATGGCACAGTATGCCGCGCTAAAAGCGGTTAATACCGAACTGGTCCTGGCTCTATTCGGGCATCGGGCGAATGAATGTCGAACGGCTGACTTGAAAGGCCCGGGGCAGGGGAGTAATCGGGCGGTCAGCTCAGGATGTACAGCGGAAGTTTCCCGGCGTAGGAGGTTTTTCGGTGCGGCTATGCGCCCCCTGAGCGAGTTTCGGCTACGCGGTCCCTGAGCGAGTTTCGACTACGCGCAACTACCAGAGGGTGCCACCTGAGCGAAGCCGAAGGGTCAACTTCCGGAAAGGTCTCTGAGCCGGTCCCTGAGCGAAGTCGAAGGGCAACTACGCGGTCCCTGAGCGAAGTCGAAGGGTCAACTACCGGAACGGTCCCTGAGCCGGCCCCTGAGCGAAGCCGAAGGGCAACCACCGGAAGGCCGCCCCCTGAGCGAAGTCGAAAGGGAAGTCGAAGGGCGGCCCCTGAGCGAACGGCAAGGGGCGGATACAGCCGATTCAGATCATACCCCGCACACGGGAAACGTGTGTGTTGCCGAACAAAGCAATGCCGCGCCGCGGGCAGGTTGTGGCTCATTCCTTGTGTAAATACAGCTCAATGTCGCGGATATTTGCGCCATAATGAGTACATGTTTGAGCCGAAAAGTAGCACCCCATGATGGACAATACAGAATCGGAAATAGTTGAAATCATAAAGAAGAAGCAGGAGGCCTCCTCATCCTGAGGGCCGCCACGCTGCGATCATTCGTAATTGCATTGAGCGTCACATGGCGGCGTCTCGAAGGTCGTAGACTCGCTGCGGCGAGATGATTCGTTCCGTATTGCACGAGGAGACTAGTTACCTCTTCGCTGTCATAAGTAGCGCTCTCGACCACCGCGACTTCCCGAAAGCAAAAACACTGATCGAGCAACGCGGCGAGGAGTATCTCCAGGCCTCGGTCCGGGGTGCGCACAGTGCCTTGAGCGCCCCCTGAGCGGGTTTCGGCTACGCGCCCCCTGAGCGAAGTCGAAGGGCAACCACCGGAACGGCCCCTGAGCGGGTTTCGGCTACGCGCCCCCTGAGCGAGTTTCGGCTACGTGCACCCTGAACGAAGTCGAAGGGCAACTACCGAAGGGCGGTCCCTGAGCGTAGTCGAAGGGCCGCCGAGGTGATCTCATTGATAGACTGAACACCCTGGAGGTTTGAAAACTGTGCGCTAAACCTGTTGAGCGCCGTGTAACCGTTGACGGCGGGATTGAGGATGGTGTTGATACGCGCGGGCAGTCGGAAGCGCACCGGGGGAGAGGGGCGATAGGCTGGAAGCGTAGGACATCATTCGAGAAGCTGGCGCTCCGCCCTCCGCGCTCCGCTACCCCGGTCCTTTCACTTTTAACCCTTCACTTCCTATTGCTTTTGACCCAAAAATCTCCTAATATCGACCTTATCGTTTCAGCATTCGCCATAGTTCTTCCGCATTTGTTCCGATATGGCGAGCCGAACGGTGGTGCAAGCAACGCGTTAGGATGGTCGCCGCAACCGAATGATGGACGAAATGGGATGCGCAAAGGCAATACCGGGGTGCCGGTGTTGAAGGACTGCCTCATGAAGTACACACAGAGAATTCACGAGACACGGAGGGCAGAAAAATGCGATGAAGCCACTGGAAGGGAAGCGATGGAGCTTGGCACGACCTTGGCTTTAATCGGCGAGAAGCGAACAGCAGCACCGGCAGAGAGGCGCTCGCGAGGTTGGCGCAGGAGAACCTAAATAAATTACCGTTTGTGGTGTTTGCAGACACGAAATCCAAGCACTTCTATGTAGCTTTTCAACGCCCGTCCGTTCTCAATGGGAGTTGATCAAACCGAATCAGGACATACATATACACTGAAATTTGTGGGTATTGTATGATTTTATAATCAGTAGAAGCGAGTTGGCAGCAAGCGTAGATCGAAGCAACACTAAGACTACTAAATATTTATTCAAATGGATATAAGAACTCACATACTCAATGTCAAAGATGGTGATGCGATCATCGTTGAGCTTTTTAAAGAAGACAAGAGTTTGGTAATTGTGATTGATGGTGGAGAATTCAAATATTATCAGAAAAAAGTAAAACCTAAATTATTAAAGATACTTGCAGCTCAGCATAAGAAAGCTCCGGACATTGTGGTTTGTACTCATTATGACAGTGACCATATTGGAGGGTTAATACCATTAATCAGAGATTTCATTTCAAATATAATGCAAGTTTGGATACATAGGACGCCTGAACTAATCCAGGGAGTTATTGATGAACTTGTTCTGCTAAATGAACAAAAATGCAAGTATATTGATGACATTGAACCAGTAAATTGTGCAACTTTATATGAATTAAGTATATTTAACCAACTGTTTCCTAACGGAAGCGCTAATCTAATACTGGAATCAATATCGCAGCTTAAAACTTTGATTGATTTAATACCAACTGATAAAATAAGACATGTTTATCATAAAGATAAGCCGTTATTAGATTGGCAAGAAATATCTGTTTTAGGGCCAACAAAAATGTATTTTGACTCTTTATTTCCGGCCTCGAAATCATACGAAGCTTTTGTCGCTGAAGAGTCAGCGGAGGCGCCTCAATCTAACAAAGCTCTATATAGGCAACTTCAATTATCTGGTATTAGTCCTTGTGATCAATTGAAAAATGAAAAAGCAACACGTCTAACATCAACAAACAAGGCAAGCATCGTAATTGCAATTGACAAAGGTAAAAAGCGGTATCTTTACACTGGTGATGCAGGTGTTGAATCATTTAAAAACATCCCAAATTATGAACATGAACTTAAAGATCTACACTTTCTCAAAATACCACACCACGCAAGTGATAATAACATTTCAAAGGAGTTAATTGAGATCATGAATCCCAGGTATGCTTATAATTCTGGTGATAAGTACCAAGATGATGCCGTACTCGAATGTATCGCAGATAAAAATAGGAATCTTGAGATAAAATCTACAAAAACTGATGACGATTTATGTTTTGATAAATAATGATTATGGTGTAAGAGACTATGCTAAGTATCGACCCAGCCTCGACGTTGGTTGAGTCTATGTATAGTGACAAAACACGCACATCAAAACGTTTTAAACAGACAACCGGTCTGCAACAAGGAATAATAAAGTGAATACTGAACAGTTTTCAAATATAATAGCAACTCTTGTGACGAATGGATTTCAAATACATAAAATTGATAGAATTTCTCCAGAGAATATCATAATTAACGCTCGAAAATATGATCGACTGGGAGCGGAGGTAAGATATAGCATTATGTTTTCCGAGGATGAGCATGAGACGGCTCCCGTTGAATCATTAAAAAATATTAGTAGATCATACGACTCACATCCAATCTATGTGAATGACAATTATTTGCTGAAGGATGTTGGCAGTTATTCGCAAACAGAATTTTTTAATTTTTTTGGAGGAATAGTAAACACTGGATTGACTCTCATACCTGGTTTAACTACAATCTTAAATGAACTGGGACATAACAGACTACCGGAAATATTAACAGGTGAACCAGAGGATTTACACGAATTATATGTCGCCGAGTGTTTGCAATTCATTCTTCAATCACCAACGAGACGATACGGCAAAGCAAGAGCTTTCGAGTCTTTGCCTGACAGTGTTGTTCTAGGTAGGAACTTTCTGATTCTGGTGGATTCAAAAGCCTATTCGAAGGGATTTGCGTACCACGCTGACGATATTAAACGTTTTGCTTCTTACGTTGAGGACTTCAATACTCGCTATTCGCAGTACTTAGGAAGAGTATTTACGTTTCTTGTTGTATCTGGAAGTTTTCTTGATTCAGATAAGTCAATTATTGGACGCTCTGAGGAACTATATAAATTGTGTGGGTGCAAACTTTCATGTCTAACAAGCTCCGAATTAGGAGAAATAGTGAAACATCTACAAAAAATACCTCAAGAAAGAAGTTCACTAGATTGGCAGAATATATTTGTAAATCAGAAAATCGAGATGCGGCATGTTAGCAACGAATTACTAAGGATCAAAAAGGATAGAGTGCATTAATATGGGTACATCAGTTAGTCAATGCTCCCCAAGAAAATCGAGAAAATGGAACCCGGTCCATGTCTGTTATACAAACGATAATATACCAGAAGGGAGGATATTAACCGAAATCTGGAGAGCTGCAGATAATCCCTCAGAAAAAGTTCGGTGGTCAAGTGAGATGAAATCTGATGTTATTTATTCATGTTTTGAGACCGTACGTTCTTCTTCCAATATTACAGAAGCGATGAAAAAGTTCAAGGATAAGATATTGTCAAAAAAATGCAATTCGATCGCAGCTGAGTTTGCCAAGCGCTCAATCCCGGCTGCATTTCAGGGAAGTAATCCCGCGAATGAATGGGTGAACAAGTTTTTCTCTGAAGTAACAAATTATCTTGTGTCAAGAGACATATCTGGTTTTGTGGGCGAAAACTACCGAAACAAAACCGTTAGCGACCTTGACAGTTTCAAAAAACGGATTAATGAGAATCTGAATCAAATGCTACTGAGCCAAAAAAGAGATATTAAGTCAAAAAAAGAGTGGAAGGCATTCATAGATATTACCATTACGAAATTAAAATCAAGAAAATGACTAAATCAACGAAAGTCTACATTGGTGCGAGTATCAGCGGATGTGACATCCATTTGCACCCCGGAAAAAATTTATATACTGGGGAATCTCCATTTCTTGATGAGTTTTCGTCGGTAACTTCGCTTGAGCGTGATTTGTTAAATCTTGCATCCGGCATTTACGGTGCTGACTTAGCAGTATTAAGGGAAGAACGAGAGCATTACATCCGTACTATAGAACTTAACATAGATGTCGTGAACTACCATGCCTTTCAGCGAGTTAAGCAAAATCTCGAATCGGCATTATTAACTGTTAGCCGAGATAATTGGACAATAAACTTCAATAAAATTTGTGGAAATGTTGACGCCAGCCCACCTTGGACAGGCAATGAAGGGGCAGTTCTTCTCTTTTCCGGTGGCATAGACTCTATGTGCGCTGCAGCTGATTTCATTCAAAGTGGTCGTGATTTGGTTTTAGTTAGTCATAACTCACAAGGGAATCGAATTGTGGATAGATGTCAATGTAATGTTCACGAAGCATTAGAGAAGCATTATAGTAAAAATATTAGGCACATTCAAATTAAAGTTTTTGGTCGCAAGCATGCTCCTTTGGATTTTCCTGAGGTTAGGGAAAATACGCAGCGAACACGCTCATTTTTATTTCTTAGTTTAGCTACGCTTGTGACTAGACGTATGGGTTTTAATAAAGTTGTTTATATGGCCGAGAATGGACAATTCGCTATTCATCTTCCGCTTAATCAGGCACGTGTCGGACCATTTTCAACGCATACTGCGGATCCAGAATTTGTTGAGATCATAAGGGACATTTTTAGAACTTTATTAAGTAATCCTGATTTTGATATTATTAACCCGTATTTATACCATACAAAAGCGGAAGTCTTTGCAAAGCTTCCACTATTGCTACGAAAGGAGGCCTACAAGTCAGCAAGCTGTTGGATGATATCAAGAACTCCTGCAGGATTACATTGCGGATATTGCATACCATGTATTTCTAGAAGAATTGCTGTTGAATATAATGGTATACGTTTTAATGAATACGCACACGATATTTTCGCAATGGATGTCAGCTCGCTAGCAGATACAGATGATAGGAAGAGGAATATAATTGACTATTTAGAATTTATAGCAAAATTTAAATCTGTTAATGTTGCAAATAAAATTTCATTGATGTCCGAATTTCCGGAGCTATACAATCCCATTATTAATAGTGATTTGGCGTTGCGGCTTTACCAAAGAGTCTCTGTTCAATCTTATAAAGTATTTCAAAACTACCCGCAGATGAAGGCGCTTTTAGGATGAAAAAATTCTCGATATCAAATCTTGAATTGGCAAGACGGAAACCTGATCAGTTTGCCAAAACCCTTAGAGATAATGATGATGAATGGAAGGGTGGAAAATCTAAATATTCTGCATGGAAATTAGCTGTATATGAATATCATAAATCGAAGAACGTTTCTCATGCAATAAACTACTTTGAAGCTACCTATATGCGATGGTTTGCAGATAATACGAGAAATATCCGTGAACGAGAAACTTATATTATGATTCTACAGGCATACTTATCTGACTACCTGAAGTTAGGTTTAACTTATCTTGATCATAGAAGGAGAATAGAAATAGTATTATCGCCTAAACTAAAAATAACCGGGGAAATACCTATTGTCAGTTTGAGTAGCGACTCGGGGTATACAGCTCACTTTTTTACGAAAGACAGTACAGCATGGAATAGCGAACTAAAATATCCTATTATTCAGTCTTTCGTTGCTGATTTCTACGGGGTTGACCTTGCAGAAGTAGAAGTGGGCGTATTCGGTTTGGATGCCAAACGACATAAACAATTAACATATTCTGGACAGGAAGTTGCTGACGCGCAAAAGGAATTACGCTCGATTGGAAGAGCAATTACTCGCGTAATATAATAGTTAAGCAGTTCACAATCGCATTAGTTAGTTTGTTCTATTGTGTCATAAGAATATATTGTATATTACTGTATCGAGCACATTCACGGATATCCGAAGACACTACTTTACCTTCAACGCTTGAACTACGCTTTGGTGCGTACATGAATCTCAATACCGCCGCCATAAAACATGCGATCACGCTGAACCGATGAGAGACTATCGCCGCGGCCTGCTGATTCTTGGCGAGCGCAATAACCCATCGAAGTATGTATGATCGATGACACCTGTCTAAAAAAAAACAAGCACTTGGTTGGCATCGCACGGCAGTACTGTATGCGTCTGGGAAAGTAAGAGAACTGTTAAGTGCTGGTTATGGTCTTGGTAGCTCACAAAAAAGGCCAAACTTCCGGTCGCATTCCGATTGTATTTGCCGGAAGCGTGCGCGAAGGAACCGGAGCGCGGAGTGAAGGCAGCGGCCCCGAGCACCTCTAGTTTAAAAAACTTGCCCACAATCGCGATGATTCTGATCGGATCCGTCGTCGGACGATACCGGCCCTGCTGTGTTTACTTCCGGATGCGGGCCATACAACGACAATCTGCTCCGGCGACAACTCTCCGAACTCGTGTTGACCTACGCGGTCGGTGTGAAATCGTCGACCACCGTATGGTTGTCCGGAATGCAATCACATCGTGGGCAGAAGGTGAAGCATCCCCTGTCTCGGTATTTACTCTCGCGCAGGATGCCGGTGAGACGGTGTTCCAGGAAATCCGATAGCGGGAAGCGTCTGCTGCGGTTCTTGCATCGCGCTTCTGGGCGATTCGCGTTATCAGTGCCCACCACGTGCCCGAACGCGGAGGAGTGTCGCAGGAGGAATGGCTGCTCGTTGAATGGCCGGAAGGCACCGACGAACCGACGAAATTCTGGTTGGCGACGCTTCCCGATGGAAACACCTAGCGGCAATTGGTCCATGTCGTGGTGATGCGGTGGCGTATCGAACGGGATTATGAGGAATTGAAAAGCGAGATCGGGCTCAACCACTTCGAGGGGCGAGGGTGGCGGGGGTTCCACCATCACGCTACCTAGTGTATCGCGGCATACGCGTTTCTGGTCGCTGAACGCGGCCTTTTCCACCCAGAAGCAGAACCCCGATGGAATCCGTTCCGGACACCTGTCCTACCCGCTACCTACCGCCCACGGGGCGCAGCCCGTGAGGTGGGAGCGCCACGTTGAATCCTCGATCGCGACGATGCGGGCGAGAATCATTGCGGTGCCTGTTCATCGACTCCCATGTTGTCCAGTGTGTAAGCGAAGGAACCACCCGCAAACAAGAAATCCTCAAACATATACGCCGTAGTTTTTATAACACAGTAGGATTAATAGCTACCACTATTTCATCTAGGCCACCATCGTTTTTGATTCTTTCGTAACCCATCATGAATACTTTCTAGCATCTCTATTACACCGATCGTGGGCTCTGTGAAGCCATTTTTCACGTACAGCAACTCAGCCATCCAATCTTCTCCTTTACTATACCTTATTCTTGCTTTCTCAACTCTTGCTATATAGGTTGTAGGCATGTTTTCAAAAAAATTCTTACAGTGGGATCTAACGTCTTTCGGGTAGAAACCTGAGACATTTGTAGCTGGCAAATCAATTGCGCGAATTCGTTCGAGCACTTCATCAGATATCGTTGACATTCCGCTCCAAGCTCTCCAGCTTGGCAGATACTCTGGTGGAGCGCTCAAATTTTGCTCGTTCTTTAACCAGCCTAGGCAGTTTCGGGCCTCTTCCAGAAGCGCTTCAGTGACCGCTAAACCATAACCGGAGTATGTTTTACGGTTCTTTCTTGTGTTGTAGTTAATGGAGACATACGAGGAAATCGCGCTGGCTGCAACGGTTGCGATGATTGTGGTTGTAACTGTTTCAGACATGTTCACCTCATATTTTCAAGAAAAATTAAAGACCCGTTATTTGCGGATATTGCGGTTGCTCAAATGCATGAAAATCCAGATCATTACACTCACGCCTCTCGAGTGAAGGAGCATTTGTGCATTTAGTATATCAGGCATCGCAAATAAGTTATAGACCGTGAGAAACTGGTCATAATCATCGGAGCTAACAGCTAAACCACCTCCTTCAGGACAAATGCCCAATGAAAACATTCTACCAATCCTTGGTTGGACGTTATCTGTCGAGGGAAAGTGATTTCTTCTCCTCCACACCATACATCTCCATCACCGCCTCATCAATCCGGTGATCCAGCGAAGCACATCGAGCTTCGTAGTACATCTTGTCCTTTTCCGTGCGGGCGTTGAAAAGTTGCTCCTTCGCTGCAAGAAGTTTTACAACTTGATCCGCAATTATTTCTCGAAGATGCTTTTGGTCAGATCTGTGACCAGCAATTGGAAGTGGCAACAAATATTCTGCAATGAATCGTAGATAGCCTCCGCGAATTGTCGAAAAACTGTGCCTGTAATAAAAATCCATCAATTTCGAATTAAGTACTCCAAGCAAGTAGGGGTCATCGCAGGGTATGATGTACGAAGTATTCACCGTAAACCATTTACCGGTCTTGTCAAAAGTGAAATTTCCTCGCGTGGAAATATCGGGGAGTAGGATTTTTGGTTTCTCAAACTCCTCGTAATAATCACACGCCCGCAGCTCCCACCAGTACTCGCCTTTGTCGTAACGCTTCTTGCCTTTTTCTTCGTGCGGGGCGAGGTGGGCGGCGATGGCGGGATAGTTGATCTGTAGCCAATGCCAGGCGTTTTTGGTGCCGTTGGATTGCTGGCGAGTCCAGCCGCGGGGGATGAGTATCAGCCATTTGCCGGAGGGGAGCGGCTCATACCTCTTGATATCCCTGCCGGCCAGGAAGGGCTTGATCAATTCGGCGCTGCGCGGGTCGTCGGTGAGGAGTTGTGCGCGGATGGCGTCGTCGATGACGAAGGCTTCGTTGAGGCCGGTGAGTACGCCGCGATAGATTTTGCCCTTCACGTACTCGGAGAGGGGGATGCCGGCGGCGCGGATTTTTTCAAGAAGTGCTTGCGTGTGCTCGTCGGAGAGGGACCAGCCCTCGTTGGAGAGCGTGGATTGCCGCACGGTGTAGGCAAGGCGGCGACGCTCTTCGTGCAGGTCTTCGAAGTCCAGGGTGTCGATCTTTACGGCTTCGAAGGTGTCGGCGGGCTCGCGCTTGGAGATGAAGAGCAGGCAGGGGTAGGTGGTGACGCCGGGGAACACGGGCAGATCGCCGAAGTCGGTGATTTCCTCGATGTGCTGCTGCTTGAGCCAGGCGCGCAACGGGGCGCCGTAATTGGCCCGCAACCATTTGTTGGCCACGATATACCCGAAACGTCCATTGGGACGCAGCAGCGTTACCGCCCGCTCGATAAAGTAGGCGTAGAGATCCGCCACGCCGTGATACACCTTGAAATGCGTCTTGAAGTAGCCCTTCTGCACGGGACCCAGCGTCTCCTGCCGCACGTATGGCGGATTGCCGAGCACCACATCGAAACCGCCGTTTTTCATGGCCTCCGGGAAGGCGAGGCGGTAATCGAGGGGATACAGATCGCGCTCTTCGTCGCCCGTGAACAGCGTGCCGTCGAGTATGTCGGATTCGATGAGAGAATTCCCCGGGATAATATTCTTCGAAAGATCGGGGAGAATTTTTTCATGAAACAGCGTCTGCATCTCGTTGGCGGTGGCGGTGGTTTCGTCCTCCAGCAGCTTGAGGTACAGCGAGAGCTGCGTCACCTCCACGGCCTGCGCGTCCTTGTCCACGCCGTACACGCTATTGCGGAGGATGTTCTGCTTGAGCCGCAGGGACAGCACCCAGCGTCCGTCTAACTCGTGGCAGCCGTCCTGCTTTGCCTTGCCGGGATTGGCGTTGTACCACTCGGTGTGATAGCGCAGCAGCGTATCGAACACGGTAATCAGGAAGGAACCGCTGCCGCAGGCGATATCCGCGAAGCGCATGCCCGCGATCTGGGCCGGTGTATGATCCACGATACTCTCGCCCACGGTGCGATCCACGATATAGCGCACAATAAACTCGGGTGTGTAGTACACGCCGCCGGCCTTGCGCACTTCGGGCTTTTCCTCGACTTTGGCCTGCTTGGCGGTTGCGCGTATCACCTTGCCGAGGAAGCGCTCATAAATGGATCCGAGTATGTGTATGGGAATCGCGTTGAAATCGTAGGGCGACTCCGCGCGCGAAAAGCGCTGAAGCACGGCGGCGAACTCTGCTTCGTCCGGTCCCTTGCACGACGGGACGTCGATGCCGTGCGCGCGGAACACCACGCCGTTGTACTTGGCATTCAGTCGCCTGGATGTGTCGAGAAACTCCTCCCACACGCTCTTGCGTTTGCCCAGCGCTCCTATTTCCAGATCCGGCTCGATGAGCTTGTCCTCGAGGAAGCGCATGAACACGATGCGGTCGATGGTGCGCTGCACCGCTTCGGTAAGCAGCTCGCCGTCCCAATCCGCATTGCGTTTCTTGAACGCCCTGGCCAGGATCAGGCGTACGTCATCCAGCTCGGCAAGGAAGGCGACATCGATTTCGCGGGTATCTTCGAGCGCGAGACGGAGCTGCTTGCCCGAGCCGCTCTTGGGCTTCGGCAACGCATCCGCGTAGCGTGTAATGGCATCGCCGTCAACGGCTTCGCGGCTGAAGAGATAGTACAGCTCGGCGAAGGCGTCTCTCTCCGCATACTGCGAGTAGTGGAATTGCTTGACCAGGCGGCCCGAAATCGTAGCGATATCCGGTTTGAATCTCGCGTCGAGTATATGGAACTCCTCGAAGTCCGTCAGCACGGCGATGGGTGTTTTGGCGCTCCAGGCGTAGCGCACGGCCTGGAAGTAATCGTCGGCGTTTCTGAGATTGCGCGAGGGTTTTTTGGCCTCAACGAAGAACACCGGGCTGCGGTAATCCGGCGCGAGATAGAAGGCATAGTCCGCGCGGCGTTGGATGCGCACGTCCGGTTTCTTCTCGATCTTCACTTCCTGTTTGTAGGGATCGCGTTGTTGCTCATGCATCACATCCCACCCCAGCGCCGTGAAAAAGCGATCGATAAAATCGCGCCTCGCTTCCTGCTCCTGATACGCCGGGCTCAGGTAATACTTCTCGCCGGCCTGGAAGATTTTCACAAGCTCGGCAACGGAAGCAAGGGCGGATTCAAACATGCGGGGAACCCACAACAAATGATAGACTACTGCGAAATGTAGGGAAAAACATTGTGTGATGCGAGGAATACGTACGCGCTTGTCACTCCGTGGGATGAACGCGAATTGGGGCGGATAGGCGCGGATAAGAGTTTTTTAAAATCAATTTTCCCGTCACCCCCGTCACCCGCCCTCGCATCACGCTCTTCACCCTCTTCACCCCCGTCGATCAGGTCTGCAACGTCCACCTGGTCACCTAAGCCTGCACGCGACCCTCCCGAAATTCCCCGTCGATCGGTTCTGCAACGTCCACTGGTTCACCCAGGCCTACTCTCACCCGTCCCGAAAACCACCGGGTCACCCAAGCCTACTGGCACCTCTCCCGAAAACGCCCGCCGCCGCAACGACCTCTTCGCAGTGGGTTATGGCGAGTCAATCCGGAGGTTCGTCTCTCTATCTCTCTCATACCGGCCTTGTTCCTTTGCATTCGGGGTAGGATGAACATCCCCAGAAGTCGCCTTTCGCAGATGTGCGCCCGCGCATTGGCTTGCCGCACTGTGGGCATTCCGGGGTCGGGGGCCGGTCCTTTTCCCGCGCTTCGATGCGCACAGCCATAAGGCGTTCGCTGAAGCCACCGGTCGCTTCGAACGCTTTGCCTTGTGCCTCGATCTGTTTCTTCAGCATTTTCAGTGTTCGACCGATGAGGATGAGCATGGCGTTGGACACAACAATCGCATCTTCGGAATCAAGCCAGCGGGCGTACTTCTTGCGCTGCTCCAACGCATGTTTTGCCGACTCGTGGACCATATCGTCGGTAAACGGGGGCGAATCGAGCGTGATGGCGTTGAGAGCCTTGGCCTCGGGGAATGGACCGACCACGGCAACTGGCCCCGATCAAGGATAAAGACCTCGTAATCGCCGCGCAATTCGCTCAGGCTCGCCCGCGCCACGTCCGTCAGTTTCATCTCGGTGTCTTTGGAGGTCGAGGACCGTTCCGAACCCTCGATGATGTTCTGCCGTCCGCTGCGCGCAGCCTGTGTCATCTGATCGTACTGCTTCCCCCTCGGGTCATAGAATTTCGCGCCCGCTTCACGGTGGTCGAAGGTCAGAAAGCGCCGGCAGAAACGAAGCGTCTCGATTTGGACGATCGTCGCCATCGTAAACGAGTGCAACCTGCGGAATCCGCCGTGTTTGTCGAACAGCTCAGGCATGATTTGCTCCCTAGTTGTGGTGGTGGATCGGACGAACCTCGTCGACCCTTTCGATAAGCCCGGCATGCAGTGCAAAGCAGTCAGGCAGTCCAGCCACCTCATCCGTTGATCTCAACCTTGTCGATGATTTCGGCAAGGTCATCTTATCGCTCTTCCGGCCGATGATCTCCTCACGAAAGGAGCGTTCGCCAGTTCGCACATCACATCCCAACCCAGCGCCACGAAAAAGCGGTCGATAAAATCGCGCCTCGCTTCCTGCTCCTGATACGCCGGGCTGAGGTAATGCCTCTCGCCTGCGTGGAAGAGGTTCACAAGCTCGGCAACGGAAGCAAAGGCGGATTCAAACATGCGGGTAACCCACAACAAATGATAGACTACTGCGAAATGTAGGGAAAAAAGTCGTGCTATGCGAGGAATACGTACGCGGATTTTCGCGGATTGGGGCGGATGGGCGCGGATAAGAGTTTTTTTTGAATCATCTTTCTCGCCACCCTCTTAACCCACATCACCCCCGTCGACTCTCCAGTCTGCAACGTCCAGCGGGTCACCCGAGCCCACTCCTACCCTTCCCGCCACCCCCGCCGCCCGCGTCTGCAACGTCCACCGGGTCACCCGAGCCTACTCGCACTCCTCCCGAAAACGCCCGCCGTCGCAACGACACAGTAGACATTCACTGTCCCGTGTTGTACATTGAACGCGTCACATTTCGCGAAACCGATGACCCGAACAGATCGTCGCCCTCACCCCCGGCCCCTCTCTGCCGGAGGCATCCCTCCGGGACCAGTAAGGAGAGGGGAGAAGAAATCAAATCGTAAATCGTAAATCGTAAATCGTCAATCAAAAAAATCCCTCACCACACACACAAGGAGCTACCCTCATGGCCTTTATTCTTCCCGACCTGCCGTTTCCCAAGGACGCGCTCAAGCCGTTCCTTACCGAGGAGACCTTCGACTACCACTACGGCAAGCATCACGCGGCGTATGTGACCAACGCGAACAACCTGGCGAAGGACACGCCGTACGCGGATCTCTCGCTCGAAGATGCCATTCTGAAAGCGGCCGCCGACCATCAAACAGGCATGTTCAACAACACGGCCCAGATCTGGAATCACACGTTTTTCTGGAATTGCATGTCACCGTCAGGTGGCGGAGCACCGACAGGACGCATCGGCGAGTTGATCACGCGCGACTTCGAATCCTTCGAGGCGTTCAAGGAGCAGTTCACGAAATCCGCGGTGACGTTGTTCGGTTCCGGTTGGGGCTGGCTGGCGCTCAACGGCGACGGCAAGCTTGAACTCATGCCGCTTTCCAACGCCGACACGCCGCTGCGCCACAATAAAACCGCGCTCCTCACCGTCGATGTGTGGGAACACGCCTACTACATCGACTACCGCAACGCCCGCCCGAAATTCGTGGAAGGCTTCTGGGATGTGGTGAACTGGGAGTGGGCGAATAGTTTGCTGTGAGGGTGGGGGGAAGGTAAAGGGTAAAGGGTAAAGAGTAAAGAGTAAAGAAGTCTTATTTATTCGGATCATCTCTTGCCCTTCACTCTTTACTCTTTACTTCACCCTTTACCTCTGAAAAAATCGTCGCCCTCACCCCCCGCCCTCTCCCCCGACCCCTCTCTGCCGGAGGCATCCCTCCGGGACCAGTAGGGAGAGGGGAGTAGGACACATTTATTTATCACACCTCTTTACCCTTTACCCTTTACCCTTTACCCTTTACCCTTTACCCTTTACCCTTTACCCTTCACCCTTTACATCTTGGAAATCGTAAATCGTACATCGTAAATCCAAAATCGTAAATCGTAAATCGTCAATCGTACCTCGTCAATCGTCAATCGTAAATATCCTCACCCGCCACGAACAGCCCACGGCGAGATAGTACTCCGTTTCGTCGCGGTCGAAGTAACGGGTGGGGGGCTGCAGTGTGTAGCCGGCTGAAAGATCGAGCTGCAGATCGGGCGTGGCGAGAAAGGTGACGCCGCCGTCGACACGATGAACGGGGGTTTGCCGCGGCATCACATCGCCATACACTTCGAAGTAGGCGCCAAACGGCTCACCCAGGGAGGCACCAAGTGCCAGGCTGTAAAAACCGGTGTACCCCCCCGAAATCCCGTCCCATGCCATTCCGACGTTATAACCGAGTGAAAAGCGTTCGCTGAGAGTATGGGAGCAGGAAAGCCGGGCTTCGTCAGCGATGCTTTCAATGTCGAAGACCTCGGCACCGGTGCCCGGAAATGCCAGCATGAAGATGAACGCGGCCTCGGGGAGAAGCCCGCGCTCCTCGGTGAGCATGGTTTTCAAGCCGACGGAGAGCGGGGTGAAGCCGGCTTCGGTGCTTACAACCGGGGGATAGTCCGCGTTGTGCTCTGACAGATCGTTTAAGTCGCTCCAATAATCGAGATAGGTGTACCCGAGTTCGAGTCGAAATTCGAAATGCTCAGTGATACCCATCCTGAACAGCACATCGGGGACTGCGTATTCCACTTCTTTGAGGAATTCGGTGGTGCCGGCGCCGAACCGGAGATCGTTCCGCGAAAATCCAGCCTCTATCTGCAGCCAGCCCGCCGGAACCACCGAAGAAGTTTCGGTCTGATCCGGGCGGTCGGTGGCCATTTCTTTCTGCGCGAACGCAAAGCCGGGCGCCAGGAGAAGGCACAGCAGGAAAAAACAGATGCGTGCAAGCATGGGGAAAACTTTCCGATGAGGTGGTCGTGAATGATTGCGACGGGGCGATGGTGCGTCAGAGGTGCGGATCATCAAAGGTACGATAGCGGCGACGAGAGTGCAATAATGGGTACGTACGCGGAGAAATACGTACGCGGATTTTCGCGGATGAATGCGGATTTACACGGATAAGAAAGTCTTTGACTCCATATCCGTAAAGTTTTCGAGAAAATGTTTAAAAACCCCGACACCTCGCTGCGGCGAGATGATCGGTTCGGTAACGCTCTCTGTGACTGGTCCCGTCTTGATCTCACCCGTCCTAGCTTTCAGGTCATTCTTCCTCCCCGCCTGTGCTGAAACGAAGATCGTTCCGGGATATTCCAGCCTCTATCTGCAGCCAGCCCGCCGGAACCACCGAAGAAGTTTCGGTCTGATCCGGGCGGTCGGTGGCCATTTCTTTCTGCGCGAACGCAAAGCCGGGCGCCAGGAGAAGGCACAGCAGGAAAAAACAGATGCGTGCAAGCATGGGGAAAACTTTCCGATGAGGTGGTCGTGAATGATTGCGACGGGGCGATGGTGCGTCAGAGGTGCGGATCATCAAAGGTACGATAGCGGCGACGAGAGTGCAATAATGGGTACGTACGCGGAGAAATACGTACGCGGATTTTCGCGGATGAATGCGGATTTACACGGATAAGAAAGTCTTTGACTCCATATCCGTAAAGTTTTCGAGAAAATGTTTAAAAACCCCGACACCTCGCTGCGGCGAGATGATCGGTTCGGTAACGCTCTCTGTGACTGGTCCCGTCTTGATCTCACCCGTCCTAGCTTTCAGGTCATTCTTCCTCCCCGCCTCCGCAGCGGCGGAAAGATACTACCTCGGAAGCGGAGGGGGCCGGGGGGTGAGGACGGCGATTTGTGGCGAACTTGCTAAACATGCGCAAATAACCCACACCTCATCCGTTACGTGGTGCAGATGTTTCGACCTTGAAATTTCGGCGATTTCGACGTACATTTTATGCTTGTTCCAAGCGAATTGCGAGGCGGGATGTACGAATATATTGGCGCTGTTCACATACATTCGACGTATTCAGACGGTACCGGCGAGTTGCCCGATATCGTCCGGTTTGCCGGTGAAGTCGGTCTCGATTTCATTATGATGAGCGACCATAACACGCTGCGTCCGAAACTCGACGGCTGGGAAGGCTGGTACGACGGCGTCATGCTGCTGATCGGCTATGAGATCAACGACCGCAAGGACAGAAACCACTATTTGGCGTTCGGACTCGATAAAACGGTAGGTGTGCGCATTTCGGCACAGGAATATGTACGGCGCGTCAAGGAACAGGGTGGCATCGGTTTCATCGCTCACCCCGACGAACAGCGGGGAAGCATGCCCGAACATCCCGCGTATCCCTGGATCGCATGGGATGCCGAAGACTTCGACGGCATTGAAATCTGGAATCACATGAGCGAATGGATGGAAGGATTGACGGAAGAAAACAAATTCCAGCGCTTCATCCACCCTCTGAAATCCATCACCTATCCTCCCGAAATCACCTTGCGACGCTGGGACGAGCTGAACCGCGAGCGCCGCGTGGTCGGCATCGGCGGCACGGACGCGCATGCGCACAAGGCCGACGTGATGGGATTCTTCGATGTCGAGGTCTTTCCCTACAAGGTCATGTTCAAGTCCATCCACACCCACGTACTCCTGGACGAACCTCTGATCAAGGGGATCGAAGAGAATTTCGAAGCTGACAAATGGCGGGTATACGACGCCTTGCGCCGCGGACGCTGTTTCGTGGCCAATTCCTATCACGCCGATCCGAAAGGATTTGCTTTTTTCGCAACCTCCGCAACCGAAACACTGTATCAGGGCGATTTCACGCTATTCGCAGGTCCCGCCACCATCGCGTTACATGTCGAGCTTCCGCAAGCCGCCCGCATGCGGCTACTCTGCAATGGTGCGCTTGTACGTGAAGAAACCGGCAGGGAAATGCTTCATTCCGTTTCCCAACCCGGCGCCTGGCGGGTGGAAGCGTGGATCGAAGACAGAGGATGGATTTTTTCCAATCACATACGCATCGGCAATCCCGACGGGACCTGCTGACGCGACATCGGCTCAACAGGAGCCACGGATATCATGGACAGAGTACTCAATTCGCGAATCCCATCGACGGAAGAAATAGACAAACCGAAATCCAATTGCGGCGTCGTCGGTATTTACGGCGATCCCGCGGCATCCACGCTCACGTATTACGGTCTGCATTCGCTCCAGCATCGTGGGCAGGAAGCAAGCGGAATAGTATCCTGCGCCATTTCCGGCAAGGGCGAGAGCGCGGCCAGGCTGCGTATTCACAAAGGCCCAGGCCTCGTGACTGAAGTGTTTTCGGACCAAAGCCTTTTGACCCACCTCCTCGCAGGCGACGTCGCGATCGGACACAACCGGTATTCCACGACAGGTTCCGACAACCTGGAAAACATACAGCCCTTTCTGGTGAACTACCGCGACGGACAGCTCGCCGTCGCGCATAATGGCAACCTCACCAACACGCGCGCGCTCCGTCACAGACTGCAGGACGAGGGCACGATTTTCCAGACATCCACCGACACCGAAGTGATCCTGCATCTGACGGCGCGCAGCTCGATGACCACTCCGGAGGATCGCATCATGGACGCGCTGAACACGGTCCAGGGCGCCTTCTCGCTCGTGATGTTGCACGACGACACGCTCATCGCCGCGCGCGATGCCCACGGCTTTCGTCCATTGTGCCTCGGCCGGCGCGGCAACGCCTGGGTGGTGGCTTCCGAAACCTGCGCTCTCGACATCATGCAGGCGGAATACGTGCGCGACGTGGAACCTGGCGAAGTGCTGTTTTTCGACAAACGGATGAAAGAGAACGGCGAGCCCGTTCGCAGGCAGCTGGATCTGAAACCCGAGAAATATCATCACTGCATTTTCGAATACATTTATTTTTCGCGTCCCGATTCAAGAGTGTTCGGGGAGAATGTCGATAAAATCCGCAGGCGCCTCGGAAAAGCCTTGGCGGAGGAGCACCCGGTCGAGGGAACGCCCGAGGATCCGGCCTTCGTGATGGCGGTACCCGACAGCAGCAACACAGCGGCCATCGGCTTCCAGCGCAGCAGCTTCAAGCAGGGCATCGAGGCGCGTTACGAAATTGGCCTCATTCGCAACCACTACATCGGCCGGACGTTCATCCAGCCCGGACAGGAAAAACGCGAGATGAAGGTGCGGATGAAATTCAACACCGTGAAAGGCGTTGTAGAGGACCGCAAGGTGGTGATCATCGATGATTCCATCGTGCGCGGAACCACCAGCCGCCTGCTGATCAATCTCATACGCGAAGCCGGACCACGCGAACTGCACGTGCGCATCAGTTCACCTCCCATCATGAGTCCGTGTCCCTACGGCATGGATTTTCCCAGCAGCGAAGAGT
This sequence comes from uncultured Chromatiales bacterium, assembly GCA_964371045.1. Taxonomy (GTDB): domain Bacteria; phylum Bacteroidota; class Ignavibacteria; order SZUA-365; family SZUA-365; genus JAOSJT01. The sequence goes on along the minus strand of CAYJMN010000019.1, from coordinate 16,609 downwards.
TGATCGCTCCGCAGAACGATGGCGACGTGGATCGCATTCGCCGGGAACTCGGCGCCGATACGCTCGGCTACCTTTCGATAGAAAAGATGCTCGGCACCGTCAGTCACGAAGGCAAGACCGGTTGGTGTACCGGCTGTTTCACGGGAGAATATCCGGTGCCTGTGGAAGAAAACATGCACAAGGAAGAGCACGAGTCCTGATGCGATTTGCTCGTGTTATATGGTTCACCGTCTTCGCGCTACTGTTCGTCGCCGTCGCTACCAGGATGTTTGCGCAGCAGCTTCCCGAACCCCGCCGTCTCATTCTCAAACTCGGCGCCGGCGAACAGCTTTCATTTACCCCGCAAGGACGCGCCGTATTGCCGCATGCCATCGACGCCGTACTGACCGCCGTGGGACCCTGTACGGTCAACCCGCTCGCACCGGTGTCGGCTCTGCGCAAGGGCAGCGACGAACTTCAGCGCTTCGTCGTCGTTGATGTGTCCCCGGACGCCGATATCCCCGCATTGCTCGAACAGCTTTCTCTCATGCCTGAAATCGAATACGCGGAGCGCGATAAATACTATCGCCTTGACGCGGCACCGAACGACTCGGCTTGGTCCTCGCAGTGGGGAGCACATCGCATTGACTTACCGAGCGCATGGGAGGTGACGCGAGGCGATCCACGCATCGTGATCGGTGTGATCGACACCGGCATCGATCCCGCTCATCCCGATCTCAAGGAGCAGGTCTGGATCAATGCCGGCGAGGATACGAACGGTGACGGGAGGTTTCAACCCTGGCCGGCTACGGAAATCCGCGACGGCATCCCGGGTGATTTCGACGGCATCGACAACGACGGCAACGGTTTCGTGGACGATGTGATCGGCTACGACTTCGTCGATCAGCCCGACGTGAGCAATGCGGCGGGTGGCGATTACCGCGATCCCGATCCCATACCCGATGACGAGATGGGGCATGGCACCAACGTGAGCGGGATCATCGGCGCGAAAACGGACAACGTCATCGGTATCGCAGGTACGGCCCCGGGCTGCCGAATCATGGTGCTCCGGGCCTTCGACGCGCGCGGTGTCGGATCGGAGAGCGACGTCTCCCGCGGGCTCGCCTACGCGATCGCCAACGGGGCGCGTGTGATCAATATGAGTTTCGGCGACGTGGTGTATTCGCGTGTTTTGCGGGATGTCATCCGCTATGCCTACGCGCGCGGCATCGTGATGGTGGCCTCGTCCGGTAATTCGCAATCGACGGAGCTCCACTATCCCAGCGCCTACGACGAAACGATTTCGGTATGCGCCACGACGAGCGATGACCACCTGGCGGGATTTTCCAACTACGGACAGACCATCGATATCGCAGCCCCGGGTTCGGACATTCTCACGACGGATATCAGATCCGGGTACTCCGCGTTTTACGGTACCTCGGCCTCCGCGCCGTTCGTCACTGGCGTCGCCGCATTGCTGCTCAGTCGTAACGACAGACTCACGCCCGAAGACGTGCGCGGCATTCTCATCGCGTCAGCCGAGGATCTCGGGAGCAGGGGATGGGACGAGCGTTTCGGCGCGGGATTGCTGCGGGCGGACAAGGCGCTGCGGCTGGAATTCCCCACCGTGCTGCGCATCACCTCTCCGGCGACGGACGCCGCGACGAACGCGGGCAGCCTGGTCGTGCTCGGTACCGCCACGTCTCCCGTCATGACCGGGTATCGTATGATGTACGGCATGGGTGCGAATCCGCAGCGATGGAACGACATCACACCGGACATCCCCGCGCAGGTCGTGGCCGACACGCTCTGTGTCTGGAATATTTCCGCTTTGCCCGACACGACCTACACGCTGCGCCTCGCCGCTGTGAGCGACAAGGGTACCACGCTCGACGATCGCGTGGTGGTCCATATCGATCGCACGCCCCCTGAAATCCGTGGGGCGGTGCTCGTGCCCGCGCTGGACGGCAACGCGTACGGAGTCAGCGTCGGATTTATCACGGACGAACCGACGCTCGGGAAAGTCTGGTATCGTCCGCGCGGTTCCTCCGAGCCCTGGACCTGGGCTTCGGTTGAAGGCGCCACGCGCAATAATCTGTTCATCGGCGCCACGCATGCGATATTCCTCGGTCCGGAGCTTTTCGTCCCGGGACGGTCCTACGAATTTTACCTCAGCGCCGAAAACGCCGTAGGCCTCGAAACTATCATGCGCGACGACAACGGACGGAATCTCGAATTCACCGTACCTTCGCCCGTCTCCGGACTCGGCTTCAATCGCGTACTTCCGGCATTGCCTGTGTCAAGAGTGATGGGAAGCACCCCCGATTTGAATCGCAACGGACGCGTTGAAGTGCTGTTGAACAATCTTTCCGACGACGGCCTATTCCAGGCATGGGAATTCAACGGTCTCGACTTCGTGCGCGTCGACAACAATGGATCGCTGGGCAAGGAACTGCCCCGCGCGACAGGCGACCTCACTGGCGATGGCGTGCCCGAGCTGCTGACATCGCTTGTGCGCGATGGTTTTCTCTACGCCGGCGAAAGCAGCGGAACGTTTCCCACCCGGCGCATCTGGAGCGACAGCGGCGGCGGTGATTTCTGGCCTGTCGCGATCGCGGATATTACGGGCGACGGCGTCAACGAGGTGCTCGCGGTGCGCGATGATTCCACGATCGGCGTGTACCGGTGGACGAACGGCAAGCTTGAGATCTTCGCGGATATCGTGAATCCCACCGGAGCGCCCGCGCCGGGCAACGCGTTCAACGCGCCTCGTGTCGCTATCGGGGATTTCAACGGGAACGGCCGCCGCGATCTGTTGTTCGGCGATGCGGACGGAGATTTTTTCATCGCCGAACACGATGGTGCCGGAGGATTTCCGATCATCTGGGGCGCGTCCAACGATTTCGTCAACGGCAGTGATTTCGTGGTCGCAGGCGATTTTAACGGCGATGGACGCGACGAATTCGCCGCGGGTTTCCGCACCGATACGGACGACGTCGTGCCGTTCTGGTTTGTCGGGATATTCCGTATGAAAGCGAACAATGAGGTCGAAGCACTGTGGTCGGCGCAGTTCCATGGCGTCGCCGAAAGCAGTCAGTACGGCAGTTTCACGCGCATTCAAAACAGCCTCAGCGCGGGCAATCTCGACCTCGACGCGGCGGACGAACTCGTCATTACCACCTATCCGGAGCTGTACATCGTCGAGTACGATGCGACGAAGGACGCCTTCGACGCGTCGTTCTTTCTTCCGCTGGTGAACACCAACGCCGCGATCGTCTCGGACATCGACAACGACGGCGTCAACGAACTGGGCATCGCGCTGGTGGACAGCGTGGTCTGGTACAGAAAGGATCTCCCTTATAACGGTCCGCCGCCGCCGCGGTCCATATCGGTGGAGTACATATCGGCGACTTCCGTACGGATTGACTGGACCATCGGAGCCGCTGCTCCTGAATACCGCCTGTACAAAGGTGAAGACCCCTCATCCATGGCGCTTTCCGGAACCTTCCCCGCTCCAGCATCCCTGGTGGATCCCGACATTACCGCGGGCGTATCCATGCAGTATGCGATCGCCGCCTACGACCCTGCACGTACTCCCTCCGAAAGTCCCCGCCTGTATTCACGCAAGCTTGCGCCGCACGAAATACCCCGTATCGATTCTCTGAAATACGTGCTGCAGGGGCAGTTCCTCTGCAAGGTGAGTCAGGACATGGGAACGGTCATACCGTCGCCGTCGCATTTCCGGCTCGACGGCACGCGCGAACCCCTGAGCGTGGCGCTTCTCGATGAGCGGACCCTGCTGCTTTCCTTTGGAACGCTGGACGACGGCCGTTATGGAATCAATCTCCTGGGTCTCCGTGACGGAGAGGGCATCCCCTTCGAGGATATCACCGTCGGTCCCGTGGACGTCGTAACACCTGGGGTGAACGCGTGCTACATTGAACGCGTGGAGTTTCTGCCGCCCCGCTCGTTCCGTGTGCTGTTCAGCGCTCCGGTCGATGCCGTCTCCGCCTCGATCGCGGGAAATTACGAGTTCAGCCCCGCGGGCTACGCGTCGCTCGCGGTTCCCGATCCCGCCGACGCCCGTGCGGTGCTGCTTGAAGTGGCGGGCGATCTTCCTATAGGCGCGCTCGGCAAGGAGTACGTCCTGAAAGTCCGCAACGTGCTGTGCGTCAACGGCGCCTTGATCGGCGACGGTCCGGGATCGACGGCGGGCGTGATTCTCAACCGGCAAACGCTCGATGATGTGTTTGTCTATCCGAATCCGCTCCGTCCCGAGGATGCCCAACAGTTCGTGACCTTCGCCAACCTCACACCGCAGGCGGTGATCCGGATTTATTCGGTATCCGGCATGTTTATCCGCGAAGTGATCGAGGACGACGGCAATGGCGGAGTGGAGTGGAACCTCCGTGATGACGCGGGACAGCTTGTTCCCGCCGGTGTGTATATATTTCGTGCTGCAGGAAAAAACGTCGGTGGAATGGATGTCGAACCCAAACTCGGTAAATTCGCCATTGTCAGGTAACGCATGAAGACGAAAAAACAGAATCCCGCCGCGAGCGTTTCGGATGCCGTCTGGACGCCCTCCAACATGCTCAGCATGCTGCGTCTGCTGATGGCTCTGCCCTTGGCTCTGCTTTTTCTCGAGCCTCGCGGAAATTCTCATTGGATCCTGATTCTCGCAATCGCCGCGTACGCCTCGGATCTGCTCGACGGCTGGCTCGCGAGACAGTTCGGCGGGGAGACGAAGTTCGGGCGCATCATCGATCCGCTCGCGGACAAGGTGTTCATCACCGTCGCAGTGCTGATGATGATCGGCGTCGGGATGGTCCCGCTCTGGTTCGGCATCGCGGTCATCGCCCGCGATCTCATCATTCTCGCGGGAGGACTGCACATCCGAAGCCGCAGCGGCATGCTCGTACAGTCCACCATGCTTGGCAAGGCTACCGTGGTCTCGATCTGCGTCGTGTTGATCACCGCTCTCTTCATGGACGGGCGACAAACCATCTTGATGCTCCTCATGCTGCTCAGTCTTGGATTCATGGTCGCGTCGCTGTACACCTACGGCGAGCGCTACCTTCGGCTCATCAAGAGCACTCGTAAAAACTAATCCGGTCATTCAGGAATAATTGTTTCATGGGTTTTCTCGATAAATTAAAACTCTCCCGCTTGATGGACGGTCTCGCGAAAACGCGGGATTCCGTCATTGAAAAAGTAACGCGCGTCATCAAGGCGAAACGCAAGATCGACGATGAACTTCTGGACGAAATAGAAGAGATTCTGCTGCTCGGCGACGTCGGCATCGCCACCACGACTATCATCATCGACAACCTCCGCGACCGCGTCAAGCGCGAACGGTATGAGGACGCCGCGGAGCTGCACGGACTGCTGCGCGAGGAAGTCGCCCGGCTGTTCAAGGGACACGACATCCGCAGCGACGGGACCTCGATCGAGATTCCGGCGGGAATCGTGCCGTACGTGATCATGGTCGTCGGCGTGAACGGTGTCGGAAAAACCACCACCATCGGCAAGCTGGCGTTCAACTACAAAGCGTCGGGGAAGCACGTCATCATCGGCGCGGCGGATACCTTCCGCGCCGCCGCGAACGAGCAGCTCGAGATATGGGCGGAGCGCGCAGGCGTGGATATCATTCAACAGAAACACGGCTCCGATCCCGCCGCCGTGGCGTACGACACGCTGCAGGCCGCGCTCGCCCGCAAGGCGGATGTGGTGATCATCGATACCGCGGGACGCCTGCACACCAAGGCGAACCTCATGGAGGAACTCAAGAAAATCAAGCGCGTGATGGGCAAACTCATGCCCGATGCGCCGCAGGAAGTCCTGCTCGTCCTCGACGCCACCACCGGCCAGAACGCCCTCCAGCAGGCCCGGCAATTCAGCAACGCCGTGGAGGTGACGGGCCTCGTGGTGACCAAGCTGGACGGCACGGCGAAGGGCGGCGTCGTGATCGGGATCAGCAGCGAGCTTGCCGTACCCGTCAAATATATCGGCGTCGGTGAACAGATCAACGACCTGCAGGTCTTCGATCACGACGCATTCGTCGTCGCGCTCTTCGGCGATCTGCGCACCGAGGATGTGCTTCCAGCGGAAGAGTGAGCGAACACCAGACCGGAGGATGATCATGCTTATGCGAAAACCTCAATACAAACGCTTCGAATACCTCCCGAGGTATTACGATCCGTCAAAGGACGAGAGCGAACGGAAGCGCAGGCGCATCACGTTCGAACGCAGCACGCGCCGGGGCCGCCATCGTCCGTTTCTCATTATCCTCATCATGTTTGTGCTCGTGATCCTGATTTATTCGATACTGAACTGACGCCATGCAACACGACCCCCGCTCCGCCGGAATACAGAAACTCCCCGATCATCTCGCGAACCAGATCGCCGCGGGCGAGGTGGTGCAACGGCCAGAATCGGTGGTGAAGGAATTGGTCGAGAATGCCATCGATGCCGGCGCGGAGCACGTCACCATCATCATCTCCAGTGCCGGAAAAACCCTCATCCAGGTGATCGACGACGGTAGCGGTATGGACGAGCGCGACGCGATGCTTGCCTTCGAACGTCACGCGACAAGCAAAATCGCAACCTACGAGGACCTGGAACGCATCCTCACGTTTGGTTTCCGCGGCGAGGCGTTGCCTTCCATCGCCAGCGTCGCGAATGTAGAAATGCGGACCCGAACCTCCGAAGAGGATACGGCGTGCTTCATCCGGATCCAGGGCGGCACAGTCGAGGAACAGAGCAGGGTGGAAGGACCGGTGGGAACCTCCATCGCCGTCCGCAATCTGTTTTACAACACGCCCGCCCGCAGGCAGTTTCTGAAAACAAATTCCACGGAGTACCGTCACATCGCCGAGTCCGTGCAGCGTTTCATTCTGTCCTACCCGAATGTGCGCATCACATTTATTTCCGACGGCGAAACGGTCTTCGACGCGCTCCCTGGAGAATTGCGCGAGCGCGCGATCGCGGTGTTCGGCGAGAGGACGGCCGGGTCCCTGGTCGAAGTCCGCGAGGAAACTGATCTCATCACCATAACGGGCTTTATCGGACGGCCGGGATTCGCACGGAAAACACGGGGCGAGCAGTACCTGTTCGTGAACGGACGCTACGTCATCAACCGCCTGCTCAATCACGCGGTCGTCAGCTCCTACGAAAACATGATATCCTCCGGAGAGTACCCGCTGTACGTGCTCTTCCTCAACATCGACCCGCGACAGGTGGACGTCAATGTGCATCCCTCAAAACTGGAGGTGAAATTCAGCAACGAGCGGAACATCTACACGATCCTCAACGCCGTCGTGCGGCAAACGCTGTTTCACAACGATCTGACTCCGTCCTTCGAATTTCGCGAGAAGCCGGGCGGTGAGGATATCACGCGCTCTCCGGATGACTTCGCGCGCTTCCGCATCACCCCTCCAGACGAGCAGGGAGCCCCTCAGCCGCGCTACGACTCGTTTGCCTCCCTTGGCAGGGATACGGATCGCGAAGGCCACCAGTGGTCCCCTGCGCGGGAATCACAGGCACAGGGAAGCCGCATGAACGCTTCGCAGATCGATGACCTGTTTCGCTCGATGCAGATAGCTCCGTCGTCCGTTGAAGCGGGCGTCCGGGAGGAGGAAACCGTCATCCTGCCGAGCGAGCGGCCGATATCGGATATTCAGTTCCTGTGGCAGTTGCACAACAAATATATTTTCACGCCGATCAAATCGGGTCTCATGGTCATCGATCAGCATGTGGCGCACGAACGCATCCTGTACGAGCGCGCGCTGGCCGCTCTCGATCACGCGGCACCGTTTTCACAGCAGCTGCTGTTCGAGCACACCGTGCGTCTGTCGCCGTCCGATTTCTCGCTGCTTCAATCCATCAAGGACGATCTCGATCGTCTCGGCTTCGTGGTCCGGCTCTCCTCGCCCGATTCGCTCACCGTGGAAGCTGTTCCGCAGGACGTCCGTCCCGGTATGGAAGAGTCCATTCTGGAGGAAATCCTGGAACAGTACAAAGAGTATTCCGCGGCGGGCGCCACAAACTCAAGGCATAACATCGCAGCTTCCTACGGCTGCCGCGCGGCGATCAAAGCGGGGGACAAGTTGAGCGCGCCGGAGATGCAATCGCTTATCGATCATCTGTTCGCGACATCGAATCCCTATGTCTGTCCGCACGGAAGACCAATCATGATCAAGCTCTCACTCGATGAACTCGACAGGCGCTTTGGGCGCAGCGGGTAACGTCGGCAACCGCGTTGGAGAATTCCATGGAAACTCAATCCTATCAGCCGAAGCATAAAATCAGAATCGTCACAGCCGCCTCGCTGTTCGATGGACACGATGCCTCCATCAACATCATGCGCCGGATTCTGCAAGCCGGCGGCGCGGAGATCATCCACCTCGGACACAACAGATCCGTGGCGGAAATCGTCGACGCCGCGGTGATGGAGGATGTGCAGGGGATCGCCATTTCGTCCTATCAGGGCGGACACATGGAATTCCTCAAATACATGAAGGATCTCCTTCGCGAACGCGGCGCCGGTCATGTGAAAATATTCGCCGGGGGTGGCGGTGTGATTGTTCCCGACGAAATTGAAGAACTCCATGCCTACGGTATCGACAGGGTTTTTTCGCCCGAGGATGGACGCGAACTCGGCCTGCAGGGGATGATCAACATCGTGCTCGAGGCCTGCGATACGCCGGCGGCCAAACACGACGCCCTCGAACTGCGTGACGATGTGCTGTATGCCCACGGACGTCCGCTGACGCTGCTCAATGGCGAACTCCGTGCGAACGCTCCTTTGCTTGCCGGCGCGTTGTCGCTCCTCGAAGAGCACGAGGATGTTTCCGTGACTGTCGATGTCGAGCATCAGTCCCCCGTACTCGGCATCACGGGCACCGGCGGGGCCGGAAAATCCTCGCTCACCGACGAACTCGTGCGTCGCTTTCTCCGCGAGCTTCCGGATCTGCATATCGCGATTCTATCCGTCGATCCTTCAAGGAGGCGTACAGGGGGGGCCCTGCTCGGCGACCGCATCCGCATGAACGCCATCAACACGACGTCCCCCATGGGACACGAACGCGTGTACATGCGGTCGTTCGCGACGAGGGCGGCCAACACGGCGACATCGGCTGCGCTTGCCCGCGCCATCGCTATCTGCAAATCCGCAGGCTACGGCCTCATCATCGTGGAAACCGCCGGCATCGGCCAGTCCGACAGCGAAATCGTGGACCTCGTGGACGTCTCCATGTATGTGATGACGCCCGAGTACGGCGCCCAGACGCAGCTTGAAAAAATCGACATGCTCGACCTCGCCGATATGGTCGTGCTCAACAAATTCGAGAAGCGCGGCGCGGAAGACGCCCTGCGCGACATCCGCAAGCAGGTCAAGCGCAATCGCGGCCTGTGGGAAACCCCGGACGAGGATCTGCCGGTGTACCCGACCATCGCGAGTCAATTCAACGACGCGGGCACGAACTGGCTGTTTCACAACCTCGTGGAGGCGATCAACACCCGCGCTGGAACGGCGTGGCGAACGGGTCTCGGCGCCGAGCGGATCATGCCAGACAAGGCCGCGATTATTCCGCCCGAGCGTTCGCGCTACCTCTCCGAAATATCCGACGCGGTACAGCAATACAAACAGTGGGTGCTTGAGCAGGCCGGTTTCGCCCGGAAGTGGCAGCAGCTTGAAGGAGCAAGGTCGGCGCTCGTGACAGCGGCGTCCCGCAAGGAAATGCATATTTCCGGGGAAGGTGGTCTTGTGGAAATCGGGACGCCGGAATTGCGGCTCGACTTTCTCGAGCTGGTGGACCGTCAGATAGCGTATTTCCTCGCGCGTGTGACTCCCGAAAACCGCGATCTCCTCGCGAATTGGGAAGACGCGCGGGAAGCCTATCGCCAGGACACGCTGACCACGAGGGTGCGCGACAAGGAAATCGTGACGGATCTGTTTCATACAACCTTGTCCGGTACGCGCATCCCGAAGGTATCCCTGCCGAAGTACAGCGACCGGGGCGACATCCTTTCATGGATTTTGTTGGAAAACGTGCCGGGCAGTTTTCCATACACGGCGGGCGTGTTTCCGTTCAAACGCGAAGGAGAAGATCCCACACGCATGTTCGCCGGAGAGGGAACGCCGGAGCGCACCAACCGACGCTTCCATTATGTTTCGCAGGGCCTGGGCACCGCACGCCTTTCTACCGCGTTCGATTCGGTGACCCTCTACGGCGAGGACCCCGACGAGCGTCCCGACATCTACGGCAAAATCGGAAACTCCGGCGTGTCGATCTGTACACTGGACGACATGAAGAAGTTGTACTGCGGTTTCGATCTCTGCTCGCCCACGACCTCGGTGTCCATGACGATCAACGGACCCGCGCCCATGATCCTCGCCATGTTCATGAACACCGCCATCGACCAACAAGTGGAGAAGTGGCTCGTGCTCAACGGCAAGTACACGGACGCGCAGCGCTCCATCGATGCGTGGTATGAGCGCATGGGCGCGGAACGTCCCGTCTACACCGGTGTGGAAGATCCCGCGGCCATGCTCCATGAGCTTGACGATAGGGCGCAGTTCTCCACGGGAGGCCGTCCTCATCGCTATTTCGGTCTCGGCACCCTGGGGATTTCGGGTGACTTCCTCGTGAAGGAAGGAATCCTCCCTGAGGATGTGTATGCCAGTCTGAAGGCGGCCACGATGTCCTCTGTGCGCGGGACCGTGCAGGCGGATATTCTGAAAGAAGACCAGGCGCAGAATACCTGTATTTTTTCCACGGAGTTCGCGCTCCGGATGATGGGAGATATACAGGATAATTTTGTGCGGAATAACGTGCGGAATTATTACTCCGTCTCCATTTCGGGCTACCACATCGCCGAGGCAGGCGCGAATCCCGTCACGCAGCTTGCGTTCACCCTGGCGAATGGCTTCACCTACGTCGAGTATTACTTATCGCGCGGCATGGCCATCGACGAATTCGCACCGAATCTTTCCTTCTTTTTCTCGAACGGCATCGACGCCGAATACTCGGTTATCGGCCGTGTCGCCCGGCGCATCTGGTCGGTCGCGATGAAGCGCCTGTACGATGGCAACGATCGTTCACAGAAATTGAAATACCATATCCAGACCAGCGGACGCAGCCTGCACGCGCAGGAGATCGATTTCAACGACATCCGCACCACGCTCCAGGCATTGTACGCGATCTACGACAACTGCAATTCCCTGCATACGAACGCCTATGACGAAGCCATCACCACGCCGACGGAGGAAAGCGTTCGTCGCGCGTTGGCCATCCAGATGATCATCAACCACGAACTCGGCCTGGCGAAAAACGAGAATCCGCTGCAGGGGTCCTTTATCATCGAAGAGCTTACCGAACTCGTTGAGGAAGCGGTGCTCGCCGAATTCCGGCGCATATCGGATCGCGGCGGCGTGCTCGGCGCTATGGAGACGATGTATCAGCGCGGGAAAATTCAGGAAGAATCGATGTTGTACGAACACCTCAAGCACAGTGGCGAACTTCCCATCATCGGCGTCAACACCTTCCTCCGTCCCTCGGGTCTCGCCGGTGGGCAATCGCAGCCCACGGAACTTATCCGCTCCACGACCGAGGAAAAGGAGCAGCAGATCCGTAATCTACGCGCGTTCCGCGACCGGAACAGCGCCGACCAGGCCGCGGCGATCGCGCGCGTCCAGGAAACCGCCACCCGTCACGGCAACGTATTCGACGAACTGCTCGAATGCGTCAAGGTCGCATCCCTCGGACAAATATCCGGCGCCCTGTACGAAGTCGGCGGCCAGTACCGCCGGAATATGTAGCGCAGAGAGCAGAGAACGAATCTCTTCTCCCCTCTCCCTACTGGGAGAGGGGCCGGGGGAGAGGGCGAGGAGAGGGCAGAATAACATCAACGGAGTACCTTATGTCACAACCCGATTCGAGCCGGCTTGCCGGAGTTCTTGGTCTTGAATATCCGCCGATAGGCTTTTACGACGTACCAGACATCGCGCCGTTCCAACCCGTCATCAAACCTTCGGGGTGTATGTTCGAGCATGCGCATCTATGGAAAGAGGGCACATCCATCGCGCTGTCGCCCACGCATATCGGCTGCAGGGGAGCGGGATACTGGGTCTGTGGCGTCCAGTCCCGCACACAGGAACAGCTCGCCACATTTCTCCACGACGAGGAAGGCCTCAAGGATTCCAACGACACTATTAGCCGATGGCTGGACGAGCACCCGGGATACAAACCTGCACACGGAAATATCGTCATCGGACCCCTGCACGAATCCCAGTACGACTATCTCCACACTGTAACGTTCCTCGTCACACCGGATCAACTTGCGATGATGATCACCGGAGCGGAATATCATAACGGGGAATACGCGCCTCTCACACGCGCGCCTTTCGGTTCGGGTTGCATGCAGTTCGCACCGCTCACCAGCTCAGGGGAGCAGCCCGCCGCTTGGATCAGCCTCACGGATATGGCGATGCGCGAGCATATCCCGCTCACTCTCATTGGATTCACCGTAACCAAACCAATGTTCGAACAGCTCTGCGCCCTCGATAACGAGAGCTTCCTCGGGAAACGATTCTGGCGCGATCTCCAGGAAGCGCGGGCAATTGATAATGGATAATTGACAATGGATAATGGACAATGGATAATTACTGGAGAGGAAGGGAAGGTGAAAAGAGAAAAGTGAAAGGAATTAAGAAAACTTTCAGACTTCAGAAGTTATAAAACTCTCTTTACTCTCTTCGCTCACTTTGCTAAATGGCTTCTGCGCCGACCCAACATGGTGAATGGTGAAAAGGCGGAATGGCGAGCTGATTCGTCGTGTCCAGGTGAAGAGCTAAGGGTCTGCCGACATGGTCAACCTTTTTTGCACTTGCTTCAGGGCGGGACAATCGCCATTATTGCGGATCAGGCTGTCCTGCATTATGCAAACATATCCCGACCTTTTCCCGGTGGAATCCTGGTGCATGCGCCCTGATTCATGAGTCTTATACAACCGACAACACACGGCGGAGGATGTCGATGAAACGGCGAATCGTTTTTTGTCTCGCGGTCCTGTTCGGCATGCTTGCGTGCAGTGAGGAGGAGAACGTTCCCACGGGTGGGTGGGGATTGGATGGCAAACTGGTGGGGTATTGGTACCGATTGGATACGCTCAGCTATCTCTCCCGTACCGGGCAGCTGTTCCACCATGCGTTCTATATCACTCCGGACGGGCTGTATCACCAGGCGGGAGTCGAAACCGCCACGGGCAAGATCGATCTGCTGCCTCAGAGCTGGTGGGTGCGGATTAATTTCGCCTACGCCGGACGTATTGGTCTGGACTGGTTCGCGCCGCCAGGAGGCGAAGCGGATACCGTTGACTACATTGTTGATTGGAATCGGTTGTCTGTATCCGGTTCCTCGCCGATCAGCGGTATATGGACGCGCAAGCAACCGAAGGAGAAGGTGACCGAGCCGCTCGACGTCCGCTTTACACTCCAGATCGATGGGGTTGAGACATCCATCCCCGGCATCGCGCCGGACGCGGGTGCGGGAATACGACCTACGATGACGTTCTGGATGTCGGCTGACCTCGAATACGGGCATCGACCTCGCGGTGTGGATATCGAAGTACCCTGTTTCAATGGCCCGGGAACGTACGTGCTCGGTTGGGGCGATGGGTTATACAACATCATGGACGGCGACCTGGTTACGACGTATCACACAGATTCTCTCTACACAGGCAGCATCACGATCGACACGTATGATCTGCAAGCAAAACGCTGCTCAGGAAGCTTCGAGTTTAGCATGCGCATGTACCAGGACAGAAATATCCCTCCAAAACTCTGCCGCTTCACCAAGGGGCGCTTCTCGGTCCCGATTTTTTAAATTTACGATTGGTTAAGAAGTAAAGGGTGAAGAAGTAAAGGGTAAAGGGGCTGGAATCCGTTGTCCTCTGTCTGCCTCCTCGCTCTTCCCACTTCGCGATTCACTACACACCTCTTGCGATTTCAACTCGTTTCCCTCTTCCAGTAGGGAGAGGGCAGAGGCTTGTAAACGCATCATGAAATCGTCAATTCGTAAATCATCGATCATCAGTCGTCCAGCGTCATTTTTCCATTTTTCCATCGCCATTTTTCATGTAAATTTTCGGTTGGTTACAGGTCGTCAGTCAAGTAAAGTAAAGAGCGAAGAGGTAGGCGGAGGCCAACGGATTCCAGCCTCTTTACCCTTTACCCTTTACCCTTTACCTTTCCAAAATCGTCAATGTGGTTGTTCACTTTGGTATGCGGATGGTTTTTCGTCTGGACAGCGGCAACGCAGGCTCAGGAGGCGCGGCAGGCCTACGTCCTGCCGAGGGTAGGGGAGACCATCGACGCACAGGAGGCGCGGTATTTCCTTCTGTTTCGGGACTGGCCCCGGGATGTCTACGAGCGATACGAGAAGATCGCGGTACAGGCGGTGGTACAGTCCGACGATAGCGTTCGATTTGAATGGATACCGGGGAGGGAAGACCTTGCCGACATACGTGTATCCGAAGCCGCGGCGGAAGTACTGAGCTTTTATCTCGACCATTTCGAAGAGATGCGCACTCAAGCATCGCCTTACGATCTCCTCTCGCATCCGGAATTGCCAAAGCACATGCAAGCCCACGCGCAGGAACTGATCGACCGCGACGTATTGCTGCCATGGTGGCCGAAATGGAGCAACATGGATGACGGTGGGCTCGTGGAAGTGACATTGAAAACCGGTACCCATGTATCTTGCCGGCTGCTGGGGCTTACGAATAAGCGCATTATACTATGGACAAAGGACTACGAATTCAGTCATCTGGAGATGTCTGACAATCTGTTGGTGCTTCCCTATGGAGAAGTCGATACGGTCGTCGTCAAGCGCCCTGAACTTGGCCTGTTAGGCTGGATAGGGATGTACGCCGGGCTCGCGTATATGAACCTGAGAATGGAACCCGGGCCGGAGGACTACTGGATGCCCGGTTTGGACTTTCTAAGAACAACCTTCGGACGCTCCGTCGGTATAGCAATAGGATCACTCGGATTTTTACTCCCCAATGAACAGCGCTACGAATATATCCCATCGCAATTCGGTGTCGAACGGCTCGATCAGAGTCAGTTGTGGGAATCCATCTGGAAACAGCCAGGATTGGCGCCTGAAATCGTCGCTATGCTGGACACCGCGAAGGGCGAACGTCTCATCCGGAGGGTGGATGCGCCGCCACTCATGGAGGTGCACGAAGCGGAGAGGCGGCGACCTCCGGGCGGATGGTGGATCGGCGGCGAACAACTCGAGGTGAACACTACAGAGCACTCCGGCTATCGGACAGGCGTCTCATTCGGGTATGACTTCTTGTGGTCCTATCCCGCAGGCGATGCCGGCATCGGCGTGGGAACTCTCCTTGGTGTCAGTAATAATTCCATCAGCACCGCAGTGCATGGGTTCATCCGGCTGAGGTTTCTGCAGTTGACGGCGGGCGTACGGGGCTGGCTTCAACAGAATGTGCTGCATGAAAGCAGAGACTCCTGGTCCTATTTAGGAGGAGGCTCCAGTGAAACATCGTATCATACGCAGCGTCCGAGCGCACCGGACCACTATCTCTACAGGGAGTTTGGTTTCGACTTCGTGATGCGCGGGGTGAGTGTCGGTCTACATTTTCTGTCACAGTTTGCCCCTTCCGTAACAGTAGAGAAACATTGGAGTAGGTACTCTTATACTGACTCCTCACATATCGAAAGCGGTGTGAGCTTCGAAACCGACATCCACATCTACGCATGGGCTATCTCCCTGCGGATTTGGCTGTGATCGAACGATATCGTACAGACGTACGCGGATAAATACGTACGCGGATAAAGACGTACGCGGATAAAGACGTACGCGGATAAAGACGTACGCGGATTCACGCGGATTATTACGGATGTACGCGGATAAATACGTACGCGGATTCACGCGGATTATTGCGGATATGCGCGGATAAAGACGTACGCGGATTCACGCGGATTATTGCGGATGTACGCGGATAAGAAAGTTTTTGAATCCATATCCGCAAAACTTTTGTATACGGGATTGTAAAAACTCTTATCCGCGCCAATCCGTTTTCATCAGCGAACATCCGCGTACGAATTCACACGGATAAATACGTACGCTGCGCACCAGTCCATTTCATGGATGACATAATGTAAGTTCCATGTAACCGGCGTGCATGCATCCGTATGTGTGAAATATACACTGAATTCTACATCTTCCTCCCCCTCTCTCGTGAGAGAGGGGGCCGGGGGGTGAGTTGTTCGAGATCCACAGAGGCCGGGTCCGGAGGGTTGAGTTTATGAGACCAGGCGGATTCAAGCCGATTCGGGCAAGATGTCATAAGAAGGAGCCACGACAAGATAAACTACAATCGAAGCTCAGTACGTTGCAGAGTGACGTCTCGAAGGGTGATTCGTGAGCAAGCTATCTCGAGTCTCCTCGTGCGTTACGGAACGAATCATCCTTCGAAACGCCGCCGAACTCGATCGGTGTTTCGATCTATACTCATTGCGCGGCTGCTCCTGCTAATGACATCATGGAGATGTGAGTTGATCCAGAGGCCAAAAAACATCGTCACCCTGAGGAGTCCCGAC
>CAYJMN010000018.1:67348-74433 GCA_964371045.1 uncultured Chromatiales bacterium | reverse complement strand
CGAGGTTGGCTGGCGCTGCCCGGACCAACCTGATGTCACCCATGAAATGGACCGGCGCGCAGCGCTGGTTGGCTCACTCAGGATGACGAGCTAGATGACGCGCGTAAGAAAGCCACATGTCATCCACGAAATGGACCGGCGCGAAATCGGCGATACGTCAGCGCATAAATGCAATTCCACGTGACCGGGGGAATTTTACACCCGGAGGGCATTGTCGGAAAGTTCGGGCGATGGTACGTTAGAAGAACGTTTCGCTTTAGCGCTATCCACATGCCGCACACATTGATCAGATCGTTCATCGCGTTGTATCCCGACGCTGAAGCCGCACAAGCCATTGCGAGCTTCCTCGCATGCCTCGCGGGAAAAAACAGAGCGGTGAAATGGGAGAAACCGGGGCAGGTCCACATCACACTGAAATTTCTCGGAGATGTTGAGACCTCTACTCTGCATGCGATCGCGCGGAGGCTCGATGAGAAACTGAAGGGGAGCGGGGAGGTGGAATCCGTGATCGATGTGACCGGGGGCTTCCCGAATCTGCGTGATCCGCGCATCGTCTGGTTGGGTTTTTCATCGCCAGTGAACCGTATTCTTGATATCCAGAGGCTGACGGAGGATATCTGCGAGCAGGAAGGAATCGAACGGGAGAAGAAACGCTTCACACCGCATTTCACTATCGGCAGGGTGAAATCACGCGATGGCGCGGGGGATTTGGAAAATGATCTGGCTGCGTGTAGCTTTCACGCTATCCCTGTTCGCGCCGCGGCGGTCCGCATCATGGAAAGTACGCTCACTCCCAACGGCGCCATACACCGAGAGAGAGCATCTATCATATTGACACCCGGAGAATGACAGCGGGGAATCATTCACATTACTGGAGAACAGAAATGTCTGAAGAACAAGAAGGAAAACTGAAAGCGCTTGATCTGGCCATGCAGCAGATCGAGAAAAATTTCGGCAAGGGATCCATCATGCGTCTGGGAGACGGCGTGATCGCTCCTGTCGAAACGATTCCCACAGGATCGATCTCGCTCGATTTCGCCCTGGGCATCGGAGGCGTACCAAGAGGACGCGTCATGGAAATCTACGGTCCTGAGTCGTCGGGCAAGACTACCATTTGTCTTCATATCGTCGCGGAAGCGCAGAAAACCGGCGGCCTGGCCGCATTCATCGATGCCGAGCACGCATTGGACATCGGCTACGCAAGAAAAATCGGCGTCGATGTGAACAACCTCCTTGTGTCGCAGCCGGAGAACGGCGAGCAGGCGCTTGAGATTTGCGAGACGCTGGTCCGCAGTAACGCGGTGGACGTCATCGTCATCGACTCTGTGGCCGCGTTGGTTCCCCGTGCCGAAATCGAAGGCGAGATGGGCGATCCCACGATGGGAACGCACGCACGCCTGATGTCCCAGGCGCTGCGCAAACTGACTGCCGTGATCAGCAAAAGCAAAACCACGGTGATTTTCACCAATCAGCTCCGCTCCAAAATCGGCGTCATGTTCGGAAATCCCGAAACCACCACCGGCGGCAACGCTCTCAAATTCTATGCCTCCATCCGGCTCGATATTCGCCGCAAGGATGTGATCAAGGACGGAGCCAACATTATCGGCAACCGTGTGCGCATCAAGGTGGTGAAGAACAAGATGGCGCCGCCGTTCAAGGAAACGGAGTTCGATATCCTGTACAACGAAGGGATTTCCAAGATCGGCGATCTGTTGGACATGGGGGTGGAATGCAGCGTCGTACAGAAGAGCGGATCGTGGTTCTCCTATGGCGAGGAGCGTCTCGGCCAGGGCCGTGAAGGCGTCAAAAAATTTCTCAAGGATAATCCCGACGTACTCACAACGCTCGAGGCGCATGTGAAACGGGAACTCGGGATTGGCGTCCAGCACGTGACGCCGCAGGAAGCGGTCGTCACCGAACCGGCTGCTTCTCCGAAGAAAAAATAGTACGGAGCGACTATGGGCAGAACCGTCCTCCTTCTGCTGCTCGCTGTCTGGTGCGGCCTCGTCGGCTGCGACAACGATTTCTCACCCAAAGCGGATTTCGAGCGCAAACTGGTGATTTTTGGCGCTCTGGATCCATCACTGGAAATGCAGGTGGTACGCCTGGCATGGTCGTACGATGCCAGGCTGGGCGTGCCACCCGAGCCGCTGACACCCACGCAGGTATCGGAGGCCGCGGTTACGCTCAGAGGGGGAGGGTTGACGTATGTTTTTCGCGATACGCTGCTGACCGCCTCCGACGGTAAGTCCATCCACGCATGGTATTCGCGCGATCTGATCCCTATGCCTGAAACGGAATATCGGCTCGAAGTTGTCGTGACGGGACAAGCGAAAATTACCGCCTCGGTCACCGCTCCGACGCGCATGTACGTTTCCGCCGAAGCCATCAAGGCCGATACGGGGGACGGGTGGGTGCGTCTGCATTCAGGTGTGACGAGTTACAAGGTTCGACCCGGGGCATACTATTTTCGCGCCTGGGTTGCGATCGGACTGAGGGAGAACGGTACAGTAACGGAATACCGGGCGGAGGTTCCCACACACACCAGCGCGAAGGTCGAGGATTGGAGCTATCCTTCACCGCAGCGCGAGCCGGAACTCCGGCTGGATGCGCGCTTCCTTCGGTTGCTTTCCGATTCGTTGATCGGTGATGCGGACAGCGTGGTTTCCAAGCGTTTGTTCGTGCGCGGATACGTGATGGATGCGAATCTGTATTCGTATTACAAGATTGTCCGTGGCTTCGACGATCCCGTCAGCACACGACTCGATAAACCCGACATTTCGTTTATCGACGGAGCGCTGGGTGTTTTCGGGGTCATTATCCCCGACTCGGCATCGGTTTCTCTGAGCCGTTTCCTGAAATAGCGTTCAATGCGTATCTTGTATGGTTATACTGACCGGCGATTTCCGGTCCTGTTGGATGTTGTCTGCTCAGAATGAAATTGAGGTTGAATTGAATAGTCCGCGGTCCCTGATCCTTCTTGTTTTTCTGCTACCGCTGCTCTCCTGCGACAATTCCTTCTCACCGAAGACGGATTACGAGGATCGCATTGTGGTGTTCTGTATCCTCGACCGCAACGCACCCTACCAGTCGGTTCGTCTGGAGAGCACCTACGATGCCGAACTGACAAGTCCGGACAAACCCGTCGGCAAAAAGGACATCGAGGAAGCCACGATAACGATACGGAATGACGCAGGCGTACACATATTTCGCGATACGGTCATCACCACGCCAGAAGGGAAACCGAAGAAAATCTGGATCAATCGCACATTGATCCCCACCGAAGGACGCAGGTACACGCTGAACGTTGACGTACCTGGATTCGATCGCATCACTGCGCAGACCACGGTGCCGAGCCGCGCGTATCTGTCCATTCAGGTGGGTGAAGGCGCGGTGAGGCTCAATTCGGTGGGCAATGTCGCATTTCCCGCAACCGCCTATCATTTCCGCATGTGGGTGGTCGGGGTGCGTTCCGAGGCTGGCGTCGATAGAGAGGTCAGACGCGAAGTCCCCATTCGTTTCAACAAAACGACGAACATGTACGAATTCGGGAGTCCGTCTCGTCAAACGGTGCAGCAATACCCCACCAGCATGATCATCTATGCGCAAGGGCAGTTGCGCGATATCGACAGCGTCGTCGGACGCAATGTCGTCGCGACCGCGTACTCGCTGGATCAATATCTTTACAGCTACTTCCAGCTTGTCAGGGGATTCGACGATCCCACCTCGTACAGGTTGGACAGGCCGGACATTTCGAATATCACCAACGGTGTAGGCATCTTCGGGGCGATGTTCGCGGACTCCGCAAAACTTGGATACAACGCCGTAGTGCAATAAGGCAGTGATCAGCGCAATGCGAGGCAGGAGGGAATCGCCGCAACCGGTCGGTGCGCGATGCGAAGCCCAAGTGTCCGATAACGGTCAGGAGCATCGGCATGCCGACAATCACTTCCCTCGAGCGACAGAAGCGCCGGCGTCGGCGGATTTCCGTCTTTCTTGACGGAGCGTTCGCCTTTGGCGTCAACGAAGAAGCAGTGCTGCGATTCGCTCTCCACAAGGGAACGGATCTCAGCGACGAATTACGCAGGGACATAGAGGAGTATGATCTCCGGATTCAATCGAAGCTGTTCGCGGAGCGTCATATCGCCGCGCGGATGCGCTCGGAACTGGAGATCCGACAATACCTGCGCAGGAAGGACATTCCTGACGCCATCATCGAGGAAACGATCGACGACTTTCGCAGAGTGCGGCTTCTGGACGACGAGGAATTCGCGCGGGCGTGGGTGCGGGACAGAATGCGGTTGAAGCCCAAGTCCACCCAGCTGCTCCGTCGCGAACTGCTCGCCAAAGGTATCGCCGCCGACATCGTCGAAGCTGTCCTCACCGAATCGGAGCAGGACGATCCCGCGCTCGCCGTGGAGCTTGCGCGGATCTGGGTGCGGCGCCATCGCAATCCGGATATGGAATCCGCGCGTCGCCGGCTTGCGGGGTATCTTCAGCGTCGCGGATTTCCGGCCTCGGCGGCATTCACCGCAGTACGCGAGGTGCTGAACGCCGACGCACATGATGAGGATGCCATGGATTGACAGGTGGTTGCTACCTGTCCGAGGTTTTCCTATCTTACAAGTCTGTTTCCCGCAAGGGAAGCCACGAATTGAGGCCAAGTCCTCCGCAATGATATCGTACCCAACCCCGCCAGGTCCGGAAGGAAGCAACGGCCGGTACAGGATCATGTGACGGGGGGTAGCTTGGCCTTTTTTTTATAGTTGCGCGCGGGGGAGATCATGTATGAGATGCTCAGCAACGCGATGGATGGGGCTGCAGCTCAGAGCAGAATCCGTTGTTAAAGAGAGCGGAGAGAGCGGGGAGAGCGAAGAGAACTTTTTTTCAGCGCTCCTCCGAAAGATCTGTGCAGAATCCATGTAACGAGAGCGGAGAAATTAAGTAGATAATTCTTTGGTCTCGACCGGGACAACGTTGCGAGTAGCGCTCAAAAAAACTCTCCCCGCTCTCTTCGCTCTCCTCGCTCTCTTTAAATGGCTTCGGCTCCGAGCATACAACCTCCGCACGTCCTTTCGAGCTGCGCTTAAAAAAAACCTCTACTTGGCTAATGCGGATGAGTAACTCACATGTATTCCCTTTACTTCATCAGAAGGATTTTGCGCATGTCGACGGAGCCGTCGGCGGAGATGGATACGACATACATCCCGCCGGGGAGGTCGGTGCCGTCGACCGTGAGATCGTATTCTCCGGCGGTGACGGGAGCGGAGAGCAGTGTTCGGACACGACGGCCAAGCAGATCGCTGAGCACAAGTGTGACATGTGCGTTTTCCGAGACCGTGTAGCGGATGCGTGTGCCGGGATTGAATGGGTTGGGCGAGGCTCCGAGCAGGGTTACACGCACGGTGCCTGGAATTTTCGCGCCGATGGCACGTTCGCAGCTACCGCTGACCGTGATAAGTCCATCCACCGATGAGGCGACGGTACAGAAGCGCTGTACGTCAGGTGGAGAAACGGAGATTTCCGTTTTACCGCTGACCAGAGTCGGACGCGCTTCGAAGATAAGTTCCAGAAGCTGCCCGGGAGTCGTGAGGGGAGAGACACCCGCAAGCCTGATGTTCGCTCCAAGCTGTGTTGGCGTGACTGTGGGGATGTAGCCGGTGGAAAGCGCGGTTACGTTCGCGTCGACGAGCGTGAGCATGTCCGTATCGAAATTCACGCTGAAATCGAAAAGCGACGGAGCACGATCCACAGAAACACGCGCAAGCTCCAGCGGCACGGTGATGCGTTCGCCTCCCTCGACGACGTAGTCCCGCTGCATCGCGAGAGTGACGTACGAAAATGTGGTCGTATCGTACGGCAAGGTGTAACTGGTGCTGCCTGTCGCGACGCCATGCGATGTCGCCGCGCGAACTTCCACCTGCACCCGGTCGCCGTTCCAGCAATCGATGGGTGAGATGTAGCGCAATTCGCATACACCGGTTGAGACAAGCGCGAGATTGATCTCGGCATAGATCTGATCGAGATCCGAGGCATCGGGTGCATGGAAATATTTACCGCCAGTCTGCGCGGCGAGCTGGCGAAGCCGATCCTCCTCGATTTCCCTGCCAAGGCCGATCGTATAGACTATTACACCGGTGTTCACCGCAGCGGCGATCGCAGTCGAGGATGATGCTTGAGACCCTTTGTCCTGTCCATCGGTGAGGACGATCATCACCTTCTTTTTCGTTCTGAGCCTGATGACATTTGTGCCCGCCAGAACCGCATCCCAGAGCATTGTAGTGCCTCTAGCATTGAGTTGATCAATCTTCGATTTTATCAGAGGCCAGTCGTTCGTCCAATTCTGGTTGAAATAGACGTCGTCGCTAAAGCTCATGAGAGCGGCTTCGTCGTCTATGGAGAGACGGTCGATGAAACTTTTCGCAGCGCGTTTGGCATCGTTGATTGCAGAAGTAGGCGGGCCCATGCTCCCGCTGACGTCGATGACGAGCAGAACGGAGACAGGACCGCGCCCGATCGTATCCTCACAGTACCCGCCCGTGATCGGAACGATGACGCCGTTTTCAAGGATAGTAAAATCCTGAATTTTCATCCCACGTACGCTGTTGTCCCCTTCCATGACGCGAAGATGGAGGATTACCTCCGGGAAGCCGACGACATTCACTGAATCGATGATCGTACGCAGTTGCGCGCTGCTTTCGGTAGCGGCGGTAAGCAGAATGACGGCAGAGAGACACGAAAAAAACAGTGTGATACGTCTCATGACTCATCCAGGCAGTGGAATACGGAGTCTGCATATTACGTCATCCAGGAGAGAGGCGCAAGTCGGAAAAGGTGCCGGGAGCAGAGCGCGGAGCGTGTGCGTCTCGGAAAGGCGGGGAGAGCGAAGAGAGTTTTTTAGAGCGCTTCTCCGGAAGATCTGTGCAGAAGCCGTTTAATGAGAGCGACGAGAGCGGGGAGAGCGAAGAGAGTTTTTTAGAGCGCTTCTCCGGAAGATCTGTGCAGAAGCCGTTTAATGAGAGCGACGAGAGCGGGGAGAGCGAAGAGAGTTTTTTAGAGCGCTTCTCCGGAAGATCTGTGCAGAA
>CAYJMN010000018.1:0-67248 GCA_964371045.1 uncultured Chromatiales bacterium | reverse complement strand
GTGCAGAAGCCGTTTAATGAGAGCGACGAGAGCGGGGAGAGCGAAGAGAGTTTTTCAGAGCGCTTCTCCGGAAGATCTGTGCAGAAGCCGTTTAATGAGAGCGACGAGAGCGGGGAGAGCGAAGAGAGTTTTTCAGAGCGCTTCTCCGGAAGTGTGTCTATGGAAATGGAGACGCCATTTCTAAAACCCGATTAACGGGTTAAAATATCCATTGTCCATTGTCCATTATCCATTATCCATTATCCATTGTCCATTATCCATTATTGCATGGCGGGGAAGATTACGGCCAGGAGTATCCAGACCTGAAGCAGTGTCAGTGCGATTCCGGCGGCCGCGCCGGCCGCAACCTGTGGCAGGTCGTGAGAGCGCGTAGCGATGCGGGCCCAAGCGAGCAGAATCACAAGGGGGAGGGCGTAGAGGAGCCAGTATCCGAGCAGCGGCCAGAGAAAGACCAGCGGCCCCGTCAGCCCCATCATGTGCGCGGAGATTTTCCACCTGAGATTGATGACATACAGGAGGAGTGTGTTGACGGTGAAGCACCAGAGCAAACCCCAGACGAAAACGGAAGCATTGAGGAACAGGAGAATCATCAATCCCACAGCGCTTATTCCCGTGCTGATCAGATAGGGTTCTGTCCGTTGCATCCGTTCCGGAACGTCCCAAGCGGAGACCTGACGGGTGCGGTCAAGATAAAGAACGTACGCGATCTGCAAGCCGCCGGCCGTGAGCACCGCCGTCAACCAGACCACGATACCGTGAAACAAACCGCCGTGCTCCCAGGAATACACGAGCGCCGTGAGAACGAGCGCCGCCACTGCAGGAGGGACGAGCGCGATGGAAACGATGTGAGCAAGCCGCCGAGATGTCATAGAGACAACATGGCGATAGGGTGCATGCGAGACAAATGCGTGGGTGGTGCGAATGGGACAGGAACGAGGCAGGGACATGGAAATAATGCTCCTGACCTCGGTGTCGACCATCAATTTACGTCGGTTAGCGGTGGACGCGCGATTCGGGTGTATTGTTTGTCAATGTTTTTGTTAGATTGCTGTACGTATCCGCTTTCCGGTCGTCCGCCAGCATTGCCGGGTATGAAGCGGAGCACATTCACTCAGTTTATTTACGGAGACCAGCATGGCGGGTTATCAATCAGAAAAAGAGTTTCTCCGTTCCCTCCAGCGCTTCAATGCGCTCTCCTCCCACAAATATGAATGGCATACGGGTGTTTCGTCGAAGGAACATCATTGCGAATTCGGGCACGTCATTCAGCCCGACAGTCTGTATTTCAAGAAACCCCTCGACATGGAGGGCGAGACGAAAATGCGTGTATGCTCGGAGTGTATGAAGATCATGGTGCATCTGACCATAGATATCGATCTGCACAGCAAAGAAATATCCGAGCAACTTTTCAGGGATCGTCACCCTGTGCAAGGTAAACTCAGCAAGGCGCTTGCTCGCTGACGCGCGCAAGCATTCCATCCGTGAAGGGATGCCCTGGCCGGCATCCCTTTTTTTTACACAACCCGACCTATACGAATGCCCACCAGCTCCGACGCACTGACTCTGCTCCATTTCACTACGGCCGACTGGTTGCTGGTCGTAGTTTATCTGGGCCTGCTTCTCTATCTCGGATTGAGGGGGAATCGGCTCGGCACGACCACTTCCTCCGAATTCATTCTCGGCGGGCGGATGCTGTCCCTTCCCGGGTTTGTCGCCGCGCTCGTCACCACATGGTACGGTGGTATCCTCGGGGTCGGCGAATTCTCCTATTTGTACGGGATCGCCAATTGGGTGGTATTCGGCGCGCCGTATTACGTGTTCGCGGTGGTTTTCGCGTTCGTGTTCGCTCGCAGGGTACGTGATTCGGGACTCTACTCGATTCCCGATGTTCTGTACGAGCGCTATGACAGGAAGACCGGGCTACTCGGTTCGGTACTCGTGTTTTTCAACAGCTCGCCTGCTCCGTACACTCTCATGCTTGCCGTGCTTATTCAGGTTGTGACCGGCTGGCCGCTGTTGTCATGCCTGCTGCTTGGCACGGGGATAAGTGTCGTGTACGTTTTCGTAGGGGGATTCAGAGCGGTGGTGCGCATCGACAAACTCCAGTTCACCCTGATGTTCCTTGGATTCATCCTTCTTCTGGGATTCCTCGTCAGCGAATATGGGTTTGGTGAATTTCTCGTATCGCGTTTGCCCGCCGCGCATCTGACACTCACCGGTGGGCACGATGCGCAGTACATTCTCGTGTGGTTTTTTATCGCACTGTGGACTCTCGTCTCACCACAATTTCACCAGTTTACGTTGAGCGCACGGACGCCTTCCACCGCGAAGCGAGGGATTATGGTCTCCGTCGCCTGTTGGTTCGTACTGGACGGCATCACGACGCTTTCGGGACTCTACGCACGGGCGCTCCTGCCTGGGCTGGAGGATCCTTCCATGGCGTATCCGCTGCTGGCGGACCAGGTACTGCCCGCGGTCGCGAAAGGACTGTTTTTCCTTAGCATGTTCGCGACGGTGATGTCCACCAACGATGGGTTGATGTTCATCGCGGCGCTCACGGTGGGGCGGGACGTCGTGTCCACGCTTACGGGAAAACGGGATGACGCGGCGCTCAAACGTTACCTGCGTACCGGAGTGGTGTTCACCGCCATCATGTCCATGGGGTGGGCGCTGTTATTTCCTTCTGTGATCGATCTCTGGTACGTTATCGGCACCTTGTTCATCCCTGCTCTTCTGTTGCCATTGTCGGGGGCTTATTATCCGCGGATACGCATCAGCGCGAACATGACGTTTGTCGCCATGGCCGCCGGATTCGTCGTTTCCCTGGTATCGTTCGTGTACGGGCAGATGATCGTCACGGGCGATATCCCGTCGTACCCACTCGGAATCGAACCCATGTACTCCGGGTTAATACTTTCGGTTGCGATTTACGCCATCGGACTGTTCAGACGAGGGAGAACGTCGCGGAAAACGAGCGCGGCACCGTAACGGGCGCCGCGATAAGCACGCGTGAAGGGTCGCGCGCAACCATTGCCTGTCCACACTGTCATCATTCGACATCCAGCAATTCGTGGTGTTTATCCAGTGCCTCCGTCAGTTGGCGTACTCCGTCGATGATTCCAATGTGGGCATCCTCGGGAATGAACCCGAACGCCTCCTGGTAGACCTGGACGCAATCGATGCTCACCCTGTGTCCCACCTGTTCGCCCTGCCGCGTCAGCCGCACATTGATAATGCGCCGATCCACGGGATCGATATGTCGAGTGACGTAGCGCTTTCTTACCAGTCCATCAATAATGCGTGTCAGTCTGCTGCTGGTCAGGCTCATGCGTGCGGCTATTTCCTTTACCGAGAGTTCGGTGTCGCGGCGAAACGCCCTGAGGCATTTGAATTCGGAAAGGGAGAGATCCGCACGTTCGGCTATCAGCTCCTGTCTCCGCTGGCACGTCCACATCAGTTTCAGCATAAGATCGGCCAGGGTCTCGGCTTGTTGGTACTCGGCGGTGTCGTGCATGGCGTCCATCAATTCTGTGCTAGTAGCAACTTATATGTCTTCGTGTAAAATGTCAAGCGAATTTTAAGGTGTTTTTATAATAATATACGAAAACCATTCCGATATTTTGCAAGCGTCATCGGACCCCGCGGGTTTGATTTCAGTTCGCTTTCCTCGTATCATGCGAACAAGGAACTGACTGTGAACAGCGAAATGCGAGGTATCGAATGGAGAATTTTCGTCAAAGCATGCTGAAACTCATCGTCCAGACGTCCACCAATCTCCCCAAGGACGTTCGGAGGGCAATGGAAGCGATTCTTGACAAGGAGGAGCCCGGGTCGCGCGCTTCGATGGCGCTTGCTACGATCGCACGCAACATCGACATGGCTTGCGAGAACGAAGGGGCGATCTGTCAGGACACGGGCATGCCGACATTCAAGATCAAGACTCCTGTGGGTGTCAACCAGATCGAGATGAAGAAAGCCATCCTTCTTGCCGTAGAGGAGGCGACCAGGCTCGGGAAGCTGCGTCCCAACACCGTTGACTCTATTACCGGGAAAAACAGCGGCAACAACATTGGAAATGGCGCGCCGGTATTCTACTGGGAGCAGTGGGAGCGGGACGACATCGAGGTAAAATTAATTCTCAAAGGTGGGGGCTGCGAGAATAAAAACATCCAGTATTCGCTGCCGGCGGTGCTGGATCATCTCGGCAAAGCCGGGCGCGATCTTGAAGGGGTGCGCAAATGCATACTGCATGCGGTGTGGCAGGCGCAGGGCCAGGGGTGTTCCGTCGGCGCCATCGGCGTCGCGATCGGTTCGGATCGAGCGTCGGGATATGGGTATGCGAAGGAACAGCTGTTCCGCGAGTTGGATGATAGAAACCCCGACCAAGCACTTGCGGAGATGGAGGATTACATCATGGAGCACGCGAACACGCTGAACATTGGGCCAATGGGTTTCAGCGGAAACAGCACACTGATCGGCTGCAAGATCGGAAGCTTCCATCGGTTGCCTGCGTGTTTCTTTGTTTCGGTAGCTTACGATTGCTGGGCGTTTCGCAGGTTGGGCGTTCGCATCAATCCCGCGACAGGCGAAATCAATGAATGGTTGTACCGCGAAGTTGATCCACCGCGCATGGCCAGCTCGGAAGGATTGCCGCTTACTGGTCGCGAGGTTGTACTGCGTCCCCCGATATCAGAGGAAGTCATTCGTTCGCTCAAGGTCGGCGACATCGTCCTGGTCACGGGAAGGATGTTCACTGGTCGCGACGCGCTGCACGTCTATCTGATGGATCACGACGCGCCTGTGGATATGGCCGGCGGTGTACTTTACCATTGCGGTCCCGTCATGCTGAAGGACTCCGACGGTGTATGGCACGCCATGGCGGCGGGTCCCACGACCAGCTTCCGGGAGGAGCCCTATCAGGCCGAGGTGATCAGGAAGACCGGTCTCCGGGTAGTTATCGGCAAGGGCGGGATGGGTGCGAAGACCCTGCAGGGCCTCAAGGATAACGGCGCGGTGTATCTGAACGCCATCGGCGGCGCGGCACAATACTATGCCGAGACGATAAAGCGCGTGCCTGGGGTTCATTTTCTGGAGGAATTCGGCGTTCCGGAAGCGCTGTGGGAATTCGAGGTTGAAGGCTTTGCAGCTATCGTCACAATGGACGCGAACGGAAACTCGCTGCATGTCGAAGTTGAAGAGGATTCCGCTCGCCGCTTGCACGCGCTCGAACTTAACGTGATTCAGTGAAATCAGGGTCGGCAATGACAACCATTGAAGCGTCATTTCACGAAGCGCAGGAATGCCTGGCAACATTCCTCGTGGACGGCGTCAATTTTCCGAATGTCGCCCGATTCGCCGAGACTCTGGCGGCAATATTTCAGCGTGGCGACAAGGCGATGTCCTGCGGCAACGGGGGATCGATGAGTGATGCGATGCATTTCGCCGAAGAGTGGAGTGGGCGTTATCGCAAGGAACGCCCCCCCCTTCCGGCGATCGCATTCAGCGATCCGGGGCACATGAGTTGCGTCGCGAACGACTACGGATTCGAGGAAGTATTCGCCCGTCAGGTGCGGGCGCTCGGCCGGAAAGGCGATCTGCTGTTGATGATGACTACGAGCGGGAATTCCCCGAATCTTCTTCGGGCAGCCACCGTGGCGAGGGAACTCGGAGTGATTACGGTTGGATTACTGGGGAGGGATGGGGGCAAGCTCCTTCCGTTGTGCGACATTCCCATAATTGTTCCGGGAAAGACGAGTGATCGTATTCAGGAACTGCACATCAAGATCATTCATATCGTGATCGAAACCGTGGAGAGGCAGCTGTTTCCCGAGCTTTACTAGAACTGCTCATCACGCAAGAAATGCAACCGCGATCGGGAGGCAATCCTGATCGCGGTTTCATGTTCTGAGGCTGTTCAATCGCAGAACGCGAGGGAACGCATAGCTGGGATCTCGGGGAACCTCCCTCTGGATTCGTTGCGCTCTTCACGATCCTTGCGGACATTACTTTGTGGAGGGAACACCATTCAACCGCAGGGAACGCAAGGGACAGATAGAGGGAACGATAAACGCACCCACTTCTTTCTCGCGTGCCTGGCGGACATTACTTTGTGGAGGGAAGACAACAACGGAACGCAAGGGACGCAATGACGGGGGGCAATCACACCATCCGCGGGCATCCCCCGGAGAAGAGTGCACGACTGCAATACACGTAGGGAGAAAGCGGATGCTGCTGTTATTTGTTGAAGCAAGAGAGACGCATATCTCATCCATGAACCTGCGCACATTCAGCGAAATCAGTGGACGAGTTGAATCTACGCATAAGCTCCGCGGAAATTTCGTATATGCACGGACAAATCGTCAACCGTTCTTTGACACGCATCGATCCGGCACAAAACCACGATGAACACTCTCTCCCCGGCGGCTTCTCAGGTGACGGGTATCATCAATCGTTACCTGTGCGGTTTCCGTCCTTCGTTCCCCAGCTTGTGCTTTTTGCATGAAATCGTACATCGTCATTCGTCGATCGTACATCCGGAAGCGTCACCAGTGACCGGTCCAGTTTTGCCGTTCACGCCAGAGGAGGAGCAGGTGTTTTTCGGTGATAGCCCGCTTGAGCAGGCTCGCGAGGAAGCCGATGAAACGGATTCTGGGGGCAAACGGAAGGGATGCCCAGCCTACAGCCAGGTGTTTCCCAAGGGATACCACCTCACCCAGGATTCGGGGACGATACGGGTGCGGAGACTGATTTTTCACCAACCTTCCAAGATTATCCGCTGTGAGATACCCCTGTTGAAGCGCGAACTGTGCGGCTGTGGGAACCGATGCGCCAGTCGATGGATTCCGGGCGAGAGCGTTGTCGCCAATAGCGAATGCTTCAGGATAGTGCAGCACCCGCAAATATTCATCGACGACGACGCGTCCCTGCGGTCCCGTCTCGGCACCACTGCGACTGATCAGATCGGAAATCCTGATGCCACCGGTCCAGATCATGGTCTGCGTCGGGATAGGATCACCCGGGATTCGGAGCACAAAGAGACTGCCGTTACGCTCCTCCATGCCCATGACGCGTGTGTTGGTGAGAATGCGGATACCCATCGCCTGCATGGCTTCGATGGATCGCGCGACCTGCCTGCCGTCGAGTGAGGGAAGAATCCTGTCGGAAAGTTCGAGCAGCAGCATCTCAGGTTCGGTCGGATCGATATGATATTGCGCGCTGAGCTGATCGAAACGCTCGGTCATCTCCGTGGCCAACTCCACTCCTGTAAGACCTCCGCCTCCAATAACGAAACGCAGAAGCTCCTTTCGGCGATGGTAGCTGTCCTCCGTCGCAGCCAGTGCGAACAGCCGCTCGGTCTGCTCCCGAATCTTTTCGGAATCACCCAACTCTTTCAGCTGAAATGCATGCTTTTCAAGTCCGGGAATCTGATAGAAATTTGTTTTGCTTCCGAGTGCGATGACGAGGTAGTCGTATCGGATCCTGCGGGATGGGTTGTTGGTGGGAACAGACAATCCGAAATCGAGTTCAACGGCGCGGCTATCGAGATCGATGCGCGTAACTTCCCCCAGATGAAAACTGACATTCGGCCTGCGTTCAAGAAAGCCCGCCAGAGGGATGGTGATCTCCTGTTTGCGTACCGCCCGTTCGTGCAGCCTGGTTTCCAGGAGATGGTAGGTGTGACGATCGACGAGATGAATACGGACACCTGTATCACGACGGAACATGCGTGACAAACGGGTGACGCAGCTGATACCTCCGTAGCCGGCGCCCAGAATGACAATATCAATGTGCTTCGCGGTATGATCGACGTCTTTTTGCATAGGCCATCAGATTTATGTAGAACATCGAATGAAGAGTAAAATGCTCCCATCAATGAAAAAAAAGAAAATCTTGCCGCAATCCCTCCGACATGTATCGGCGTGAACGCTGAATAATTCGGACGCAGACATTCGGGTTTCAATCGTGCATCTGGCACCCCGCCATCCCATCCCCATCATGTAGAGACGGTGCATGCAACGTCTCTACATGTGACATCCGAGCGTCTTTACTTGGTCGACCCGCAGAAATCCGGACGCAGCCCCTTCGACTTCGCGCCCGATTGCACTCGATACACAATCCAAACGTCGTGCCGGGCGCTTCGCTCATGGTGACGGTACTTGTTAGATGTCATGCCCGAAATGAATCCATGCGCGGTGCCAGTAAAGACACTGCTTCGCGGACCTCCCGAGCTGCGGCGATGCATTTCCCGTTTCCGATGACGTATGCAATACCATTATCGCCTTGCCGGTGTATCCGGAATTGACGGAGGAAATGCAGAATTATGTGGTGGAAACGATCATAGAGAAGTTGCCCCCGGTATGTAAAAAGGTTGGCCCCCCATCATATCCCCATCCGGTGCGTAAACCGGGCGATACATGAATCGCCCACGTATCCCCATCAAGGCCCCCCATCACATATCCCTATCCGGTGCGTAAACCGGGCGATACATGAATCGCCCACGTATCCCCATCCGGCGCGTAAACCGGGCGATACATGAATCGCCCACATATCCCCATCCGGCGCGTAAACCGGGCGATACATGAATCGCCCACGTATCCCCATCATGGGGGGCGATGGGATTTGAAGGACGGGGCGGGGAAACCCATGCACGATTGGAACCCAAAAGCTACAGGATGACGGATTGAAGATGGACGTGCGATAGGTGTCCGCCGGCCCCGACCGGATCAGAATAAAATGGCGGGATATCGCATCCCGCCATTTTCACTATCGATGGAATCCACGTTCACTTCACGAGTTTCAGCGCTTCGCGGGCTGCGTCGAGAAGAGGCTGCGTGGAAATCGGCGCGCCGACGGCGGTTCGCATCCAGAGATCGGGTGACACGTTGCCGATGCCGCACATGCGCTCCATTTCCGTCGCGAGCTTTTTTCCTTTAAAAAACTGCTCTATCTGGAATGCGATGATGTGTCCAAGGGGATAATCCGGAGTGTACATCCCGCCATTCACCATGTGCGAATATATCGCGAGCAGTGTGACGTCCTTCGTACCGAACACCGGCGCGTAATATGTATTCCACACCTCCTTCGCAATCGAGATGACGGCATCACGGAATTGGGCCGGCGTTGCGTCGGGGTGTTCGTACAGCCAACGCCAGGCACGCATGTCCACCAGCGCTACACCGGCGATTTCGTATGTCGACCAGAGCACATCGAGCGTAACGAGAGCCTCGCCGAGAGGATCGGCGTTGCGCAGACCCAGCAGCTCGAGATCGCGCGTCTGGAAGACGAACGCGAATCCTTCGGTGAATGCGGTGTTGGGCACGCTGCGCAAGAGCGTGTGGTCGATTTTCTGATACGAGAGCACCTGTTCCACGTTGTGTCCAAGCTCGTGTATCGCGATGTTGTAGCCCTTGAAATTCATTCCGCCAGCCGGAACGCGAGTACGAAGACGGGCCTTGTCGGTGATGCGTCCGGAGCCCATGGCGTGACCGGCGCCTCGTGAGGCGTCCACCGCGATGAAATCCGAAAGGTATTCCGAGATGCCAGCGTCGAAACCGAGCTTCCGGAGGATGGACGGGATATCTTGTTCGAAGGCGCGCACGGTCGGGTAACGGGAAGCGACGAGTTTATCCAGCTCGATTTCGGTCATCGGCGGTTTTGGCTTGAATCCGGGATACCAGATATCGAAGGGTGCAAGTTCACGGCCGAGCCGCCCGCGAACGCGCTGCGCCACCTCTCCGATGAGCGGCGACGACAAGATGGAGACGAGCAGCTTCTCCACGTTCTCTTCGGGAAGCTCGCGGTCGTCGTTGAAGCGCCGCGCGATATGCGTAGGGCTGCCCGGGACCCAGGAATCGATGGCGCGTTCGCCATGAAAGATCCCGAGCCACATTTCATAGCGGGTGTCGGATTCGCGATCTCCGGTTTCCGCCTGCGATGCCGAGGAGCCTGCGGCGACAATGGTGTTCTTCTCGACATTCCAGTCGACCTCAGGATTGTCGATGACGCTCTTCGGAATTTCCTGCGTAATGATGCGCTCCATGATGCGCATGATCAGTTTTTGTCTCGGCAGTCCGTCGGTAAGCGGGTATTGCGCCTTGAGTTCGTCGCGAAGCCCCCAATGGGATATCAAGACCAATCCCTCCGGAAATAGTCTTTGACCTCCGGCGTCCAACACGTGCCGCATATGGATGTTATAGCTGCTGATGTAATTTTCCGCCGCGGTGTATGCGGTGGTCGCCTGCTGCTGTGCCGACGAAGGGACGCGCGCATCGAAGCGCTGCGCGAGACGCGTCTCCGCCCACTGACGGCGGGTCCAGGATGCTCCCTGCTCCAGCCGCTCCTGCAACGTTGACAGAGGAAAATTCAGCAGGGCGACGAAGGCGAGTTTGGTCGCGAACAGATCGTCCAGCGCATGCACCTCGGGCGCGAATTCCCCGAAGCGGAGATCGACGGGAAGTATTGGTCCAGTATCGAGCTGGAGAGGAATGCCGAGGTCTCGTCGCAGTTCCGTCAGGTAGCCGTCGATCAGCATGAGGTTATGCTCGAAACGTGCGAAGGTCTGATCGAGCAATGCGGGATCGACGAGAAAATTCAGGCGGCAGAAATCAAGAAAGTCGGCGGCGGTGCCGTCCTCTTCGCGCCATCGTGCGGAAGCCTGCCGTACGCCCTTCTCGATGCGTGAACGATGCGCGTCTCCGTGCATTGCGACAAGTGTATCGACCGTCTGTTTCACTGATGTTTCCCCGATCCAGCCGTCAGGGCCGTCGGCTTCCTTTTTCGAGCCATCGGAGCATGAAACGAGAATAAGCGCTGCGAGGAACAGCGACGTGAGCCATGGTGCGAACCCAAACTTGGACATACGAGTGGTACTCCTGAACTGTACGAGGTTTGTATAAAAAACATCAATCGTCCTCGAAATGAAAATGCTTGATCCGTCCGCCGCTCTCCCGCGTTTGGCGCAGCGATTCCAGACCGATGGAGAGATGCAGCTCCGTATAGCGCTGGTTCACCGACCTGTCGGATTCCTCGGTCTTCACGCCGTCGGGGGCCATTGGAACATCAGAAACCAGAAGCAAGGCGCCGCGCGGAATACGATTTGCGTGGCCGAGGATGAAAATCGTCGCCGTTTCCATGTCGATGCCGATAGCGCGCACCTCGCGCAGATACTCGCGAAATTGCTCATCCCATTCCCACAAGCGGCGGTTCGTCGAGTAAATCGGACCCGTGCGATATTCGTATTCCATTCCGGTGATCACACCTGCGACGTATTGGTGAAGTTTGAAGGAGGGAAGCGCGGGGACTTCTCGCGGCATCCAGGAATCACCCGTACCCTCGCCACGAATCGCGGCAGTGGGCAGAATGAAATGTCCGACATGCGTAGATTTTTTCAACCCTCCGCATTTCCCAAGAAACAGAACGCATTCAGGGCTAACGGCGGTGAGCAGGTCCATCACAGTCGCGGCATTGGGGCTGCCCATGCCATAATTCACGATAGTGATGCCGTCGCTACTTGTGGCCGCCGACATCGGTCCGCCTTCACCGCGTGCAGGCACGTCGTGCATCTCCGCGAACGACCGTACATAGCGCTGAAAATTGGTCAGCAGGATCCACTGTCCAAATTCTTCCAGTCTCATGCCCGTGTAACGAGGCAGCCAGTCGCGGACAATTTCGCTTTTCGGAGGGAACTCCGCCATTGCGACTCCGGGTGGGTGAAGCTGAAAAATAGCACGGTTCGGAGTGAAAAGCATGCCGCGTTGTCTGAAAGTTCGATTGGAGCGATATTGCCATAGGTACTGAATGACTGTCCGGGATATCATGAAACGATCAATCTTCCTTTGGATCTTCGCGTTCTTCCTTACAATTGCCGCCGCGTACTACCAGCGTACCACAGGTCCCACGTACGGGGTGGATGGCAGCGGATCGATCGCGGGCCGCACAATAACCTGGTCTCTGGAGCGATCGCACGGCGGTTCGGGCGATCAGCCTGTGCGGGTGTATGTCGGAGACGCCGACGTGGAGGGATCGCTGTTTTACAAGCGGTACAAGAGCGACGATTCCTGGATCAGTACACCAATGTCACGGAACGGCGACACGCTCCTCTCCATGCTGCCGCATCAACCACCGGCAGGGAAGCTCGAATACGCGGTTGAGCTGCAGTCGGGCGACGATATGCTGCGAGTGCCGGACCGGCAAAGCATTGTTACGCGCTTCAAGGGAGACGTCCCGACAGGGGTGCTGCTCCCGCATGTGATCGCGATGTTCGTGGCGATGCTGTTTTCGTGGCGGGCAGGCCTGGAAGCACTCCGAAAGACGCCGTCGCTCCGCGGCGTCGTGTTGTGGACTGCGATCATGCTGGGCATCGGCGGCATGTTGCTCGGTCCTGTCGTACAGAAATACGCTTTCGGGGCTTACTGGACGGGTTTTCCGTTCGGCATGGATTTGACGGACAACAAGACATTGGTCGCCTTCATCGCATGGATCGTCGCTTTGGCGATGGTATGGAGAAAGGACTCTCCTACGCATCGCCGGTGGTATGTATTGGCGGCATCGATCGTGACGCTGGTGGTGTATCTGATCCCGCACAGCACGATGGGATCGGAACTGAACTATCGTGAACTCGATCGCTTGAAGATCCAGCAGGCGGATTCGGCGCGTCATTCAGCCGCGGTAACGCGATCCATGCGATGAAAGACAGCCTGGATATTACGCGCACCTCGCCCGGACGCTTGCTTTACGTTGGCGCGGCATGGGTTGGCGCCGCAGGATTTTTTGCGGGTCCCGCAGCCGTCCTGATCGGTGGAGGGCGGCCGTTGATGGCCGCGGTGATTGGATACGCGGGGATAGCACTGTTCACCGGCGGTATCGCGGCTCGTTATGATGTTGTCGTCGCACGCCATCCGCTTCTGCAGCTGTCGGCGAATATCGCGGCGGCGACAGCGGTTACTTCGATTTTTTTT
The DNA here is from genome assembly GCA_964371045.1 of uncultured Chromatiales bacterium. Lineage (GTDB taxonomy): Bacteria > Bacteroidota > Ignavibacteria > SZUA-365 > SZUA-365 > JAOSJT01. The sequence goes on along the minus strand of CAYJMN010000018.1, from coordinate 54,292 downwards.
CTCGTCTTTTTTTTGCTCTACCATCTTTGATTCGAACAGTGTTATGAGCAAGAAGCCTCGCCGTTGGTACGAACAATCCGCAGTCGTTCCCTATCGTGAAGGCGGCGACGGGATCGAGATTCTCCTGATCACCACGAGAAGGGGCCAGTGGATCGTTCCAAAGGGCATAGTCGAACAGGAACTCGGCGCGCGCATGTCCGCACGAAGAGAAGCGCTTGAAGAGGCCGGAGTCGCGGGCGACGTCGACCTTCCGGGACTCGGGGAGTACACGTATAAGAAGTGGGCCGGTACCTGCAGGGTGCAGGTATTTTCGATGCGTGTGACGGAGGAGTTCAGCACCTGGGATGAACAGGATTTTCGCAGCAGGGAATGGGTGCCGCTTGCCGTCGCCATCGAGCGCGTCGCATCCCTGAAGCTCCGATCGTTTCTTATGAACTTCGCACCGCCCCTGAAGCAAGGCTGAGACGGCGTCAATCCCACTGTGACCGCGCAGCCACGTAAATACGTGCGCGCATTCGGTCACGGAGGCTCGCTTATACTATCTGTTCCCGATACATCTTCGGTATGTGATTTCCATCATACCATTTCCTGTCGCGGCGCGCATGCAGGCGTCAAAAACAGATTTTCCGCTTGTGGAAGCTTGCCCACGATTTTCCAACAACTTCGCCATTCCATTCACAGTATGGATCCGCGCGCAGAAATGAGACGATGCCTCAGCTGGGTGGAGAGCGGGGAGCACTTTTTGCGCAGGACGGGTTTCGCGGGGCCGGACTATTTTTTCTTTTTTCCTGTGTTTTGTGACTTAGTCACTGAAGAGCAGCATAGGAAACTGGTTCATTACCTTCAGTTATTTCCATATTGAAATAATGTTGCAACACCCATTATTCTTTCGAACGTCTGAGCTGACAGAGTGGAAAGAAAGGAACAGGGTTCACAACAGACCTTTCAATAACCCATACTAAATCGCCGATGGTGCCCATGCGTCCGTTCCTGTTATCAAAATCCACGATTGCGCCTTTGCTGCTATCGCTTACGTTTGTTATCTCGCTGTCGGGCTGTGCCGACTCGATCGTGTCGGAATGCGACATTCCGGACGGGCCCCTGCCGGTGAGTTCCAGGTTCAGCGACCTTGAGCAACGAGTATTTTCAGTGACCTGCGCCGTATCCGGTTGCCATGCCGGTTCCAATCCTCAGGCAGGAATGGATTTGTCCGCCGGTAAGGCTTACGATGCACTCGTGAATATACCGAGCCTCAATTTTCCGACCCAGCGACGGGTGGCGCCGGGACAAAGCGGTGAGAGCGTCCTGATCGCGGTGTTGCGTCGAACGGTGCAGCCCGCGATGCCCCCAGCGGGACCGATAGCTTCCGGCATTGTTGATTCCATCGCGGTCTGGATCGACCGCGGCGCACCTCGCGATTGATGTTTTTTCGCAGACAGGAGTTCTTATGAAATACGCATTGCTGTTCCTTGTGTTGAGCGGACTTGCCTTCGCTCAGACCGTTGAGTATCACGTCGATACAAAAGCCAAAAACGTGGTGAAATTCATCTCCGACGCACCGGTGGAGGATTTCGAGGGCGAAACAAACAATATAGACGGCTACCTGAAACATCAGGGTGCCGATGTGAAGGAGAAAAGCGAGATGTATTTCGAGGTCGATCTTCGCACATTGGATACCGGGATAGGACTGCGCAACCGCCACATGCGCGAGAATTATCTGCATACCAACAAGTATCCTTACGCGAAATACAGCGGACGTATTACCGAGGTGAAGGAATCCGGTGGAAAGAAAACCGTCAGTGTGAAGGGAACAATGGATATCCACGGAGTAAAGAGATCCCTTGATATCACGGCGACGCTCACACAATCGGGTAGCGGATACCATGCGAAGTCATCCTTTGAGGTCAAGCTTACCGATCACAAGATCGAGGTGCCTAAATTGATGTTTCTCAAGATCGACGAAACCATGCAATTGGAAGTAGATTTTCAGTTGAAGAAGGTGAAAGGATGAGGTATATCGGAGTCGTAGGTCTTCTTATTATACTTCTCTGCATTACAGGGATCACGCATCTTCATGCGCAGGAGGACGGCGGATGGAAACGCGGCGAGGAGGATGTGGCGCAGCCGCCACTCGAGCTTTTCCATTCGGCACATGCGGTGATTCTTCCGACCGCCACCACGATGCAACAAGGAAATTTCGAATTCGAGATTTCGCATCGCTTCATTCCTACCATCAAGGATGGCAGCAGTTCGCTATGGGGATTTGACGGACCGGTTAACATTCGTCTCGCACTCGGTTACGCCTGGAGCGATGACGGTATTGTGACGCTCGGGCGCAGCAACGTACAGGACAACCTGGATCTTACCGTGAAGCACAAGCTTCTCGAAATCCGCCACGAGGTGATGCCCCTGCTCGTTGCCGCCCGCGCCGGTCTGGCGTGGAATACCGACGTCCCCGGGATGACAACCTGGGATTCCGACAATGCCCAATGGTTCGTGCAGTTGATTCTCAATACGATGTACGGCGATCGATTCGCGCTGGGTGTGGTCCCTTCATATCTTTCCAACAGTTATCCCCCATGTCCGGAAACGCAATACTCCTTCACGTTGGGTGTGCACGCGCAATACTACATCACCGATGTATTCAATGTGCTCGCGGAGTGGAATCCAACCGTGACCGGATGGCGAACCGCACATAATCCGGTCACGTTAGGTATAGAACTTGAGACCGGCGGGCATTTTTTCAAGATCGTCCTGAGCAACAGCACGTTGTTGAATTCTTCGCAGTACCTCGCGGGTGCGGCCGAGGCTTTCAATGACGGGACCTGGCATATCGGATTCAACATTACGCGATTACTCGCTTTCTAATTCATTACAACGTTCTTTCGGAGATACAGCATGCATAATAAAATTTTCCTCTTTCTGTTTGTCGCCTTTGTAGCTTCCGGGACTTTCGTCATGGCCAGGATGTTTCGACCGAACCAGGTTCCAAATGGAACCGTCAAATCCTGCCTCACATGCCACGTCTTTCCGGGTGGCCCACGGAATCTATTCGGACAGACTGTTGAAGCCGGTTTTCTTTCAACGCCGGGAGCAGCGGGGAACGTCCTATGGGGACCGGCGCTCGCAGCCATCGACAGTGACGGCGACGGTTTCACAAATGGACAGGAGTTGCAGGATCCGAGCGGCTCATGGGCTATCGGACAGCCGGCGCCGGGCGATCCCTCGTTGGTAACGGGACCAGGCGATCCGAATGATTTTCCCACGACCACCGGAGTCGAGCCTGTTCATGGAAGCGTAGGGGCATTCATGCTCACGGAGAATTATCCCAATCCCTTCAACCCCTCCACGACTATCGGATTCAATGTACCCCGGAACGTCCGGGTCCGTCTCGATATTTTCAGTCTGACCGGCGAACGCGTACGTACGCTCGCCGATGAGGACGTGCAGGCAGGCGGCTACGCAGTACGCTGGAACGGCCGCGACGATGCGGGTCGGCAGGTTGAATCGGGCACGTATATATACCGACTGAGCGCGGGCGACTTCGTCGCGACGCGCCGCATGGTACTTCTCAAGTAATTAGCTCACTACCAACTCTCCCAACGACGACGTCCCGCTTTGCAGCGGGACGTTTTCGTATTAATCGGGGGACTTTGCAAAAATATTTAATCGACGCGTTGCGGGGGGCAACGTGGTTCGTGCACGGCGGGATAATGATCCATCCAAGACAAGTCCTTCCCAATCACCAGTTCTTCCATTCGTGCATGATGGGTGTTATTCATCGGAATTAAACGCATGTCGAAGCCGTGACGCCTGGCCATGACCTTCACCTCTTCCGCGTCATCATACGTCATCAAGAAATCACCTTTTATGCTCCGACAATGAGAAAATAGAAGCTCATGATCAAGGGAGAAATGGCGGTAAAGACGCTTTCCGGCTCGCTTTCCTCCCGCAGTATAGGGCGGATCGATAAAGAATACGACCTTCGGGTCGTTGGAAAATTCTTCAATTACATCGAGGCCATCCATTTGTCGAAATTCGAGTCTGCCGGCTATCGAACTAATGTCGTTAAATCTACGCGCCAATGTACGAGGATACCATCGAGAGTGGATGCCCTTTCCATTCTCTCCAAATTTCAAAAGACCAGAGCCTTCCGCCAGGATTCCACCGTGATAGGTTCGGTTTTTCAGGATCGTTTGAAACGCTCGTTCACGTGTGTCGGCGGGGGCCCGTGATAATTCCGCAACCACGGATTCATTTGAGAGCTCAAATTTTTGAATCTTTTCCCCAAGCCACTGAGCGTGGCCATCCATGATCGATTGCCAAACCGCCGCAACGTCCGCGTCGATTTCAACCATCACGACGCTGGGTACCAGATTCTCGAATACGGACGTCAGACTGATGATTCCACCACCCGCAAACGGCTCAACGAGCAAGGTGGGTTTGATGTATCGATTCGAAAGCCAATCCCGTAACACGGGAACGAACCATGTTTTTCCACCGGGATACCGGAATGGGCTTCTTTGAGGGATAGAAGAAACATTCACCGGTTTCTGGCGATCAACCGGTGGGGTATCGTCCTGGAAAAGTTGTTGCTGTCGATACTGCATGTTAGAACGGTCGGTCAATGGTTTTGTTGACTGGGGAGGATTCCAGTCGTTCATCAAGTCTCTCTTGTAGCAAGTGCATGAAATTATCCATAGAGCCCGGGTTTGGATTTGTGATTGTGATCATTGCCTCTGCAAAGCGCGTGTACACTTCTTCTACTTTGGTGAGTCGCAAGTGCTTCGATTTCCCCGAGGTTGTAGGCTCAAGCTCGTAGATCAACCAGGCAATGTCCGCTTCGGCTTTAGGCACTCGTTCGAAAGGAGGTAAGGTATCAAAGAAACTCTTATTCAACGCAACCGCGGATTTTTTTTTCCCATGCATTTAGAATACCGCCCTTGTAAAGGAGCTGTGGAGCGAGTCGTTTCCTCGAAGAAGAAAGGTAATCGGGGCGTGGGGAGTTCGGTTCAGCCGACCAATCCATCCGTGAATGTGTTTTGGGGTTAGTCATGTAATGCTCGAAAGGGTCTCTTACATTTCCGGAAATGTAGACCGCCTGAATTTCCAGGGCCCCGAAATCTAGGATTCGACCGTCCTTATCGTATGAGACCAGCACAAGATCAATGTTGCCCGCCGATTTTCCATTTGCGTCATTGAGCCTGACCTCGGTTAAAGAACTCCATGTGACGCCGGGATCAAAAAAGAATGATGCGGCATCATCGGTGATCAGCCAATCCTCGCGGAATCGGATTGGACATGTGATCACCGGATTGCCATTGTGCATGATGCTGCACACACCGAGTGGGTTTTTTGCCTTGTCCTTGGTGCAGTTGGGCACCTTGTTGTTGAATGGGCACAGCCTGTGTGTCCGATATCGGTTCGCTTTGCTCGATTGGTCCGAGATGTGATGTCCAAATACTTCGGCGAGCGGTTGAGTAGCTTCTTTCATCAGGGTTTTTGGTCTTTCGTTGTTCGTTCAACCTAACGTATTTCCGGATCACCTTCAATAACATCAGGTCCGGGCATGCATCCGATGGCGACGATGCGGAGGGGACAACAGCTGACAATCCGTCCTATTTCTTGTGCTTCCCGATAAAATCGAAGAATTCATCGAACCATAACAGCTGTTCCTGCGGATGGAGCACCCAGTGATTTTCGTTCGGGTACACAATCAGTTTCGAGGGGATGCCCTTAACCTGGGCCACAGTGAACGCTTCAAGACTCTGCGTATACGGGACCCTGAAATCCTTCTCACCGGTGATGATCAGAATAGGCGTGTCCCAATTCTGCGCGTAGCGATGCGGGGAGTGTTTGTCGTAGTTTTTCCGGGCTTGCGGATCCCAGTACGGACCTCCGTTTTCCCAATTCGTGAACCAGAGTTCCTCTGTCGCACCGTACATGCTTTCCAGATTGAACACACCGCAGTGTGAAACGAAGCTGCTGAAGCGTCCCTTGTGATTGCCGGCCAGCCAGAACGCCGCGTACCCGCCCGCGCTGGCGCCTATCGCACTCACATGCTTGTCGTCGATGAACGGCTCCTTCAGCAAGGCGTCGGTGGCGGCGAGAATATCCTGCATCGGCATCCCGCCCCAATCCTGACTGATCGCGTCGTTCCATTCCTGTCCGAAACCCGGTAAGCCTCTGCGATTTGGTGCGACGATGACGTAGCCCTTCGAAGCCATGAGCAGAAAATTCCAGGAAAAGCTGAAGAACTGGCTCACGGTAGCCTGCGGACCGCCCTGGCAGTAGGTGATCATCGGGTAGCGTTTTTTGGGATCGAAATCAGGCGGATACACCACCCAGGTCTGAACTTTTTTCCCGTCGGTACTTGTGATCCAGCGCTCCTCAATTCCGACCTGCCTGATTTGTGCGAGGACTGACGCGTTTTCGGCCGTCAAGGCGACGGGTCGGGCGCCTTTCCGCGCCTCCTGCGTGTAGAGTTCGGTCGGAGCGTTGAAATTCCGCCGGCCGTACACGAGGATCTTGCCGTCGGATGTGATATCCAGCCCGGCATCGTGATTGTAGGTGCCTTCTGTGAGAATTTCATAGCTGCCGTCGAGCATCATGCGATATACCTGCACGGTGGCGCCATCTTCGGCCTGGAAAAACAAGGATTTGCTGTCCGGCGACCAGACGGTGCTGCCCACCCATTGATCGAGGTTGTTCGACAGTTCGCGAATTTGTTTGTTGGAGCGATCATAGAGCATCAGGCGGTTTCTGTCCGCTTCATGCCCGGCTCGCGCCATTGAATGGAAGGCGATCCAGCGTCCATCGGGCGAGTACAGGGGATCACGGTCAAAGCTCGGCAATCCCTGAGTGATGTTGCGGGAAGCGCGTTCGGAAATATTCACGACATAGATATCCGAGTTCGTGCTCGTGGGATAGTCGTCCACTTTTTTCGAGACATACGCGATCTCGACGCCATCAGGCGACCAGGAAAATTCCTCGGCGCCTCCGAAAGGTTTGAGAGGCGTATCGTACCCTTCGCCTTCCATCAGATCGACCGGCGTTCCTCCCGCGACGGGCATAACGAATAGATGCATATACATCTCGTCGTTCCATTCGTCCCAGTGACGCACGTGGATGCGGTCGTAGATCCGCACGTTGGCCTTGGGTGTCGAGGGATGCGATTCCGCGATAGTCCGGCCGATTTTCACATCGGAGGTGAACGCGAGATGCCCGCCGGCAGGGGACCACGACAGATTGCCGACACCGTGTTCCATGCTTGTCATTTTCACGGCCTCTCCTCCGTCAACGGCGATGATATAGGCCTGGGGACTGCCGTCGCGCGTCGAAATAAATGCGATGGATTTGCCGTCAGGCGACCATACGGCATTGTAATCTGCGGAGAGCGACGATGTAAGTCTCCGTCGCGTCTCTCCGTCGATGCTGACGAGGTACAGATCGCTGTTGCTGCGGTTGGCTTGCAGATCGGGAGTATTAATGGAATATAGCACCCACCTTCCGTCCGGTGATACGTCAGGGCTGCCGACACGTTTGAGCGACAGCAACTCCTCGGATGTAATGAGATGGCTGCGTTCGTTGTGCTTCTGAATAATTTGCGCTTCGATCTTTTTTTGTATGTCCGGCGGCAGGCGTCGCGGTTTCTGGGTGTCCTGGGAATATGTCGTCAGTGATGCGAGGAGAAGGCATGTTACGAAGATTGTGAAGCGAGTCGGCATCGGAAGTCCTTGATCATGAATCATGAAACGGATACGAATACACAATATACAGCGCAGGATGCTGAAAGCAGAGGCAAAATGAAATCCGGGAAACGCAGTGCGTTGTTTCACGCACATCCGCTGTGAGGAAAAAGCCCTCGTCCAGGCTGACGAAACACTCGCGAGCATATCGGCGTCGTCGCGGAACGCCCACCCCATCTGCTGCGAGATGGTGCGCACGGAAACTCCGTAATCCTTCAGCTGAGATCTTTTGATGTGTAAACTAACCCGTACTGACGGCGGCATCGATATGCTGACTGATCTGCGCCGCGGCGTCGGGAGGCGACCTCGCAGTCGCATTTTTCGTGGCATGTATCGAGGCTGGATTTCACGCATTGACCATGTCACGCGGCGGTGTGGATTGAGCGAGGTTCCAGGTCATGAACGGTACTCAATACAGTTATAAATGAGGAGGCAGTATCCATCATAGATATGCGTGTGGTATATTCCGATTGCCACAATTTGAGTCGATGATGCGATATTATCTGCTGTCATATGTTATCCTCCAGCTGTCGTTTCTCGGGAGTTGTCATGCACAGGAAGCCGGGACTATGGTCACAGGCCGCGGAGGGATGGTTGTTTCCGCAAGTCCGCAGGCCACCGAGGCCGGGATGGAAATCCTTCGGAAGGGAGGTAACGCGGTTGATGCCGCGGTCGCAGTCGGCTTTGCCCTCGCGGTCACGTATCCCTCCGCAGGCAATCTCGGGGGCGGTACATATATGTTGATACGTATGGCTGACGGCAGGGAAACGGCCATCGATGCGAGAGAAATCGCTCCACGTTCCGCGCACAGGGATATGTACCTGGATGACGATGGACACGTGCGGACCAACGATTTGCTGTATGGTCCGTTAGCGGCGGGAGTGCCGGGAACTGTTGATGGTTTGCTCACGGCAATCGATCGATACGGCAGCCTTGGCAGGAAGAAGGTCCTCACACCCGCAGTGCGTTTGGCGCGCGATGGATTCGTACCGCACCGGCGATTACAGGCGTTGATGAAATCGTATGCAGACAGTTTCCGCATGTATCCATCGACGGAAGCATGCTATGTACCCAACGGGAAACCGCTTGAGCGCGGTGCGCGATGGCGGCAACCTGATCTCGCCGGGACGCTCGAGCGCATTCGGAAAAACGGAAGAGACGGATTTTATCTTGGACAGACTGCCGATCTCATCCACGCGGCGATGAGCAAGGATGGAGGAGCGATAACCCGCGAGGATCTTTCCGCATATCGATGCATCGAGCGCAAACCGCTCAGAGGCGCATACCGCGGTTACGATATTCTCACAATGCCCCCTTCAAGTTCTGGAGGCGTGGCGCTGCTTCAAATACTCGGTACGCTTGAGCAGTATCGCAAGCTGGCGGTGCCCGGACATTCCGCGCATACCGCGCATATCATGGCCGAGGCGATGCGGCGCGCGTTCGCGGACAGGGCGCAGTATCTCGGCGATCCTGAATTTGTCAAAGTCCCGGTAGATTCACTGCTTGACGCAGCCACAATGCGTGCATGGTATTCAGCTATCGATACCACCGCTGCGACGCCGAGTTCGGCTCTGAAGCGCGATATTCTTCCACCGCGCGAGGGCGATCAGACCACGCATTATGCGGTACTCGATGCGGCGGGAAACGCGGTATCCGCGACGACGACGATCAACAGCAGTTTTGGCGGTATGTATATCGTACCGGGTACGGGTATGCTGCTGAATAATGAAATGGACGATTTCAGCGCCAAGCCAGGTATCCCGAATCAGTTCGGATTGCCGGGCGGCGAGGCGAACAGTATCGCACCCGGGAAGCGCATGCTCAGTTCCATGACGCCGACGATTGTAATGGATGATAATCGGCCATGGCTGCTGACCGGAAGTCCCGGCGGTTCGAAAATCATCACCTCGGTGCTGCAGACGATAATGAACGTGGTGGATTTCGGCATGACCTTATCGGAGGCAATCGGCGCCGCCAGATTTCATCACCAGTGGCTTCCGGATCGGATTGAATATGAGCGAGGAGCTTTTGGCGAGGAGGTGATTGCGGCATTGTCGCTGAAGGGGCATCGGCTCATTCAGGTCTCGGCGTTCGGCAGAGTGGAAGGCATACTGTTCGATGTTTCGAATGGCTTGATGCACGGATGTAGCGATCCTCGGGGTTACGGACGCGCCGCCGCGATCAGGCGATAACGTAGTACCGCCCGGGCTCACGTCACTCAAACCAATGCGCAATCGCATACCTGAATGACAGACGAATCTCCGGGGGTCGGACATACAGTCGTGGATCAATTCCTGCACACGGGACGCGGCGATCGCATCCTTGCAACACGACTGTTCTGGCGTGGGACGCCTGTGATGAATGACGCAATCGCGTAACGGAATTCTACATTGACATGCATGCGAGTGCGTGATTTACATACAGTAATCGGGCGAAAAAAAAATTGCAATAAATATGGTAGTATTGTTGTTTCGGAATATCATATCATTTATTTTTAACCCATGAATCATCTACCGTCACCCTCATTTATCAGGAGTTCTTTCATGGACGATTTACAGAAGATCAGAGCAGCGATTGCCATAATGGAGAAAAAAACATCTCTACGGCAGGTTGCTCTGCAAAGCGGAATTAATTATATCACGCTGCGGAATATCAAATCAGGGAAATCCGGACGAGTGACCGACGGTGTGATCGCACGGTTCAATGCTTTCGAGGCTCAATTTGCAGCTTCCCCGGAATCCACGACTGTTCGTCGCGGACGCAAGCCCGCATCGGCAGCCTCACCGGAGAAGCCAGGCCGCAAAGCCAAGGTCGCACTCAAGGCCGGCAAAGCTCCGGCGCCGGTGAAGCGGGTTTTGGTTGCAAAACCGAAAGTCAAAGCCAAGCTTGCGCCGAAACCGAAGGCGAAGCCGAAAGCAAAGGCCAAAGGACGCCCCGCCGCTCCGAAGGCGATTTCTCCGGTGGCTGCCGTCAAATCGCCCGATCTGGCCTCGTCGCTGCTCGGCGGTACACTGACAAAAGAAATCAGGATGGCCGAAGCGCGTCTTGATTTCCTGAAGCAGCTGCAGAAGCTCGAATCCGACTTTCTCAGGAAGATTGGAAAGTAACCACCGTTTGCGTATACTAACATACTGGTTCCATCCGAACCCATGGATGGAGCCAGTATTTTAGTATCTCAGGTTCCAGGTGAAACTAGTGACTGAAATCCGATGAGTACACGGAAATCCGACAATATAAAATGCTCGTTCTGCGGGCGTTCCTCGCGAGATGTCGAGAGCATCATCGCCGGTCCGGAAGTTTATATCTGCAATCACTGCGTTCTGAGTTCCGTGGACATTCTTCGCAGCAACGCCGCGGCATTCAACGCCGGCGCGGCGCGCACCCGCAAGCTCAAGACGCCGGCGCAGATAAAGAAGGCGCTGGATGAGTACGTCATTGGACAGGATTCGGCGAAAAAAACACTGGGAGTCGCGGTATACAACCATTACAAGCGGCTCGAATCCAAGCAGTTATTTACCGATGACGATGTGGAAATCGAAAAGAGCAATATTCTGCTCATCGGACCCACAGGAACGGGGAAAACCCTGCTCGCCCGTACTCTGGCACGCATTCTGGACGTCCCGTTCGCCATCGCCGATGCGACCACACTGACGGAATCGGGCTATGTCGGAGACGATGTCGAATCGATCCTTGTTCACTTGCTTCAAAACGCCGAGTACAACGTGCAGCGAGCCGAACAGGGAATCATTTATATCGACGAACTCGACAAGATCGCCCGAAAAAGCGAGAATATGTCCATCACACGCGACGTCTCCGGTGAAGGCGTGCAGCAGGCGTTGCTGAAGATCCTTGAAGGTTCGATCGTCGGTGTTCCACCAAAAGGTGGCCGCAAGCATCCCGAGCAACCGCTGATCAACATCAATACCCGCGACATTCTCTTCGTATGCGGCGGTGCGTTCGAAGGCCTCGAATCGATCGTCCAGCGACGCACAGGAAAAATTCCCGTCGGTTTCGGCGCAGATACCAACGCTGTGACAAAGCAAGAGAGATTATATATTCTATCGCACGTCGAGCCTGACGATCTGCTGCGTTTCGGCCTTATCCCTGAACTTATCGGGCGTTTGCCGGTTACCTCCGTGCTTCACCCGATCTCGAAGGACGGGTTGCGGAGTATTCTCACGCAGCCGAAAAACGCTCTGGTGAAACAGTATAAGAAGCTTTTCGAAATGGAAGGCGTGGAACTCGAATTCGACCACGATGCGCTCGAGGCCATCGTCGAAAAGGCGGAAGAACGTGGTACCGGCGCCAGGGCGCTGCGTTCCATCATGGAAAGAGCCATGATGGATATCATGTATCAGCTTCCTTCGCGCGAGCACGTCACACGCTGTTTCGTGTCGCGCGATACAATCGATACCGGTGCGGACCCCGTGCTGTCCTTCAGCGAGCAGAAGAAATCGGCCTGACGAACATCACAACCGTATGAAACGATTCGAGGCTGCCGCGGCAGCCTCGAATGTTATTATGCTCGCAGGAATCAATCCGTGGACGGGGGTGGATTCACTGGGCCTTGCTGTTCAGTTGCGAGGCTTTCGTCGGACTGCGGTTTTCGTCCGCTACCGCGGCGGCGACGGGTGGTTTCACCTGCCGGGGTCGCGCCATCAGGAGCCGCAGGATGCACGGGAGTCTCCGCGGGGCTCTGACCGGGGCGTTCCGCAGGATTCTGCTTTTGACGCACAGTGCGCGATTCCAGTGACGCGGGCTTGCCGTCATACACGCGGCCATGCAAACCCTGGACGTAGGCGCGATCCAGCAGCATCGCAACAAGCGTCCGCAAATCCTCGTCGGAGCCCATTTGTTCGGCGAGCGGGAGAAAACGTTGGACACGCTCGCGGTCCATTATCGCCAGGTCAATCAGCTGATTTTCGAGATGCACGGTGACGCGTTCAGACAGACGCAGTTGAATTTCCTCATCTGAAGGCAGTTCGCGTTTTTCGATGCTGAAGCCATACCGCTTGGCGATGTTCAGGAGTTTGGCTTCCTGAAATTGCTCGGTTATTGTGATTGCTATGCCGGTCTTTCCAGCGCGCGCCGTTCTACCGGAACGATGCACATATACTTCAACGTGTTCTGGAATATCATACAGAATCACATGGCTGAGATCGCTTATATCGATTCCGCGCGCAGCGACATCCGTTGCGATGAGAAGGCGAAGCTCACCTGTGCGAAGATCCTGCATGAGCCGCTCGCGCTTGCTCTGCGGAAGATCGCCGGTCAGGTGCTGCGTATCGATGCCGTAATTCTTGATGAATGTGGAAAGATACTCCGCGTCGCGCTTGGTATTGGTGAAGATGATAGCCGATTCTGGATTTTCATATTCAATCAACCGGATGAGTGCGCGATCTTTTTGCAGGGCCGGGGAAACGTAATACAAGTGCTCGAGTTCGGACACGGATTGATTTCCCTTACTCAGGCTCAGGCGTCCGGGATTGTGAAGAAACTCGTGGGCAAGCTGTTCCACGTGATAGGGCATCGTCGCTGAAAACATGAACGTGCTCCGTCGCTCGGGGATCTGCTTCCGCAGTTTCCGCATCGAGGGATAAAATCCCATCGACAACATTTCATCCGCCTCGTCCAGCACCAGCACCTTGATGCGCATGAGTGTGAGTGTACCGCGATACAGATGATCGAGGACGCGTCCTGGCGTACCGATGATGATGTGGGCACCTTCCTTCAGGTCATTGAGCTGTCCTTGATACCGCACACCGCCATAGATCAGAGCCGATCTCAGGTCGGTCCCCCTTGTGAGGTCCATCAATACGCTATGTACCTGCTTGGCGAGTTCACGCGTCGGTGCGAGCACCAGCGCCTGGCACCAGGACTTCGACACATCGATGTTATGTATCATCGGGAGCAGGTATGCGGCGGTTTTCCCGCTTCCCGTGCGGGCCTGAACGATAATATCGCGGCCTTCACGGACGTAGGGAATCGCTTTTCGCTGGACAGGGGTTGGCGTCGTCCAGCCGAGCTCACGTACCCTGTTCCTCATACCATCGGGTAAATCGTCAAAGGAAAAATCAGGAAGCGGATTATCCGGTTCGTACAGTACTTCGACATCATGGTCGGGAGGGATGCGATTGTCTTCGCTCATAGCGGATTGGTCTCTTTATTTGTAATCATCGTATCAATATACCATGAAATATCGTATGAAACCCCTGCGAATGTGATAACCGCCTTAATCGACGCGGAATCGCCCGTGCAGCCTCTCCTTCAAAGGTCCCTATCCCTTTCGGAATATCCTGTGAAGCGAACATCGTGTGTTGATTGCCTGCCTGCGGGATAGTCGATGTTCAGCATGATATGCCCATCGCAGGAAGCGTTCGCGGAGTGAAAATCGCGGCCGCACATCTGTCGCATACTATGTTGTTGAATGATTTGCGGGGACTCGTTCGCGACAGGGGCTCCATTACCGAGGCGGGGATTGTGTGCGGGAAGTCCTGGATATGATTCGTAAACCGACCTTCTTGTTCCAAAGAGGCCGCGTGCATCCGTTATTCCGCCCGTTGAATAGAGGCAGTATGTGGAGGGCGCCGGAAAATCGTACTATTGTATGTCATATCGGTGTCGGGAAGCGATGATCAGCTTACCCGGTTTTCATCTGATATCGATTCCCTGAATGGAGGAGTACGAGGAATGAATACACATCGGCTGCTTGTAACCGGGGCCTCCGGATTTCTGGGATGGAATATCGCAAGGTACTATGCGTCGCATGGATGGGATGTGACCGGAATATGGAACAGCACACGTCCAGACCCCGACGCATCGGCGCGGTACATACAGGCGGATCTGCTACATGTCGATCTCACCGGACTGTTCAAGACTTTACTGCCGGAAGCAGTCGTTCACTGCGCGGCGCTGGCATCACGAGCGGCCTGCGACGCGGACCAGCCTCACGCTCGCAGTATCAATACGGAGCTGCCGTTACGGATCGCCGCGCAATGCGCCGATCGCGATATCCCGTTTTTTCAAATTTCCACCGATCTCGTATTCGACGGGTGCGGTGCTCCGTACGGAGAGCACACGAAGCGCAATCCGCTGAGTGTCTATGCGGAAACGAAATCCAACGCCGAGGACGCGGTAATGTCGGTGTATCCAAAATCGTACATCATACGGACCGCGCTGATGTACGGGCTTGGTCCATTTTCCAGGCCAGGTTCTTTTCTCCAGTGGACGCTCGACGCGCTTCGCGAGGGCAAGCCTCTTCATCTGTACGTGAACCAGTACCGCACCATACTTCATGCGCCGGATGTCGCACGCGTCATTGAAGCAATCACCGAACGGAAAGCGGTTCCCGGCGTCTACCATGCGGCCGGTCCCGAGCGCGTGTCGCGATATGAAGCCGGGCTGCGTATCGCGAAGGAATTCGGATACTCGGACGAATGTATCGTTCCGGTGGTCCTTGAGCGATCCGAAGAATTATCCTGTGACGACGACGTCAGTCTCGATACAACGTGGACGAGGGATCAGACCGGAATCCAGTTCACATCGCTGGAAGCGGGTCTGCGTGCGGTCAGGATCGGAATGATATGAATGAATGCGCTTCAGCGGCATGATCATACCGGACGTGATTGGTCACACGCGGCATTTCCGGATTTCACGGGGATTGTGCAGATTGCTGTACTGTATTAAAATCTTGCGGCATGAACAATGAAACCCTTCCAACTCGAATCGGAATACAAACCGACAGGCGATCAGCCCGAAGCCATCAAACAGCTCGTGGCAGGCATCGAACGCGGCGACAAATTCCAGACGCTGCTGGGGGTCACAGGGAGCGGCAAGACCTTTTCCATATCGAATCTCATCGCGCAGGTTAATAAGCCGACATTGGTGATTTCCCATAACAAGACGCTCGCGGCGCAGCTTTACGGCGAATTCAAAGGCTTTTTCCCCCACAATCCGGTCGAATTTTTCATTTCCTATTACGACTACTATCAGCCCGAGGCCTACATCCCATCGACGGACACGTACATCGAAAAGGATATGGCCATCAACGATGAGATCGATCGTCTGCGATTGAAGGCGACGACCGCGCTGGTCGAAGGTCGGAGAGATGTCGTTATCATCGCGTCGGTGTCGTGTATCTACGGCATCGGATCGAAGGAAGCGTATGCCGATCAGCTTGTGATGGTGTGTAAAGGGGACGTGATCGAGCGCAACGATTTTCTCAGGAAACTCGCCAACATTCATTACGTGCGCAACGATTTCGATTTTTCCCGAGGCACCTTTCGCGTTCGCGGCGACGTGATCGAGATTATCCAGGCGTTCGAATCGGACGAGGTATTGAGAGTTGAATTTTTCGGCGACGAAATTGAAGCGCTTTCACTCGTGGAGCGTCTGACCGGAAAGGTCGTTGAAAAAGTGAACGATGCAGTGGTGTATCCCGCCAAGCACTTTCTCACGACCGAGGAGGAATTGAAGCGTGCCATCGTGGATATCGAAAAAGAGCTTGAGGAACGGTTGGAATTTTTCCGGAACTGCGGAAAATTTCTGGAAGCCCAGCGGCTCGAACAGCGCACGCGGTACGATCTCGAAATGATGAAAGAAATCGGTTACTGTTCGGGAGTGGAAAATTACTCGCGGCATCTCGCTGGCCGCGAACCCGGCGAGCGTCCGGAATGTCTGCTGGATTATTTCCCGGACGATTTTCTCATGATCATCGACGAATCGCATCAGACCCTGCCGCAGGTACGCGCCATGTACAACGGCGACAGGGTTCGAAAGGCGACACTCATCGAACACGGTTTTCGTTTACCTTCCGCTTTCGACAACAGGCCGCTGAAGTTTGAAGAGTTCGAAGCGATGATCAGGCAGTGCGTGTTTGTAAGCGCGACTCCGGGTCCCTACGAATTGACGAAGAGCGAAGGAGTGATCGTCGAACAGATCATCAGGCCGACCGGTCTGCTCGATCCGCCGATGGAAGTGCGGCCGGTCAAAAACCAGATCGACGATCTCATCGCGGAGATCCGCGATCGCGCGGTGAAATCGGAACGCGTTCTCGTTACCACGCTGACGAAACGCATGTCGGAGGATCTCACCGAATATCTCGAAAACATCGGAATCCGCGTGCGCTATATGCACTCGGACATCGACTCGCTGGAACGTGTTGAAATCCTTCGCGATCTGCGTCTCGGCAGTTTCGACGTTCTGGTCGGCGTGAATCTGCTTCGCGAGGGTCTCGATCTTCCGGAGGTGTCGCTGGTTGCGATTCTGGATGCGGACAAGGAGGGGTTTCTACGCAGCGAAAGCGCCATCATGCAGATCGCGGGCCGTACGGCGCGCAACTCCGAGGGTCGCGTGATCATGTATGCCGACCGCATTACCGAATCGATGAGGAAAGTGATGGCGGAGACCAGACGCCGTCGCGAGCTTCAAATGGAATACAATACCGAGCATAACATCAATCCCGAGACCATCAGAAAAACGATGGAAGAGATTCTCAGCTCCACTGCCATCGCCGATCTCAAAACGAGGCGCGACGAACGACAGGCGGAGAAGCATAAGACCAGACTCGTGGCCGAACCTGTTCTGCGCTTCATGACACATGAGCAGAAGGACGAACTCCTGCAACAGTTGCGCAAGGAGATGGTCGAGGCGGCGAAGGATCTGGAGTTTGAGCGCGCCGCCCAGCTCCGTGATGAAATTCTCAGGATCGAAGGGAAATAACGGCTTCATCGAACAGGTGCGTGTACGAACTCTCGCTTTCCCGCGCGTTCAAAACAGCACTTCCGTCCATCGAAGTACCGCGCAGGGCAGGAAATCATTTCATGCGCTTCCCGATTCTGTCTACGATCCAGCGCACCGTTCTATCCATCGAATCGATCCATTGATTGGGGGTGGTGCGGAGTCCGTGGCCGGCGCGATGGTACACGACAAATTCCGTTTCGCAACCAAGTGCATGCAGAGTTTGGTACATTTCGCGCGAATTCGCCACGTTGGTGTATTGGTCCTTGTCGCCCTGCAGAATCAGCGTCGGCGTGACGATCTGTCGCGCCCAGGTTTGCGGCGCACGGCTTATCCACAGATTGTTCTGATCCAGCGGTTTTTCCCAGTAATCATATCCGAAAAACATCTTCTCGAATGCAGGCTGCCACGAATTGCTCCAGTCGGTAAGCCAGCTGAAAATGCCGAACATCGACACCGCGGCTTTGAATCGCTGAGTCTGCGAAATCGTCCAGTTCGTCATGTAGCCGCCATAGCTTCCTCCCATCACCGCCATGCGGCCGCTGTCGGCGATGCCGCTCTCGATAAGATGGTCCACGATCCGCATGGCGTCTCGATAGTCGCCGCCGCCAATGTCGTAGCGATTCGCCTGACCGAAGGTGTCGCTGTAGCCCGAGCTGCCGCGCACGTTGGGCATCACCGTTGCAATGCCTTGTGCGGCGAGAATGTGCGCCGGGTAGTACTGAAACAACCGGTTGTCGAAATCCGCGTACGGTCCGCCGTGATAGGCGAGCAACAGAGGAACCGGGCTACCGGCCTTCATTCCTTTCGGTGTGACCAGGACGGCTTCGATGTCGAACAATCCGTCCTGACTTTTCACGCTGATCACCTTCTGATCGCCGAGCGCGAAATCCTTGAGTTGATCCGAAAATTGTGTACGCTGCGTATCCCCGTATCCGGAATGCAGGAACACCTCGCGCAATGTGCCGGGAGTGTCCGCGAGAAATGCGGCCGTACCGGATGAAGCGACGCTGAGTTCCGCGACGACCAGCGCCGGATCCGAAACGCGTCGCGTCGCGCCGTTACCAGGGTCGACGACATGGAGTTCCGCCGACGTTCCGACATTGAACAACGCCAGGAGCGTTCCGTCCGGTAGCCACTCCATGTTTTCGACGGAATGCACCGCCTCTCCGGTGAGACGGATGACCGTCTGTGATTCCAAAATCAGGAGAGAAATCTCTGTTTTGGCGAATTCGATGTCCGGAACGGTCTGGCTGATGAAGGCCACGGCACGTCCATCGGGAGAGACGCGCGGCGACGTCTCGGGTCCCGACGTCGAGGTCAACTGACGTGTCTTGCCCGACAGATCCACCATCCAGAGATCGTATTTCTGTTCGTCATTGTATTCGCCGGTGTAGTTCGTTTGATACACAAGCGCTTGTCCATCGGGCAGCCAGCGGAATCCCGTCGCACCGGGATCAAGGCGGGCGACTTCGCGCATGCTCGATTTCGCTACGTCCAGGAACCATAGCGTTTTTTCGGGCTTCGGTTCTCCACTGACCGTGAGATCGAGTTTCCGCGTTTCGCGCCGCTTCAGCTCGGCTTCCCACTCATCGGTATGCGGTGCTCCGGTAAGAATCTCGATCGCAGCGCCATCCGGTGACCATGCATATTCCTCGATGTCGGATTCCGGCGCGGCAAGCAGGAGGGCTTCTCCACCCTGTGAAGGTAGCGCGAACAGCGCGGTGCTTCCATCCGACTGTTTGCCGGCGGCGTCAATGCGTTCGCGCGAGGAAAGAAAGCTGAGCATGCGGCCATCGGGCGACCAGGCGGGCGCGGTGCACGAAACAGAGCCTTGCGTCAGCTGCCGTATCCAGCCGCGTTCGTCTACAAGATGCAGATGCGTCACCCAGCGGTTGGCTACGGTATCCGCTTCGCGAACGGTGAATGCGACCGCGTCCGATGTGGGGCAAGCTGCGGGTGTTGACGGGATGCGCCACAGCGCCTTGTCGGCTGGTGTGAGCGCCCGCTGTTGCGCGTGGACGCTAAAGGCCCCGGCGAGGGCGAGGACGAGGAAAATCATGTATCGTGTGATCATGCCGATATCCGGTTTACTGCTTGATGAGGGAGCGGCGCTTCCATTGCTCTTCCGGCACAAGCGGTAACGCTTCGAGGAAGGAGCAGCGCGCGACAGGGTACACGTTCATGGTCCTGTCGTACCAGGGGGAGCGTTCGTAGAAAAAGTCCAGACGGGCGGACGGCGACGCAGCGAACGCGGTGTCCGCTGCAAGTCGTTGCTCGAATTCGCGTCGCAGCCTTGCGTTTTCCTTGAGCATTCCCGGCACGAGGCCTTCCATGACGTAGTTTTCGTAATATTCCTTTTGCTCGAATATCGCGTTGAAAAATCCCCAGAATACGAACGAATCCGGAGCGTCAGGTTCGAGCAGGTTGATGGCGACACGCGCGGACGCCTGCGCGAGATCGACGACGAAGGTTCCGGCGGGGAAGCGCACAGTATCGTTGCGGCGTTCCGAAGGCGAGGTAAGTGTGATCCGGCCTTCGTACGGCCGTGTTCTCCATACGGGTTTTGAAAAAATGGTACGCTCCACGGGAACCGTGACGTCCTCGGTCAGGCGGGAAAGCCGAATACCATGAAGGCGCAACACCTCGGCCACATCGGTCCATTCCTGCGGAAGGATATAGGCACGCGGTGGTCGCACTGACGAGGTCGCACGCACATCATCGAAGAGGGGCAGATCCACGGTTTGCGGACGCGAGTGATCCCACCAGATATATGTCCCGCCCGACACCTCGCTCTTGCGCATTTCCGAAGCGTAGCCTTTGAAGGAAATCGTGCGTGACGCGGTTCCGGCCTGGAAGCGCAATGGAAACGCCGTCGTGTCGCCTTGAGTGAAGCGTACCATATCCTCTTCTTCAGCTTGTTGTACGGCATCGCGCAGCGTACCCGGATGTGCTGCGATGTAACCGAGTACGGACAGGAGCAACCGGTAGGTTGAGTGCACACGATCTTTATAGGACTTGAACATGTGCGTCTCGATCAGCATGTTGGCTCTGTTCCGCAGCGCGGCGTAACCCGTACTGAGGCGGGGCTGCGATGCCCAATCGACCAGGCCCTTTGACAAATCGCTGTTTTCCCGTGGAAAAACATAAGGAACCACGGGATCTCCCGCTTTCGCCATCGCATCGATAAACCAGGACTGCAGATCCTGCTGCCATGCGGCGACTGCGGGGTGCATATTGCCGTACATCTCCATCGCGTACGAGAGATTGTACTGAAAATCGATGCCGTCGGTCACGTGGCAGTCGATCAGCATATCCGGCTGCCAACTGTTGAAGGTGCGAAGCCATGCACGCATTTCGGGCGCGTCGGCCTTCATGTAGTCGCGGTTCAGATTCAAATTATTGGCGGTGACGCGCCAGCCCATCACTTCAGGACCGTTCTGATTGATCCGGTTAAAGGGACTCTGGCGTTCGTGTCCGTCGAGATTGAAGATCGGCATGAAGAGAAGGATCGCGTGGTCGGCGATCGATTCGAGTGTTTTCGTGATGGCGATCTCGCGGAGGAGCATCATACCCGCATCCTTGCCGTCGATCTCCCCCGCGTGAATGCCGGCCTGGATCAGCACGATGGTTTTGCCTGTAGCGATAGCCTCGGCAGGGGTAAACGCCTGGTCGCTCGAGAGAATCACCAGCGGCAAATCCCGTCCCTGCGGGGTGACCCCGAACGACTGCAGCGAGACCCACTCGGAGGCGCTGTCCAGTCTGCTGAGCCATCTCATCGTCATATCGTAATCCGGTGAAGCGGTGTATCCAGATTGTTCGAAGTGGGTAAGCCAGCCCTGCTGCGCGGGAGCAGGAGAGGTCAGGAGGATAAGAGACAAAACAAGGATCAGTGAGCGGAGTAATGTTGAGAGTTTTATGCGCATCGTCGGATTATTCATGGGTGGATGGCAGATAGCGGAGCTATGAAGATGCAATGTTGGATTGCGTGTGAGTTGGTCGGGAATTCCCGATATGCATGTTCCGAAAATCCGCAATCCTCCGTCACAACGCAAATCTGCGACCTGTGGGAATACATGCGCGGATAAGGACGTACGCGGATTCACGCGGATTATTGCGGATGAGCACGGATAAATACGTACGCGGATTTGCGCGGATTATTGCGGATGAGCGCGGATAAGAGTTTTTTAAATTCCAGATCCGCTCACATAGTGCATTTTTCGGTACAGTATTGCGGGATTTGACAAGCTTCCGCTTTTTGTACGTCAAGCACAGGTTTGCCGCATACGAAATCTAAAAAAACTCTTATCCGCGTTTATCCGTATTCATCCGCGAAAATCAGCGTACGTATTCATCCGCCCCGATCCGCGCCATCCCACGGAGTGACAAACGCGTACGTCTTTTTCCCTGAAAATCCGTGCACGTATTCCCCCCACGATGGCCTCGATCCACCACCCGCATCCTCCCTCGATTCAACGGATAGTGCTCACCTTTACCATCGTATTTACGATCGTTTTCGCGGAATACGAATACTTAGAATTTTTTAATATTTCCGTAAACCATGGAAAAACAACACGTTACGCCCTACGGAGCAACGGATGATGAAATCATGAAAAATAATGGTTGCAATTGAGATGGCGGGATCGTAAAATAGCGCGATACGATCTGATAGCACCTTAAAAGGGCGTCCGACATGAGCGGATTGTTACAGTATTCCATGCGATCGAGAAGTGGTGGGAACGCGCGGAACGGGAACGTGAACCCCAGACCAGATCTCAAACACGCGGAAGTTTCGTTCCGCGCGGGCATCGCCAAACAATCTCGTTCATGCCATGCCGCCGAGGAACACGCTTCGCGTGCGGGAGAACGTACGACGCAGTCTCCGTTCGAATTAGCGACAAACATATTCCGGGAGAATTTTCGCCTGGTCGACTTCCCTGACCGATTGCGATTGAATGCCCCTGTGCATCCCAGCGAGAATAGCGATCAACATTTTATAGCACCTTCATGGATTGATCTCTCTCCCGCCTCGCGAACGCGAGACCGGCACTCAGATACTGACTTCGTTTTTTCATACGCATCTGTAGGAGACTCACCATGATGAAAAAATTCTGGCATTCAACCAGCGACGCCGGTCGCTGTGCGACCTGTCTCTGGAGATAGGATTAAGTTTTTTTTCGAGCGGTGGGAATTTATCGGGGGTTGATGTGTCTTCCTATTGTGAATTGATAACGATACACGACCGACGCACGGTTGCAACGATGGTACTCAACAACACAAGGAGGCTTGCATGGTAATAGGTGTTTTTCGATTCCTGGCCTTCACAAGGGGACGACCGCGTGCGCTGCTGTTTGGCACTGCGGGCTGCTTGCTGCTTTTGCTGTTGCAGGTAGTCCCGCCCGCGATGGCCCAACCTTTGCGGGAGGGATTGGACAAGACCGCCGACCTCCCGCCATGGCATGTCGTGAAATGGCAGGAAGTCTATCGGCCGGATCTGACGTATTTCGCCTGGTTTTCGTGCCCATTGGGCGATATCAACGACGACGGATATGACGACTTTGCCATTTCGTCGCGAACGGATACGACGTACATTTTTCTCGGCGGGGCGGAGTTCAGCCACGATCCGGCGTTCAAAGTGCTCGGCGGTGGATCGGGCGTGGCCTCGGCGGACTTCAACGGCGACGGGAAGCTGGACATCGTGACGGCGATCGACAACGCGTTCGGTGCGGTGGGAGAAGACCCGCCGGAGCGACGCGGCATCATACGCGTGTATTTGTGGAAGCAGGGACCCGTGTCGTACGATTGGGAGCCCGACAGGATAATCCAGGGTGAGATCGAAGAGTCGGTGGGTATGAAACTGAACCCGTTTCGTTCCTCCGTGCAGGCATTGGATTACAACGGCGACGGACATCCTGATATTATCACCGTGGCCTTTGAATCTAGTATACTGGTGACGCAGAAGGCCGTGCTGTATCTGGGTGGATCGGGCCTGACTTTTACCCGCACGAGCGAGATCAAACCGACGGCATTTGGTTCAAACCAGAACTACGCTTTCGATATAATGACCGGCGATATTAACGGCGATGGCAAACGGGATGTGCTCGTGTATGGCGATGCCAACGGATTCCATTACTGGGATGTATTCCTCGGCAACGCGGCGGGATCCGTGGGACTTCCCGACCGGGTTCTCAGACCCGACTTGGGATGGAGCCCCGCGTATTATATCGCCAACATCATGGATGTCGACGCCGATGGGTACGACGACATTCTGGATGCGGGACCGGAGTCCATCCACAAACCCTACGGAGACGCGCTGCTGTTCCGCGGCCGCGCACGACTGCCGGACATCCTGCTGCCCGACGATTCCCTAAGGAACAGCGAGGCGGAACCGATGGGCGATCTCTCGCCGCAGATCGTCTGCCCCGTGGGGGATATGAACGGCGACGGCAAACCCGACCTTATCATGGGGTGGAACACGTATTTCTTCCCGGGGATGTCGGCGTATTACTTCTACCCCGGCGGTCAGGCGTTCCGAACGCCGCTAGGCTTCTTCGGCACGGACCCCGTCAATGGATATGTCCGGGCTGGTGTTTTTCCCGTCGGGGACGTGAACGGCGATGGCTACGAGGATGTACTAACGCGAGGCCGCGGTAGCACAAACCATGGTCTGGGCAACCGGTTCCAGATCTGGATCGGCGCCCGGCAGTTGCGTACCGGGATTGATGATCCGTCAGTCGTCAATTCCTTCCAGCTCCGGCTCTCCCCGAATCCGCTGCCGGTTGGTGCGAGCGCGATACGCGTCTACGCTTCCGGTCTCTCACCGGGCAATGCCGGTATCGTCCTGCACGACCTTCTCGGCAACAGTCTCACGCAAAGCGACATAATGATCGTCCAGGACAGCCTGGATCATCAACTCCGATTGCCCGCTCTCGCGGCGGGAACCTATTACCTGACGCTGCGTCAGGGAACCTCCATGACACGGCAAAAACTCGTGGTGTATTAACGTACCTTCAATCACAGGAATGCACATCATGAAAGCAATGCACATTGTTCCGTTTCTACTCCTGCTCGCTGCGGGGGCGAATGCTCAAACCCCTACCCCGTACTACATCGGTTCGTTCAGCTTCGCGCCACAATGGGACTCCACCGTCCTTCGGCTCCACTACGTGCGCGGCCACGTGGGAACCGCCGGCGATGAAACACAACGCCTCCGCTTCCTGACGGATCGGCATTTCGAGGCCGCATCGCGTCTCGGACTCAATCTCGCCAGCATCGTGGTCGATCCCAATTACGTCGTCACCGATACCGCGAATCCCAACGCGATCCGGCAGGTCTGCGCCGCGGCTGCGGATAGCATGTTTGTGGCCGTAACGGATTGGGGTATCCTGTCCTATCTCTCGGGCGAGCGCATCATGCTGCACCCGGAGTACGCGGGAGACTTCTCGGAGCGCGGTTCGTACACTACGTATCCCGAGGAGAGTTTCGACAATATCCCCCTACCCTATTCCAACTTCAGCACCCCGCTGACGGAAACCAATCCAACCTCGAATTCCGTGATAATTCAATCCGACAAGGGTGTAATTTCAGGTCTCGCGCCGATTCGCAAGGAGGATCTCTCGATGTTCCGTGATTGGTGGAACGACACTCTCCGCGCAGAAAAGGCCGGTTCCGGACTGTACCAGCTTACCGTCACCGTCAAAGCCCACAACTCATTCGCCGAATCAAACGCGCCAATCATGAACGTGGCGATACGCACCTTGGACTCGACCGGCTCGCCCGCCACACTCAACTATCAGCTCAGGCAGGAGCAGTTTTACGACGCACACCACCAATTCATGACCGGAGCGTTCGAAGTGGAGCTGGGCAGGATCGAAGTGCGTCAGTCGTTCGGCGGCGTCGTGTACATCCGCAACGCCGACCCCAACAACCTCGCCTGGACGGACACGACGCTCATTAGTCTCGCGAAAATACGCGACCGCACCGACACATGGGAAACTATCGCCGCCAAGGTCGCTGATATCGACGTCGCCATCACCTACGTCAGCGAATACAACGCGCAATGCCTTCTCGATGCCGTATGCCTGACCTCTCCGAGAACATTCAATATGTTCCATATCGACGATGCGGTGGAACATCCGGATAAGATCGCCGCGTTCGACCACGCGCTGGAGATGTTGCGGGCGCGGTACGATGCCGTTCTTACCAATCGTCTCACTCCTTCGGTGGCGTTTCCCAACCTGCTCTACATCGGCGGACCCGAGCAGGGATTGCACGGCGCCGTGTGGGCGACCACGGCGTTCGGGCAGCAGATTCTCGAGCAGCAAAGCAGCACCGTCATGCTGCATGCGGCTTCAGGCAGTTCCGAAGATCCCGACGTGGCCAGCGCCTTCAACCGCCGGTTCGCATCCGGGTACTATGGCTACCCCATCACAATGCAGCACCCCCGTCCGGTGTACCCCGATGTTCATCCCGGCGACTATCATCACTCGCTCAACTGGTATGCCAATCGTGGATTTGTGGATATGTCAATGCAATATCTCAAACTCGCGAAGAAGCGCCTGCTGAGCGAAACACAATACGCGTGGCTCCCCTATATCCAGAACCACACGAACATGATCCATGAAAATGTTCCGAATTTCCACGACAACGACGATCTGCGCGAACCGACGGCCGCCGAGTTGCGGCACCAATGCAACATTGCGCTCGCATTCGGTTCCGACGGTCTCGTGTTTTGGCAGTTTGTTTCCTGCCCGTTCGACACTACGGCTGGACGCCCGTTCTGGCCTCCCGATAAAGTTGCATGGCAAGCCGACTCGGCCACCGGACATCCCAGGGATGTGGCTGGCAATGCAGGAGGTCTCGGATTTCTCGATAGAGGCTTGACGGAGCGACGCTGCGATTGGAACGGGGAGAGCAAGTGGGATTCCACCGCCACGTATCTCCGTGGCTTCCTCCAGCCGGTCGGAGACACAATCAAGCAGAATTTGGAGTGGCAGGAGGCGAAAATCTGGAGCATCCGGTACATGACCGGAGCGGGGACGAATACCACAGTATCCGAGGTGTTGAGCAGGCGACAGGATATGCCGAATCCGATCGACGATGCCGACTCCACATTTGTGCTTATCAGTGAATTCGAGCACAAAATAACACACGAGCGATACCTCTTCGTAGCAAACGGCCGCACGCATCCAATCGAGGGACATCGGCATATCACGGTCAAGCTGGCACCGACCGCCGGAGAACTCAATGAGTGGAAGGTTACCAACGTCATGACAGGCGACATCTGGATTGTCCGACCGACGGATACTCCGGACAACTGGAGCGCGGAGAACGGCGTCACCGAGTACTTCGCGCCCGGATCGGCCGCATTATACCGACTTGAGCCAATGAATGGCTGGCATACGGATTTCGATGGCACTTGTTTGTCCGGTAATATTTATATCGAACCGGCAGCTGTGCTAAATACCATCACGACCGACCATTTGAAGTTCCAGCATGAAAAGGGACTTTATTGCGACGGGTACCTTTTTGCGTTCGGTTCATTGTTCGAGCCCTGTGACCCAGAGCTTCGATGGTATGGTATTCATGCCCGGAACGAAGGATACGTTTCATTGAACAACTGTATTGTCGATTATACTACAACCGCAATAAGTGTTGGATCGGAAGCTTGGGCGGATCTTTATCAAACGACATTGAGCAACCCAGTATTCGCGCTAGCGAATCTTGGTGGGCGTATATATACCACGAACACTTCGGCGCAATCCTGTGATGAAGCATACATCTATTCAGCAGGAGTGTACACCAGTTGCTTGGATGATATTGTCGCCCGGACGTCGGCCGCCGCACAGTTGAATGCCGGTATCTACCAGCTTTTGGGAACTACCGTTTTCAGGCGTTCTCGAATGGAGGGATTCGCCACCGGTATCCTTGCCATTGGTGGTACGGTGACTGGCGATGATAACTGGTATCCGTCGTTCAATCACATCGAAGCAGAAGACGCGGTCTTGGCATCCACGGGAGGTGGTTACATCGAGTTCGGGGACGCGGCCGGTGGCTCGGGTACCAAGAATTGCTTCATTCTGAATAACACTACCTCGGGTGCGAACGCAATTAGTGACAGTAAGGAAATTCGGGCGATTGACAATAACTGGTACCCTGACCCGCCGATCCTTGTTGGAATGGTAAATGCGGACTCCCCGATCGCGACATGTCCGGTACCATTCACATCGACCGCCCAGAATTTCTCGAAATCCTCTTCTTCGTCCGCTTCCTCACCCGGAGCACGAAGTGCGTTAAGGCGCGCGTATCTTGACAGCAATTATGTGCTGCTGCGGCAGTTGCTGGTGGGTGTACTGGCATCGACAACCACGGCGATTGATCGACGGGATCTCAATTTGATCAGAATGCATATCCTCCAACTGCCAACATTCGAGGATTTACGGGATACACTTGTCCTGCATCTCCTAAGTGTCCCTGATTTACAAAGCAAACTGTTTGCTTCTGAGATACTTGCCGACGTGGGGCGGTTCCGGGAAGCATACGATATCACGCAATCGTGGAGTTTTATCGGTTCTCGTGAACTCCATACAGGCGCGTTACTTCGTCAGGCGCTCTTTGCCCCGTTCGCGATGCGCGGCGGATACCGCCTTGGTTTACAGGCGCTTGAAGAAATCAAAAGCGTTGTCGGAAACGACCCACAGTGGCGACCAGTCTTCGAACTCTATCCGAGGCTCTACAGCGGTCTGCGACTTCCGCAGAACGACACCTCGACAACGAAGATGCATGCGAGAACCTCGATCCTCGACCGCGTCATCCCCTCGACCGTCGAAATCGGAACAAATTATCCCAATCCCTTCTCCACACTCACATCCTTCACCTTCAAGCTTCCAGATGCCTGTGAGGTGCGACTGACCGTACACGATATGCTTGGCCGAGAGGTCGCGGTGCTGAAGGAAGGCTGGCTGGATCGCGGCGTACATTCCGCGGTGCTGCATGCGGAGCGCCTGCCCGCGGGTATGTATCTGTATCGCTTGCAGGCGGGAGCGGAAGTGCGGCAAGGGAAGATGGTGCTGGTGAGGTGATGCATTACTGTCGATGACCTGTCATGGTCAGACGCATCAATTACTTATCCATGCGGGGGAGTGTAGTGCCGCTCCCCCGCATGCTGTTTCCCGCGAATTTCGTTATCATGCGGCGTAAGAAACGGCTGTGCGTCCTCATCACGGATTCTCTTAACTTGCATGCCGCGACACCAAAGGGAACATCCCTGAAAAGGAAGGATCATGAACACTTTTTTCAGACCCGCAATGATCTTGCTCGTACTCATCGCTGTGTATGCCTGCGATTCAACCGAGCCTTCCGAGCCCGATACCGCGGCGCCGACGAATCTACGCGTATCGTCGGACAGCGGGGCGCTCGTTGTCGGGTGGACGCCATCGACGAGCGTCGGGCAGTCCCATTTCGCGGGGTACAGCATCACCGTCACCGATCCAAGCGGATATGCGCGGGGACAGTACCATGCAGGGAAAGACAGCATATTCAGAGTACCGGAGCTTGTGAATGGTGATCGGTATCACATAGCGGTCCAGGCAAGGTCCACGAGCGGAAACCTGAGTCCCGATCAGGCGACGATAGAATGGGCGCCGGCGGAGCGACGTACGCGCGACATCGCCGGGCAGCCCATCCGCGTGTATGCGGTGACCTCGAAGAATTATCCCTGCGCGGTGGACCTTTGGAACGCCGAAGGGATGGCCGAACCCCTTCGCTGGGCAACGGAAGATTTTCAACGGCGCGCATCCTTCTATGTGCACACGCTCGGAACCAGCTACGGGCTTCTCATTCGCAGCCCGCATCTCGCCTTTGTTCCGGGACCCCAGACTATGTTCGCGGATGTGGCCTCGGGCGGTAACGTGGCTGAGGCGAACAATCTCAACGAGCATCTCTCCGCCGCACCGCCGGATACCAGCGCTTACACCGCATCCTACATCAATGTGCCCAACGGTACGCTCACGAAAGGACGCATCTACTTTGGCCGCCTGCCCCGTCCGGAAGGCGACCTGTACTTCCGCCTATTCCTCAAACGCGGACCCAATGGCAGACTGGTCCACGGTGCCGGGGATGATCGCTTTATCGAAATCGAGGTCAGCATACAGGGGGAGCCGGGGAATCGATTTGTGAAACGATGATGACGGATTCGCACGGATTATTGCGCATGTCCGCAGAAGCCGTCCGTAGCGATTTGGGGTGATGCGAGAGCAACAGGGCGAAGGTGGGGATGTGCGCGGATAAGAGTTTTTTTAAACTTCAGATCCACTCACATTATGCATTTTTCTGTCGAGTATTCCGGGATTTGACAAGATTCCGCCTTTTGTATGACAACAAGTACAGGTTTGCCGAAAACAAAATCTAAAACAACTCTTATCCGCGAAAATCCACCTGAATCTGCGAAAATCCGCATAAGTATTCAGGTCCCGCGAAAGGATCAATACACCACCCCCGGTAACTGAACATAGCGTATCCATGAATACACCACGGCTCGGAGATTTCCCCAATCCCCAATCTGCAATCGTAAATCCTCTACAAATCAAAAATCCTCAAATCGTCAATCGTAAATCGTCAATCGTAAATCGTCAGTCGCGGGTTTTGGCCAGGAGACGGAGGATTTCGATGTACAGCCACACAAGAGTCACCATCAGTGCGAACCCTCCGTACCATTCCATGTGTCGCGGCATGCCTGCCGAGGAGAACTGCTCGATCATGTCGAAATCGAGCATAAGATTCAGCGCGGCGATAACGATGACGAAAACACTGAAAAGGATGCCGAACATCCCGCCTTCAAAAAGGAAGGGAATAGTGATGCCGAAAAAACCGAGGCCCATGGCGATCAGATAAAACAACGCGATACCGGCAGTGGCGCTGACGACGGCGATACGAAACTTCGCGGTGACCTTGATGAGGCCGGATCGGTACGTCACGAGCATGCCGATCATGATGCCGAATGTCAGAACAATAGCAGGGATGACTATGCCGGGATACATACCTTCAAAATAAGCGGACAATCCGCCAAGAAACATTCCCTCAAGAAAGGCATACACGGGCGCGGTGTAGCGTGCAAGCTCGGGCTTGAATGCTGTGACGATGGCAAGCGCGAAACCTCCGATAAGTCCGATGATCATTTTGCCCGAGAACGCCGGTGCGGTGGTCCAGGTCATGTCGGCCCAGGTCCAGGAAGCTCCGAGCAGGAGGATCACGAAGAGAAGTGCGGTTTTATTCAGCGCCCCGTTGAAGGTCATGGTCTCCGCGCCGATGGCGGAATCCTGTATAGCACGTAGTCGCGATTCGCTAAAAAACGGATTACCCGATTTCATGATTATCTATCTCCATTGATGATGTCAATGCACAACAGGCATCACAACACGGATTGCGCGCTGAAGGTTCTGTCCGCTTCCACTAGCTGCCGGAAGTGGGAGGGTCGACCTTCGGGTGACCTTCGGGCAGTTTGTCCTTTGCCGGCGGGACAGGCGGATGTCCTTCGGGCATTTGCTGATCGGTTGGGGGATCGACCGGCGGATGACCATCGGGGAAATTACTGATAATGCGAGGTGGTTCGATCTTTACATTCTTGGGCGGCATGAACATCGAAGCGTCTACGCTGAAATCCTCATCCATGTCCACCGCCGTCATGACGATCTCACTGTCGCCCATCTTGACCTTGGTGCGCATGGTGATGCTTTTCCAGAGCGAAACAACGACGCCCGACATGGCGAGGTCGTAAACATTGCATGTTTTTCCGAGTATCGTCTCGGTTCCGATCAGCTTCCCGCCGCCCTTGATCATGTAGGATTGTTGAAAATCCTCGAGTTCCTTTTCGGTATAGTCCTTGACGAGCTTTTCAAGCCGGCTGATTTCGAACGGTCTCCGCGTCCCTGTGCTCTCCTTCATGTTGATGTGGTACTGCAGTGTATCCGCAGTGATATCGATCACATGAATGTCGCGTTTTTCACCGCCCATGTCATAGACCAGCTTGTCTTCCATCCTCTGGTACATGCCGTAATTGCCGATGATATGCGTTTTCGTGCCCGTGGCCGCACCACTGTACTCGTAATCGATGCTCACATTTTTCAATGCATATAATTTGATGCTGGGCGGCGTATCGCGAAGTTCGCCGCTGTCGTCCTGCGAACCGCACGCCGTAAGCAAGAGAGCGGAAACCGCGAGGTTGAGGAGAATGGACATGCGCATGGGTGATTCCTTGTTCGTGAAGTCGAGTGATTCGGCTCCGGTCGGAGCGGTCTGACCGTCTCGGCAATTCGGAGCATCGGTAGTGTCCGCGACGATGGCAGGGGAGGTGTGGGCAGTGAGGGGTTCGAACCCCCGACCTTCTGGGTGTAAACCAGACGCTCTGAACCAACTGAGCTAACTGCCCGATGCAATATCTAATATACACAAAAAGATGAATTGCTAAAGCGGAGGGGATCGGGGAGATTGCGGGTCGCGGATCTCTGGAAATTGCGTATTGCAGCGACGTGATTGCCTGTGCTTCGTCACGCCCACTCCCCGGTTCCGCGAGCCGCGGCCGTAATTCTTCCACGCTGTTTTCACTGAATCCTCGCAAAGCTGTATCATGTGGAAACAGGGTTAGGAGAAACAAGAAAAGGATGCGCTATGATGCGTCAGACATGGATTTTCGCGCCTCCCGCTGTCGGGGAGGAATGCCGCACCGAGGCGGCGTTGTTCGAATTGTTGAAGTCGGTGCCTGGAGTGCTGCGCCTCGAACGCGGGACGGTTTCATCACGCTCCACTGGCGAAATCAGAGTGGGTTCGCTGATCGATGTGTATTTCCGGGACGAGGACGGTATGAACGCAGCCTATGCGAGTCCGGACGGGAAGCGCATATCGCGCGAAGTGATGAACAACCCCGCCGCAGTGGTGGAGGTGCTGACATTCGACGATATCGAGCATTGGTCACCAGGAGATTGATCCTGAGAGAGTTGGAGAGGGCGCTCCCGGTCGATGTGTGTTCGTATTGTGAGGAGAAATGCGTAACGTTGGACATCCGGTATTTTTTCCGCGGACGGCATTGGCCGCACATGACACCATCACCGTGAAGCTCGCATGAAATTCGACACCATCGTTCTCGCGACACGCAATCGGCACAAGGCTGAGGAAATCCGCTCCATCCTTGCGGGTTTGCCTCTGACGATCAAGGACCTCACGGATTTCCCGAACTGCCCCGATGTCGAAGAGGACGGCGAGACGCTTGAAGACAACGCGTACAAAAAAGCTCTCTCCGCTTTCAAATGTACCGGTCTCCCCGCGGTGGCTGACGATACAGGACTCGAAGTCTACTATCTGCTCGGCAAGCCCGGAGTTCGCTCCGCCAGATACGCCGGTGAGGATGCGACGTACGAGGATAACTGGAAAAAGCTTATCCATGAATTGACTCAGGTGCCCGCCCGCAAACGTCAGGGGCGTTTCCGCTGCGTCGTCACTCTTGTCGGTCCGGGTGGTTTGGAGGAATCGTTCGACGGCCGCGTGGAGGGACGCATTCTCCTCGCTCCCCGTGGAGGTCGAGGTTTCGGTTACGATCCCGTATTCGAGCCGGAGGGATTCGACCGCAGTTTCGCTGAATTATCACCTGAAGAAAAAAATGCCATCAGCCATAGAGGAAACGCCTTCAATGTACTCAGGGCGTTTCTCGCAAAATGACGGAGCTGTTATGCGAACCATCATCATACTTTTTTTCAACGTAATCGCCGTTCTCGCCGTGACGGCGTGTACCGACGACGCGGCGCCCGTGTCCACGACCGGCGGAGAATTGTTCGCCGATCAGCAATACTATCCGGTGCTCGAGGGTTCGTCCTGGAATTACCGCATCGATTCAGCGAATGTAACGGGTATCGCCGAAGTTCGCGCGCGCATGATCGGGAATCGCACCGTGGACTCTCTTGTCTATGCCGTTCAGGCGAATGAAGTGATCCGGAGCGGGAGCGTGGAGGTAGATACCCAATACATCCGGAAGACCGACGTGGGCGTGATGATGAGCAGTCCCGGCCTACTGCAGCTTGGCTCCATCACCGTTATTCCGGGCGGACCAGCGATCGAGATCCCTCGTGAGTTTCTCATTATTCCCTTCAATCCCGGTTTCCAGGCAAACTGGGATATCCTCAACATCGAATTCAATCAGATCCCGATTTTTCCGATTTACTTCAGAGTGAAAGGCAAGTATATCGGAACAGGCGAGGTGGTTACACAGCGTGGTACGTTGCGCAATTGCGCCCGGATTACCGTAAGCATCGAAGCCCGGCTTCCCAATCTTGAAGATCCCACGAATTTCCTCAATCCGCTCCTGATCAACGAGAAAGCGGATTTTTACTTCACACGACCGTATGGTCTCGCGCTGATCGACGGATCGCAGGCGGTGTTTACCTTGCTCCGAGGCGGATTGCCGTTGGCGTCGAGCTTTCCGAAGATCAGGCAGGAACTCGTCGATATGAATATCGTCCAGCCGTCACCGGTCTGTTCCTGGTAACCGGCCGACCTCACGCGCCGACCATTCGTTATAGACTTCCCGCATGATGACCCTGTAAGCAGGCCTGTAGTTCATCACGTACACATCGCTGTGATGGATGACATCCAGACCCTCGGGACCCAGAGTCGCGTCGAATTCCTCGATACGATCGTTGGACCACGGAAGTAGTCCGTCCGACCCGAGCCGACGCACAATATCCCATTGCTGAAGAAAGGCGAGCGTGTCGGGCTGAAGTCGCTCAACGCTCTTGCGCATCATATCGATAATGTCGTCGACGTCGATCCCTTCCGCCAGAGCGGATCGGAGGTTCAGGCGCAACATCCTGCCAGCGGGGCCGCAAGGCTCGATCAGCGCCACCTCTTCGTGCGGAGGCATGGAGGCAAGTTCCCTTTCGAGATGCAGACGAGCGGCGTCCCAGGACGATATGATGTGTCCAGGCCCGAACGATTCCTGGAACAGCGTTTTGTACAAATCCTGCGCCTCACTCTTGGGATAGGTCTCGGAGAATTTCCTCGCGAAGTCAAGAAATTCGCTTCCCTGGCTCTCGGCCGAACGTTCTCCGCAAGAAATCGACAGGAGGGTGATCATGGCGATAAAAGGTGTGATACCAGGTTTCATTGATGAAAGTGTTGTTGACGATGATTCTCTGCCCAATCCGGAGACAATATAAATAGACTCCTTGAAATGTTCAGTCGCTCAAGCCCGAAAGGAGATCCGCACAATGCGGCCACCCGTAACAACACAAGTCCTCGTTGGTGGAATACATTGTGCGGGTAAACTTTTATTCGCCGAGGGCACGGAGAGAGATTTCAAAGGTCTCGAGATCCGCACAATGCGGCCACCTGTAACGAGTCCTCGGTGGCAGGATACATTGTGCGGGTCAACTATTAATCACCGAGGGCACGGAGGGCGCAGAGGGCACAGAGATTTTTTAGAAGGTCTCAACTACATGAGTCTAAAGCAATTCGTGTAGGAATCCATCGACTTGCTCTCTCAACTCAAGGGAAACCCTTCGAGATGCGCCCTCAAAGTTTCTCTCTGTGCCCTCGGTGCCCTCCGCGATCTCTGCGATTAAAGGAGATCCGCACAATCTGGCCCATTGCGATACATCTGGCCCATAGCGATACAAGGAGATCCGCACAATCTGGCCCAAAGCGATACAAGGAGACCCTTCCATGCATGCCGACCGGCCCGCCCTCTGTCCCTTCGAGTTTACCTTGCTTTTATTGCCGAATCCGTGGTAATATAGAATCTGACTCTTTTTGTCAATCATTCCTGGAAACAGCGACCCATGAAGCGAATCATGTCAGTGAATTTCGGATCATCGTTCCGGGCCGTCGGTATCGTCGTGCTCGGGATATTGTTGTACTCACCGATCCTGCAGGCTCAGCAGGGAAAGTCCGCAAAAGGCGCAACGAAGCAAAGCGTCCTCGCCACGATCGGCACCTACGACCTGATGCTCGACGAGTTCGAGAACCAGTATATCCGCAACAATGGCGGCGAAACGGCGGCGGCAAGATCGTCGAAGGAGGAACGCATGGAGTTCCTCGAACTCCTCATCAAATACCGTCTCAAGGTCCATGAGGCCCGGAGCAAGGAGTACGACAAGGACGCGGAGATCGTCAAGGAATTGCAGGAATATCGCAACAGTCTGGCCATTCCGTACTTCACGGAACGCGCGTTGATCGACGCGAAAATCCGTGAGCTGTATGAACTTCAGAAAGAGGAAGTCCGCGCGGCGCATGTGCTGGTTCGTGTCGCGAACGATAGCCTGGGCCATCCGGATTCGCTCGCGGCGATAGCCAAGGCGGAGGACATTATCCGCAAGGCGCAGTCCGGCATACCCTTCGACACACTCGCCGTACGCAATTCCGACGATCGCGGCACCGCAGAAAAGGGAGGCGATCTGTTGTATTTCACCGCAGGCATGACGGTCCCCGCCTTCGACAACGCTGTGTATTCGCTCAAGAATCCAGGTGACATTTATCCCGTACCGGTGCGCTCGATGTTCGGCTACCATGTGATCAAGCTGCTGGAGCGTCGTCCCTCGCGTGGAGAAATCCAGGTCAGCCATATCCTGATTCGCACCCCGGCTGACAGTCCTGCAGATACAGCCGACGCATACAACAAACTGCTCACCATTATCGACAGTCTGAAAGACGGCGCCTCGTTCGCCGATCTGGCCATGCGCAATTCGGAAGATCCCGGTTCGGCCCCGCGCGGCGGTGATCTCGGATGGGTTGGTCGGAGAAAGTTTGTGCCTGAATTCGAGATGGTCGCCTTCGATCTGAAGGAAGGCGTACTCAGCCGTCCCGTGCGTACGCAGTTCGGCTACCACGTCATCCTTATCACCGGCGAGCGTCCGCCAAAGTCCTTCGAGGATTCGAAGCAGGAACTCAAGGAACTCTATCGCCGCTACAGTTACGAACAGGACAACCAGGAATTTCTGCAGACCATCTACAGCGCCTGGAATATCAAGATTCAGGATGATGTTGTCGACGATCTCCAGGAGGTGCTCGACAGTACGGCCACGACCTCGACTCCCGGTTGGTACAACAAGATCCCGGACAAGCTCAAGGCGGCCACGCTCGCCAAATTCCGCAAGGGTAGCGTGACCGTGGAAGAGGCCATACGCATCATTGAAAAAAATCAGGACCTTCAATCGAAATCGTTGAATTCGAGCTCGTTGCGTGAGGTAGTGAACATGGTGGCGCAGAAGGAAGTGCTTCGTCACGAAACCGCGGATCTCGAAAAGCGCTACCCGGAATTCGGAAACCTGATGCAGGAATACCAGGAGGGCGTTCTGCTCTTCCGTGCCGAACAGGATGCCGTGTGGAACGAAGTGAAGGTGGACGAGGATCGTCTGAAGGCTTTTTGGGAACAGCATCGCACGGAATACTCCTGGCCCGACCGCATACGCTTCAGCGAGATCTTCGTGACCAGTGACAGTTTCGCCACCGTGCTCCGCGACAGTCTGGACAAGGGCGTCGAGTTCGGCGAGCTTGCCACGCGACATACGCAGCGCGCCGGTTACAACAAGAAGGCCGGCGACTGGGGCTTCCAACCCATCGATGCAAACGAACTGACGAAACGGGTCGCCACCATTCAGGAAGGCTGGGTGGACGGGCCGCAGAAATTCCAGTACGGTTTCTCTATCGTGAAAAAAACCGGCACGGACAAAGCGCGTGAAAAGACATTCGAGGAAGCGCAATCGGAAGTCTCCAGCAAATTCCAGGAATTCGAAAGCAAGCGCCTGGAATCGGAATGGATTGACGGCCTCAGAAAAAAATTCGGCGTCAAGGTGAACGAAGCCGTATTGGATGAAGCATTCAAGAATCTGTCCGCGGAGCGTTCGTAACAGAACGCTTCTATTCCGTGTCCTTGATGAATTATGTCGAACCACGCAGGGGACGCATGTCTGCCGTAAAGTTGTTGCCGGTCTGTGTCGCATCCATCGTATGGATCGTACTCGCTGGGTGTTCGTCCGTACCGGACAACATGCTCGCGAGAATTGGGTCCGACACATTGTTCGTGCCCGAATATGAACACATGTTTCTTCGCACCCGCGTCACTCCGCCATTGGACGAGGAGGAGAAGCGGGATTTCTTGACAACCTACACCGACTATCTTGTGAAGGTGAAGGAAGCGGAGCGCCAGGGCCTCGGGAAGGAAACCGCCTTCGTTGCCGAGATGTCCGAGTACCGGAACAATCTCGCCCTGACGTTCCTCTACGAAAACGAACTTGTGGAACCCGGTCTGCACACCCTCTACGATCGACGCCTCGAAGAAATCAAGCTGCAGCAGCTCCTCGTGAAATGGCTTCCGGGCGAGGACAATGCTGGCGACACGATCGGCACCTGGGAAAAAGCTCAGGTCGTGCATGGCATCCTGCGAGCCGGCAAATTGCCGTTCGATTCGCTGGTGATGCTCTACAGCGATGACGGAAGCAAGGCCCGCACACGGGGGATTCTGGGCTGGTTCATCGCGGGTAGCAGCTTTCCGCAATTGGACGATATGATGTACGCGATGAAGCCGGGCGACATTACGCCACATCCGTTGCGCACGGGATTCGGATATCATTTTTTCACGGTGCTCGACAGACAAACGGCCCGGCAGCGATTGCGTCCGGCTCAGATTTTGCGTCGTCTCGACCTCGAACACCGGAACGATACGGCCGCAGCGTTCAAACATTTATCGATATTGCGCGACTCGATTCAACGCGGACTGGCGACTTTCGAAGAGTTGGCGCAACGTCACTCAGAGGATACGGTGTCCGGACCGCAGGGCGGCGATCTCGGCTGGATGACCCGCGGGACGAACATCGAGGGGAACTTCGAGGATGCGTTACTAGGCCTTGCTGTTGGCGAGTTGTCGCATCCCATTCGTACACCTTTCGGCATGCATCTCGTCAAACTCCTGGATGAGGAAGCTCCACAGCCCTTCGATGAGCAAAAGGACAACCTCCGCCGCATCTACCGCAACGAGCGCTTCGCGACCGACTTCCTGAACTATACCGCGACGCTCAGAAAGCGCTACAATGTTACAGTGAACACCAAGGTCGTCGAGCGCGTCCTTTCGAGGATGGATGCGACGATCACGACATCGACGCCCGGGTGGGATCAGCGGCTGACGAGGGAGGACCGCGAGGCGTACCTGGTCCGGACCGATGCCGGACCAATCACCGTTGCCGAGGCCGCGGAGTACATCAAGCGCGAGCAAACCGTGCAGATGCGCAATTTCTCCAGTACGTTGCTGGACACCGTGGCGATCATGATGGCGGATCGGAAGATCTGTGTGGCCGAAACGAAGGGATTCGAAGAACAATTTCCTGAATTCCGCAGGCTTGTGAGCGAGTACTCTTCGGCATCGTTGATCACCCGTCTGGAAGAGCTGGAGATCTGGAACAAGGTACAGGCCTCCGATGAAGAAGTGCATGCCTGGTGGCAAGAGCATCACGCCGAGTTCATACTTCCGCCTCGCGTGAAGATCGCCGAGATCTTCACCTACACCGAGAAAATGGCCCAAATCTACAAGGACAGTTTGTATGCAGGGCTGGATTTCTCCTATCTCGCCGGACGCTATACGCAACGGGCGGGCTATTCGCGTGTGAAAGGCGAATGGGACTATATGGTGCACGATTACAACGAACTTTCCCAGAGGGCGGCCACCATCGCCGTGGGTCAGATCGTCGGTCCGTTTCGCTTTCAGGACGGATTTTCTCTGATCAAACTTCTGGATAAGCAGGAAGCGCGTGAACAGACCTGGGAAGAAGCCCGATCCGCCGCGGTCGGCGTTTATAAAAACGAACTGGCCAAACGTCGACGCGCCGATATGCTGCGGGAATTGCGCCTCTTACATCAGGTCGAGGAGTATCCGTCACACCTGAAGTACGCATTTCCTCCCGCCGAAAAGAAGAACTGATTTTCGCCTTGCCGCGTGCACACCGCACGCCGTATTCTGCATAAACACTGGATTCGAACGTATGCGTACCATGCTTTTCCTTTTACTCTTTCTCGCTACGGCGACCGTTCAGGCGCAGGATTCACGCGTACTCGATCGCATCGTCGCCGTGATCGGGGATGAAATCATTACCGAATCCGAGTTGCAGCTGCAACTGCTTCAGGCGGGCGTTCGAGGCACCATCAAGGGGAACGATAAGGCGATGCGGGAGAATATCCTCAACTCCATGATGGCCGATAAGCTTGTGTTAGCCCAAGCTGTACTTGACAGCATCATCATCCCGCAAGAGGAGATCACCAGAAGGTTGGACGAGCATATAAAGCGGCTCGTGCGGCAACATGGTTCAGAGGAGAAGCTTGAGCAGCTGGCGGGGATGAGCATCGCGCAATTGAAGCGGGAGTTTCGTGAGGATGTTCGCAAGCGCCTGATGATAGAGCAGATCCAGCAGCAGAAATTCGGGGTTACCGAAGTGACGCATCGCGAGGTGCTGGAGTTTTTCGAAACCTTTCGTGACAGTCTGCCTCCGGTACCCGAACAGGTCAAGCTCAGCCAGATCGCGATATTTCCGCGAATCACCGAACAATTTCGCGAAGCGGCACGGGCGAAAACGTTGCTTCTGCTGGATTCTTTAAAGGCGGGTGCGGATTTCGACGAACTAGCACGCAGACATAGCGACGATTTGGGAAGCGGACGCAACGGAGGAGACCTCGGACTGGCGCGTCGCGGCGTCTTTGTCAAGGAATTCGAAGAGGCGGCCTTCGCTCTTGAGCCGGATGAACTATCTGGAATCGTGGAGACGCAGTTCGGTTTTCACATCATCAAGCTCATCGAGAAAAAAGGCGAGGCCGTGCGCCCCAAGCACATTCTTATCAAGGTGGAAAAAACCGGCGAGAGCGACCAGAGCGTCATCGATACGCTGAACGCGATCCGCGCGCGCATCCTGAACGGCGAATCTTTCGAGGAGCTGGCCAGGATATATTCCGAGGACGAGGAAACGCGCAAGCAAGGTGGCAGTCTCGGCGCAGTGGATGTCGAGGAACTTACCAACGAAATGAAAACCGTACAGCAGAACCTCGCTGTCGGAAAAATCTCCGATCCGGTGAAGATCGCCTTCGACAAGGATTACGCCTACGCCATCGTCAAACTCGATGAGAGAATCGCCCAGCATCCGGCGACGCTCGATCGCGATTATCAGCGTATCGCCGGCTTCACACGCATCTTCAAGCAAAACCGAAAGTATGCGGAGTGGATCGAGGAGATCAAGAAAAATGTCTACTGGAAAGTGAATATCTGACGAGGAACGGAGCAGCTGAAGTCATAGAGCGACAATGCGAGGGCCTGTCTTGGATATGCGACCGTTGACCTGCTCAAAGGCGTACCCTGAATCATCCCGCGAATCGAGCTATAGCGTCGGCTGCCATGGAAGTCCTTGCGCGGATTCACCGCCGTTTTTCCGCGAAGCGAAATCAATCGGAGTAAAGTGAACGACATCGACATTGCATTTGAAGAACACGACCTGGCGAACGGTTTGCACGTCATACTTCATCAGGATACCTCGCTGCCTATCGTCGCGGTGAACTTGTGGTATCACGTAGGGTCGAAGAATGAGCATGAAGGCGAAACAGGATTTGCGCATCTGTTCGAGCACATGATGTTCCAGGGTTCGGAGAACGTCGCCGCCAACCAGCATTTCCATCATGTGCAGAGCGCGGGCGGAACGCTGAACGCATCCACCTCGTTCGATCGCACAAATTATTACGACACCCTGCCCTCGCATCAATTGGAGCTTGGCCTCTGGTTGGAAGCCGACCGTATGCGCAGTCTGGCCGTCACTGAAGCCAATCTCGAAAACCAGAGAAACGTGGTCATCGAGGAACGCCGTTCGCGCTATGACAACCAGCCATACGGTACGATGATGATGGAGCTGTTCGCCCGCGCTTACAAAATGCAGCCCTACCGCTGGCCGACCATCGGATCGATAACCGATATCCGCTCGGCGAGTCTCGATCAGGTGCAGGCGTTCCATCGCATGTACTACAGGCCCGGGAACGGATCGCTGTGCATCGCCGGCGACATCGACCCTGCGACCGCTTTGCAGCTCGTGGAAAAATATTTCGGCGACATCAGCGATCACGAAGGTTCGATTTATCGGCCGTTCGTCCACGAACCGCCTCAGACGACGCAGGTACGCGATTACGTCTACGACAGCATACCGCTTCCGGGACTCATGGTCGGCATGCACATCCCCGAAATGAACGCACGCGATTTCATCCCGCTGGATATATTGTCGCACATCCTCACATCGGGCGAAAGTTCACGTATGTATCGCAGTTTCGTGCATGAAGCACGGATCGCGCAATCGGTGGTGTCGTACGCTTTCGATCTCGAACTTCCGGGGCTGTTCCTTTTCCGCTTTATCGCGCAGCAGGGCAAGACGCCCGATATGCTCGAAAGCATGCTGTGGAAGGAACTCGATCAGGTTCGCCGTAACGGCGTGACGGAGAAGGAGCTGGACAAGGCGCGTAATCGAATCGAGGCGGGCTATGTCCATGGCATCACGTCCCTGCAATCGCGCGCGGACATGTTGAACAGCTTCCGCGTCCTTTCACGCGATACAGGACTCATCAACCGGCATCTCGACACAATCCGGTCGGTGACGAAAGATGACATTCAACGGGTGGCGGCGAAATATCTCAATGAGAACAACGCCACCTGCCTCCACTACCTCCCGTATCCAAAACAATCGCCCGAGGTATCGGCATGACGGCAAACGGATCGACTGTGAACAAGAGAACGCCGCCGTCGCCCGGTATTCCGAAGGACGTGTTGTTTCCGGATTATTTCGAGCATCGCCTGTCTAACGGTCTGCGCATCCTGGTCTATGAACAGCACGCGCTCCCTCTGGTGAGCATGAATCTGGTCGCTCGCGGCGGATCGGCGCACGACGGCTTCGCTTCCGGACTCGCGACGTTCGCTTCGGAATTGCTTTCGAAAGGCAGCACGTCCAGGAATTCCAATGAAGTCGCCGAGGAAGTCGAATCGCGCGGCGGGTCGATCTGGAGCGGCGCCGGTTGGGACAGCAGCTCCATCGGCATCGGCATCCTCAGCAGGCACATACCGCATGCGTTCGACGTCATGGCGGACGTTGCGAGAAACCCCGCCTTTTCGGACGATGAGATCGAGCGGCTCAAGGAACAGCGGCTCGCCGACATTCTCCAGGACAAATCGAGTCCCAGCGTGCTCGCGTGGCATCGCTTTTGTTCCGCTGTTTACGGCGAGCATCCTTATGGACAAGCGCAGGACGGTACCGAATTCTCCATCGCCGGCATGGACGGGACGAAGGTCCGCGTGTTTCATGCGGATCGCTTCGCTCCGGACAACATGTTTCTGCTCGTGGTCGGCGACGCGCATCCCGAGCAGATCGTCGAATTGGCCGAGAGACATCTCGGAGACTGGACATCGTCGAGGCAGCGGCAGGACGTACTTCCGGCGCTTCCTCCCGAGGGACAGAGGCTTGTGCAAATAGTGGATCGACCCAACGCGGTACAGACCTCCGTGGTCGTGGGGCATATGGGACTTTCGCGCGACAGCGACGATTACATTCCCGTTTCCGTGATGAACACGCTCTTCGGCGGTTATTTTGGATCACGGCTCAATCTCAGTCTGCGAGAAGATCGCGGGTACACCTACGGCGCGCATTCGCGTTTCGATGCCAGGAAGCAGCGCGGGCCTTTTGCCGCAGGCGCGGAAGTGCGCAGCGAAGTGACGGATCTCGCGATCGAGGAAGTGTTGAAAGAAATGCAACGCATGCGCGATGAACCGGTGTCTGAGGAGGAACTGGACAAGGTGAAGCGGTACGTGACAGGGAGTTTCCCACTGCAGATCGAAACGCCATCCCAGGTGGCGCAACGCATCATCACCATCGAGCTGTACGGACTGGAAAAAACATACTACAACCGCTTCAACAGCAGTGTGCTGGCCCTCACTTCCGAAGAAATACGGGATGCGGCACGGAAACATCTCCATCCCGACTCCGCTGTTATCGTCGCGGCGGGAAGAGGGAAACAATTGCGCAACACGCTGGAACGCTTCGGCAGCGTTCAGGTGTTCGATCCGGACGGACAGGTCATTCCAAACACATCACCGATCGCTCAGGACTTATGACAGCAGAACAGAAATATCGCGATGACGTGCAGGCGGTTGCCGCACTGAACGAGAACTACCAGAATCTCAAGAACGAGATCGGGAAAATTATCATCGGACAGCATGAAATCATCGAACAGCTCATCGCGTCACTGCTCGCCAAAGGCCACTGTCTGTTGGTTGGCGTGCCCGGCCTGGCAAAGACGCTTCTGGTCAAGACGCTCGCGGAGGTTATCGATCTTCAATTCAGCCGCATTCAGTTCACGCCCGATCTCATGCCCAGCGACATCACCGGTACGGAAATCATCGAGGACGATCACACGACCGGGAACAAGGCGTTTCGCTTCGTGAGAGGTCCGATTTTCGCGAATATCATTCTTGCCGATGAAATCAACCGAACGCCGCCCAAAACCCAGGCCGCGCTGCTGGAAGCAATGCAGGAGCACAGCGTTACGGCGGCGGGAACCAGATACGTGCTTAGCGAACCGTTTTTCGTGCTCGCGACGCAGAACCCCATCGAACAGGAAGGCACTTACCCCTTGCCCGAAGCGCAGCTCGACCGCTTCATGTTCAACCTCTGGCTGGATTACCCCTCGCGCGCGGAGGAAGAACTGATCGTCAAGAATACCACCAGCCCGATTGCGGCCACACTGCGCAAGGTGCTGTCCGCTGAGGACATCGTGTACTTCCAGGAACTTGTGCGCCGCGTCCCGGTGGCCGACCACGTCATATCGTACGCGGTCGGGCTGGCCACACGCACACGTCCAACCGAAGACAGCGCGCCGCAATTCATCAGGGACTGGGTCCGATGGGGTGCCGGTCCTCGCGCATCGCAGTATCTGATCCTCGGCGCCAAAACGCGCGCCATCCTGAGCGGCCGGGCTATGCCCGATGTGGACGACGTCAAAGCCGTTGCCCGGCCTGTACTGCGCCACAGAATTGTGGCGAATTTCAACGCTGAAGCCGATGGTGTCAGCAACGTGCAGATCATCGATCGGCTGTTGCAGGAAGCCTGATAAGGAGACCGGTATGAGAATCGCAGTCCCGCTGCTCGTCGTATCGTGCGCCGTGCTGTTGTCGAGCGCTTCGGCGACGGCTCAGAATCGCCTGTGGGTGATGTTCTCGGACAGGGGACCGGATATCGCCGAACGCATTCGCGTCGCGGAACTCCAGCGGAATAATCAATGGCAAAAGCCCGTGCGTATCGGGAAGTTGGCCGGGCCGGTACGTTCGCGCATCGCCACCG
The DNA here is from genome assembly GCA_964371045.1 of uncultured Chromatiales bacterium. Taxonomy (GTDB): domain Bacteria; phylum Bacteroidota; class Ignavibacteria; order SZUA-365; family SZUA-365; genus JAOSJT01. The sequence continues at coordinate 9,426 of CAYJMN010000018.1, read as the reverse complement.
CGGAGGATCTGTTTCCCAGCGATATCTATATCGACGCGGTTCGAAAATCCGGCGCTGTCGTCCATGCCCGATCACGTTGGTTGAACGCGGTGAGCATCACCGCCAATGCGTTGGCGTTGGAACAATTGAAATTGCTGCCCTTCGTTTCATCGATCCAGACCGTACGACGGTTTCGCAAACCGGAGATCACTCCCGCGCCGTTAGCACGCACGGACGCCGGTCTCGCTGCCACATACGGGCTGGACTACGGCGCATCGCTTACCCAGTTGGAGATGTTGCGCATCCCAACCGTTCATGATATCTGGATCGATGGAAGCGATATCGTTGTCGGTATGCTCGACAACGGTTTCCGCTGGCGTGTACACGAAGCGTTCGCCGACACGTACGTGCTCGGCGAATACGACGTCATCAACGGAGATTCGCTTACGGAAAACGATGCCTCCGATCCTCCCGGCCAGGATGGACACGGGACGGTCACTTTTTCCACACTCGGCGGTTTCAAGGAAGGGGAGCTAATCGGTCCGGCGTTCAACGCGGCATTTCTCCTCGCCAAGACTGAAGTGAACGGTTCTGAAAACCAGATCGAAGAAGATTACTGGGTCGAAGGACTCGAATGGCTCGAATCCCGCGGAGTCTCGGTCGTCAGCGCTTCCCTGGGGTATCTCGACTGGGACGACGGTACCGCCTATTCGTGGTTGAACGGGGATCTGGACGGGAACACCGCCATCACTACACGCGCGGCTGTTCAGGCGGCCAGACGCGGCATCGTCATCGTCACCGCCATGGGGAACGAAGGCAGCGCCGATGGCACCATCATCGCTCCGGCGGATGCCGATACCGTCATTTCCGTTGGCGCGGTATCGTCACTGAACAGTGTCGCAGGCTTCAGTTCGTCGGGACCGACCAGCGATTTCCGGATCAAGCCCGACATCCTCGCACCGGGGGTCAGCGTCTACTGCGCGAACAGAAACGGCGTCGCCACGTACGAACGCGCGAACGGCACATCGCTGGCGACACCGATCGCCGCCGGAGTCGCAGCTCTCGTGCGTTCGGCACGTCCCGAACTCACACCTGCGCAGGTGCGCGACGCGTTGCGCAATACCGCCGACACGCGCGACACACCGAACTATCGCCGTGGCTGGGGTCTGATCCATGCCTGGGATGCGCTTCTCTATCATGGGATGGTGATCAGTACGAATCCCAAGATTTTCTGGACCGGTTCGCAGAGCGTGATCATGGCCTGGGTCATCTCGCGCAACGAAATTCTGACTCCGGTCACGCTACACTATTCGGCGAACGGGCAATCGGGCTCCGTGACGATGCAGCTTGCCGAGGAGTATCCTGGTATGGGCGAGGGCGCCGGGCGTTACATGGGCGAGTTGCCCGTCCTTCCGGTCGGAACCGAAGTGCGCTATCATATCTCCGCAGGCGATACGAAGGAGACGCGCACCTCTCCTTACGGCGCTCCGACGAGACAGTACAGCTTCATCACCGGCGAACAGCGTACACTTGGCGCGGGCCATCTGCTCCCATCCTCCTTCGCTCTCTATCAAACGTATCCCAATCCCTTTGAACCTGCCGTGACCGGCACCGCAACCATTCGGTATGACGTACCAAGGCCAGGCGCCCGGGTCCATCTCGTGCTTCACGACGCCCTGGGGCGCCGCGTCCGGACGCTTGTCAACGGCGACAAACCCGCCGGACAGCACTCCGCGAGAATCGACGGTACAGGATTGGCCACCGGGATCTATTATTACAGCCTCTCCGCGGGAGGGACGCAGTTGTTCCGCCGGATGCTCGTTCTTCAGTGAGTTCCCAGGCATGCCCATGATTCCTGCAATCGCGTCTTTTTCCTTATCGCTCTCCGAAAGCGTCCTGCTGCTGCTTCTGCTGATCGTCGTCGCGGTGCTTTTCAGCGTATGGACCTATCGGACAACGGTGCCCGAAATAAGCCACAGACGGCGGACCGTACTGATCGTACTGCGTTCCGCGGCGATCGCTTTGCTTTTGTTCATCCTGTTCGAGCCCGTGCTGAATCTCAAGGGCAGCGAAGTCCTTCCTCCGCGTGTGGCCGTGCTGCTCGATGACTCCCGCAGCCTGACGGTTGAGGATGACGGACGTTCGCGCGCGGTGCTGGTGAAGGAATTCGTTTCTTCGTCTGCCTACACGCAGCTCGAGGGTGAGGGCGAGAAGGCGGAGTATCTGTTCTCCAACAAGCTTTATCCCATGCAGAGGATCACCGAAGATTCACTGGCTTTCGACGGCGCCGAGACGGACATCGGCAATGCTCTGCAAAAAGCCTGGGACGACAACGCACGCAGGAATCTCGCGGCCGTAGTGCTCGTCAGCGACGGTGTATTCACGTCGGGTAAAAATCCGCTGTACGCCGCGCAGGCGCTCGGTGTACCCGTTCACGTCGTCGCCGTTGGAGATTCGACGGAAAAGAAGGACCTCATTCTGGGCCGCGTACTGGCGAACAGCATCGCCTACGTCGAGAGCAGCATTCCGATCGACGTATCGGTGCGAAGCGCGGGTTTCGACGGCGGTGCGGCCCGCGTTTCCATGCTGGAGGGAGGCAAGGTGCTCGGGTCCGTGCAGGTTTCGCTCAGGCCCGGTGTAAACGAATATCCGGTCAATTTTTCCTATACACCCGCGAGCGCGGGCGTCCGGAAACTGACCTTCCGCGTGGACGCCCAACCAGGCGAACTGACGACGAAAAACAATGCGCGCACCATTTTCATCAAGGTGTTGAAATCGAAGATGGATGTGGTCGTTCTCGCTTCGGCGCCGAGCCCGGACGTTTCGCTTGTCCAGCGCGAACTGCGGAAGGACAAGAATATCGAGACCGCTCTGTATGTGCAAAAGGCGCCCGGCACCTGGTACGAGAAGCGTCCCACGCAGGAAGTGCTGTCCTCCGCCGATTGCATCATTTTGATCGGCTTGCCGTCGGGGACGGCGGATGCGTCCACGCTTCGGCAGGTGGCGGATGCGGCGGAAAAAAAAGGCGTCCCCATCATGCATATTCCCGCCCGCACGACTGACTTTGGCACGTTGCGGCAGGTGTTCGACGCGCTGCTGCCCTACGATATCGTACAGTCCAGAAAAGAAGAGACGGAAGTATTTTTTGAGCCCGCTCCGGCCGCTCGGAACAATCCCGTCATGACCACCGGCATTCCCGCAGACGCATGGGGGAAGCTGCCGCCGTTGTTCAAGACGGAAACCAGTTTCAAACCACGGGGAGGCGCGCAGGTTCTCGGCACGCTGAGCCTCAATAATATTTCCTTCAGCGAACCGCTGTTCCTGCAGCGCCGGCTTAACCGCGCCAAAGTCCTCGCCTGGACCGCGTACGGCCTCTGGCGCTGGCAGCTGTCGTACGATGTGCTCGACGGCCGTGTCCCGGAAATGCTGCTCTCGAACGGTATCCGCTGGCTCACCACGCGCGACGACGACAAGCGCGTGCGCATCCGTCCCGCGAAGGAATTCTTCGACAGTGGAGAGGACGCGGAGTTCCTCGCCCAGGTGTACAACGAAAGTTACGAGCCACTGGACAATGCCACCGTTACCGTTGCGGTTCGCAAGGACGGCGAGGAACGTGAACTCGTCCTGTCGCCTCTCGGATCGGGCAGATACGCAGGCACGATGGATCTCGGCAAGGAAGGAGATTACGACTACGTCGGCGCCGCCGTGCTTGATGGAAAGGAGATTGGGAAGGACAACGGACGTTTCAGCGTCGGCGAACTGAACATCGAATTTCAGGATACGCGGATGGATAACGTGCTGCTTCGTCAGATCGCCGTGAGCACGGGTGGGGAATATTTCACTGTGGATGACGCGGCCGGTTTACCTGAAGCTGTGCAGCGGAACGCACTCTTCGTTCCGACGGAGCAGGCTGTGCTCAGCGATATTCAACTCTGGAATCTCATCTGGCTGCTCTCCGCCGTCGTGCTGCTTTTCGCTCTCGAATGGTACATCAGGAAGCAGTCGGGACTCGTGTAGGAAGGGACGATTGACGATTGACGATTTACGATTTACGATTGACGATTTGATCGGACCGAATACTCGCGGATGTTTTTTGTGCTCAATCTTCTCGCCCTCGCTCAAATTCAACGGTGGTCGCGCCATGTACCGTTGATGCTTCGTCGGAAGGGCAATCGTAAATCGTAAATCGTCACTCGTAAATCGTCAATCGTAAATCGTCAATCGTCAATCGTCAATCGTAAATCGTAAATCGTAAATCATCAATTCCCTCCATACGGGCCCTCCAGAAGATCGTCGCCACGCAGGAATGCGTCTGCTCGCGCCAGATCCTGCGATGTGCCCATGACGAACAGTTTGTCGCCGGAAAGCAGGGGAGTGTCGGGATCGGGATTGGGGAGCGTCTCGCCCTCTCGTTGGATGGCCAGAACAGAGACGCTGAAGCGGGCGCGGAGTTCGAGCGAGCGGAGCGTGGCGCCTGTCGCAGGTGTGTCGTCGCCAATCCCGACACTGCCGATATCGAGGTCCGGCAGAGGCAAGGGGGCGGTGCGTCTTATACCCTCGCCGCGGAGCGCTTCGTAGCCGTCCAGCCGGAATTCGGCCACCATGCGTTCGATCTCGTGCCGCGGAAGCAGGTAGCGACGCAACACGCGGGTGAATATTTCCAGAGCGGTCTCGAATTCCTCCGGAATGACCTCGTCGGCACCGAGGGAGTAGAGCGTCGGTACCTCGCTGACGAAGCGCGTCCGCACGATGATTGAGCAGGTCGGATTGTTCGCACGCGCGCGTTCGGTGATGCGCGCGGTGGCGGCGGGATCGGATATGGCGATGACGATGACGCGCGCCGACGCGGCGCCGGCATGCGCGAGCACGGCGTCCTGCGTCGCGTCGCCGAAGATGATATTCATGCCTGCGCTCGCTTCACGTCGTACGGTGTCGGGATTCATCTCGATCACCGCGTATGGAATTCCGGCCGAGATGGCGGCGGTGACGAGATTTCTGCCGTTGAGCCCGTAGCCGATGATGAGCATGCCGTCCTGCGGCGCGTCCGGAGGCTGTACGGAAGGGAGCGGCCGGCCCAGCTTCGACGAGAGCTTGTCTGTGAGAAACGGTGCTACCGCCATGAGCAGAGGTGTCGCCGCCATGCTGAGTATGGCTACCGCAAGGAAAAGCTGGTAATCCTGCGCGGCGAGTAGTCCGTGGGTAACGCCGACACGGGACAGGATGAACGAAAACTCCCCGACCTGCGCGAGAGCGAAACCCGTAAGCAGCGCGGTCCGCAGCGGGTATCCCAGCAAGACTATCACCAGCGTGGCGAGGAGCAGTTTCCCGATGACGACAGCCACAGTGATAAGGAGGACAGTGACCGGTTGATCGATGAGGATTGACGGATGGAGCAGCATGCCTATCGAGACGAAAAAAATGCTTGTGAACAGATCGCGGAAAGGAATCACATTCCCAAGCGCCTGATGGCTGTATTCGGAATCCGCGATGAGCAAGCCGGCGAGAAACGCCCCAAGCGCCAGGGACAGCCCGGCAAGCGAGGTCAGCCACGCTATCACAAAGCAGGTCGCCACAATGAAGAGAAGGAATAATTCTCTGTTGCGCGTCCCGGCGATGCGGTGGAGCAGCGGTGGTACGATGTACCGCGCCGCGACGATAACCGCAATAATCACGCCGACGCTTTTACCCAGCAGCTCCAGAAGCTCGCCGCTCAAGGATTCGCCCGACGATTCCCCGAGCAGCGGAGAGAGAAGCATCATCGGCACGATCACGATATCCTGGAAAATCAGAATGCCCAATGTCGCGCGTCCATGCGGGCTGTCGATCTGTCCGGAGGACTGCATGCTCTTCAGCACGATAGCCGTGCTGCTCAGCGCTATGAGGAAGCCCGCGAATATCGAAACCGGCAACGACTGACCAGTCAGCAGCGCAAGCAAGGTAGTGGCGGCGGCGGTCAGCGCTACCTGCAATCCTCCGCCTCCCAGTACGGCCTTGCGAATGCGCAACAACTCTCTCGGAGCCAGTTCAAGCCCGATCGTGAACATCAGAAGAATCACACCGATCTCGGCGAGCAATTCCACGGCATGCACATCGCGCACCGCTCCGAATCCCCCTGGACCCGCCAAGACGCCCGTGAACAGAAAACCGATGATAGCGGGGACCTTCAGTTTATGGAACACCAACACCACGGCGGTGGAGAGCACAACAATTATAACGAGATCTGTGAGAATCTGCATTGGATCCGAGTATCATGAAAGATTGCCATGCAAAATGATGAAAAACAGGGAACGGGGAAAGCAGGTGGAAATCATGGATCATGAATATGAAGCTCCCCGCGCTCCGCTCCCCGCGGTCCGCTCCCCGCGCCCCGCTCCCCGCGCTCCGTAACTTTCAGGCATCTCAAGTGTTACTTGGTGTACCTGTTTCTTTCGTACATTTAGGTTCACGAATAGATTGGAGATCCTGTTATGAGATGTATGCGACTGACTGCTGTTTTAGCGCTGTTGTGTGTCATCACCTTTTCGTTCCCTGCGTCGGCGCAACAGCGATCCTTCGATGTATCCGCATATCAACGCTATCTGGAAGCGCACCGCGATATGGCCGGTAGTGCGCTGCTCAACGAATATCCCGCGCCGCTGCTCAATGCGAAGGTAAAAGGATTGGCCGGATCGGTGCTGTTCGCGGATTCGATTATCCAGAAATACGGCATCACCCCCGCCGAGCAGGAACTGCTACTCGAAAACGGCTTCATGGTCACCGAACGGCTCACCGCCCCGACCTTCATGGACGCCTACGAGGATATATGGCACAAGGATCTGCCGGTAATGGTCACGACGGACGCGATACTGCATGCGGTGCATATGTCCTACGACCGAATTCTTATGGACTCCGAAATCGGTCATCTGGGCGCGAAGCTGAACGAACTGTTGTCCAATCTGGAGCGCGGTCAGGAGCATCTTGAAAACACGTACGGAAACAATCCCGAGATGCGCCCGATGCTATTGGATGTGGATGTATTCGTCACGATCGCTCGCTCGTTGCTGGCGCTGGATCCACAAACCTCGAGCACCCCGCTGAAACCGCGATATGACGAAAACACCGTCCAGGTCGCCGAGCTGTATAGCCTGATCAAGACCGAAGCGCCTGCGCAGTATCCGCTGTTCAGCAGTACACCCCGTATTGTCGATTTCTCCCAATTCACAGTTCGCGGGCATTATACGCTTGAGACATGGCTAGGCCAGTATTTCAGGACCATGATGTGGCTCGGCCGCACGGAACTCATGCTGACCAAACCTGTACAGCAGGGCATGCCGGGACAAAAGGATGAAGATATCCGGCGTCAGATCATCGACGCGTATCTGCTCGTCGAAGCTCTTCGCGCAGGCGGAGGGGACGAACCCCTGCGGGAGATGGATCGCTTCCTGGGTCTGCTCATCGGCGAAAGCGACAATGTGCGCATCGGCCATCTCGACGAACTTGCGAATGATCTCGGCATTCAGTCGCCCGAGCAATTGCTCAACCCTGTCGTCGCGGATGCATTCCAGGCGCTGCTCGTCAGCAAGCCCTTCGCGGATCAGCGCATCAATTCGCAAATCCTCTATTCGGATCCGATGAATCCGGAGCAGCTCAAGCCGCCGTCGGCGTTCCTGTTGCTCGGACAGCGCTTCATTATCGACAGCTATGTGTTCAGCAACGTGGTGTACGATCGCATCATGTATCAGAACCAGAAAGTGCGCCGCATGCTGCCGTCGTCCATGGATGCATTGTTCGCGTTGGGCAACGACGCGGCCGCACAGTTTCTGCAGGATGAATTTTCCCTGTATCCGTACGCCTCGCACCTGGCGTCGCTCCGCTATTTGATCGATTCCTATGACGAGGAGTTCTGGAGTTCGTCTTTGTACAATTCCTGGCTGCATTCGATCAGGGCGTTGAATGTTCCTGATAACGTCGAAGCGCTGCCTGCGTTTATGCAGACTGCGGCGTGGTGGCAACAGAAAATGAACACGCAGCTCGCCTCGTGGGCGCAGCTCCGTCACGACAATCTGCTGTACGCGAAGCAATCGTACTCAGGCGGGATTACATGTTCGTATCCCGAGGTCTATGTCGAACCTTTCCCCGAGATGTACGGGCGGCTGGCGGATTTTGCCAATCAGGCGATTACCGCCTTTGACGGCATCACGAACGCCGCCTGGATTAAAAGTTACTTCAAGCATCTCGCACGTTCGATGGACACCCTGCGGATGATTTCGGAAAAGGAACTCGCCGGTCAGGCGCTCGAGCAATATGAAATCGATTTCGGCAAGAGTCTGCTATTCCTGCGCGGCATGTGCGGCCTTATATTCGACGGCTGGTATTACCGTCTGTTCTACGGCGAGCGCGCCTATGTGGAGGACTATATCACCGCCGACGTCCATACGGCTCCGACCGACGCAGCAGGTAATCCGGTCGGATGGGTGTACCACGTCGGCACCGGCAAGGTGAACCTTGGTGTGGCGATAGCCGACATTCCCGGCACAGGCGCTGTCGCTTTCATGGCGCCGATGCTGAGTTACCACGAACACGTCACGACGAATTTCGAGCGGCTCACGGATGAAGCATGGAAGCAGATGCTGATGGCCGGCGATTTCTCCCGTCCGGTGTGGACCAACAATTATCTCGCCGACGCGAACGGCGACCGGCGCGCACCGGGTCCATCGCTTTTCACGCAGGTGACGAATGTGGAACGCATCCCCGAACCCGCCTATGCGTTGACGATCGGCGCGGTGTATCCTCAACCTGCGCAGTCGGATCAGTCGGTCATGATCGCCTTCTCCGTGACCCAGCCCCGGATAACTTCCGTCACGCTGTCGGTGCATGATATCAGCGGCAGGCGCGTACGCACGCTGCTGACGGCCCCGGTCACCGCCGGCGCCTATATCTCACGGTGGGATGGCGCCGACGACCACGGTCAGCGGGTCCCGGCCGGGACGTACACCGCGGTGCTTGACGGCGGTGGAGAGCGCGTAGCGCGGACCGTGGTGGTGATTAAGTAATGGATTTTACGGTGTTATTCATGGGTGAGATAAGGATTACGTAGCGCATAGCCAAGCTCGTCACCCTGAGGGCCGCCGCGCTGTGAGTATCCATGGTTCCGTGTGTTTATTTCGGCGGCGTCTCGAAGGTCGATTGGTTCCGTAACGCACAAGGAAACTTGAGAAGAGTTGCTAACCGATCACCCTTCGAGACGCAGCTGTCTTGGACCGGTGCTTCAATCTTGACTCTTCGCGCGGCTGCTCATGCTAATGACATCGGGGAGTCTGTACTGGTTAAACTTGTAGAAGTCCGAACGCCGCCCTTCGACTCCACGACCGTGAACGGCTGTGCCTTGAGCTCACGTTGTGCCGCGGTCGTTGCGCTGCTCATGACATCTGTGGGTCCGTACTTATGAACACCGCACTGGACCAACGT
>CAYJMN010000017.1:48612-78972 GCA_964371045.1 uncultured Chromatiales bacterium | reverse complement strand
GACGGATTCTCGCGGAAAAGAGTTTGTGAGACTCGAGAAACAAGAAACTTGCGGGCTGGGGATCCATGCGGTCGATGTAGAGATTCTAAAGGGCTTTCCGGGAGACGATGCCGAAGTTTTGCATGGTGTTGGCTCTGGCGGCTTGCTGGAGTGATTCGCTGGCCAGGGCGTCTTCGCGGATGGAATCGTAGAAGATCTGATCGCCTGGCTCGAATTCGGTTCCGAAGCGCTCGTTCAGGATGTAGATGAGATGCGAGAGTGGACTTCTGTCGTCTTTAACCTGGCCGGTGCCGATTCCGGTGGGAGCGGGGATCTGGGTGACGCTTCCGAGCTTCAAGGCTTTTTCACCTCCACGCATGCATACATACGCGGATGTACGCGGTCCACATAGAGAATACGTACGCGGATTAAGTTATAATCCGGGCTTGAATTCGAGCTGCAATGTGAATGTGTCCTTCGGTGGTTCCTTTAAGCCTTGCCGCAGCAGATCATCAACATTGCGCCTTATGGAATGCGAGTAATCCAGGCGGAGACGATATGAGTTCTGCAGGCCGATCAGTTCGCTGAACGGTACGACAATTCCCGCTCCGAGACGCGTGACGGGGTGCTGCGGATTATATACTTCCAGCCCGGCGAGGAAGCGCTGCTCCTCTCTGCCGTAGCGAAGTTGCAACAATTCGTAGAGTTGAACTTCGAAGCCCAGCGACGTGCGCGCGGCATCGTAGGTATATCTCCTGTTTCTGATGCCGTTGTCGTAATGCAGCGCGGCGGCCAGAAGGAAGGAGACGGGATCGCGCCCGGTGGACTGTTCACGCATCGGACTGAAACGATAGGATGCACCGAACGAGAACTGTTGAAGAAGCACGTCCTCGGCCGGCGGGTACAGCCAATACGTTTGAAGCCAATCGGAACCGAGCACATTGTTGACATAGACGCCTGCTTTCAGGACATCGCTCCACGAAGGCAGCAGCACCTCCTTCGCAGTATACAGAGCGGAAAGTCCGAAATCTACGGCATTCGTGATCTGCTCGCCGCTGCTGATGATGACGTTCGCTTCATTGCGCACTTCGATGTTTTCTGCGTGGCGGTAGTAGTTCAGACTCGCTCCGAAGGCTAGTGCTTCGCCGAACGCGCGTCCGAAGTGGGCCTGCAGCAGGGAGGTGTTCCAGTAGAAGCTCGACTCCTCGTTGAGATTGAGACCGTGATACGATATCGCGGCTGTACCGATATGCGGACCCAAGGGCACAACAGCGGCGACGTCAAAGGCGTTGTAGTCCAAGATGAGAAAAGAACCCTGCCCCGAAGAATACGCCGCGCCGTAAAAATCGATCGCGGCCAGCCCCGCGTCATTGCTGTACGTCGTCTCTATACCCTCGGCAACACCTGTGTACGCATTCCCCAGACCGATGGAGCGGCTGAAGCGCGTGCTGAAAAACTGTGCGTGCATGACCTGGGTGGAAAGCAGAATAAGCGCCGCGGCGGCGAGGAAGGTGCGCGGATGTACAAGCATGTCGGACCCCGGCTGTTGATGGGACTAGGTGTTCTGCAATATAGGGCAGAAATATCGTGAATAATAATGCTACCGTAATTATGCACCCTGGGTGTGGAACCGGGCGAAGAGGGAGCAATTCTCTTGGAAATGATACTAACATCGGACAGCAGCGCGCACCGGAACCACGAGATCCATGCATATCGCTCTCAAGGATCTGAACTTGCAGCACCTGGACGTCATCCATTCCGGTGACGCCACCTTTCCACTTTCGGAGCACATCCGTGCGGTCTCGGCGAAGCGCCTGCTTGAGGATATCGAACCGCTGACCTGAACAGATGACAGAAATACAATTCAGCACTTCCGCAGCATGCAGATGTCCCGGCGAGAACAGCGTGTTGAAAGGTTTCCATCAGCTAGAGAGAATATGTACGCGAATTGTCGCGGTCCACGCAGGAATACGTACGCGGATTTGCGCGGATTTAGGCGGATGAACGCAGATAAGAATTTTTTTAGAATTCATTTATGGAAGTCCTGCGGAATCCATTGCAAAGGCATCCTGCTGTAATCGCACGATTTGTGCAGCGGCAAACGCGGGAATACGTGCACGGATTTGCGCGGATTTAGGCGGATGAAAGCGGATAAGAATTTTTTTAGACTTCATTTATGGAAGTCCTGCGGAATCCATTAGAAAGGCATCCTGCTGTAATCGCACGATTTGTGCAGCGACAAACGCAGGAATATGTACGCGAATTGTCGCGGTCCACGCAGGAATCCGTACGCGGATTTGCGCGGATCAGCGCGGATAAGAATTTTATTAGAATTCATTTATGGAAGTCCTGCGGAATCCATTAGAAAAACATCCTGCTGTAATCGCACGATTTGTGCAGCGGCAAACGCGGGAATACGTAAGCAGATTTGCGCGGACTCAGGCGGATGAAAGCGGATAAGAATTTTATTAGAATTCATTTATGGAAGTCCTGCGGAATCGATTGGAAAGGCATCCTGCTGTAATCGCACGATTTGTGCAACGGCAAACGCGCAAAACTTTCGGTTACGGAGTCTAAATATTTCTTATCCGCGAAAATCCGCCCAGATCCGCGAAAATCCGCGTACGTCCGGGATTTGCGCTTTCCACCTAGAGAAGTCGTACGCGCCTGTCACTCAGGGTGAAAGGTGGCGGACTCCGCTCTTGTGGCTGCGATCCCAATAAGGACGGGATTATCTCAACTATTGCGAACGTATGCTGTTTACTTCTCCATCTGGACCAGGACATTCACCGTACGCGAATAAAAGCGTCCTTCGGGGAGACGGTTGTCGTGCAGCTCGACGGACTGTCCGAGTCCTTCGACGCGGGCGCCGGAAACGCCGAGTATGCGTGCGACGTTGCGCGCGCGGTCTTCCGAAAGCTTGAGATTGTATGCTGCTTCACCGATGCGGTCGGTGTAGCCGGTGACGCGCACCTCGGCGCCGGGGTCGATCGCGGGTCGAATCATGTCGGCGATTCTCCGGTTGTAGGGATTCAGCGTGGCCTGGTCGAAGTCGAAGAGGATGAGACTGTAGCGTCCGACTTCCCTGTCCACCCTCCGGACGGTTACCGGCAGCACGCCGCGCGTTTTGGTCGTCTGACCGGAGGCATCCCACACCGTGAGGACATACGCAAGATCTTCAGATCCGGAGGGGATGCTTCCCTGCTCGCTTGTCGGTTCCCAGTCCAACGAAGTGGGCGGCGTTCCGTTACCCTCGAATCGTTTCAATTCCTTGTCGTTCTGCGACACCACAAGCGCCCAGGTCCGGACACCTGAACCAGTCGTGATTGAGGGAGCAAAGCGAATGGCCGTGGGCGTCACCTGCCGCTCATCGTCGCGCGTGACGATCGGCTGCATGATCTCCCATGCGTCCGAGGAGAGTTCCACACGACGGTTTTCCACGATTCCGTCACCCTGATCGCTGCCCGAAGGACGCGACGGGAGGTCCCGTGCCTGCACCGTCATCCGGTGTTCCTCCACAGCCCAGACCGAGTGGAGGTAGTCCCGCACCGTCTCCGCGCGCGAACGCGATAGCGCGGTGTTCCCGGCCTCCGCGCCCACATTCGCATTGCAGCCGGTGATGGTGATCGCGGCGGACGGATGCTCGCGGAGGCGCTTCCCGATGATGTTGAGGAGGTGATGATGGACATCCAGCATGCCGGCGAGATGGAGATCGTCGGGCGCGAAGGAGGCGGCCTGTGCGGGAATAAGCGTGTGATACCGCTCGGGAATCACCGCGCTGTTTTCCTCGAAAAACACATACGCCAGCATGGGACGGAACTGCGTGGAGACGAACTCCTCGACGAGCAAGGTCGACAACGGGATCTCGCTTCCCTCCGGATCGAGCCCTGCAAGACGCACATCGCAAGCGAGCGCGGGTTTCACCGGTGGCGGGGGTGGGGGAGGTGGCGGGGGAGGCGCTTCGACAGGGACGGCCTCCACGCGCGGCGTGTACACGATGGCGATGCCGGCGCGGGCGGCGTTTGCCTGCCAGGTCAGATCGCTGACCACCTGTGTTATACCGAAGGAGTACAGCAGTTCGGGACGCAGGAACAGCGTGCCCTCGCCATTCATCGGCAGACTGTAGCTGAAGCCGGTGACGAAGGCCGCGTGCATGGTGGAGGCGTCGGGGATGTCGCCGTCAGTATCGTTTCTCGTGCGCAGGCCGTTTTCGAAGGTGCCGTTGGGTTCTATCAATTCCTCCCGCTGCTCATAACGCTTGCCGAGCACGTAGCCGATTCGGCCCCCGGCATGAAGTCGCAGATCCCCGAACAGCCGATAGCCGACCAGCGGTTCAAGACCGATCGACGAAAGTCCCGCATCGATCGAGTGCTCGATAATCGCTTCGGTAGGAACACCGCTTATACCCACCGTGGACGTTTCCCTCGAGATCAGCAGCGCCCCGTGTGTGGCGTACGAGCCGCGGAGCGCGAGGGAGAACCGCGTCGCGAGCGGGATTTCGTAGAGCAAGCCGATGCCGAAGCCGCCGCCGTCTCCGTCCGTGTACTGCGGACAGCAGCTCGGCACGCCCGGCAGCGCCCGAAAATCCGCCGTGTGCATGTTGAAATGCGCATTGCCGAATGCGCCGTATCCCGGTGGATCTGCCTGCGACAACTGTGCGGACAGTGATGATGCGAGCAGCGTTAGCAGGACTACGAAGGCGAAAGGTGATGATTTCATCGTTGCGACCTCATAAAAAATCGAGGAAAGTGCAAAGGGTAAAAGAGCAGAGAGCAGAGCGCAGAGCGACATCAGTACGTCCTCACGAAACGAAAACCGAAGTCGTAGTTCCGCGGACTGGGATTGCCGTAGCCTCGACGCGCGGAACGGCAGATCCTTGCATTGCTGAAAAAGGAACCGCCGCGGACAACGCGGGTGTTTCCTGATGCCGGTCCGCGGGGATCTTCGTCCGGGCTGGATGCGTAGTAGCCGCCGCCATACCGGTCCCAGCACCATTCCCACACGTTTCCGTGCATGTCGTAGAGACCGAAGGCGTTGGGCTCCTTATCGCCGACGGGATGCGTAGTGTAGTTCGAGTTGTCGTCAAACCAACCTGCGCGATCCAGAGCGGGATCAAAACCTGCTCCACTCGTCATATCGCCCGTGTGGAAGTCCGTTTCCGTACCCGCGCGGCAGGCGTATTCCCATTCCGCCTCGGTGGGCAGGCGGTAGCCGTTGGCCGTGAAATCGCAGACGATGCTCGTACCGTTGCCGCTGTAGCAGGGATCCAGTCCTTCGTGGCGCGAGAGTGCGTTGCAGTACTCCACGGCATCGTACCAGTTCACGCGCTCGACGGGCAGATCCGGGCCATTGAAATTACTGGGATTGCTTCCTATCGCCGCTGTGTACTGCGCCTGCGTCACCTCGGTGCGGCCCATCAGAAACGGCCGCGTGATGGTCACTTCGTGTACGGGCTTTTCATCGCTGTATCCATCCGGATGGTCCGTGATATTGCCCATGCGGAACGTCCCCACTGGTATCAGAACCATGTCGCCGATGGACGTCGGCTTCGAAGCGGCGGACACGCGCAGCAGGCAACGATCACTCGGCAGCTTCGGCACGCGCCATGCGTACCGCAGACCGGTGGCCTCGTCGGTGATCGACATCCAACTCGAGCCGCCGTCGGTTGAATACTCCAGCTTCACGTTCTCCTCCGGCATCACATCCTCCCAGGTCAACTCCTCCTCGCTTCCCGCGATGAAGCGCTCGCCGCCGTTCGGGTGGAGTACTTTCACGGTCACCTGCGGTGCCTGCTTGTCCCTCACGCCCCCGTCGGCGTAAAACGAAGTCCCGAGACAGGCATCGCCTTGCACCTCGATGCGGCAGAACGCATAGTTGGAATCCGCCGGCGCATACTCCACGCGCAGCGTCCGGCTCTGTCCCCTGGCCAATGTGAACGGCGGCGCGGTGCCCCCATAATCGAGTATGCCGAAGCGCGGGTGCATCACGGTCAACGCCTCGATGCGCAGCGCCCCGCCCTGCGCCGTCAGCGTCACTTGCTGTTGCGACTTCGTGCCCGGCGCGACGTTACCGAAACGCAGCGAGCGCGACGGGGTGTACACTAACTTCGGCAACGTGGACGATGGTATCCAGTAGTTCACGCTGCCCGTCACCGCCAGAGCCGAGTTTGTCACCTCCAGCGTGCGGGACATATTGCAGCCGGCGCTCGTCCACTCCACTTCGCATGGCGAGCCGCCCTGCGCCGCACGCAAGATGCGGCGGTAGGCATCCGCAGCCTCCGCTTCCGTCGTGATGTGTTCGACATACAGTCCGCCGGTCGCCGCGCAAATATCCCTGACCGACTGCGGCGCTGGGGTGCCGAGCATCACGGCATGTATCGTCACGTTTTGCCACAGCGCTTCCGCGATGATCGAACTCTGAAGCCGCATGTTTCCGTGACCATCGGACAGAAAAACGATCGCTTTCCTGTTCCTTCCACGAGTGCACACTTCCAGCGCCCCGGCGGGAGGGGTCAGCAATGCCGCGTCGAAATTTGTGCCACCGTCCGTTCTGAGCGCTTGAACCGCCCGCAGCAACGCCGCGCGGTCCGTGGTGAAGTCCTGATTGACGAACGCGCCGCTGTTGAAGCTGGTGACGGCGCATTCCGAACGCCCGAGCGGCAGCGCCTCGATCCATGTCCGCGCGGCCGACTTCGCAGCCTGCATCCCCGGACCAGACATCGAACTCGATTTGTCTATCGTCAGCACAGAGGAAAGCGCGGACGGCGGGGGTCCCGGCGGACAGGACACACGCGTGATCGTACGCGCGATGCCGTCCTCGCGCAATTGCAGGTCACCGGATGCGATGCCCGACACCTGATTTCCGTCAGCGTCGAAGACGTAGAACTTCGCCCGCATCGTCGGATACTCGGAAGCGTCGATGTCGAAGACCGTCATAGATTGAGAGAAAAGCGATGACGCGCACGCAAGGGACAAAAGAAGCATCGCGATCACGATGCGAGGAAGTGAAGCATTGATCCGTTTCATTTCACCCCCTCCCTCAGCTTGTGGAAACGCTGCGTCGGTATGTGCAGAACGTAGAGATAGGTCCCCGACGATATCGCCGAGGCGTCGAAGCTGACGCTGTAGCGTCCCGCGTCCACGATGCCGTCCACAAGTGCCGCCGCGGTCCGGCCCAGGATGTCCATCACGGACAAACTCGTCGGACCTTTCTCGATCACCTCGTATTCGATAACGGTCGTCGAATTGAAGTTTTTCTCTGGCGCGGACCGCATTGTTGACCTCAAACAAAATCGAAAAAGTGCAAAGGGTTACAGAGCAAAGAGCAAAGGGCAAAGGGTAACTAATACGTCCTCACGACACGAAAACCGCCGTAGGCGTCCCGACTACCGGGATAGATGCTGACCCGATCCGCGGAACGGCAGACCCTCGCAATGTCGTTCCAGGCGCCGCCGCGGAAAATACGGTCGATTCCCGATGCCGGTCCACGAGGATCATCGGCTGGGCTGGATGCGTAGTAATTGACCGCGAGCCAATCCCAGCACCATTCCCACACATTTCCGTGCATGTCGTAGAGACCGAACGCATTGGGCTCTTTTTCTCCGATGGGATGCGTGCGCGATCCGGAATTGCCGGCGTACCAACCCGCACGGTCCAGAGCGGGATCGAGAGGCGAGGCGCCCGAATACGTCATATTG
Organism: uncultured Chromatiales bacterium; assembly: GCA_964371045.1. Classification (GTDB taxonomy): domain Bacteria; phylum Bacteroidota; class Ignavibacteria; order SZUA-365; family SZUA-365; genus JAOSJT01. Next base: position 71,297 of record CAYJMN010000017.1, on the reverse strand, counting down.
CCCGTATGGAAATCCGTTTCCGTGCCGGCGCGGCAGGCGTATTCCCACTCGGCTTCGGTGGGGAGACGATAGCCGTTGGCCGTAAAATCGCAGACGATGCTCGCTCCGCTGCCGCTGTAGCAGGGATCCAGCCCTTCCCGGCGCGAAAGTTCGTTGCAGAACTCCACCGCGTCGTACCAGGTCACTTGCTCGACGGGCAGATCCGGGCCTTTACGACTACTGGGATTGCTGCCTATCACGGCTTCGTACTGCGCCTGCGTCACTTCGGTGCGGGACATCAGAAAGGGCCGCGTGATGGTCACTTCGTGGACGGGTTTTTCATCGCTGTCTCCGGCAAGGTGATCGGTGACATTGCCCATGCGGAAGGTCCCGGCTGGGATCAGCGCCATCTCGCTAATGAATGTCGGCCGAGCGTCGGCCGTCACGCGCAGCAGGCAACGGTCGCTCGGTTGCTTGGGGACGCGCCACGCATGCCGCAGACCCGTTGCACCATCGCTGATGCGCTGCCAACTCGTTCCGCCGTCAACGGAGTACTCCAGCCGCACCGTGTCCTCCGGCATCACGCCCTGCCATATCAGTTCCGCCTCGCTGCCCGCCACCAGGCGCTCACCTCCGTTCGGGTGCGCGACTCTGACGGTCACCTGCGGCGCCAGCTTCTCAAGCCAGCCGCCGTCGGCGTAAAAGGACGTCCCCAAGCAGGCGTCGCCCTCCACCTCGATGCGGCAGAAGGCGTAGGTCGAATCCGCGGGCGTGTACTCCACGCTCAGCGTTCTGCTCTGTCCAGCTCCCAAAGTAAACGGCGGATCTGCGCCTCCGTAATCGGCAATGCTGAAGCGCGGGTTGTCCACAGTCACGCGCTCGATGCGCAACGCTCCTCCCTGAGCCGTGAGCGTCACCTGCTGCCGAGATTGCGTCCCGGGCGTTACTTCACCGAAGCGCAGCGAACGCGACGGCGTATACACGAGCTGCGGCAGCAACGCCGATGGAATCTCGTAGCTCGCAGTTGCCGCAACCACCGGACTGGAGAGTGTCACTTCCAAAACCCGGGTTGTTGAGCATCCGTCGCTTGTCCATTCCAGTTCGCAGGGCGCAACGCCCTGCGCCATTTGCAGAATGCGGAGATATATTTCCGTCGCCTCCGCTTCCGTGTTGATATGCTCGAAATACACCCCGCCCGTCGCGGCACAGATATCCCGGACCGGCTGCGGCGCGGCCCTGTACATCATGACCGCATATATTGTCACGTTCTGCCGACGTGCCTCGACGAGGATCTCGCTCTGTTCCCGCATGCTTGCAGCACCATCGGACAAGAAAACAATTATTTTTCTGAACTGGCCTCGTTTGCATACTTCGAGAGCGCCCGCAGGGGGAAATAACAGAGCCGCATCGAAATTCGTGCCGCCGCCAGCACGCAGTCCCACCACTGCCTGCCGCAGCGCCGCGCGGTCCGTGGTGAAATCCTGGTTGATGTAGGCGCTGCTGTTGAAGCTGGTGACCGCGCATTCCGAGCGGCCGAGAGGCAGCGCCCCGATCCACGCACAGGCTGCGACTTGGGCGGCTGATATGCGTGCGCCCAACATCGAACCCGATATATCTACGGTCAGCACAGAGGAAATCGCCTGGGACGGCGACACCGGCGGACACGACGCCCGCGTCACCGTACGCGCGATACCGTCCTCGCGCAATTGCAGATCTCCGAGCGCGATGCCCGACAACTGATTTCCGTCCGCATCGAAGGCGTAGAACTTCGCCCGCATTACCGGGTAGGCCGATGCATCGATGTTGAAAACTGTCAGGGATTGAGAGAAAAGCGATGGTGCGCACGCAAGGAACAGCCATAGGCCCGCGATCCAGATTCGTCGCAGTGAGATGCTAGCCTGTTTCATTTCGCCACCTCCATCAGCTTGTGGAAGCGCTGCGTCGGCGTTTGCAATACATACAGATATGTCCCCGACGATAGCGCCGAGGCATCGAAGGCGACGCTGTAACGGCCAGCCTCAACGACGCCATCCACCAGCACCGCCACGATCCGGCCCAATAGGTCCATCACGTGCAGACTCGTCGGACCATTCTCGATCACCTCGTATTCAATCATTGTTGTCGCGTTGAAGGGATTCGGGCGATTCTGGCGCAGACCCGCCGCGCCGCTTTGATGGAACAGGCGCGTGCCGCCCTCGCGGCAGACGTCGGTGAGGTGGAAGTAGCCGGGGATTTCCGCAACCGCCACGTTGCCTCCCACGGCGAAGCTGTTTTCCAGATGCAGGGGTGTGCCTTCGGCGTCGCCCAACATGGCGATGAAGGAGTAGCGCGCGAGAATCCCCCCGGCGTCCGGCTGTACCGGGATATTGTCAAGTTGAATAATACGTTCGCCCGCCGCGATGCTTCCCTGCGGCGTCGCGCCCGTTGGTGAAAGCAGCGTCGCATTGAAGCGCAGGTCCGCAAAAAAGCCCGTCGCGCCGGTAAGCGCCAAATCCTGTTGGCTGCGCAGGTACACGGGAATCTCCACCAGCTCGCCTGCGGCTGCGCGTATCGTATCGAGGCCGAGCGTCGCTATACCCGCCAACGCCAGACCCTCGCCGAAGAGATGCACCTCGGCCGGAGAACCCACGCCGTCGTGATACAATCCCAGGCGACCACTCGTCCGGCCGGGAGCGGTGGGCGCGAAACGCAGTTGCATCGTGTGGGATTCACCCGCTCCGAGCACGAATGCCCCGCCGCCGGACAGCACGGAGAATTGCGTCATATCCGGACCGAGTTGCCCGGTACCCGAGATCGCGACCGTGCCGCCGCCGCTGTTGCGTATCACGGCGGTAACGACGGTGTCCTTCATCGCACCGACAAGCACAGCACCGAAATCCACCAAGTCAGCAACTACCTCGATCCGCGGCAGCACGCCTTCACCGCGTATGGATTGCGTGAGCGTGTCGATCTGCGTGTGCACGAGGATAGTGGCCGTTTTCACTCCGATAGAGGAGGGTGTAAAACGGAACTCTACCTCCCTTGTCGTGCCCTGTGCGATGTCGAAGGGCGGTATGCCGGAGACCAGCGAGAACATCCCCGCGTCGGCGCCGGAAAACCGGATGTCCTCGATACTGATATCCACAGGCCCGGTATTCGTCAGAAACGCCGTCACCACCGAATCGCGGCTGTCATTCACAAGTACCTGCCCCATGTCGATATCGATCGCCGCGGCCGTCGGCACGACGATGGACCAGAGGCTATCCGAAACGTCGCTGACTTGTGCGGACAGCGAAGTAGCGAGCAATGTGAGGAGTATTGCGAAGCTGATGTGTGGTGCTTTCATTTTTCTGACCTCTAAAGAATTTCGAAGAAAGTGCAAAGGGTAAATGAGGAAACCGCAAAAGAGTAATCAGTACGTCCTCACGACACGAAAACCCATGTTGGAATTCCGCTGCGCGGGAGAAGGGCTGTAACGATAGGATGATCGTAGCTCGTACGGCTTATCCGCTGAGGACCCGCCACGGAAAACCTTTGACGGCGCCATCCCCGGTCCAATCGGATCAACGACTGGATCGGATGTGTAATACGACCTCCCGAACCAATCCCAGCACCATTCACTCACATTTCCGTGCATGTCGTAGAGGCCGAAAGCGTTCGGTTCTTTTTCGCCGACGGGATGCGTGCTCATTCCCGAATTGCCGGAATACCAGCCCACACGATCGAGAGCGGGATCAAGTGGCGAGGATCCCGAATGCGTCTCGTTGCCGGTATAGAAATCCGTTTCCGTACCAGCGCGGCAGGCGTATTCCCACTCGGCCTCGGTGGGCAGACGATAGCCGTTGGCCGTGAAATCGCAGACAATGTTCGTACCGCTCCCGCTATAGCAGGTGTCCAATCCTTGTCTGCGCGAAAGCTCATTGCAGAAGCTCACGGCTTCGAACCAATACAAACCTTCCACGGGTAGGTCGAGCCCTTTGAAGTAACTGGGATTGCTCCACATCACGGCATCATACTCCGCTTGCGTCACTTCCGTGATTCCCATCAAAAACGCACGTGAGATCGTCACCTCATGCACAGGCGTTTCGTAGGCGCTTCCTTCCGGATAAGCAGTGATATTCCCCATACGGAATGTTCCCGCCGGGATGAGGGCCATGTCGCCGATGACGATCGGTCGGGTATCGGCGGTCACGCGCAGAAGGCAGCGATCGCTCGGCGACCTCGGCACACGCCATACGTGCCGCAAACCAGTGGCCTCGCCGGTGATCGACATCCAACTCGAGCCGCCGTCGGTGGAAAACTCCAGCTTCACCTTCTCCTCCGGCATCACGCCCTCCCATGTCAACTCCTCATCGCTATCCACGGCGAAGATCTCACCCCCGTTCGGACGGAGCACATCGACGGTCACCAGCGGCGCCAGCTTCCCACGCCAACCGCCGTCTGCGTAAAACGACGTTGCGAAACAGGCGTTGCTTTGCAACGCGATTCGGCAATATGTGTACGTGGAATCCCCGGGCGCATACTGCACGCGCAGCGTCCGGCTTCGTCCCGCTTCCAGTGTGAAAGGCGGCGCAGTGCCACCGTAATCGAGTATGCTGAAACGCGGATTGTTGACCGTCACGCGGTCGATGCGCAACGGTTCGCCTAGCGCTGTCAGCGTCACCTGTTGCTGCGACTGCGTGCCCGGCGCGACGCCACCAAAACGCAGCGAACGCGACGGGGTGTATGCAAGGTGAGGGAGAAAAGCCGATGGAACTTCGTATCGCACCTTCTCCTCTACTACTGAATTTAATAGCGTCACCTCCAGCATTCGCGTAGTTGCGCATCCGGAACTCGTCCACTCCAGTTCGCAGGGCGCACCGCCTTGTGCACTCTGTAAAATTCGGAGGTAAATATCCATCGCCTCCGTATCCGTGGTGATATGTTCGAAATACTGTCCGCCAGTCCCGGCGCAAATGTCCTTCACCGACTGCGTCGCGGGCATGCCCAGCATCACCGCATATATCGTAGCGTTCAACCTCTGCGCCTCGGCAATGATCTCCGTCTGTCGCGGCGGGTTGGTGGGGAGTCCGTCGGAGAGGAAAACCACGACGCGTTTGCTTCTTGCGCCCTTGCACACTTCCAACGCACCCGCTGGCGGCGTAAGCAATGCCACGTCATAATTGGTCATCCCTTCGGCGTGCAGCGCATCAACCGCCATCAGTAGCGCGGTGCGGTCCGTGGTAAAATCTTGGTTGACGAAAGCGCGATCATTGAAACTTGTGACCGCGCATTCGGAGCGGCCGAGGAGCAGCGAGCCAATCCATGCCCGCGCAGCGGATTTGGCCATTTGAAGGCGCGGTCCCGACATCGGGCTCGCCATCGAGCCCGATACGTCTATCGTCAGCACGGAAGAAATCGCTGTCGGCGGCTGCGCCGGTGGACACGACACTCGCGTGATCGTACGCGCGATGCCGTCCTCGCGCAATAGCAGGTCACCGGGCGCGATGCCCGACAACTGATTTCCGTCCGCATCGAAGGCGTAGAACTTCGCCCGCATTACCGGGTAGGCCGATGCATCGATGTTGAAAACTGTCAGGGATTGAGAGAAAAGCGATGGTGCGCACGCAAGGAACAGCCATAGGCCCGCGATCCAGATTCGTCGCAGTGAGATGCTAGCCTGTTTCATTTCGCCACCTCCATCAGCTTGTGGAAGCGCTGCGTCGGCGTTTGCAATACATACAGATATGTCCCCGACGATAGCGCCGAGGCATCGAAGGCGACGCTGTAACGGCCAGCCTCAACGATGCCGTCCACCAGCACCGCGGCGGTCCTGCCTAGTAGGTCCATCACATGCAGAAGCGTCGGACCGTTCTCGACCACCTCGTATTCAATCATCGTCGTCGCGTTGAAGGGATTCGGGCGATTCTGCCGCAGCGTCGCGACGCCGCTCTGATGAAACAGACGCGTGCCGCCCTCGCGGCAAATGTCGGTGAGCAGGAAGTAGCCGGGGATTTCCGCAACGGCCACGTTGCCGCCCACGGCGAAGGCATTCTCCAGATGCAGGGGCGTGCCCTCAGCGTCGCCCAGCATGGCGATGAAGGAGTAGCGCGCGATAACACCATCGACACCGGGCTGCACGGGAATATTATCGAGCGAAATGCTGCGTTCACCCGCGGTGATGCTTCCCTGCGGCGTCGCTCCCGTTGGCGACAGCAGCGTCGCGTTGAAGCGCAGGTCCGCATAGAAGCCCGTCGCGCCGGTGAGCGCCAAATTCTGTTGGCTGCGCAGGTACACGGGAATCTCGACCAACTCACCCGCGGCCGCGCGTATCGTATCAAGCCCGAGCGTCGCCATGCCCGCCAGCCCAACACCTTCGCCAAACAGATGCACTTCGGCCGGAGAACCCACGCCATCGTGATACAATCCCAGGCGACCGCTCGTACGGCCGGGAGCGGTGGGCGCGAAACGCAGTTGCATTGTATGAGATTCACCCGCTCCGAGCATAAACGCGCCACCACCGGAGAGCACGGAGAATTGCGTCATATCCGGACCGAGTTGCCCGGTACCCGAGATCGCTACCGTGACGCCGCCGCTGTTCCGTATCACGGCGGTGACGACAGTGTCCTTCATCGCCCCGACAAGCACCGCGCCGAAGTCCACCAGGTCCGCCAGCACCTCGATCTGCGGCAGCACACCTTCGCCTCGAATAGATTGCGTGAGCGTGTCGATCTGCGTGTGCACGAAGATGGTGGCCGTTTTTACACCGACGGAGGATGGCGTGAATCGGAATTCCACCTCCCTTGTCGCTCCCATTGCGATGTCGAACGGCGGGATTCCGGAGACCAGCGAGAACATCCCCGCATCGCCTCCGGAAAACCGGATGTCCTCGATACTGATATCCACAGTACCGGTATTCGTCAAGAACGCCGTCACCACCGAGTCGCGGCTGTCGTTGACAAGCACCTGCCCCATATCGATATCGATGGCTGCGGCCGTCGGCACGACGATGGACCAGAGACTATCCGACACGTCGCTGACTTGCGCGGACAGCGACGAAGCGAGCAGAGTCAGGAGTATTGCGAAGGTGATATTCTGTGCTTTCATGGTTTCTGATCTCCACAAGGATTTCGAAGAATGTGCGAAGGGTAAAGGGTAACTAATAAGTCCTCACGACACGAAAACCGCGGGTATTGCTCCGACCACTGGGACTGCGGTCATCCCGGGCTGCGGAACGGAAGTCCCTAGCAAAGTTGCACCAGGAGCCGCTGCGGGTAACACGGTAACTTCCCGATGCCGGTCCGCGGGGGTCATCGGCCGGGCTGGCTGCGTAGTATCCGTCACCACACCAGTCCCAGCACCATTCGCACACGTTTCCGTGTGTGTCGTAAAGACCGAAAGCGTTAGGCTCCCTTCCGCCGACCGGATGCGAGGTTAATCGAGAGTTCTGGTTAAACCAACCCGCGCGGTCCAGAGCGGGGTCAAAACCCCATGGACTCGTCATGTTGCCCGTATGGAAATCCGTTTCCGTACCCGCGCGACAGGCGTATTCCCACTCGGCCTCGGTGGGGAGACGGTAGCCGTTGGCCGTGAAATCGTAGACGATGTTCGTATCGCTGCCAATGTAGCAAGGGTCGAGTCCTTCCAGGCGCGAGAGTTCATTGCAAAACTGCACCGCGTCGTACCAGCTCACTTGCTCAACAGGCAGATCCGGACCTTTGAAAGAACTGGGATTGCTGCCCATCACGGCTTCGTACCGCTCCTGCGTCACCTCAGTGCGGGACATAAGAAAGGGTCGCGTGATGGTTACTTCGTGTACGGGTCTTTCACCGATGTATCCCGTACCAGTGATGTCTCCCATGCGGAAGGTCCCTGCAGGGATGAGCGCCATGTCTTCGATGATAGTCGGTCGGGTGTCGGCGGTCACGCGCAACAGGCAGCGCTCGCTCGGCTGCTTGGGGACGCGCCACGCATGCCGCAGACCCGTGGCACCATCACGAATCTCCTGCCAGGTCGTGCCACCGTCAACGGAGTACTCCAGGCGCACCGAATCCTCCGGCATCACGCCCTCCCAGGTCAATTCCTCCTGGCTTCCGGCTACGAAGATCTCGCCGCCGTTCGGGCGGAGGACTGTCACGGTTACCAACGGCGCCGGCTTTCCCGGCCAACCGCCGTCGGCGTAAAATGCGGTACCGAGACAGGCATCGCTCTGCACCTCGAAGCGGCAATTCGAATAGGTGGAATCCGTCGGTGCGAACGCCACGCGCAGCGTCCGACTCTGTCCCATAGCCAGCGTGAATGGCGGTGCGGCACCACCGTAATCGATTATGCTGAATCGCGGGTGCGTCACGGTCACCGCGTCGATGCGTACGGTACCGCCCTGCGCCGTCAGCGTCACTTGCTGTAGAGACTGCGTGTCCGGCGCGACTCCACCGAAACGAAGAAAGCGCGACGGCGTGTACACCAGATGCGGCACCACGGACGAAGGTATCACATAGTTCACGCTCGCTGTCGCCGCCGGACTGGTGAGCGTCACCTCCAGGGTCCGGGATGCTGCGCATCCTTCGCTCGTCCACTCTAGTTCACAGGGAGCACCTCCCTGGGCAATCTGTAGAATGCGCAGGAACATATCCGTCGCCTCCGCTTCCGTGCTGACATGTTCGAAATACACCCCGCCGGTCGCGGCGCAGATATCAATGACCGGCTTCGGCGCGGACATGCCCAGTATTAGCGCGTATATCGTCGCGTTTTGCCGACGCGCCTCAGCGATGATCTCGCTCTGTTGCTCCATCTTTCCAGCACCATCGGACAGGAAAACAATCACTTTTCTGTATTGCCCTCGTTTGCTTACTTCGAGAGCACCTGCCGGGGGTGTAAGAAGAGCTGCATCGAAATCCGTGCCACCACCCCAACTCAACGCATCGATGGCCTGCAGCAGCACCGTCCTGTCCGTGGTGAAATCCTGATTGAGGTAGGCGCATTCGTCGAAACTGGTTAGCGCGCATTCCGATCGGCCGGGCGCCAGGGCGTCGATCCATGCCCGCGCGCCCGCCTTCGCCACCTGTATGCGCGCACCTAACATCGAAATCGAAACGTCTATCGTCAGCACGGAGGAAATCGCCACGGGCGGGGATACAGGCGGACACGATATCCGCGTGATCGTACGCGCAATACCGTCCTCGCGCAACTGTAGATCACCGGGCGAGAGGCCCGTGAGCTGATTTCCGTTCGCATCAAAGGCGTAGAACTTCGCCCGCATCGTCGGATATGCCGATGCGTCGACGCCGAAGACCGTCAGGGATTGGGAAAAAAGCGATGATGTGCATGCAAGGAACAACAGTAGGCTCATCTTCCAGGTGGGTCGCAGTGAGATGTTAGCCGGTTTCATTTCGCCACCTCCATGAGCTTGTGAAAGCGTTGCGTCGGCGTCTGCAAAACGTAGAGATAGGTCCCCGACGATAGCGCCGAGGCATCGAAGGCGACCGTGTAGCGCCCGGCTTCCACTGTACCTTCCACCAGCACCGCCGCGGTCCTGCCTAGTAGATCCATCACATGCAGACGCGTGGGACCATTCTCGACCACTTCGTATTCGATGACGGTCGTCGCGTTGAAGGGATTCGGGCGATTCTGGCGCAGACCCGCCGCGCCGCTCTGATGGAACAGACGCGTACCGCCCTCGCGGCAGATGTCGGTCAGCAGGAAGTAGCCGGGGATTTCCGCAACGGCCACATTGCCTCCCACGGCGAATGCATTTTCCAGATGCAGTGGCGTGCCTTCCGCGTCGCCCAGCATGGCGATGAAGGAATAGCGTGCGAGTATGCCACGGGCATCTGGCTGGACTGGAATATTGTCGAGCGAAATACTACGCTCACCATTGAGGATACGTCCCTGCGGCGTAGCGCCGGTCGGTGAAAGCAGCGTTGCGTTGAAGCGCAGGTCCGCGAAAAAGCCCGTCGCACCGGTGAGCGCCAGGTTCTGTTGGCCGCGCAGGTACACGGGAATCTCCACCAGCTCGCCCGCGGCCGCGCGTATCGTGTCCAGCCCGAGAGTCGCCACGCCCGCCAGCCCAATACCCTCGCCGAAGAGATGCACTTCGGCCGGGGAACCCACGCCGTCGTGATACAAGCCCAGGCGTCCGCTCGTACGGCCGGGAGCCGTGGGAGCGAAGCGCAGTTGCATGGTATGGGATTCACCCGCTCCGAGCATGAATGCCCCGCCTCCAGAGATCACGGAGAATTGCGTCATATCCGGACCGAGTTGCCCGGTACCCGAAATCGCTACCGTGCCTCCGCCGCTGTTGCGTATCACGGCGGTGACGACGGTATCCTTTATCCCACCGACGAGCACCGCTCCGAAATCCACCAGGTCCGCGAGCACCTCGATCTGTGGTAGCACACCTTCGCCGCGAATAGATTGCGCGAGCGTGTCGATCTGCGTATGCACGAATATCGTCGCGGTTTTCACACCGACGGAGGAGGGCGAGAATCGGAATTCTACCTCCCTTGTCACGCCCATTGCGATGTCGAACGGCGGGATGCCGGAGACCAACGAAAACATCCCCGCATCCGCGCCGGAAAACCGGATGTCCTCGATAGTGATATCCACGGGCCCGGTATTCGTCAAGAACGCCGTCACCACCGAGTCGCGGCTGTCGTTGACGAGCACCTGCCCCATATCGATATCGATCGCCGCGGCCGTAGGCACGACAATGGACCAGAGACTATCCGAAACGTCGCTTATTTGGGCGGACAGCGAAGGTGCGAGCAGCGTCAGGAGTATTGCGAAGGTGATAATTGGTGCTCTCATTTTTCTGACCTCTAAAGAATTCGATGACAGTGCAAAGGGTAAAATCGCGAAGGATAGCGGGTAACTAGTATTTCCTCACGACACGAAAACCTAAGCCGTTATACTCATAGGGAGCTTTGGATTTCCGGCACGAGGACCGGCAGTGCCTCGCATGCTCCCGCCAGGCGCCGCCGCGGAGAACACGGTAGTTTCCCGGAGGGGCGGGTCCGCTGGGGTCCTCCGCCGGGCCCCATGCGTAAAAATCACTGCCATACCAATCCCAGCACCATTCCCATACATTTCCGTGCATGTCGTAGAGGCCAAATGCATTCGGCTGTTTTTGTGCAACGTTGCAGGTCTTCGTGTTTTCATTTCCGCAGTACCATCCTGCATTGTCAAGAGCGGGATCCAACGGCGTACAAATGCTGTTCGCCATGTTTCCCGTGTAGAAATCCGTTTCCGTGCTGGCGCGACAGGCGTATTCCCATTCGGCTTCGGTGGGCAGACGGTAGCCATTGGCCGTGAAATCGCACACGAAGTTCGGAGCGCTGCCGCTATAGCAGGGGGCAAGTCCTTCCTGACGCGATAGTTCATTGCAAAACGCCACCGCGATCAACCAGGTCACATTTTCTACGGGCAGGTCCGGGCCTTTGAACCGACTGGGATTGCTGCCCATCACGGCTTCGTACTTCTTCTGCGTCACTTCAGTGCGCGCCATCAGAAAGGGCTGTGTGATGGTCACTTCGTGTACTGGTTTTTCATCGCTGTTTCCGTCCGGATGCTCGGTGATGTTGCCCATGCGAAACGTTCCGGGCGGAATCAGTGCCATGTCGCCGATGAAGACTGGCCGCCTTACGGTGGTCACGCGCAGCAGGCAGCGGTCGCTCGGCTGTTTGGGGACGCGCCACGGATGTCGCAGACCTGTTGCTTCATCGCTGATGCGCAGCCAGCCCGCGCCACCATCCACGGAGTACTCCAGCCGCACCGTGTCCTCCGGCATCACGCCCTCCCAGATCAGCTCCGCTTCGCTGCCCGCCACCAGGCGCTCACCTCCGTTCGGGTGCACGACTCTCACGGTCGCCTGCGGCGCCAACTTCCCCCGCCAGCCGCCGTCCGTGTAAAAGGACGTCCCGAAGCAGGCATCGCTCTCCAAATCGATGCGGCAGAAGGCGTAGGTCGAATCCGTGGGCGCATACTCCACGCTCAGCGTTCTGCCTTCCCCAGCGCCCAAGGTAAACGGCGGTGTGGTACCACCGTAATCGACTATGCTGAAGAGTGGGTTGTCCACCGTCACCGCATCGATGCGAACCGCAGCGCCCTGCGCCGTCAACGCCATTTGTTGCTGCGACGTCGTGCCCGGCGCGACTCCACCGAAATGGAGCGAGCGCGACGGTGTGTACACGAGCTGCGGTAGCACAGATGAAGGTACCGCGTAGCGCTGCTTCGCCCTCACCGCAGGAAGTGAGAGTTCCAGCTCCAGCTCGCGGGACAGCCCGCATCCGGCGCTCGTCCACTCTACCTCGCAGGACGAACCGCCTTGGGACACGTGCAGAATGTGTCGGTAGGCGTCCGCGGCCTCCGCTTCCGTCGTGATGAGCTCGAAATACAGCCCGCCCGTCGCCGCGCATATATCCTTGACCGACCGCGGCGCGGGCATGCCGAGCATCAAAGCGTACACGGTCACGCCCTGTCGCTGCGCTTCGGCGATAATCTCAGTCTGACGTAGCATGCTTCCGTTACCATCGGACATGAAAACGATCACCTTCCTGCTCTTTCCACGGGTGCACACTTCCAGCGCCCCGGCGGGAGGAGACAACAATGCCGCATCGAAATCCGTGCTACCGTGAGGGTTGAGCGCATCAACCGTCATCAGCAGCGCTGCGCGGTCCGTGGTGAAATCCTGGCTGATGAAAGAGCGATCATTGAAACTCGTGACTGCGCATTCGGAGTGGCCGAGGATCAGCGCGCCAATCCACTCCCGCGCGGCGACCTTTGCGGCCTGCATTCTCGTGCCCGACATCGAACTCGATCTGTCTATCGACAGCACCGAGGAAATCGCCATGAACGGTGATACCGCTGGACACGTCACACGCGTCACCGTACGCACCATACCGTCCTCGCGCAATTGCAGGTCGCCGGGCGAGAGGCTCATGAGCTGATTGCCGCTCGCATCGAAGGCGTAGAATTTCGCCCGCATCACGGGATACGCCGATGCGTCGATGTCGAAGACCGTCAGGGATTGAGCGAAAAGCGACGATGCGCATGTCAGGAAAAACAGAAGCATCGCGAGTCTTGCGCATCTGCTCATGACATCATGGGGTCTGGGTTTGCAATCACCGAGGAATCCGGACGCGGTGCTTTTCCGCGGTAGCGGAACGCCGGGAAACGCATTTCCCATTGATCCGAGCATTTTCTTCGGCACTGCGCTGCTCATGACATCGAGGAGACCGGGCTTGTTAACACCGAGAAAGCCGAACGCCGCCCTTTCCCGCAGTAGCGGGATGCCTGCGAACGTTCGTGCATCAATCACACGTTTTAATGCAGGCACTCCGCTCAGGGTGACGATCTTTCTGATCTGTGTCACTTCGCCACCTCCATCAGCTTGTGAAAACGCTGCGTCGGAGTCTGCAATACGTAGAGGTAGGTCCCCGAAGATAGCGCTGAGGCATCGAAGCTGACGCTGTAACGCCCAGCCTCAACGGCACCGTCCACCAGCACCGCCACGATCCGGCCCAATAGGTCGATCAAGTGCAGACTCGTCGGACCATTCTCGATCACCTCGTATTCAATCATTGTTGTGGCGTTGAAAGGATTCGGGCAGTTCTGCCGCAACCCCGCAACGCCGCTTTGATGGAACAAGCGCGTGCCGCCCTCGCGGCAGACGTCGGTGAGGTGGAAGTAGCCGGGGATTTCCGCAACGGCCACATTGCCGCCCACGGCGAAGGAATTTTCCAGATGCAATGGCGTGCCTTCCGCGTCGCCCAGCATGGCGATGAAGGAGTAGCGCGCGAGTACACCGCCGGCATCGGCTTGCACGGGCATATTGTCGAGCGAAATAAGACGCTCACCATTGAGGATGCTTCCTTGCGGCGTCGCGCCCGTTGGCGACAGCAGCGTGGCGTTGAAGCGCAGGTCGGCAAAAAAGCCCGTCGCGCCAGTGAGCGCCAGGTTTTGCTGTGAGCGCAGGTACACGGGAATCTCCACCAGCTCGCCCGCGGCCGCGCGGATCGTATCCAGACCCAGCGTCGCCATTCCTGCCAACCCAACACCCTCGCCGAACAGATGCACTTCGGCGGGTGAACCCACGCCGTCGTGATACAAGCCCAGACGACCGCTCGTACGGCCGGGCGCCGTGGGCGCGAAACGCAGTTGCATGGTGTGGGATTCACCCGCCCCGAGCATGAACGCCTCGCCCCCTGAGAGCACGGAGAATTGCGTCATATCCGGACCGAGTTGCCCGCTACCCGAAATCGCGACCGTGCCGCCGCCGCTGTTGCGTATCACGGCGGTAACGACGGTGTCCTTCATCGCACCCACCAGCACCGCTCCAAAATCCACAAGATCCGCGAGGACCTCGACCTGCGGCAGAACGCCTTCGCCGCGTATGGATTGCGTCAAAGTGTCGATCTGCGTATGCACGAGGATCGTCGCCGTTTTCACTCCGATGGATGACGGCGAAAAACGGAACTCCACCTCCCTTGTCGCGCCCATTGCGATATCGAACGGTGGGATGCCGGAAACCAGGGAGAACATCCCCGCATCGGCCCCGAAAAACCGTATATCCTCGATATTGATATCCACAGGCCCGGTATTCGTCAAGAACGCAGTCACCACCGAGTCGCGGCTGTCATTCACAAGCACCTGCCCCATATCGATGTCGATCGCCGCTGCCGTGGGCACGACGATGGACCATAAGGTGTCGGAGACGTCGCTGACCTGGGCCGTGCCCGTATGGGCGAGCGCGATGCTCAGCGCGAGGATGAAAAGAATCGTGCTTCCGAGCTGCTTTCGCATGTGTCACCTGTATGCTTGTTTCATGTCAAGGTCAGGGTGGTCGCGCGATGATAACCGGAAGGGATTCATCGCCAATAAAAATTGAAAGCGCTACGCGAGGTCGTTTTCTCACGACCCCGCGGATGCAGCTACCAGCGTATGTCATTCATCGGATCATCAGCCGTGTCCAGGTCCTGTGCTGTCCGGTTATTACAACTAGCATGTACATTCCGGGTTCGAGAGACGAAATGGAAACGGGTATGGCATGCGATCCATCGCGCACGAAGGTTTCCGACGCCATCCTGACGCGTCCGAGCAAATCGACAACGGTCAGGCTTGCGATTCCTTGCGATGCCGCCTGTACGTTTATGAAAATCCTTCCCGAGCCGGCGGGCGCGGGATTGGGATAGGCCGTGACGTTCGACGCGATGGATCGCGGATATGCTTCGTCCATAGCGAGCACCTCGCCGAAGGCCTCTCCGCATACAATTGCGCCCGTCAGCGTCCATGTAAATCGTCCTGTCCCGGCTTCCTCGATATCCGACGAATACAGTCCTGCATCTTCCACATACACATCACGCCTGAGAATGTCATCCCATATTTCAGCTGTATGCATGGTCCAGCGCAGTCCGCCGAGCACTTCACGTTGTTCCAGTCCAATAACGACGCCGGTCCTCATCGTATCCCCGAGATTGGCTTCAAAGGGAAATACCAGCTTCCTCTTGCTGTCATACACGCCGTCGGCTTGCTCGGTGAACAACCCTCGCATCGGATAACGCATAGAGGACCCACCCAAGACGGCCATACCCGGCGGTCCGTAGAATAGGGAGGTCACACCGAGGAAGGTACTGTCCCGGATCTTCATACGACCAAATCCATGTGAGAATGGTCCGATCATTTTGTATTCAAATACACTGCTGTCGCACAACGGGAGAAAGCGCCGCCGCACGGTGTTCCTGTTGTACTTCCTCCCGTTGACGACCGCGCTGTGCAGCGAAGCGACTACCCCGCCCGCCTTTTCATACACCATGCCGAAGCGATCCGCGATTATCACCGTCCTGGGAGCAAGCTGATCCGTACTGCGCAGTGCGAAGGCCCTGACGGTGTCGGAGAATATCGTCGTATCGAAGCGCGCAGTGACGAAATAAGGTAAGCCGTCCATCACTACCGTGTCGAGCGCGGGGCTATACGCCGGATAGGACACGAACGCCTGACCGGTGCCCAGCATATCATTTGCCTGATAGCGGACCTGCCCGTCGGTGTCGACCGTCACCACGAAATTTCTCAATGCGTGGCCACCCCCGTCGGGAGGATTCGAGATAATCCAGCGTGGTCCGAAAAGAGCATCGACGGCGCTCTGCACCCGATAACCCAGCTCCGCCCCGCTGACGTCCGAGAGCTTGTGCACGACTATGTCGCCGAGGCGTAGTGGAACGTCGAACACCACGGGTAAATTTTCCGAACCCTTCCCGCAGCGCATGCCCGACAGGAAATGAAAATGCGTAACCTCGGAGCCTTGACTGACCGTGATTTCCCACAGTCCCAGGCCGCGTACCCAGGTCCAGTACAACCTTCTGGATGGAAACGATGCGCGCACCACCCTGTACGCCGGCAATGTTCCGTATTGCGTACTCACTGTGAATGTATCGATCACTTTACCGCCGGAAACGCGCTCCTCGATATCCGCAGAGGCAGGTACGATCAGCGAATCACCTTCTCCTCTACGGAGATACAGTCCCGCGCTATCCGACCGCATCCACCCCTCCGGAATTTCCGCTTCCGGGGGGAACGACACGTATGCATACTGCTCTCCGCTGATCGTGGTATCACGCTCGATGCTGCTACTGAACAGCGTCGGAGGCCAATACCGCTGCGTCTGCGTCTGCATCCGAATACGTATCCATGAAGACACATCGCCGACGCACAGCGGCATGAATGCGTCTTCGGACGATTGTCCAAATGCCAGTCCCTGCATTGCGCAAGCGAGGATCGCAAGACTCAGCAGCGAAATTCTTTGTTTCCTGTTCATCGGAAGCCTCTGTTCTATGGCGTTGGTTCAGCCTCACGCGTTCCGTAAATAACTACAACCCATCCCGCTTCGGGCATCGGCACCGAATGAAGTCATCGATGCGTTTCCGGGCGGTGCATCGGGCGCATGCTCAACGAAGCAACAGCAGCGTCGAAATATGCGCCGCGTCCATCGTAAGCGACACCGCGTACACGCCCGGAGCGAGACCGCGGCTGCTCCGAGTAATTGCGTTCATACCCGGGACGAGTGCTACGATTTCATCCATCGCAATCCTGCCGAGCATGTCGCGCAGCAACAGCCGTCCATGCGCTGGTGCCCCGGCAACGATTCCTATATGCACGGTGCCGCCGGCTGTCGCGGGATTCGGGTACAGCTCGATCCGTGGAGCCGTCGCGCCCCCGGCGAGATCGGCGACTTCGGAAGTCACACCCACTGCTTCTCCGCATATCACTCCACCGAGAAGACGCCATTCAAACGTGCCACCGTATTGTTCATCCAGGCGCGAAGAGTACAGACCGATATTCTCGACGAGCATATCTTCGCGGAGGGCGTAGTTGTCGATATCCACAGTGGCAAGGAAGGCCCGGAGTGCTCCGAATACCACTCGCTGCCCGATCGACACGACGATACCTGTTGGAGCGCGGTCGCCAAGGTCGACTGCGGCGGGCAGAACAAGCTCGCCGTTTCCGTCCAGCACTCCCTCCACGGTGTCGCGGTACGACCCATCGAGTGCAGTCATCATGATGGAGCGGCCTGGTACCGGCATGGCGGGCAGCGAGAAGGAGACTGCCGGAACACCCTGCGCGGTGGTGTCTCTCATGGAGGTGTAGCCGACGTCATTGTTTTCCGGCCCGAATCTCCGGTAGGCGAAGGTGCTGCCGGAGCACAGCGGTAGAAATCGACGCCGTTCCTGCGTGCGGTTATACTTTTTTCCGTTGATCACGGCGCTATGGAGCACCGCCTCCAAACCCTGCACACGTTCATACACCAGACCGAAACGGTCCGCTATGGTGATCACCCTGTCGAGGTCGCTTCGTGTGCTCTTCAGCGTAAAGGCGTCGACTGTTTCGGAAAAAATGATTGTATCAAATCGCGCGACGACCCTCATCACGCAATTGCCGACCGTGAATTCATCAACCGGGGGAAGGTAGGTGGGGTAATAGTCCAAACGTGGCTGTACACCGTAGCGGTCGTTCCCCTCATAGTGCACCATTCCGGCCGGTGACATGGTGATGAAAAAATTCCTGTTCTCGCGCCGTCCGTGGTGCATGGACGTCGCCGCTATCCACTCCCTGCCGCCGGTCCCTTTCCTTGCGGCGAGAATCTGGAATCCCAGCTCGGGCTGCTCTTCCGACTTCAGACGGTGAACGAGGATGTCGCCGTCGCGTATCGGCGCGGTGAAGCCCGCCGGCTCGCGGTGCGGCGTCGCTCCACAGGCATTTCTGGCCATCCAGGTGAATGTTCTGCTGCGGCCACCCACGATGCGGTTGAATGCCCAAAGGCCGATGCCGTCGGTCCAGGTCACCCCGCCACCGCTTTGTAACGTGAATGAACGTGCATCGCCGAATGGCGTCCTCACGTAGGTAATCGCTGTGACCTTCACGCCATTCACCAGGTCTCCCTCACTTACCCATGAGGGCAGTATGCGCTGTTCCGATGTACCGTTCCACACATGCAGTCCAGCGCTGTCGGAGCGTATCCATCCTTCCGCGATGCCTGCCTCCGCCGGGAAGTCGACGTAAAAATAGCGCTGCGCCTCAATCACTGTATCGCGATCGATGCGCATGGAGGTGAACACCGGCAAGGTATGCCCCGCCCCCGAGTCGGAAACACTGATCCACCACGTCTCGTCCCCGACGCACATTGGCATGAAGGCCCAGGGATAGCCCTGCGCGGTCAGCGGTTGAGACAGAAGCGCAACAAGAAGGAGTGGAAACCCCCACATGCAATCCCTGGGCAACCTCATACGAGCCTCACAGAATCATGGCGAAACTGCAATAATAGGATAATCGTGGACTATAGTCAAGAATATTCGGATACGTTGAAGCACGCACGGTTTACAGCGGGTTTTTTTTGGAGGTAGATGTTACCAATGCATACATTTTCAGGCGATGAAGCATTGCGTGCCCCTCATGCTCAGTCGCATTGGCATCCCGGGAATCAGATCAAAAAAAATCTATTATCTGTGCCTCAATACTGCGGTGCGACCCCCATTTTTCCCCTCCACCCCCGCGAGGGGAGGTGACCCAGGAGGCGATGTGTAACGAAACGCGAAGTATCAGGGATCGGGTCGCAGCATGAAGCTTCGCAGGGAGATACTGCCGTACTCCATGCCGGTATGTATCCATGTGAGGCGGTCGTCGGGGAGACGCAGACCGGCGGCGTAGAGGAGCGGGAGGTAGTGGGACGGTTCCGGTACGGCGCGCTCGGCGAAAGGGAATTGCTCCCATGCGACGAGTGACGGAATATCCGCGTGCTCCAACGCCTGCGCCACCGCATCATCGAAGGCGGTCACCCAGCCGGGAACCTGCGCGGAGGGTTCGGGTTGCAACGCGCCGAGAGCATGCACGATATTGCCGCTCGCAAGTATCAGGGCGCCCCGCGTGCGGAGAGAACGCAGCTTCGATGCCATGGCGACAAGCGCCGCTGGTTCCGCTTTGGCGTCGATGCTTAGCTGCAGCACGGGAATGCCCGCATCGGGATACATCCGGCTCAGTACCGTCCAGCAGCCGTGATCGATGGGACGGAACGGATCGGACGCGGCGTCAGGCGAGAGCAATCCGCAAATGCGCTCCGCGAGGGCGATGTCGCCTGGCGGTGTGTATTTGATGCGAGACAGCTCTTCGGGGAAGCCGGCGAAATCGAAGAGCTGGGTGTTCCGTTGGGTGGAGGTGACGCGCGTTCCCCGTGTCAGCCAGTGCGCCGAAATTACCAGGATCGCCCTCGGGACCGGTACGCTGTCTGGGAGCGCCGACAGCGTACGTGTGAAATCGGAATCGACGATCGCATTCATCGGCGAACCATGTCCGATAAACAGCACGGGCATACGTCCATCGGAAGCGCGGCCGTGCGGTGTCGTGTCGAGCGGCTCAGGCATAACCTTCGTTCTGCATCCGCACGAACGAGATCTTGGTGAGGGTGGCCAATTCACGCAGCAACGATCGATCGTATTTCGTGAAATTGAAACACGATTTCCCCTGCATGCGCCTGAGTAGTTCATCCGACGTGCCGTCGAGGAGATCGGGGAACATATACACCGGCATCAGATGGAAGCTGACGTAGCTCTTGCCGATGCTGATGCTGCCGAAGCAGAGGTCGCGTCCGTCCTTCCAGGGCTTGGCGGTGTTGGCGTAGAATTCACCGGTCTCGTCCTTGAGGATGACAAGTTTGTGCTGGAGGGAGGTATAGATGAGCCGAAGCTCACGAAAGATCGTTTCGAATTCAGTGGGGTCGGCCATGGCGGTAACCTTTCGGGAATAACGAACGTCCGGCGGTGCCGGAAAAATAAATCGCGCAAAAGAAAAACTGTACGAACAAGCGACAACGCTAAAATACTGGATACCGGTCGCAGTGTCAATAGACGTTGCATGCAACCTCTCTCACCTGTAGTATTCTGGTGCGGTAACACTCAGTGGCCAACCGGGAGACGATGCGAAACCATATCAGGAAAGACAAGTTCAGCGGGCAATCACGGAGGTTCAGAAATGAAAACAAGCGATAAATATCACAAATGGGTGGAGTGGAGCGAAGAGGATCAGGCATACCTTGGGAAGTGTCCGGATCTGATGAGCGGGATCCACGGCGATGATCCACTGCAGGTTTATCGCGATCTGTGCGCGGTCGTTGAGGATATTATCACGCATTTCGAATCCGAAGGCCGGCCCCTTCCTCCTCCCCGGGTGCGCCCGATGAGTGATGTGGCCTGAGGAATTTTTTCATCCTCCGCCTGGAACCCACGCAATCGGTAGTAAACCGCACTCGCAAGAAAGATCGCTCGAGTATCCGCATGTGGCTCGTATCTGGAGTTACATGACCTCTTATCCGCGCTAATCCGTCTATTCCGTGTGAATCCCACGGAGTGGCAAGCGTGCACGAATTCAAGACGTGCGCGAATTACACGGATTAATGCGGATAGGCACGGAGAAGAAATCATCAGCCTTCCGTATCCGCATGTCTCTCGTATCTGGGTTTCAAAAACTCCTATCCGCGAAAATCCCACGGAGTGACAAGCGCGCATGTATTCTACATCCGCCTGACCTTGCGCGAGGCACGATACAATCGCTCATTAGGCGGACTGCCTCGCGTTGGCTACATTTATTGTCTATGAAGCATTTCTATTTTATCGGAATCGGTGGAACGGCGATGGCCTCGGTGGCCGCGGCGCTTCGTCTTCGCGGGGATATGGTCGCAGGCAGCGACCTGGCGCTGTATCCCCCCATGAACACATTTCTTGAACAGACGGGCATCTCATGGTATGAGGGCTTCGACGCCGCGCATATCGCGACGCTGCCCGACGACGCCGTCATCGTCGTAGGGAACGCCATCAGCCGCGGGAATACGGAGCTGGAAGCGGTGCTCCGCGCTCGCCGGCCGTACACGTCGCTGGCCTCTCTGGCGGGCGAAGAGCTTATAAAGGGCAGAACAAGCGTCGTGATAGCCGGCACGCATGGCAAGAGCACGACCTCTTCGCTGGCGGCTTCGGTGCTGGAATCCGCGGGACGTTCGCCGGGCTTTCTTATCGGTGGCATACCGGAGAATTTCGGCATGGGGTGCCGGACGTCGCCGCCGGGAGGGGTGTTCGTGACGGAGGGAGATGAATACGACACGGCGTTTTTCGACAAGCGCTCCAAGTTTGTGCACTACCATCCGGATATCGCCGTGATCAACAACATCGAGTTCGATCATGCGGATATTTTCGACAACCTCGAGCAGATAAAGCGCGCGTTCCGGCAGTTCATCAATCTCGTCCCGGACGACGGATTGATCATCGCGAACGGCGACGATCATAACGTTTTGGAAGCGGTGCACGACGCGCATGCGCCGGTCCTGTTATTCGGTTTCGGTTATCGCAACATGCTGCGCGCGCGCGACATCCGCTTCATCGACGGACGTACGGCCTTCACTGTTTTCGACAAGGACCACGGCGAGGAATATCGCTTCATGCTTCCGCTTGCAGGCGATTTCAACGTGCGCAATGCGCTGGCCGTCATCGCCGCCACGAAGCGGCTCGGCCTGACGAACGACGAGGTGCAGCAGGGATTCTCCGGCTTCCGCAGCATCAAGCGGCGCATGGAGGTGATCGCGGAGCATGACGGCATCACGCTCATCGACGACTTCGCTCATCACCCGACAGCCCTGCGGCTCACGCTCACAGCGTTGCGTGAAAAATATCCGGGGAGGCGTCTGATCGCATGTTTCGAACCGCGGTCCAACACCACCACGCGAAATATCTATCAGCATGAAATCACGGACGCGCTCGCTCTCGCCGATGTGGCTGTGATCGGCGCCATCGACCGGCCGCAGCGTTATGCGGAGTCCGAGCGGCTGTCCACCGAGCGCGTTGCGCACGATCTGGAATCGCACGGCGTGCTGGCGCGTTCCATTCCCGATCCCATCGAAATGGTGGAATGGGTGGCCGGGGAGGCGCGTTCCGGCGACGTGATCGCCCTCTGCAGCAACGGGCGTTTCGGAGGCGCGCATGCATTGCTGAAAGCCCGCCTCGAACAAGGCAATCACGTACGCGGATGAACGCGGATTATTGCGGATGGAGACGTACGCGGATGGTCGCGGATGGATACGGATTGACGCGGATAAGAGAAATGTAGACTCCATATCCGTAAGTCCAGTGCTGAAGGGCTACCAGGTCATGCGGGGAGTTCATTCTTTCTCCCCCTCTCCGCAGCGGCGGAAAGCTACGACCTCGGAAGCGCAGGGGGCCGGG
>CAYJMN010000017.1:0-48512 GCA_964371045.1 uncultured Chromatiales bacterium | reverse complement strand
CTCCCCCTCTCCGCAGCGGCGGAAAGCTACGACCTCGGAAGCGCAGGGGGCCGGGGGGAGTTCATTCTTCCTCCCCCTCTCCGCAGCGGCGGAAAGCTACGACCTCGGAAGCGCAGGGGGCCGGGGGGAGTTCATTCTTCCTCCCCCTCTCCGCAGCGGCGGAAAGCTACGACCTCGGAAGCGCAGTGGGCCGGGGGGAGAGGTCCATTTCTCGATATTTGTATCACAATAGCAAGGTTTCATGGAAGGCACGGAACGATACCCGCAGGTCTGGTGTTGGTACTGATTATCCCGCTACATACATCAGACAGGTTTCAACATGAACGTCAAAAATTCTCACTATTATGCTCACAGCAGGCAGTCCGCCATTATTTGTCTGCTCGCCGCGCTTTTCGTTGTACTGTCCTCGCCCGCTTCGGTCCAGGCACAAGGCCCGAAAGGCAAATCCTTCGGCATCGGCTTCCAGCTCGGAGAACCGACGGCGGTTGCCTTCCGCTTCTGGACCAGCAAGGCGAATTCCTGGGACCTGGCTGTCGGCGCTAGTTATCTCGGCAATCCGCACGTGCACGCCGATTATCTATGGCATTTCAATGATGCCTTCAACTCCAATATTGTAAGTCTCTACGGCGGTATCGGTGTCGCGCTGGGTTTCGGCGACAATGACGGCTGGGTATTCTATAGATGGAAGAAAGGCAAGATCGAGGAGCGTTGGTATTATCGCGGTAATGACGAAATCGTGGTCGCGGCCAAAGGCGCCTTCGGCTTGAACATCATTCCGCGCAACACGCCGTTGGACTTCTTCCTTGAAATCAATCCCATCATCGGTCTCAGTCCCGGCTTCGGCTTCGATATCATGCCCACGCTGGGCGTACGGTTTTATCCGTGATCGAGTGACGACAGCCTGTGGAGAGCGACGTTGTGCTCGCCATCTCCACCGCCTGTCATCTGACAACCACGATACTCTCAAGGAAATTATAACAGCGCGCGCCCATCCGGCGCGCGCTGTTATTTTACATCGACCCGAGCAGCATGCAAACCCGCTCCCGGCCTATTTTTTCGCGACACCCGGAGCATGGGAGCTTCGCTTCAGGTCCGCCATCGCGAGCTTGAAACTTGCGGTTGACGTGACCCCCTCAAGAATCACCTCTCCGTTTTTTATCAGCCGCATCTCCGGAAGCGCACGGACACGGAAGGCGGCGAACATCTCCTTGTGGTTCAGGACGATGTTCGTACGTTGTTCGGCGCCACGCAATTCCTTCTCGCGCACCTCACCTTCCACGTCCACGTAATAAATTTCCAGTTGCTTGTCCCAGGCCATCGCATGCTTCATGATGCCCGGGAATTCCTTGCGACATATCGAGCATGACGCGCCGGTGAACAGAATGAGGCGGTACACATTGTCCGATGCCGCTAAATTGCGCTTCCCCCGTTTGGTTGCGACTTCGGAGATCGGTACGCGATAGCGCATCGAGGTGGGGCGTCCCTCCGATCCGCTGGCGAGGCTGTTCGGATCGATTTTCAAACCGGCGAGGATTTTTTCCATAGGCTCTGGACGGCAGCCGCGGTCGAGGCTCAGCATGTAAAGCTGCCGGACTGTTTCTGTGTCGGAAGCCGCCGCTGCTCGTTCAGCCAGCTCGTTGATGCCGCTGCATATCGCATACTGGTAATCCGGCCTGTTGTCCCTTTCTATCAAATCACGCAGAACTTTTTCTCCTTTGTCAACCTCCCCTGATCGGAGCAGTGCCCGCCCGTAATACAACATGCACTGCGATTCAATGCCGTAGGACGGGAGGATATGGACATACGGATCGTCGGGGGTTCTGCACCATTGCGTGCTGTGCTCAAGTACTTTTCGTTTGTCTTCGATCAGCCGAATCAACTCCCTTGATCGCCCGTACTTGTCGAGCCAGATCGAGATATAAAGGAGGAGTTCCATTTTTTGAAGCAATTGCCGATCCGTCGTGCGGTACAGAATCTCCATCGCTCGTTCGCCGATCTCCGTCCTGGCGCCGGGCGACAGGATCGATGAGTCGGGCGAATCCTCAAGTCGTAGTATCGAAATCACAAGATCGGGATCGAGACATTGCCGTTGCGCTACGATGGCTGCCATACGCGTGGCGTAGGATCGGATCTGTTCGTCCGACAACAGGTTGGAGCTGCCCGGACCAAGAATCTCGTTCCATACTAAAAACAAGGCTTCGGCGCCGGCTCTTGTCTTGATCGCATCCCGCGAGGAAAGCAGATACTCAAGCTCCCGAAGCGCCTTGTCATGTTCGGATCGGTAATAAAACCCGAGCATGCGTACAGCGGCTATCTCGGGCGAAAATGCGACGGGCGCTCCCTTCCCCTCCTGTAGATTGCCCTGTTTTGGAAGACCGCCGATATCGATTTCCTTCAGGAGACCCGATCTCCCCAGGCCACTCCAGAACTTCACGTACCGATCCAGGGACTCAGGATAGAGACGCTTGTCCTCGTCGAACATCTCCTTCGCCTCCACACCGGTCGAGGCCCGCATGATGGCGGGCGGAAGCGATCCTGGCACAGGTACTCCGTTTTTCGTTACGATACAGGTGATTTCATCGACGGTAATCATCTGCTCCCGCATGCCTATCTGAAACAGGACATGCGCCGCGTTCTCCGGAATACGGACCGTGAAGGTCGCTTTTCGCTCGCCATGCGTCGCATCCCTGAACCTCGCGATTTCATTATCGTCCCGATTGTAGTAGACGACGGCGAGCCAGAGCGAATCATCCGTACCGAATTTCGACTCGGCGGACTTGCGGTCGTAGGATATTTCAATAGTCTCGCCGGCTTCGATATGCTCGGGCACGGTGAACGCTCCGTGCGTCTCCGGTTTTGTGCAAGCGCTCAGAAGGAGACATGCGAGGATGAAGACGGCGGCGATGCTTCGGCGATACATACGAACCTCACTGTGTGATATAAATATGCTCGACTCTTATAATAAATCCGGTGATTGCGCGCGCCGATCCGCTGCTTCGCGGTGCGCGCAGCAGGACTCATAGCTGCATCACAATTTTTAGTTCGGCATCGGGTTGACGCCAGCCGTCGATACCGAAGTACCGATAGTTGTTGAAGCCGGGACCGGAGTGCCATTGCATGAAATGTCGAAATCGGATAAAGAGCACCGGGTGCGGATAGAGATCCAAATAGAACGTGTTGTGGAAGCCTCGTTGGGTTGAGTTCTGCGTCTCCGCAAGGTACCACTCGGTACGGCTCTCTTCGATCGAGTACCCGGCGTCGAATCTCAGTTCGGCTCGGCGGATGACCGGGGCATTGTCGAGCGTGAGCGTCACCGTCCCCGAAGGCTGAATATTATAGCGTGAGTTCCGCGCATAGCTGGTTTCGGAGCGGTGGATCGAGGTGTGCAGCGTGAGCCGCGTGAGCAGCAGTCGGGAAAATCGACGCTCAGCCCACACGGCTGGCTGACTCTCGGTGTACCCGTAGCTGTACTGCTGCTTCCTGAACTGGAATTGCATGGCGAGCAGCGAGCGGTTATCCGGACGCCATTCACCATAGTGCGTCATTGTCCAGAATCCGCTTTTTGTGGTCGAACTGTATTGATCATTCCTGGAGTCGTTCAGGATTCCCGATACGGAATACAGAAGACCCGCGATCGGCCGCCACTCCAGTCGTGTTTCATACCCCATGTTCGCGTTGCCGCTTCGCCGCTCCCCCGTATCTCCGGAGAAAAGCGAAAGCAGCATGGCCGTTTCCGCCGTGCTATTTGCGTAGTATCCTGATGTGTACTGACTCACATTGCCGTACAGAACAAAACGCTGCAGCGACGGGATCCACGTGCCGGGAGCGATGCGCGCGTTCGCCTGAATCGTGGTGGAAGCGGACCGGTCGAGCAGCGACGGAGACGTCTGCATCTGGCGAACGTCGCGTGTAAGCCGACCGCCGAGAGACAGTCCGTTGATGTGCTCCATCAGTATGTCGAGATTCGCTTTTTCGGTCTGATATTCGCGGGCGAACACGCCTTCAGTGGACCGCTTCTCCCGTGCATCGCCCTGATACCACAGGTTGACGGAGAAGAGCTGTCGCGGTGTGAGAACGGAACGGAAAAAGTAATTCTGTGTTCTGAACCTGCCATCGCGGAGAGTTCCGGAAACATCCTCTTCAGCAATCCTTGCGTACGCCGAAAATCGCGCCGCCCTGAAACCGGTTGTCCCGAGAAGTGCTTCGGAAGGCGTCCATGCGGCGTCGAGCCTGCCTCCGCGTCTTGTTCGATCCGCGAACTGGTCGCTCACATCCATATATTCGCCGCGCAACGTGATCGAGGGATAGTCCTGCCGCGACCATTGTAAACCACCCGACGAAGTCTGTTCGTCGGTGTCGATGCCGCGCGCCGTATCCGTGCCCGTACGGCCGTAATAGGTCACGAACGCCCGGAGTTCAGGTGAAAGCTCGTACTCGCCCTTGACTGCGTGGTCGGACCCGAGGCGACCGGCGGAATATGCGCTGGCGACGGGCTCGCGGTACCCGTCGGATCGTATCGACGAGAGCACCGAAATCCTCGCCGCCTCCGTGCTGAACGACGCGGACAATCCAGCGGCGTCCCCAGTTGTAGAATCGGATATTGTATGCCGGTACTCCGGTCGGACGCGAAGATCAAACGCCTG
This sequence comes from uncultured Chromatiales bacterium, assembly GCA_964371045.1. GTDB lineage: Bacteria > Bacteroidota > Ignavibacteria > SZUA-365 > SZUA-365 > JAOSJT01. The sequence goes on along the minus strand of CAYJMN010000017.1, from coordinate 43,869 downwards.
TGTTTGCCAGCGCACCTCGCCTCCAGCCTGCACAAAGCGAACTCCCGATGCCGTTCCTTCTTCATTGAAACTGCCCGCCCCTATGGACGCCTGCGCGATATCCGAGGGAGAAAAAGTAAGATTCGCCTGCGTAAAGCGTTCTTCGGTCGCAAGCCGAACATATTCATAGCTGATCTCGACGCGGCTGTCGTCGAGCACGACCCCATCGCGGGTGAACAGGAGGCTGCCTGAGCTGTAGTCGAGGATGTAGTCCTCACCCGCATTGACCGGAATACCGTCCACCGTCACCCGTTCGGATCCGCGGATAATGCGCGACTTGCTGAGATCGTAACTGCCGGTATGACCGGTTTCGTATCGCACTTCCATTGTATAGGTCACTGTCCCGGGATCCAGATACGCGCCTGCGGGGAAGGGGTGATCTTCGGGGAAACTCAGGGTGCCGTTCGCGTAGTCCATGTATTCCGCATCCACGCGCCCGTCTCCGTTCTTGTCAAGTCCGAATTGCGCGAGCGGCGCTTCGATACCGCCAGGTCCGAGTATCTTCAACTGCAAACTGGAGGGGACGATTTCATATCCGATCGCGTAGCGGTTGCGGATTTCCAGATACAGTGTGGTTGAGTCGCGCAGCAACAGCTCCTCGACCATACCGCCTTTTGTTATTCGGACTGCGAAGACCTCCTCTCCAAGGGGATAGAGATTTCTGAGTACGCTTCTGTCCCGGTCGAGTATATAATCCGCGCCTTCGACCTTCGGCCGCCAGTCACCGACAATGCCGGCAATGGTGGTGGCTGTGATATCGTCACGGCTATGGCGACGCTCAGTGGGACGGATGAGCCTATACAGACGTACGGTCGCACCTTCGAGCGCTTCAAATCGTCGATCAGCGCGTAGGTGGTAGAAGCTTTCGCGCATCCAATCGACATCATTGATTGTCGCTTCTCTCTCGCGACTGAAACCCTGGAAGACATCCGTTTGCGTCGTGGTGGTTTTGTGTCCGCTCTGAGCTTGAACTTCGAGCAGACTGCGCCCGTATTTCTCGGTTCTCTCGCCATACACTGCTCGTCCACCGCCTCCAAATATTCCGAAATCCTGCTGCAGCAGACTCCCGGCTCCCTCAACACGTAGGTCCCCCGACTGCAGCGATTGTACGATATCCTCCCGCGCTCCACGATACTCGGCGCCATACACCATGTACTCATAATCCGAATCGTTGTACACAGCGCTGATGCGCCGTCCCCCGCCAAGGTCAAGCCGTGCCTTCAGATCGTTACGGTTGGTGGGAGGGTAGTTTACGTAATCGTGCTCGCCCAGCGGATCATAAAAGAGCCAGGAGCTGCGGCTGCCGCTGAGGTCCAGCCGTATCCCGCCACCGAAGTCCGCATAGCTGCCCTTTGCGGGATCAAGCGAGACGCGCGTACGTCCGTCTTCATCGCTTTGCCGCAAGGGAAGTTCGTACCATCGGTCTTCATACTGCAGAAAATAGACCAATGATGTTTCCGAAAATGTCACAATACCTTTACCAATGGAAAAAAGGACCCTGATATCGATATACGGCATGCCGCTGGCCGAAGTGTAGTACGTCCAGCTGCCGCTGCTTCGCTCGTAGCGCGTCAGACCGCTAGCCGTGCTGAACCACAGCGTACCGCCATCAGCCGAAAGCGCCACGGCCTTGAGCTGACGGTCCGGCAATTGCGCGATTTCGGGGAAGGAGCGCAGCGCGTCCGCGGCGGCGTCGTAGTTCCAGAGATCGATATCGGTCACCAGCCAGAATCCGTTGCCCTGTATGATGATTTCTCTGATGTCGCCGCCCGCGAAACCTGGCAGGCGGTAAGGCGAAAAAATCCGCGAGGCCACATCGAAGCGCAGCAGATCTCCATCGCGCAGCAGCCACAGTTTTCCGCCGGCATTGAACGCGTCCCGTACACCGTCCTCACCGGGCACGCGGAATATCCGCCAGCGCTCGTGCTGCGGATCGTATTCGTTCACTCCTGCGTTCGTTGCGATGTATATCCTATCTTCGCCCTGCGCGAAAGCATGAACGGTATCCCCGATTAGGCCTTGCCCGCTCCCGATGCTCTGCCATTCCTCGATAAGGTTGTCGTAACGGGATGCCCCGCGGTTTCCCCCTGTCCACACATAATCGGACTCGAAATCGACCGCGCGGATAGGTCCGACCGCCAGCCCCTTGCTGTTGTCGTAATGCAGCATGGTATTGCTGCGCTGATCGAATGCCGTGAGACCAGCCGTTTGCCCGATCCACAGTACATCGCCGCGCATGTCGAGATTAGTGATCCCCGAAGAAAGTAGACCGTTCTGCGTGCCGTACGCGGACCATACATTGTCATCAGCCCTGTAGCGGTGGAGCCCATTGGGAGTCCCGATCCAGACGGAACCGCCGTAGGATAGCATCGACCATGAGCGGTCGGGGTAATGAACGGTAACTTGAGCCCGTGTTCCGCTGACGAAAAGCAGCAGAAAGAAGGTGGACGCGGCGAGACAGCGGCGCGGTATGTTCAAGAGCGTTACCCCAGTGAGGTGCGTGAAATCAAGTCTTCTGTAATCTTTAGAGTGCCCATACCGCGTTCGGCGGCGAGTGCGATGTGGCGAACATCCGCGGGCTTGAGCGTGCGGCCCGTCCACTGTGCGATGTCGAGCGTCGCGGCATCCACGGCCACAGGGTCGGTGCCCGCGATGATGGTGTTGAGCGTCCGCACCGTGCCGGGGCCCTGCGGTCCGTTGTCGAGCAACGCATGCACGGCATCCATGATCGTAAGCTGCGGACGGATCACCCCCGCGAGATCGGCCACCGCGCTGCTGAGATTGTAGTCGCCGTGGAAAGCGCCGCGCTCGTAAATAAGCCCCATGAGATTTTTCATACCGAAGCTTACCGTGGTACCGCTGTGCGCCTTCGCGGTCGGTAGATTGATCAGCACATCGGCTTTGCGCGCGAGTTTCGCGACGGCGATTTCCTTGAACTCAACGGCATTCGGTGCGGCAACCATTTCGAATTGCTGCTCCTCATGGAGTTCGACGAAGGTCAGCTCCGGAAGGGAAGCCGCCAGAGCCGTCATACCGCTCCGCTCAAGGCAGGCTGCGGCGCGGCGCATTGGAAAGTCGACCGCCACGACGCGCTTTGCTCCGGCCTCCACGCAAAGCCGGACCACTTCGCGTATCACATCCGGATGTGTCGTGCTGCCCCATTCGGGCGGATTGGGAAAGGACATGTTGGGCTTGAGTAGGACAACATCGCCTTTTTTAACAAAAACGCTCATGCCTCCCAGCGCGTCAACCGCGGCACGTACCGTTTGCGCGATATTCGATCCGTCAACGATTGCCAGAGCGGGTAGCGGTGGGAACGCGTGCAGCGGGACCGGCATGAATCCCTGGACGCTGTGCAATGGCGCCAGGCCGATAGCCGCCGCGCCGAGCATGCCTGCTCTGAGAAAATCCCTGCGATCCATCCTATTTACCAAAGAGATGGGTTTTTCGAGGTGCCCGATAATCATTGAGAGGATTTCCATGGTCATATCCGAAGTGTGGGGTTAAGAACAATGTCGCCAGCTTGCCAATGTGAGACAATCCGGAGGTTGCGCCACAGGGTCAAGGTATCTGCCATCGTGTCCTCTAGCCATGTGTTATACAATAACCTTTCGCGAATAGCATATTTAATGATGGTTGGCATAAATGCAACTACGGCAACGTTACTCGATTTAGAAATCACAGTATAAGTAAATCAAATTTAACAAGTCCATACACCGGCACTTGTATATAGGGTTGAAAGTCAGCGCTTCTGGACAAAGCATAGTTGAGTAAACCAATGCCAACGTGTAGCGAAGTGCTGGCAAGCCATCCGATAGCAAGGTTGTAGTAGATTATTGACTTTTTCCTGACTTGAGTATTCTCTGTATGGTCATAAATAAACCCGCCTTTTTTTAATGAAGTGTATATTTCGCTTTGTACGCCTAAAGATAAATAAAGGTTATCGAATACACGGATTGACGAGTACAACGACATATTTAGAGCCAGGACATCGTCGACAGCCATCGAAAATGAATTTGTTGGATTAAATACCTGCTTCTCAATATCTGTTAACCAAAACAAAGGCTCGGGTACAATCGAGATATAACTGGCGTTCGGAATCGTATCGCGATAAGCCTTTATGCGATTATGGTTCATTCTTATGAATGGGGTTAAGAAACTCGATGTATAATAGTATGATTGCAGGATAAGAGATAGTTCGTTGCCATTTTCAATTATTTTATTTGGCCCAATTAAGGAATAAAAACGAGTTATCCTTTCGGAGTTGTCATGCCAAAGCAGGCGAGAATAGATCCTCGCAGCGGGACCTATAGCATATATCTGATCATAATCTGACAAATAACTGTTAATCCCGATTGCGGGTTCTGCGCTGAAAGCTAATTCAATCTTCGAGAATTTAACCTCATTACTCACTTCAAAGCCAGCATACGACATTGTATATCTCTCGCTATGACCTCTATACTCCCTTTGTCCGTAATTAGAAAAAAGGTCGACAGAAAATATGTTTTTATAATCTATCAACAAACCCATGTAATCGTCTGGTCCAGTAATGCCGAAACCGACGGAGGCATACTCAACTTGCAGGTCATTAGTTTCAATCGAGCACATAAAGCCGTTTACATTCTCTTCTCTTATCATCAAAGACCCAGCGCCAATTTTCTTACCTAAGAAACCGTATTTCGCGCTTAACTTTGTCAAAACCCCAAACAACTTATCGTTAAAAGAATAACCTATATTGTAAAGCATACGGAGTCTATTATTTTTCGAATCATTTGGAGATTTCGATAAACTATAAATTTCATCCGTAACGACAACATTGGAAAACGGGCCAGAAACTACAGTATCACCTAATTTCAATGCCACTCGAAGCAAACCCGATGCATGAAAGGCCTCAGAAGCTTCGCTTCTCAGAAAAGAATACAGACCAAAGCCATCAACATGCCATTGAACTATCTCCGGGGAATATTGATTCTTTGTCGAATCTTGCGAATAGAGGTTCGAAGCAAGTAAGTATACAACTGCAAATATCCAAAGGAAGCTTAACCGTATTACCATCATTTTATTTTCCCGGCAACATTGTTGGCGAAAACCTCCAGCACGTCTTGTCCCTTGTCCTCGCTCGTCAGGATATTCACCAGCACGTAATAACGGGATTTCGTGAATTTCATCGTCCATGAAAAAAGGTCCTTGCGGATCTGCGCCTTCGCCGATGGCGGATTGGACGGCGCGAATGCGTTTGCGAATATATTATTCGGATCGTCGAACACGGCATTGGCATTCGCTTCGGAGCCCTGATCGTAAATCTGTATTTCGCAAGCCACACCCGATTGCGAATTGACTGTACCGGTAAAGCTCTGCATGGCTGCTTCGACAAAACCATGGTTGGTGTATAGCTCGGAGCCACCGTTGATCTGCGTCTGAAGCTCCGAAGCGTTGGTGGCTTTCCACTGCCCCACGCCGCCGCCTACGCGTGCCCAGCCACTGATCTCGTTTTCACGCGGCATCATGTCCGCCAGGGTGATGATATCGGTATTGGAACTCGAATCGCTTTTATCACAGGAAGGGGCGGACGCCAACAGCAGGGCCGTGGCAAGTATAAGGGGATAGGATGCATTTATCTTCATAAGGAAACTCCGTTGTGTTCTTCGTAGCGGTGTGTTGAGGTCCGGGGGGATACGCCTTCGTTATTTCACGCGCAGCAGACGAATCTCCTTGACCGATCCTTCCGCCGTCGCACGTGCGACGTAGGCACCCGCTGGGAGATCGGCCGCGTGAAATGTAAAATAATGCATACCGGACGGCACAGTCGCGTTGACAAGCGTCGAGACCCGCTCGCCGGCCATGTCGAACACCTCCAGGCGCAGCTGCGTATCGCGTGGCAGGAAAACGGGCAGGTCCGTATCGTTGACGAAGGGATTGGGATAGTTCTGCTCGAGATTCCAGTCCGTTTCGATCATCTGCAGCGCAACTTCCACGGTGGAGGAATATTCAACCGTGCCGTCGGTATCAATCTGACGCAGCCGATAGAACAGCGTGCGGCTGCCGCGGAGAGCTTCCGCGTCGCGATCGGTAAAGCGATACTCATGTACTTCGCTCGTGCTGCCGGCACCCTTTTCGTAGCCGATCTCACTCCAGTTGTTCAGACCGTCGGCGCTTCGTTCGATACCGAATCCGGCATTATTGGTTTCACTTTCCGTACGCCAGTAGAGCATGACCGCGCCCTCGTGCAGCGATGCCGTGAAAGCGACAAGCCGTACCGGCAGCGCGACGTTGATCACCTGCATCAGGGCGGGATCGGCGATGCCGAGATTGTACGGACTCGCGGCGGCCTGATCGATATAGGTGGCGTTTTTCGGGCCGAGCCCGTTCGTCGTGCGGAGATTGTTGATCATGATGCGGCCTTGCGCATCGATGGCCACGGGATCCTGCGAGAGCAGGATTTTATTCGGCGTCGCCTGAGGATTGCCGCCCGGGCCGCCATTGTACACCGCATAGAGCGCATCGAGGATCACCAGTTTCTGCTTGCCGGTCATCACGCTGCTGGCCATGATATCGAGTACGGCGTTCTTGTTGCAATGTATCCCCAGCGAACCGCCGGGATTGACCGTGCCCATGTGATTTTTGAACGCGAGCGTGAGGTTGAGCGAGGAACCGCAGCTGTGATCCTTCAGCACCGGCATGTTGATGAGGTAATCCGCGTTGTGCAGGCTTGCGCTGTACGGTCGGTCCTTCCCGTCGCAGTGTATCGTGTACCCGAGGTTCGGATATGTCGCATCGTACACCAGGTTGACGTTGTGTCCGAAGTAGGTTGTCGTGTAGCCCACGCTGGAAAAGGAATGGCGTTCGTAGAGCGTGATGTTGGATGCGGGGAATCCTCCGAGCATTTGCGTCAGACGATTGAGCACCGCCTTCATCAACTCCTTGCGGGTCGGTACCACGCTGTTCAGAAAATTCGGTTTGATCGCGATGCGCGAGCTTGTGGTGAGGCCGGGAAAAAACGACGCCAGCGCCGCAGCGGGCGATGTGAAAATCCCCGCCAGCTGCATGATTCCCTGATCGAACATCCCCTGCACCACCTGTTGATCCACATTGTTGAATCCCAGCACGGCGTTCGGATGATGCACGATGGCGATGCGTCCGGGGTTTGGATATGCATAGGTTTGAGGCGGGGTGCCGAAAGTTTCACCAGCCTGCCCGCGCAGCGCTCCGGGAAGCAGCGACGCCCCCGCAAGCAGGGAGCCGGTCTTCAGGAAGTCTCTGCGGGAGGGGTAACCATCGTACATGCATCCTCCATATCAACAATGACCGCAACCCGGACAAGGCAGCGGGGAATTCGGGACTTTCGGAAACTAGGAATTCGGAGTTTCAGATGCAATAGGGACCACAGAACACACACGGGGCGATATGTGCGGCCGATACCCTTCAGTATCCGGAGTGCGTTTCAAGCACCAAGCGCCACGATCGGCTGAACGCCGTCCTGCCGCCTCGTTGGACTGGGCGGCAGCTACGGCAGCAGCGAGTGCCGAGCGTTGGATACAACGGCGGTGGTGATAGGCGCGTTTGACACGATCGCTTGGGCTGCATGGTTTTCGCCGTGTTCTTTTTCCCGTGAAAGCGGCCAGCGGAGTTGGCGTGTGCATGCGTTTCCGATGCAAGCGTTCTGCGCAGCCGATGCCATGGTTATATCCTTTCCAGATGTGCATCGGAGGTTGATGCGGGCCTGCTTCAGATGTCGAAATGCAGCCCGACGTTCACAGCTGGCGTCACACGCACCAATCCATTTGAGTGAAGTCCTGCGGCGAGGCCTACACCCCAATTGATGCCCAAGCCCCACAAAACAATACCATCCCGGCCAACGAGCGCCTGCAGGCCGAGCCCGCCTGGATAGTTCTTGCCAAAGAGGTCCGTGGGAAGCAGGTACTGCGCATCCACAATGATCGCATTGGCCCAGAGAAAGTTGTTCTTCCCCTCCGGGCTGAAATAATATGTCCCTCGCAGACCGGTGCTCAAGACACCATACGGAAGCGAAGATTCGCCCATGTTCAGCAGTTTCGGCAGATACACCGCGGCCATGAGACCGATGGAGTATTGGTCGGAAAGCTGAATCAGAAAACCGGCATCGATTAATTCCGGCGCTCCCATACCATACTGTAGGGACACGCTTCGGATGCGATCCGCAGTCTGTGGGGAAGTTTGAGCCGCGGTGGATGAACAAAAGAGCACGAGCAGGATTGACAGGCAGCTTGCGTAGCGGCACGACGATCCGACGGGAATCAACTTCTCTGACAACTTCAACGCGACGCTCCGGCCAGCAGGGAGCCGGCTTTCAGGAAGTCTCTGCGGGAGGGGTAACCATCGGACATGCATCCTCCATATCAACAATGACCGCAACCCGGACAAGGCGGCGGGGAATTCGGAACTTCAGGAAACTAGGGATTCGGAGTTTCAGATGCAATGGAGAGCATAGAAACACAACACCGCTGGCGGGCAACGGGGCATTTCCTGAAGAAAACGGTTGCATATTAATGGGCATATGCTCATATTACATCATGAAACAATGCAGACGCGGGCGACCACATTGCAGGCGAATTATCGACGATACGCCGGAGTACCGTCTTTTCAAACCAGCCGGCGTGCCTGCGCGGTTTCTTGAAGAGGTGCGGTTGACCATTGACGAACTGGAAGCGCTGCGGCTGGCGGATGCTCTCGGCATGTATCAGGACGAAGCCGCCGCGCGTATGGGCATCAGCAGGGCCACGTTCGGACGCATCGTGGAGGCGGCAAGGAAAAAGACAGCCGAAGCGCTTGTCCACGGCAAGTCGCTGAGAATTGAAGGAGGAGAAATTATGGAAAGAAAGGAAATGCCGGCCGGACCCAAGGGCCGCTGCATCTGTCCGGGCTGCGGATCGACTGCCGTACATCAGGCCGGGATCCCATGCCGCGAAACGAAATGTCCGACCTGCGGCAAACACATGCTGCGCGAGGGCTCGGATCATCACAGAGCATTCATCGCAAAAAACCCAGACAATACTACCGGAGAACCATCATGACTATCGCAGTCGCATCGGATGACGGCATCCACGTAGCCGGACACGCCGGCCGCGCCGCAGGCTTCGTCATAGCGAAGTTTGCAAATGACACGCTCACACACAGTGAATTTCGTCCATCCCCGTATCCCGGTCATGCACATGCCGAGCACCATCACGGTACCCAGGCCGCACGCCACGAGGGTCGCCATGGCCATATGCACCAGCATGACCATTTACCTTCCGCGCAGCACGAGCCGTCGTCTGCGCATGCGGAAAAACACGCAGGTATACGCGCCGCACTCGAGGGCTGCAGTGCGATGATCTGCGGAGGGATGGGTCATCGTCTTATGACTGATCTCATGGAATCCGGCATCGAGGTCCTCTTGACGTCGGAACACACGGTCCAGGCGGCGTTGGATGCGTTCAAGGCCGGGACGCTTGCACCGTCGACCCGCGGTTTCTGTCAACACTGAACCGTCGGTATCAACCGTCGAGAAGCTGCTTCGTCAGCGCGGAATGCGAGCGCTCGAAACTGTGACGAAGCGCCGCGATACCATGCGAAGCCTGTTCGAAATCGCCTTCCTGCGCCGCACGCTCGATCCGCATGCAGACATCGGCCAGCTCGCGCGCTCCGAGATTCAGGGCGGATCCCTTCAATGTATGCGCGGCACGCTCGAGGTCGTGGACGCTCCGTTCCTCATGCGCCTTGATGATGGCATCGATAAGCATGGGCGACTGATCGCGGAAAATTTCCAGCAACTCGGTAAGAATGCTGTCGTCGCCTACACCCTTGAGTTCGAGCAGAGTGTTGACGGTTTCAGAATCGAGAAGTTCGATGATCGCTTCCGTTGAACGCGCCATGGTGGAATGATGGGGTCGGGACGTAGCCCACTGGAGAATGGTCGCCTGAAGCTCCTCCACGCGGATGGGTTTGCTCAAGTAATCGTCCATACCCGCGTCAAGGCAGCGCTGTCTGTCCTCCGTCATCGCATTCGCGGTCACGGCGACGATGATGGGACGCACACTCTCCGGCATGAGTTCGTGAATGCGCGCGGTCGCCTCCAACCCGTCCATTTCGGGCATCTGGATGTCCATCATCACCATGTCATACGGCTGCCGCAGAACCGCATCAAGCACCTCGAGACCGTTGGCCGCGACATCCGGCCGGTAGCCCATCTGCTCCAGCAAACGGACAGCAAGTCGGAGATTGATCGGATTGTCCTCCGCGACGAGAATGTGCAGCGGATAGTGCTCGGCCAGGTGTCTGTCCATCAGCGTGCTCCGCGACTTCGCGGATGTTGACGGCGGTCTTTTTCCAAGAGTGTTGACCAGCGTATCGAACAGTTGGGAATGTTTGACCGGTTTGGTCAGGACTGCCGAGAACTGTGAAGGGTTGACGACGAAATCCGCATGTCTGCCCAGAGAAGTGAGTAAAATGATGGGTAGTTTTTCGTAGGCCGGGATATCCCTGATCCCGCCCGCGAGCTGCAGGCCGTCCATCTCCGGCATCAGCATATCGATGACTGCCAGGTCGAACTGCGCTCCATCGTGCAGTACGCGCAGGGCATCCGCCGCTGAAGGAAGCACGAGGCTGCTCATGTTCCAACGCTCGAACAAGACGCTTAATATTCGCCTGTTGGTCTGATTATCATCGACAACAAGAACTCGTTTGTTGTGCAAATCCTGGAGTTCCGACGCGAGCGCGGGGGGTTCAACAGGGACGCCCGCTTCGACACGGATGGAGAAGAAAAACGACGAGCCCTCACCGGGGATACTCTTCACCCAGATCCGTCCCCCCATCATCTCCACCAGTCTGGAACTGATCGCCAATCCCAGACCCGTACCTCCGTACTTGCGCGTCGTGGAGGAATCGATCTGCGTGAAGGATTGAAACAGCAACTCGATGTTTTCTTCAGGGATGCCAATTCCGGTATCGCGTACCTCAAACAACAGTTCCATCCCGTTGTCCGTTGACGTGGAACGAGTGACGAATACGAACACCTCCCCTTCTTCCGTGAATTTGACCGCGTTCCCGACCAGGTTGACGAGCACCTGCCGCAGGCGCGTGATGTCGCCCGTCACCTCATATGGTACCGAGCTATCGATCAGGTACATCAGTTCGATGCGCCTTTCTCCTACATTCGGAGAAACCAGATCGAGCGCATCCTCGACACAGAGACGCACCTGGAGAGGGTGCAGCTCAATACTGAGCTTCCCGGATTCTATTTTTGAAAAATCGAGGATATCGTTGATGACGGCAAGCAAGGTGTCGCCGCTCAGCCGGATAGTCTCGACATATTCTCGTTGTTCTTCCGTGAGAGGAGTTTCAAGCAGCAGTCCGGTCATTCCGATGACGCCGTTCATGGGTGTCCGGATTTCGTGACTCATCGAAGCGAGAAATTCACTTTTCGCCTTGTCTGCGTGCTCCGCTGCCTCCTTGGCATCGAGCAGCGCAAGGGAATACCTCCGCCGCTCCTCCTCCGTCATCTGATCGTCGATGTACCTGCCTATGCTGCGGGCCATCAATTCTATGATTTCAATTTCGCGCGGCGCGAATCCCCGATTCCGCGCTCTTGTGGAGGAGAAGTTGAGCGTTCCGTAAATCGTTTCGCGCACGAAGATGGGCGTGCCGATATACGATTCAAGATGCATGTCCCGATATATGGGATGATCTCTCATGTCCGGATCGTCACCGACTCTTGAGTAACACACCGTCGCCTCCGTGCGTACGACGCGCTCGCAATAGGTATCGGACACCGCGAACACACTGCCGTTTTCCAGTTCGACGATAGGGGAAATCACCTGGTGAATGGTATACTTCTCCTTCTCTATCCTGCTGATAATGCCTGTTTCCATGCCGAGAATGTTGATTCCGGTCTGCAGGTAATCCTCGAACAATTCCTCGAACAGGGTATAGGTGGTGGTGTGCAGCCGATGAATCTGCTTGAGATGCTCGCTGAATTTGAGCAGCCGCTGCTCAGCCAGTTTCCTTTCGGAGATTTCATACGATATGGACACCATACCGGCGGACTTGTCGTCCAGCACCAGCAGCGAAACCGTCATGTGTACCCAGAATTCCTCCCCGCGCGCGGTGATAAGCAGCAGGTCGCCCTTCCAGTTTTTCTCCCGCACCGAAGCCAGGATGTCCTCACGAAGGTTCGCGGGATTTGCAGGCGACGTGATGACGCGCCCCTGTAATCCGACCAGTTCGTCCTCTGTATAACCGAGTCGGTCGAGCACGGCCTGATTCACATATTCAATCCGCCCCTCCATGTCCATGATCACGATGAGATCGTTCACCGAACGAACCACGTGCGCGAGTCGCGATATCTGCGTGGAGATACGCTTGCGTTCCGTGATGTCGCGCGTTGTGACGACCACACCGCCGATGCTCGGGAGATGAAGATAGTTTTTCGCGATCGCTTCCACGATGACCCAGCTGCCGTTGACGTGCGCGTGCCGAAATTCGATTTTCTCCTCGCGCTCCGGATATGCGACGATGCGTTTCGACATATGGCGCACGTGTTCCACGTCGTCGGGATGGATGTAGGAAAAAATGCTTTTTCCTTGTCGCTGCCGGATGCTGAAGCCGGACATGCGCTCGGTAGCAACGGTTTCGTACAGAATATTTCCGTATCCGTCGAGTACCGTGATCGCATCGCTCAGATTCTGGAGGAGTGAGCGGTACCGCGTCTCATTTTCCTGTAAGGCCTGTTCCGCTGTATGCCTGGCGAACATGCCTCCAAGAATCCCGCTCATGACGTGCAGGATGGATTCCTCCTGTGGCTCCCACACGCGCTCGCGTCGGCAATCGTCGAAACCGATAAAACCCCAGAACAGCTTGTTCGAGAAAATCGGCACCGCGATCATCGCGAGAATGTCCTGAGATTCGAGTAAGGACTTTTCGCTCTCATGAGACTCGGATGCGACGCATTTTACAGCTTCTCCCGAGCTGAGAGTCCGGAGCCAGTGATCGAGATCCGGACTGTAGGGATAGTGCTGGAGCTGCTGATTGTCGATTTGGGGCGTTGCGGAATTTCCCGCCCATTCGTTGATCTGCCGCATATACAATTCGTCGGTGGCCTGATCCACGAAATTCCGGAAAATATAGACGCGATCGACGCCGGTGGCTTCCCCGAGCATGCGCAGCGATGTATTGATCGCCTCGTTGAGATCGGCGGATCGCAGGAGCAGATCCGAAATGGTTGCCACGATACGAAGCAGATGATCGCGCTTCTGAAGTTCAGCGAACGCTACTTGTCTTGGGCTGACATCCTTCAGAAAAACAATCAGCTGTTGCTCCGCTACCGGAAGCACGGTCGCTTCAAAAATCAACTCACCTGATTGTCCCCGGGCAGTGATTTCCGCGCTGGCCGGACCCAGGGTGGTTCGTGCGACCGCGATCAGTTCGCGTAATTGCACACTATCGCGAAAGGCGGACGTGCTCAGAATATTGACGCCGATAACCGAGTCCGCTTCCGCGATGGAATCCGGCTGCGTGCCGTTGAGGTCAATGATTACGTCGCGTTCGTCAAGCCGCAACGAAACGTGCGACACGTTACGACTGATCGCACGCAAATCGGCGGCGGCATGAAACAGCTCGGTGGAGTTGCGCTCGATGATTCCGCGGAGATCGGCTCTCTCTTCGTCATGCTGCCGGTAGGTCTCCTCGATCAGCGAAAGCAGTTGCCGGTAGCGCTCATCGGTCGTGGATGCTTTTCCGAAGACGTGCTCCCATTGGTCGCGCAGCAAATGGTGAAGGTGTTTCATGGAATTGATTGAGTGAGAGGAACACCATTACGTCGCGGCGAAGAACAGGATATCGATATTATCAATACAACGAGGGTCGCGACAATGTCATGGTGTGCGGTATGCAGCATCCAGAGAAGTATTTCGCTGGCAGAATACGATTTTCCGGCTTATGCATCAATAATCGATCCCCGGCGATGCACGGGGGGACGCGTCGCGGCAATGACAAATCGTACCCGTCCGCTCAGGAAACAAGGTTATTCGAGCACGCCGGCAATCTGATGAACGAAACGGATCGATGGAAAAAAAGTATATTACCAATCATGCAGATCATTCAATTCACAAAAGCCGAAGGCGCTCAAAACGATTTTGTCATCGTCGATGACAGACGCGGAGAGCTGTCCACTGACGTGCGGATACGATTCACGCAATTGATTTCGCATCGACGCAAAGGCGCGGGCTCGGACGGAGCGATTTTCATCGATGCTTCCACCACGCACGATTTTATCATGGCCTTCTTCAATCCCGACGGCTCGGTCGGGTCGATGTGCGGGAACGGCGGTCGCTGCGCGGCGCTCTTCGCGCAACGGAATGGCATCGCCGTTTCCCCCATGCGCTTCGAAGTCCTTGGTCGTACCTATACCGCCGTCGTGCAGGGATCGAATATAACTCTGAGTTTCCCGGCGCCGGCAAGCATAGACGAACCCATCGAACTGCAAACTGTGGCGGGCGCCATCCCTCTGCGTTTCGTGGATACGGGCGCGCCGCATGCGGTGATCTTCGCGGAGGACTTGCCCTCAACACTGCAAGCCGACTACGATACGCTGGATATGCGCGGCATCGGTTCGCTCGTGCGATGGCACGCGCATTTCGCGCCGGTTGGCGTGAATGTCAATGTCGTTCGATACAACAGTGGCGGTCTGGATATCAGGACCTTCGAAAAAGGCGTCGAGGATGAAACGGAGGCTTGCGGCACAGGCGCCCTGGCTGCCGCGATCACCGCCCATCTGCGACTTGGCCTCGATCTTCCCCTCATGCTCCGCACGCATGGGGGCGATATACTGCGCGTCGGTTTCAATCCCGACACCCCGCTACACTCGACCGAACGTTCCTCCTACGTCCGGGATTTGTTTCTTGAAGGCCCCGCCCACCTCGTGTACGACGGCTGTTACGCGCTCGAGGAAAGCATGAAAGATGAATGTTGAAGGGATCATTCCCCTCTAGAAACGTGCATCCTTCGGAAACAAACGCACGTCATCTTCAATCAGCGAGCCTCCGCAAGATCCGCGCGCTTCCGTGCATGGATTGAGGTCATTCGTGGATGATGCAACGAGCATGGCACAGGTGGATAAAACAGCTGCCCACTGCCCCGCGCCCGAATTTGGTCAATCCTCCTGCTTCGCCGTTGGATTCAACTCCGATAGCGTGAACCAGAAGAGGCTCCCTTCCCCAATTGCGCTCTCCGCACCAACGTCCCCATCGAGACGCGAGATGATACGTTCCACGATGGTCAATCCGAGCCCGTGGCCGTCGGGCTCGTCGAGATGCAGACGTGTAAACGGGGTGAACAGTCTCGCCCGTTGTTCCACAGTCAGCCCCCGGCCGTTGTCCTTGACCCAGAAACGGACGTGTCGCCGCTCAGCCGAAGCCTGGGACGGTACGTAATCCCATCCCATTTCCACACGCGGCATGAGTCCCTCGGTGTTGTCGCCCCCGTATTTCAGGGCGTTCGTGACGTAATTGATCCAGACCATCTCCACCCATGCTCTGACCCCGCTCACCAACGGCCATTGATCCATCGCATGGAGGGTTGTATGACGCTCGGCGACTTGCGGTGCGAGACGTTTTTCCACCTCGTGGACTATCGCGGCCATGTCCAACGATTCGATCGGCACCTCTTCGCTCCGCCTGAGACTCGCCAGCAGCAACAGTGCTTCGATGATGCCCTGCATTTTATGCCCGGCATCCGAGATGTAATCGAGATATTCGCGGATCTCGACGGTGGGCCGGTGCTCAAAATTCGTGCGAAGGATATCGGCGAAACCGTTGATGGTGGACAAGGGGCTCCGCAAATCATGGGCGACGGTATGCGCAAAGGCATCCAGCTCCGCATTGCCTGCCTCGAGTTCGGATGTATAGCGACGCAGTTCCGCTTCGACATGTTTTCTATCGGAGATATCGCGCAGCACGATCAATCTGCCGTTCGAACGGTTATTGCGATCGAGTAAGGTTGAAATGTGCAAATCGAACCACTGCGAACGATCAATGAGAATCTCTTCCTGCGTTTCCCTGAGGTCGCGAAAGCGCTCCACCAGTTCGCTCCAGTTTCCCAGCACCTCTTCCGCAGGCCTGCCTACAACGTCCCTTTGAGGGCGCCCCAGCATTGTCGCCGCCGCCGGATTGATGTCTACGATACGACCATGGTCATCGAGCATGATCATCCCGTCGTTCATCCCCTCGATCACCAGACTGCGGGCGACGGGGAGGGTGTCGAGGATTTGATACCGGAACAAGCCGAGAGCCATGAGGACGCCGGTCAACGAGAATGCGATTGGAGTGAGATCCTGATCCGCCCAGCTAACCAAACCTGTGATAAACAGAACGTTTCCGAGCCATGGAAGCAGGACGGCAACCAGGAGCACAAGCACTTGCATTCTGAAAATCCGACTCGATTGCAGGATCGCACGCACCAGCACGACAGTACCTATCATGAGCAGGATGTAGAAATATACCGTGGCGATCCAGAGGACGATTGCATATTCGTAGCGGATAAGGAGAAAGGGTTTCGTCTGGAGAACCGTGACCTCCGACCAGACCAGGCCATGAAGGTGGTTCGTCATTACCAGAATTTGGATGGCGAGCGGAACAATCCAGAACACGAAACCCCGGCGTCTGGTCCAGGGAGATTCGGGATGCGCATAACGTATCGCAAACAACAGCCACAACGGCGCGGTGGATACAATACCGATGAACGTAACATTCGCCCACTGAAGCTTTGCCGGAATACTTTGACTCAGGAATTCGGCCGTGTTCGCCAAAGCCCATATCGCGACAGCGAGCATGAACAACGCGAAGAATGCTCCTCCGTGCGCCTTGCGTCGCAGGGACGCATACCACCCGACGTACAATGCCACCACACCGGCAAGTCCGGAAATAATAACGTATTGAACATACTGCCAGTCCGTCATGACCTTGATCGAAACAGGTTGACCGGTTTAGTCTTCGAAGCGTTCGTATGAATCTAAAGGGCTGAGCGTCGAACCGAGGGGAATTCTCTTGCGCGAACGGTGAGGGGAGCCGTCTCGCAAATTGAAAGATCGACGTAATATTCTGACAACATAGACAATTGCACACCGAGATGGAAACCAGGGCATTGTAGTGTCGCGGCAAACCATGCATCACGGTGGCATCGAGGCGACATCGCGACCACGACAAGATCACCCCGATTTCGCGGGATAATCCCGTCTCGCGCTCCTGCGATCATTCCCTCATGCTTCACCTTAGCAGGAAACGATATCCGTAAACCGGTGAAAGGACTTCGTTATTCGCTCCGTGCATACCCTTGACGCGGCGGACCTGGGGATATTCCCATACCTTGCCGTCCAATGACCGCACCTGGCCGAGTCTCGCTTTTCGTGCAATCGACTGAAAGCACCTCGACCACGTTCCCGAGTCTTTTCGAGGATACATACGCAGGCAACCCTCCCTTGCCCACGGTGTGATCATTACTTTGTGACGTGCGTACGCAGGTCCGCGGTGTGCGCATCAAGAATATAGTTGTCGTGATTGGAGGAGGAACAACCCATGCGCCGCTGAATTTCGTTAACTCCATTCAAAGGATAAGCATGATATCGTCGAGACTTTTTCGTCGGAGATTCGGTACTTTCGTATCGTCCGCGGGATAGCCGACGGGAATCAGGACGTAGGGGCGCTCGTTACGCGGGCGAGCAAGAATTTCGTTGAGAAAATTCATGGGATTCGGCGTATGGATAAGCGTGGCCAGTCCCGCATTATGCAGTGCTGCAAGAAGCATGCCCACGGCGATGCCGACGGATTCCGTCACGTAGTAGTGCTTCGTGCGCATGGAAGGACCGCCGAGCGTGCCTAGCCCGGCATGCTCGTAGCTTATCTGGAACACCACGATCAGATACGGAGCGATGTCCAGATACTCCTTGTGCCAGTCCGTACCGAGCGGGGCGAGCGTCTGTTTCCATTCGGGCGGAAAGCGACGGTCGTAGTTTTCGCGCTCCTCGCGTTCGGCGGCGATGCGAATTTTTCGTTTGATCGCGGGGTCGGTAACCACGACGAATCTCCAGGGCTGCTGATTCGCGCCCGATGGGGCCGAGCCCGCTGCCTGGATGCAGGTCGTGATGATATCAAGTGGCACGGGATCGGGTGAGAATTGTCGTACCGAGCGTCGCGTCCGCATGCGCTCGAGAAATGCCGTCGCCGCGGTCCGCTGCGCTTCGACGTCCTGACGTGTGAATTCGAGCGGAATAAAAGAGTCGCTCATGGTGGTCTCCTGGTATTCAGTCGCCGAAGCTGATGCCGAGATCGCGTGCGGTGAGAACGGTGTCGCTGTCCAACGGTACCACCTTCATGCGGTTGGTGGCCTCCTTGAGCGGGACGTAAAGCACGGTAGGAGGATCGAGCGCGACCATGATGCCGTTTTCCCCTTCCTCAAGAGCGCGCACGGCCGCCGCGCCAAAACGCAAGGCGAGAAGACGATCAAACGTCGTAGGACTCCCGCCTCGCTGCAGATGACCGAGAACGACATGCCGTGCTTCCTGACCAGTGAGTTCCTGCAATGTTTTCGCCACGATTTCCCCGATTCCCCCCAGGCGCTCCGCGCGACCAACCTCGTGTGCGAGCACGCTGCGTTGGCCGTCTACCGGTCGCGCACCTTCGGCGACCACGATAATGGAAAATTTTTTTCCTTCACTGATCCGTTCCTGTGTTTTTTGGACCACCTTGTTAATATCGAACGGGATCTCGGGAATCAGAATCGCGTCGGCGGTGCCGGAGACGCCCGAATTCAACGCGATCCACCCTGCATAGCGGCCCATGACCTCCACCACCATGATGCGACGATGCGCCTCCGCTGTTGAATGCAGCCTGTCGAGGCACTCCGTCGCGAAGGCCACCGCCGAGTCGAATCCGAAGGTCGCAACCGTTTTGTCGAGATCGTTGTCGATAGTTTTCGGAACACCGACGATGCGCAGCCCTCGTTCATACAGCGATTGCGCGATGCTGAGGGAACCGTCGCCACCGATTGCGACGACAGCGTCGATACCGGCTTTTTTACAGGCGTTGACGATTTCCTTACCGCGGTCGATCGTGGTGACGGAGCCGTCCTTATTCGTCACCGGGTAGGCGAGGGGATTTCCTTTATTCGTCGTGCCGAGGATGGTGCCGCCAAGATGCGTGATGCCGCGCACGGAATACGGATTAAGCGGTATCAGGCCTCCATCGGGGAATTGCTCAGGCATGAGCAACCCATTATAACCATCGCGAATGCCGACGACCTCCCATCCACGCTGCGTCGCGCAGATTGTAACCGAGCGAATGACGGCGTTGAGTCCCGGAGCATCACCGCCGCCCGTGTTGATCGCGATGCGGCGGATGCGGGGATGCATTTGCTTCCCCTTCGAAGTGCTTGCTTTTGCTTCCATAAAATCCGAATAAACCGTATGAAATGCGTGGGTGTGGCGGAAATGTACGACATCGTGTTCATCCTGCCAAACCGTGGTCCGCACCGACCCGGCGGAAAAGGTAAGGACGTAATGCCGGAACGTATAACGATGCAAGAAATGGTAGCGAATCCAACCTTCAGGTAAATCTCGCATCTACCCTCAATATACACCTGCACGTGGAGCCGCGATATGAGAAATCAGTCGTGTCGGGAAAAATATAGCCTAATGGACCTCTTTACCCTTTACCTCTTCTCTTCCCCCTTCCCTCTTTACTTCTTCCCCCTTCCCCCTTCATTTCTCCATAACGACACCTCCCAAACTACTCCGCGGCAACAGAACGGGCTTCTTCGCTCTTCACCAGCGCGAGCAGTTCGACATAGGATTTGGTCTGAAGCACGCGTTCAACGACTCGCTCCGATCGAAACAGTTTGCCGACCTCGGCGAGCAGCTGAAGCTGCACCTTGAAATCGTCCTTCGGCGTCACGACAAGCAGTATCACACGAGCCGGCTGACCGTCCGGTGCATCAAAATCGATTCCGTCTCGTGAAAGCCCGATAGCGACGAATGGCGTTGAAATTCCTTCCATGCGTGCATGAGGAATAGCGACGCGCCGTCCGATTCCGGTCGACATCGTCTTCTCTCTTTCCATCACTTTCAGCGCTATAGACTCCGCCGCGATTCCCGTCACCTGCCCCAGTACATTGGCGAGTTCATCGATAGCTTCGGAGATTGAGCGTGCGCGGAGATCCTGAATAAAAGCCCGGGAGTTAATAAAGTCCATCAGTTTTGGCAGGCGCTTGTGGCCCATGATCCATTGCATCGCCGGACCGGCTACGAGAGAGGTGATCATTGCCATGATGATGAGCGCTACGAACATTTCTTCGCCAATTAGGCGGGCTTCAAGCGCCAGCAACGCGAGGATGATTTCCATTGCACCCCGAGCGTTCATCCCGAAACCGATCGCCAGGGATTCCCTATCACTGAAACCCATCAATTTGCTTGCGACGATGCTGCCGATGATTTTGCCCGCGCTGGCAATGAAGAGAACAAGCAGCACTAACCCGAAGTCGAAATGTTCAATCACATTCACCCGGAGTCCGATAGAGGCAAAGAACAAGGGAGCGAAAATGAATGAGATAAAATGATCGAGGATCTGGCGCGTTTTTTCACGCAAATGCGTCGAATCGCCAAACGCAACCCCAAACATGAAGGCCCCGAGAATGGAATGAATGCCTATCCATTCCGTGAATGCCGCCGCAAGCAAGCCCCCGGTCACGGCGAAACCCAGCACGCCCCCCGGCCACGAGGTGTACGCTTGAAGAGGCGGTAGAATTGAATCGATAATGAATCGACCGAGGGTCAGAACGAGCACCGTAAAGCCCACCGTCATTCCGATGGTGACCCAAATGCTCATCGCATTCGATTCGCTGTGCAATAATCCCAAAATGGTTGCGAACAGCAGCCATCCAACGATGTCGTTGATAACCGCAACCGCGATCAGAATCATCCCGATATCGGAGCGATACATATTCAGATCGATGAGGATCTTTGCTATAACCGGCAATGCGGTAATGGAAAGCGCCGTCCCGAGAAACAAGGAAAAATAGAGCGAATCCACTGAGGATCCGCTGTCGAACACGGCTGGAAATAACATGCCGCTGCCGAATCCCACGGCAAATGGAATGACCATTCCGAACACGCTGATTACCACAGAAGCTTTCCCCTGTCGTAGAATAGCGGAGAGATCCACCTCGATGCCGGCGACCATCAGGAATAACGTGATCCCAAGACCGGTCACCGCCTGCAGACCGGTAGCGAAGCCCGGCGTGGAGGGAAAGAGACCTGAAAAAATCGAAGGCGACAGCGCACCCAACACTGTCGGCCCGAGTAAAACGCCGGCCATCAACTCGCCCAGCACCGCAGGCAAGTTGACCGAGCGTACGAGTTCGCCGAGTACGCGCGCCACCAGCAGCAGTACGCCCAACGCGAGAAAGAAAGCAGTGAGTTCGGAATGATCCATAGGCTCACGTCTCCTCTTTGTCCGTTTCTTCACGGAACAACAGCATGCCACACGGCAGACTTGTCATCGCCGATTCCGCGGGATGCGTCAGTACCCGGTCCCAGAGCGTCAAGGCGCGGGACGGCGCCTGCGTGACCACAAGATCGGCGCCGATCTTTCTGGCGTATTCGACGATCGCGATACCTTCGGCGCTTTCATCGAGCACTTCCACCACGACATCGAAATCGGTCAGGTCGTACACGGAAAGGTAATCAACAAGAGCGCTTTGCTGATCGCTTTCGAACTCGTCGCGATTCCTGTCGGCTACATACCGTGCGGCAAGTCGATCAGCAAAATCGGTTTCCTGCACTATATGGAGACGCGACTGTCCGGCCGCACGCAATAACTTCAGCGTGTACTTCAGCATCGGGGTGATGTCCTCACCAAAGCGTACTCCAAGCACGACATTTTCCAGACGCGGCACGCGGGTGACTGTTACCGGAATCAGCAGTACCTGACACTCGGCCCTGCGTGCGATCTTCCTCGCTACGCTGCCGAAAATCCGTCGAAACATTCCTTCCTCTTCCAATGCGCCAGTGACAAGCAGGATTGCGTCCCTCTCCTCCGCAATGTCCAGAAGCACATCCTCAGGACTCCCGGATCGCAGCACCAGCTCGCAGTCGCTGTGTACCCCAGCCTCGCGCAGTACATTGGATAGATGCGTACGCGTCTCCTCACCTTCCTCGCCGACATGAACGAATACCGTTTTCGCTCCCAACAGCGATGAAAATCTGCTTGCCGTGGCCGCGATTAGTTGCGCATGCGGTGAAAACGCGACGCCGGCGACAACCACATCCGTTCGATCAGACACCTCAACCTCCGTCATACTGGACAACGATCCTGTACCAGGAAAGTAGTCCCGAAGCACATACGAGGCAAGGGCGCGATGTCCCGGCGTCCCAAACCCGATCGCGATTTGCGCCTCACCCCGACGTTTGATAGATTGTTTATTCCGGAGTTTCCACATTTTTCAAGAAGAAGAGAATGGCAGAATACCAGAAACACCTTTACATGATCGTGTTCCCGATCAACGCGCTCGTGTCGTCGCAGCTCGAGCCCGCTGCCTTCGCACAGCACTATACCATCGGCAGCGCGCGTCATTTTCAAGGGAAAGTCATCTTCGCGGAACTCGATATCAACTTCCGCGATCCCTATTTCCATATCGACCAATATCTCGAAAAAACAGTCCTGCATGCGGACGGCACACCCAAGCGGACGAAATTCATCTCATCGTATCGGGTCCTTGAGCACGTTCCTTTCGAGGTGATAAAGAAGCTGTACCTCGTCACCGTAAGCGGCAAGGCGCTGGAGCTTTCTCCTGCCCCATACACAGCGGAGAACGTCCCCGGTATGATCCGCATTTTCCAGGAAGTCGCCCCGATTTCCAACCTGATCGCCTCGCGGCTCGATCAGCGCGACTTCGGCGCATACATCACCGGTGACGTGGCTAAGGGTGCCGCACGCTTCTGCTTCACGCAGGTAGATCTCAACATTGAGGAATTCCTCGCTGAAAGCCGGAACCGCGAGATCATCGTATCGCCCATTCCCGACAGCAATCCCTACCACCTGCTGGATTGTCTTCTGGAGATGCACCGCATAGATAAAAAGAAGGTCAAGACCATCAGCCTTTCCTCGGTGCTCCACAGTATATCCTACCGTGTGCTGCGCCATGGTTTCTGGTTCTTCGACCACAGCGGCAGCATGCTGTTCTTCCCCATGCCCACCGCGCATGAACTGGAAACCACCTACTACGAGTGGTTCAAGAACGCTCGCTGATTAGCTCAGGAATGCAAAAGGGCTCCGAAAACGGAGCCCTTTTTTATTTTCACCCTGGAATTTCCGGGGTCCCTTCTTTACACTACCGGTTTACGGAAACTATTTCGAGTTTCGAACGCGCGTTACTCTTTTCCATCCTGTCACAACTGGACACAACGGTTCACCGAACAGGGCTATTTCACAAGTTTCGATATCGCCTTGAATTCCTCGGTTCCGGACTCGGTCAGCAGTTCGAACAGGACCATCTCCGTACCGGTTAGCCGGGCCCCCAACCGCTCGATCGTATTGATGCCGAGTTTCCTGTTCTCCTCCATGCGGCTCGATACCGCGTCCGTGACGAGATGGACGTTGTAGCCAAGGCCAAGGAGATCGCGGGCGGTCTGATACACGCAAACGTGGGTTTCGATGCCGCAGAGAATGACGTCCGTTTTGTGCGCTTCCGTGAGTTTCACCTCGAAGGCGAAATCTCCGCAGCAGCTGAACGTGCTCTTCTCGATTACCGGCGCCTCGCCCAGGACTTCGGCGATAGCGGGCACGGTATGCCCCAGGCCCTTCGGGTATTGCTCGGTGACGATAACGGGAACCTCGAGGAGGTTCATTCCCTCGACGAGGATGCGCACGTTGCGCTGCATTTCCCCTGATTGATGTACGATGTCGGCCAGTTTGCCCTGGACATCCACGACGACGAGGAGCGAATTATTGCGATTGATCATAATGGACCTCAGAGAATTGCGAGAGACCGGATTCTGAAAAGCGCGGCGTTCCGGATTCTATTCCGCCGTCATGCGCTGCTCCAGGTCGGCTATGGTTTGTGTGAATTCCTCCGCGCGATCCGGTCGGGATTGCGAGAGGGAACGGAACGCATCGATCGCCTCCCTGTACCGGCCCTGCGAGGCGTAGATCCGCGCCAGCGTCTCGGTCTGCGGCCGGAGCTGAAGGTTTACCAGTTCCACGTCGTTCTCGTCGCCCTGGCCGTTCTCCATGTACTCCTCGGACAGTGCGGGTATGCGCGCCCCCTCGAGCTTCGCGGCGAGTTGTGAGAGATCGAGAGTCCGCAGTGTGCCTGTCGCTGGAGCGTCCGGCCGCATTCTTGCCGGAGGCCGCGGCGCTGACGTGAATCCGGGTAGAATATCTTCCTGGCGACTCCATTTCCCGGCACCCGCGGCGGTCCTGTCCAATCCGGAAAACGCCCTGGTTCCCGCAGCCGTCGGCGGCGGATACTGCAACTCCAACTCGGACATGCGCTCCATGAGTTGCACGCCGGCGACACAGCCCGGGACCGAACGGAGCAGGCTCCGCAGCGTTTCCCTCGCGTCATTGTACTGCCGCAGCATCACCTGGGCCTTCGCCATTATAAGCAAGGCCGTCGGATAGTCCGACATGCGCTTCAATCCCTGCAAGCACAGCTTCAACGCCTGCGAGGGACGGCTGCTTTCGAGATACAGCTCCGCAAGACGGGCGAACAACGGCGATGCGGGACGTGAAGCTACAAGTCTCTCAAGAGACGCAAGCTGTTGATCGTCCTGTCGTTGTGCTTCGTGCTTCATGATACTGCCGTGATAACGATGGAAAACGGTATCGCCACGAAGTTTGCGTCTCCGTGGCGAATACAATCAACACTGGAACCTCGATCGTAACAACTGTCGAATACGTCGGTCTCCGCGCTTGTCAGGATTGCTGCGGAGTGAGTGCGTGACGAACCGAAAGCCAGCCGACGAGGCCAAAACCCAGACAAAACAGCAGCTGGAAGGGAAGTGCCGCGATTTCCAGAAAATAGAGCGATGCGCCAACACCAATCAGGCAGTACAGTGCGAGAACCAGCTCCAGCACTACGCTCACGGTGATCCGGCTGGATGCCCGGTACTTCTTGTTTTTCCAGGTATCCTTTTCGGTTTCAATGCGAAACTTCGGCGTCCGGATAAATGCGCTCTTCTTGTTGAACAGCCCCTCGATCACCGCGCGGGAATTGTTGACGGAGAAACCCATGCTGCCGGACATGAACAATGGAAAAAGAAAAATCCGCTTTTTCCAATCGAGATACACGTCTTTCTGGGAGTACAGGTAAAACAGAAAGGAACTGATGAAAGCAAGAACGAAGACGGACATGAACGCGAAGAAGGTATCGTGCTCGCCGTTCTGTTTGATGAAAATGAGCGGCACGTTCAGTATACCGGTCAACAGTATGAACGGGAACACGAGGTTGTTTGTAAGATGAACGGTGCATTGCATTTTTACGCGGAGCGGAAGCTTGGCTTTCCATACCCGGGGAAGAATTTTCTTCGCGGTCTCGATTGCTCCCTTGGTCCAGCGGAACTGCTGCGACTTGAGCGCATTGATTTCCGAAGGAAGTTCGGCAGGGGAGGTGACGTCGTTAAGGAACACGAACTTCCAGCCTTTGAGTTGGGCGCGGTAGCTGAGATCGAGGTCCTCTGTCAGTGTATCGTCTTCCCAGTTTCCGGCATCGACAATACAGTCGCGACGCCAAATGCCGGCGGTGCCGTTGAAGTTGATGAAGAAGCCGGACTTGTTGCGCACCTGCTGTTCGATAACGAAATGTCCGTCGAGGGCGATGCCCTGTGCCCGCGTCAGAAGCGAGAATTCGTTGTTCAGGTGCTCCCAGCGCGTCTGCACCATTCCGATGCGGTCGTTTGTGAAGTGCCCCAGGGTATCCATCAGGAAGCCGGGCTTTGGAACAAAATCCGCGTCGAAAATCGCAATAAACTCGCCCTTTGCAAGAGTCATACCATGGCGCAGTGCCCCGGCCTTGTAACCGACACGGTTCACACGCCGGACCTGCACGATATCAAAGCCGAGCGCGCGCTTCGCGGCGACCGCGGCGGCGATGACTTCGACAGTTTCATCATTTGAGTCGTCCAGCAACTGAATCTCCAGCCTGTCCTTTGGATAATCAAGCTCGCAGATCGCATCGATGAGACGCTCGACGACATAGAGTTCGTTGTACACGGGGAGTTGGACGGTGACCATCGGCTTTATGTCCGATAGTTCCATCCCCACTGGACGCTTGTCCTTGTTTTTGAAATAGTAGTAAATCATCACGAAGCCGTGAGATCCAAACAAGAACAGGATGCTCAGCGAGAACACGTATGCACCCAGTATAAAATTTTCCATGGTAAAGGTGTTACCTCAGGGGTGGGAAAAAAACATCATCAAAATTACCACGCCGACACTGTCTCCAGCAATAGATCATCCGTCAAATTCTCCATAGCCTGGCGAAGGCCGCTTTCACGTCCGGATAAACCCGAAGACGCATCGTAATCGCCGTTGGCGCTGAAGTTCTTCGACCAAACTTCCTTGTTGTTGGAATTGTCAATCAGTGTTACGCGGACAGTGAGACGGATTTGGAGGCGCGAGGCCTGTGCGCCCTGAGAAACCGAGATCGGTTGGTCAGGAAGGATGGAGCTGATCACGCCCCGGAGTTCGACGCTCGCCGACGATTGGTCCGCCAATCGAAGGGTGTTGTCCTGCTGCATCTTCTCGATCATGAGATTCGTGAGATTTTCGCGCAGCGAGGGTTGTCCGTAATTGCTTTCGTCGTCGAACAGCGGAATGGCAATACTCTGCCAGTGTTGAGGGACGGAGGCGCCGGTGAACGAGTAGGCGCATCCGGCGCAGGTTGCCGCAGCAACAAGCGCCATACTAAAATACAAGATATTTCGATAGGAACGCAATGCTCTGGTCACAAGCCGTAATCCTTGATCTTTCGGTAGAGAGTGCGTACGCTGATATCCAGCGACGCTGCCGCGAGCCGGCGATTGCCATTGAACCGGCTGAGAGTGTGCTGAATAAGCATTTCCTCCATCCCGCGCAGGGTCACCGCATCGAGATCGATGGCCGGCGCACTGCGGTGTTCCTCGACGGGGGGTAACTGACGGGGACGCTGGTCGCGCAAATCCTCCATCATTTCCCTCAATCTGAGCATGTCCCCGCGCATTTCAACAAGCATGCGGAAAATGATTTCACGTTCGGCCTGCTCGGGCGATTTGCCGAGATGCACGGGGAGGGAACGTGCGTAGTCCGGTTCGTCGTTGTGGCGAATGTATTTTGCGACGATGTTCTCATCCACGACATTTCCACGCTCGAGTATGGAAATGCTTTCGATGACGTTTTTCAGCTCGCGTACATTGCCTGCCCAATTATGCCGCATCAACGCGTCCATGCCGTCGTCGGTGAGCAGGATGGCCTCGCGACGGTCCGTGGAATCGTTCTTCAGAAACTGCTGGACCAACAGCTGAATGTCGGAACGCCGATTCCTCAACGGCGGGATTCGGATGTTGACCGAGCGCAGACGGAAGTACAGATCCTGACGGAAGTGCTTCGACCGTACTTCGTCATCGAGATTCTTGTTGGTGGCGGCGATGACACGTACATCCACATGACGGGGTTCCGCGCTTCCCACGCGCATGTATTCACCGCTTTCGAGCACGCGGAGCAGTTTCACCTGCGTCGTGATAGGAGTGTCGCCGATCTCGTCAAGAAAAATCGTTCCGCCGTCCGCAAGTTCGAAGTACCCTTTGCGCGTCTCAACCGCACCGGTGAAGGCGCCTTTTTCGTGGCCGAACAGCTCGCTTTCGAGAATGCCTTCCGGGATGGCGCCGCAGTTGACCGGAACGAAACGCTTCGATGCGCGTAGGCTAGCTCCGTGAATAGCCTTGGCGATAACCTCCTTGCCCGTACCGCTCTCTCCCGTGATCAGAACGGTGATGTCGGTGGGCGCGACCTGCATGATGGTTTCCACCACCTCGCGGATTTCCGTTGAGTTCCCGATAATGCCGTGCCGTCGCTGAAATTCTTTTCTGTCCTGTTGTTGATCCATCATGCGTCCTGTCTCAAGATACCGTCCGCCTGCGTCGACACCCGCATGCCGTCGTGTGCGAAAATCACCCTGCCACCATACGAAGCCGTGCTGCGGTCGCGCAAGTCGTCGAGTTCCGATTCGAGTTCAGGCGGAATGTGCGTGCAAAAAATCGTCAGCTCCTTGTGAATCTTTGCGAGGCCGAACAATTCTTCAATTGTTACATGGGTGCTGTCCGCCACGAGTGCGTCACCGCCGAGAAGCAACTCCGCGATGTCCTCCGACCCGGCGATATCCGAAGTCACCAGCACCTCGTTTTGCCCCGCGCGTACCATGAATGACCACGCCTGGGCCGGAACGCCATGCGATGCGGCACGGTCCCTCACCTTGTCGAGGTGCCTGTTCGGCAGCGCCCGCACGTCGATGTTTTCCGAATCGATGCCGGCGTCAAACCCGCGGATATAAAAAGGAAACGACCATTTCTCCCTGAACATGTATAGCCCTTCCAGCCATTGTTCGAACCACGGCTCGCGTCCTGGCGGGACCATGATGTTGAGAATCGCGCTTCTCCCCGCGAGGTGCATGCCCTGTAGAAGCATAGGTAGGCCCGACACATGATCGGCGTGCGTATGCGAAATCCAGATGCATGCAAGTGGCAGAAGGCTGTCGTCGTCGCCTGCCAGCGTGGAAGCAATTCCCTCGCCGGCATCGAAGAGGTGCTTCTCCCCGTTGTGCTCCACCAGCAGCGACGCATGGCGACGATGCATGACGGGGATAGCGGAAGCGGTGCCTGTAAACGTGAGCGTCATCGTGCCTTCCTTCTCAACGCCGCACGACAATAGCGTCGATATTCTGCTGCTTCTTCAGTTTCACGGCGAAGGCCTGCGCCTGCTCGAAACTGCTGAACAGACCGAGCCACACAGCTCTAACCTGCTTTCCTTCGACCTCTTTCTGCTTCACGAATGCCGTGTAGCCCTTCGCCTTCAAATCGAGCACCTGGCGGTTCGCATCATCGAGTTTCGCGTACGCGCCGATCTGCACGGAATACGTCTCCGCTTCTTTGCTCCCACCGTCCTTGTTCGGGTTGATCTTGTTGGTCGACCCGGATGTCTTGCCCGACTCGTTTTTGTTCGCTTTTCCGCCGTCGGCCATTCGCTGTGCGAAGGGCGATTTGGGGTAACGTGCGGAAAGTTTGTCCAAATGCGTTCGTGCCGTCCGGTACGCACCAACGGCGTAGCTGTATTGATACAGCCGGTACAGCGCGTCGTCGGCCCACTCGCTGTCGGGGTGTTCATCGGCGATACGCTGATAGGTCTCCACGGATTTCTCCGCGTTGGTTTCCAGCAAGGCGCGGAGGAAGAGCACCCCTGCGTCGTTGGGTCGGGATTTCTCCAGTTGCGGGAGCAATTTCGCCACGTCGTCTCCTTCGCCGAGACGCACCCTCGCAATCAGAGCAGGGATGTCCACCGTCTGAGCGGACAACCCGGCTGTAAGGAAAAAGAGTATGGCAAACAGCGTGATCCGGAAGTGCATGCGCGTTACGCGATTAAGGGTCAGGCCGCCTCCGACGAGACGGGTTTCAGGTGTTCACCAAACAGCGTAGCCGACGTTGAGCTGGTGATGCGCACGTCGATATAGTCACCGATGCTGAATTCTCCTTTCGGAACGATGACGGATTTGTTCGCATCCGTGCGACCGATCCATTCCATCTCCGAGCGCTTGCTCGGGCCTTCAAGGAGAATCGTTTCAGTGGCGCCGACGGCCTCGCGATTGATCTCGAGAGAGATCCGGCGCTGAAGGTTGATGATTTCCTCCAGACGGCGGCCCTTGACCTCGTCCGGCACATCGTCGCCCATGTTCCAGGCCTTGGTGTTTTCGCGCGGTGAGTACTTGAACGTGTATGCGCCATCGAAACGCACGTGCTCCATCAGCGACAGGGTCTCCGCGTGGTCCGCTTCCGATTCGGTCGGGAAACCTGCGATCACATCGGTGGAGAGGGCGACGCCGGGGATGTTCCGTTTGATGCGCTTCACAAGTGCGAGGTAATGCTCCCGCGTGTATGTACGGTTCATCAGTTCCAGGATTCGATCGGAGCCGCTCTGGAAAGGCAAATGAATGTAGCTGCAGATGTTACCGTGGTCCGCGATCGATTGAATGAGCTTGTCCGACATGTCCTGCGGGTGCGAAGTCGTGAAGCGTACGCGCAGTCCGGGATCGATAGCGGCGACGGCCACCAGCAGATCGGCAAAATCCCCACGCTCGTCGATATAGGAATTCACGTTCTGTCCAAGCAGCGTCACCTCCCGGAAACCCTGCGCCACGAGCGCCTCGACTTCACTCACCACACCGAGGAGTGAACGACTGCGTTCGCGTCCCCTCGTGAAAGGCACGACGCAGAACGTACAGAATTTATCGCAACCCCGCATCACCGACACCCAGGCGCTGATGCCTTCGGTGCGGAGCGGAACGATATCGTCATAGGTCTCCACGCGCGACAACTGCGTACGGATGCCCCTCTCTCCTTCGAAAGCCAGATCGATCAGCTCCGGAAGTTTGCGGTATTCGTCGGGTCCGCAAACGATATCCACAATGCTGTTATCTTCAAGCAGGCTCTTGCGGAGGCGTTCGGCCATGCAGCCCAGTATCCCGACCACAAGATGGGGATTTCGTTTCTTGAGATGCCCGAAGTTGGACAAGCGTCCATAGATACGTTGCTCCGCATTATCGCGGATGGCGCAGGTATTCATGAAAATGGCGTCCGCCGTATCGACGTCGGTGGCGAGTTCGTAACCCTGCTTGCGCAAAATGCCGTTGACTATCTCGGTATCGGCGAGGTTCATCTGGCAGCCGTACGTTTCTATATAGATTTTCCTGTGCATCGTTTTCCGGAGTATGTCAAAATGTCAGATTTATGAAGTATATTTTTTCGTAAGTTTTAAAGTTAGAAAGACAGATTGGCAGAATCAAGCGAATACGCGGTCCGCAAACCTTCAGGTTTCGCCTCCGGCCTTCGGAATACGGATGGAATGGTGATACGCAGTGGCGAAAAAAAATCCGGGAGCGGTCGAATGACCGTCCCGGATTCGTTAATCTACCGAGGAGCGGGCTTATTTACCCTTCTTCTTCGCGGGAGCTTTCGCCTTGGGCTTCGCTACAGGCTTGGCGGCGGCCTTTACCGGAGCCTTCGCCTTGGGCTTCGCTACAGGCTTGGCGGCGGCTTTCGGTGCGGCCTTCGCCGCGGGTTTCGCGGCCGGCTTGGCGGCGGCTTTCGGAGCGGCTGCGCCCTTCTTGAGCTTTTTCGGTGCGTTGGCTTTGCCGGTCAGAAGCACGCGATAGCGTACGGGCATCTCGATGGCGAGTTCGTGAATGTCGCGGCTGTTGACGAGTTCACGGATTTCTTCGCGAATGCGAGACCACTCGTGATGGAACGGACAAGCGTTTTCTTCGCTGCAGGGGCTGAATCCCGCAAGGCACATGTCGAAGTTCATCGGACCGTCCACGACGGCGACGAGTTCGGCGATGCTCGAAGCGGCACCCTTCTCGGACAGCGAGAAGCCGCCTTTGGGACCCTTGACGGAGTTCAGGAAGCCGTAACGGCTGAGCGTCTGAAGAATTTTGCTCAGGAACGACGAGGGGAGACCGAGTTCACGGGCGACATCGCGGACCAGAATATTCTGCTCCGACGAGTTTGCCGCGATGAACAGCATCGACTGAATGGAATACTGGGCGGTTTTCGAATACAGCATGGAGGGTCCTCCTTGTTGGTGATAGTGGCAATTAATAAATTAAGATTTGATTACCTTATTGTGAGAAAAGTAAATCTATTTTTTGAAAATGTCAATACCTTTCAAAAAAAAATTTTCAATTTCGAAAAAATCTTTCAGGTGCTTCAGTGCTCAACATCGGGATTGCATTTAACGGACAATTAAACTTACAACACATGAAGCAGTCTTGAAAGTTTCAGATAAAAAAATCTAATGAGATTCTATGAATACCGACTCCCGGCGTACCTGCCTTTATGACCCCCTCTCCGCCTTCATGGCGCATTATTCCGGCACCGTGTCCGACGTCCGCGCCACAGCCGACGAACGCGCGTCGATGTCCGTGGAAGAGCGCCTGGCCAACCGCATCGTGGATGGCGACAGCATCGGCCTCGAAGACGACCTTCAGGAGGCGCTGAAGACGCACGAGCCGCTCGCCATCATCAACGGCATCCTGCTGGGCGGTATGAGCACCGTGGGCGAGCTATTCGGCTCCGGCCAGATGCAGCTTCCCTTCGTGCTCCAGGCCGCCGAGACGATGAAAGCTGCCGTAGCGTTTCTCGAACCTCTCATGGAGCGGTCGGAACAATCCGCGCGCGGGACCATCGTGCTCGCCACGGTCAAAGGCGATGTTCACGATATCGGAAAAAATCTCGTGGATATCATCCTGACCAACAACGGCTACCGCGTCATCAACCTGGGCATCAAGGTTCCCGCGGAAACGATGCTCGCGGCCGTCGCTGAACACAAGGCCGACGTACTGGGAATGAGCGGCCTCCTCGTCAAATCGACGCTCGTGATGAAGGAAAATCTCGAACTCATGCGGCTCAGAGGTCTCGACCTGCCTGTCGTTCTTGGCGGCGCGGCGCTTACCCGCAGATTCGTCGAAGAAGATCTTCGTCCGCTCTACGGCGGACGGCTGCACTATGCGCGTGACGCCTTCGACGGACTGCACTTCATGGATGCGGTGACGAAGCCCGCTGTTGAAACCGCCGAAGCGCCGGACGATCCAGTCATGGCCGATGTGGACGATGCGCCGCCTGCGCGGGATAGCGCTCAGCCGGACTCTCCTGGAGGCGCCTCGATGGATTCCGCCCTGCATCTGCGCGAGGTCCAGGAACATCGCGCGAGCCGGAATCCCGAAATCACGGCGACGAAAAGCGGTCACCCCGCGTTTTCCTTGCGCAGCGCGGTCGCCAAAGACATGCCTGTACCGGACGCCCCCTTTCTCGGCTCCAAAGCCGTTACCGATATAGCTGTCGACAAGGTGTATGAATACATCAATGAAACAGCGCTGATCCGGGGACAATGGCAATTCCGCCGCGGAAAACGCAGTGCCGAGGAACAGGAGCGCGAGCTGCGCGAGGTCGTCAAACCGCGCCTCAACGAGTTGAAACTCCGGCTCAAGCGCGATGGCGTGCTGCATCCCGCAGTCGTGTACGGATTCTTTCCCTGCAACAGCGACGGCGACGAACTCGTCGTGTACCGTCCCCGGGACCTGGCCGACGATGCCTTGCATGGAGTCTGGCCGGAGCGAAAGTACGCACTCGCGGATCTTGTGGAATGGCGCCGATTTTCATTTCCCAGACAAAGCGGCGACCGTTATCTTTGTATAGCGGATTTTTTCCGCGCGGTGGATGACGGAGTCGCGGATGTCTGCGCATTTCATCTCGTCACGATGGGAGCGTACGCAAGCGAATACACGGCCGCACTGTTCCGGGAAGACAAGTATCAGGATTACTTGTACGTGCACGGATTGACAGTCGAATGCGCCGAAGCTCTGGCTGAATACTGGCACCGGTCCATCCGGCTGGAACTTGGCATCGCGGGACAGGACGCAACGGACATTCGGAAGCTGTTTTCGCAAGGCTATCGTGGTTCCCGTTATTCGTTCGGATACCCTGCCTGCCCGAATCTCGAGGATCATGACCAGCTTTTCGCACTTTTGGCGCCCGATCGCATAGGAGTCGCTCTGACGGAAGAGTACCAGCTGGTACCTGAACAGAGTACCAGCGCGATCGTTGTCCATCATCCGGAAGCTAAATATTTTAACGTAAAAGATTGACGCGCACAGCGCGCACAGAGGTACAGACAGCATCGTGACAAGATCACAGGGTTCTTTCAGGCGTTTTCTCGCAACCGCGGGTCGGACATTGTTCTGGTTTTTGGTCGTCATCGCCGCGTGGTGGATGCTGTCGGGTATGATACCGGACATCCCTGGGCCCGGCGCAACCGCTCGCCGCGTCCTGCGCGTAATGAAAACAGCCACGGACGAGGTTTACCATTGGGCCGGCGACGAGAACCTCCGCGAGGCCGCGGAATTGGTGCGCAGTGCCGCGGTGGAGGAAAAGGGCAGCGACACGATGCTTTCCGATGCGGAGCGCTTGCCTCCCGAACGGCGGGCTCGTTTGCCAAGACTTCCGGCGTCGGAGGACTCGGTCCTGCACGCGCAGCTCACCACCTTGTCCAAACTTCCACCTATCCGCGGCCGGTTGATCAACGTGCTGATCATCGGGATCGATTCGCGCCTGTCGGTGCGCGATGCCCGCGGGGACGCTCTGCATCTCGTCACAATCAATCCCGATTCGGCCGTCGTGGAGATCATGTCCATCCCTCGGGATACGTATTGCGATCTTGGCTATCCGGATACAACGTCCTTCAATATCATCGCCAATGCGAAGTTCGCGGGCAACGAGGGTCTTATGCGCAAGGTGAGCGAACTCACCAAGCGCGGGACCGTGAAATACTACATCGAGGTCGGGTTCAGCCAGGCCATGGGGATACTCGAGATTCTCGGGTACAAGGAACCTGTCAAGACTTTGCAGTTCCTTCGTACGCGTCGGACGCTCGCGGGTGGCGACATTCAGCGCGCGCACAATCAGGCCGTGTTCCTGAGGCAAAATCTCATCGACAAGTTTCCTATCATGACCGGCGCAACAGGGGACGTGATCATCTCCGCGGGACTGAATTTCGTCACGACAAATCTGACGCGCGAATTCTGCCTTGGGCTCGTGTACAATCTCGAGCAGCGGGGCTTTCCGCAGCACCGTCCGGACGCGGTGCGATTGCGGATGCTGCCCATCTACAACATTCGCCTGAAGGATATGTCGGCGGATTCCACCACCGTGCACAACACCCTGTCCCGGGTCGAGCGTGCGCTCGGCGACAACGCATCCCAATCGCGCAACGTGCTGGCCTTCCTGCGCAATGTCAACAAGAAAGCCGCGGCGGATTCGGCCCGTCCCGGAAAGGTGATCCACCGCCTGGCGCGATTGACTGAACAGCGCGCCTGGTTGCAGATCCGCGACAAGGAAACGCGCATCGGCGTGCGCGATACCATGATGTCCATGCTTGAGCGGGCGTACCGCAAGGTCGGGAAGATCGAGCAGGCTGAAAAGGTCGTTGCGGCGCGAGCGGCTGAAGACGTGCTCCTTCGTCAGCAATCGGACACCCAGGAACGATAAACACAACGTTTTGGTTTGGCTAGTCTGTTCTCTTTTTTCCGACAGACGCGTAGTCCACCATCATTCCATAATTCAAGGAAACAGCATCACCATGGCAATCAAGGTCGGCATCAACGGATTTGGACGTATCGGGCGGCTTGTGTTTCGGCGCGCTCTGGAAATTGGCGGTTTTGACTTCGTTTCCATCAATGATCTGACGAGCGCTGGCACGCTGGCGCATCTGCTGAAATATGACTCGGTGCATCGCCGCTTCAACGGCACCGTCGAAGTAGACGGAAACGACCTGATCATCAATGGCGATCGTCTGAAAATCACCGCGCAGCGTGATCCCAACAACCTGGATTGGACTGGTGTCGACGTGGTCATCGAAGCCACGGGAATTTTCGTGACCCGCGAAGCTCTTAGTGTGCATATCAAGAATGGTGCAAGAAAAGTTGTGCTCACCGTGCCTGCGAAAGACGAGATCGATGCGACCATCGTCCTTGGCGTCAACGACAGCATCCTGACAGGGGAGGAGAAGATCATTTCCAACGCTTCCTGCACGACGAACTGCCTCGCGCCCATGGTCAAGGTTCTTCAGGACGCATTCGGTATAGAAAAGGGTCTCATGACGACGGTACACAGCTACACGAACGATCAGCAGCTGCTCGACCTGCCGCATAAGGATCTCCGCCGTTCCCGTGCCGCGGCGGTCAACATCATTCCCACCACCACAGGCGCCGCTCGCACAGTCGGCAAGGTTATCCCCGAACTCAAAGGCAAGCTTGATGGTTTCGCTCTGCGCGTGCCGACGCCCGACGGCTCGATCACGGATTTCGTGGCCGTCCTGAAACAGGAGACCAGCATTGAGGAAGTCAACGCGGCGATGAAGGCCGCCGCGGACGGACCGATGAAGGGCATTCTTGAGTATACCGCGGATCCCATCGTTTCGAGCGATATAATCGGCAACCCGCATTCGACCATCCTGGATTCACTCCTCACAATGGTCAGTGGCAACCTTGTGAAGGTGGTGGGCTGGTACGACAACGAATTCGGCTACTCCTGCCGGGTCGTCGACCTGGTTCGGAAAATAGCGGGTTGATACAGCTTTCTCCGGAATCCAGTGGCCTGCGGGATTCCCTGCGGGTCACTTTTTGTTTCGACACCCGGGTTTTGTAGGTTTTTCTGGAAACGATTCTCACGGAGTTCACAATGAACAAACTCGGCATCGCGGATATCGACCTCAAAGGCAAGCGCGTGCTCACGCGTGTGGATTTCAACGTCCCGCTCGACGAGCAACAGCGCATCACCGACGACACGCGTATCGAAGCATGCCTGCCTACCATTCGTGCGCTGATCGATGCCGGGGCGATGGTTATTCTGATGAGCCATCTCGGACGTCCCAAGGGAAAGCCGAACCTTGAGTTCAGCCTGCGCCCCGTCGCCACTCGACTGGCTGAATTGCTCGGACGCAAGGTAGGCTTCGCGACCGACTGCGTCGGCGATGCGACCGTAGCCGCGGTGGCCAGGATGCAGCCGGGCGACGTACTGTTATTGGAGAATCTCCGTTTCCATCCCGGGGAAGAGGCCAACGACGCGGATTTCTCGGCCGCGTTGGCGACCTTGGGCGACGTGTACGTGAACGATGCGTTCGGGACCGCCCATCGTGCGCACGCCTCCACCGAGGGTGTTACGCGTTTTCTGCATCCTTGTGTGGCGGGTCTGCTGATGAAGAAGGAAATCGATTATCTCGGCCAGGCCGTCGGCAATCCGGCACGGCCGTACACCGCGATACTCGGAGGAGCAAAGATATCCGGTAAAATCGACGTCATACGGAATCTTCTTGAAAAAGTGGATACGTTGCTGGTTGGCGGAGGCATGATGTTCACCTTCTTGAAAGCGCAGGGGCTCGAGATCGGCTCGAGTCTGCTTGAGGAAGACAAGCTGCAACTCGCCGCCGACATTCTCTCCGAGGCCAGGGCCGGGAACAAGCGGCTTCTGCTCCCCGTCGATACCGTGGTCGGCCGCGAATTCACCAACGATACGGAATCGCGCATTGTGTCTGTGAATGACATTCCGGCGGACATGATGGGACTGGATATCGGACCTGAAACGGTGGCGCTTTTTTCCCGTCATATTCTGGAATCGAAAACCGTTGTGTGGAACGGTCCGATGGGCGTATTTGAAATGCCTGCGTTTGCCAACGGTACGCTTCAGATCGCACTTTCGATGGTGGAGGCGACGCGCCACGGCGCTGTGACGGTTGTAGGAGGTGGAGACTCCGCTGCCGCCATCACGCAGGCCGGGTTGGAAAACAGCGTGACGCACGTTTCCACAGGCGGAGGCGCCTCGCTGGAACTTCTCGAGGGCAAGGTGCTCCCGGGGGTCTCGGCGCTCACGGATCGCATATAATCACGAAGACGCAGGCTGCCAGACGGCGGATCTGCTCCACAATATCATAACACTATGTCGGCAAACAAGTCATTCGGCGGCGGAGAGTATCGCCCTCAATTTGGAGGGTTCAGCTTTTTTCCTCCCGTCATAAAAAATCTCCTTATCGCGAACGTCGCGGCCTTTGTGCTGCAATGGCTTGTCATGAGCAGCGGATTGACGTACCAGGGAATCGAAATTTCGTACTGGTTTGCAAAGCTGTTCTACCTCCATCCCATCGGCGAGAATTTCCAGGTGTGGCAACTTGTGACCTACATGTTTCTGCATGGCGGCCTCGGTCACATATTCTTCAATATGCTGATGCTGTGGATGTTCGGTATGGAGGTGGAGAACCTTTGGGGATCAAGGAAATTTCTGTTGTTTTATTTCATCGCAGGTATAACAGCCGGATTGGCGAATCTGTTTGTCGCACCCCTGTTCGCAAGCACCGGAGCCACAGTCGGCGCTTCCGGCGGTGTGTACGGAGTGCTGGTCGCATTCGCGATGATGTTTCCGAATCGCTACATCTTCCTGTATTTCTTCGTGCCGATACGGGCCAAGTATGTGATCACTTTTTTTGTCGTTCTCGAGCTGTTCAACGGTGTATTCGGTACCGCCGAGGGCATCGCGCATATCGCGCATCTGGGCGGAGCGGTAGTAGGCGTGATCTGGGTGCTGCTCGACATGCGGGGCGTGATCGATCGGGTGCTTCGGCGTCTCGACTCCAAAAGCGCCCGCGGCGAAGGCAGTTCGTGGACAAGCTCGTCGGGAGCACGTGAAGCGAAGTTCTACGAGATGACCTCCACCAATCCGAAAAGCCTCGACGAAAAGGAAATTCTGGCTTCGCAGAAAACCATCGACGAGATTCTCGACAAGATCAGTGTTTCGGGCTATTCGAGCCTCACTGAGGGAGAAAAACGGATACTGCTCGAAGCCAGCAAGCGGATCCACCCGGACAAAGGCGCGGAATAACCTGCCGCGGAATCACCGCGACGACTTCCGTGTTGTATCAGCATCAGATCCGAAACACTAACCGTGTCCTTCATGATAGACATACCCATAATACAAAATCCCAACGCTCCCGTCTGGACCGCTCCACAAGTCAAAACCATTCGCCGGCGTACACGCAAGGTGTGGGTGGGCGATATCCCCGTCGGTGGAGATGCGCCGGTATCCGTGCAGACGATGACAAAGACGAAAACCGCCGATGTGGCGGCTACACTCGAGCAGATCCGCGTCGCTGCGGAGGCCGGCTGCGATATCGTACGCGTAACGGTCAACGACAAACACGCGGCGGCGGCCATGGCGGATCTCGTAAAAGGCTCGCCCATACCGATAGTAGCCGACATTCATTTCAATCACGTATTCGCCCTCGAAGCACTGAAGGCGGGCGTGGCCAAGGTGCGCATCAATCCGGGAAATATCGGATCCATCGATCGTATTCATGAGGTGCTGCGTCTGGCGAAGGAACGCGGTGTTCCCATTCGTATCGGTGTCAATAGCGGCTCACTCGAAGAGGATATCCTCGAAAAACACGGCTATCCCACAGCCGAAGCGCTGTTTGAAAGCGCAATGCGCCATGTCGGCATCTGCGAGGATTTCGGTTTCAGCGACGTGATCATTTCCGTGAAATCCACCGACACGCGCCTGATGATCGAAGCGTATCGCTACATCGCCGAACGCACGGACTACCCGCTGCATCTTGGCGTCACCGAAGCGGGAACAACGAAAATCGGCACGATAAAGTCTTCCGTCGGCATCGGCACGCTGCTGGCCGAAGGCATTGGCGATACGGTGCGCGTTTCGCTCACCGACGAACCCTATAAGGAAGTGGAAGTGGGGAAGGAGATTCTCCGCTCGCTGGGTCTCGCTTCCCGCAATGTGGAAATCATCGCCTGTCCCACGTGCGGACGCCTGGAGGTTGATCTCTTCAAAATCACCAACGAGTTGGAAGAGCGTCTCGCCGGTCTGAAAAAACCTCTGAAAATCGCTCTGCTCGGCTGCGTCGTCAACGGTCCCGGTGAGGCCAGCGAAGCCGACATCGGCATCGCGGCCGGCAAAGGCGTCGGGATCCTCTATCGCAAGGGCGTTGTCGTACGCCGCCTCAGGGAGGATGAAATAATCGATGCCGTGTATGAGGAAGCGATGAAGTTTGTCCCCGACGAACAGCGCGAACTGCCGGAACCCGAGTTGACCTGATCCCGCCGCGGCCCCGCCGCGACATTACACTGTTCGTTCACTTGACAAAGGGAGTTGTCATGCATCACCGTATGTTCCATGAAATCGAGCGGCTCGCGCGGCCGCTTCTCGATGTGCTGTACCCGCCACGCTGCGCCGGTTGCGGCACCGCCATCGGCGCGGGGGACGTGCTTTGTCCGCTCTGCCTTGCCGGTCTCCTGCCCCTCGCTGTCGACGCGGAAATTTCCCGTACACATCTTTCGTCGCTGACGTTTCCCTCCGATGCCACCATGATGATCGTCGGATTCGAGCATGAAGCCGGCGGCGCGCTCGAAGCCTGTATCCATGCCATGAAGTACCAGGGAATGCACCGCGTCGGTGTCTGGTTGGGACGGCTTCTCGGGGAGTTGCTGCACGGAAGCCCGCTGCTCAATGGAAATCCGATACTCGTGCCAGTGCCGCTGCATTCCGTCAAACAACTTGAGCGCGGATATAACCAGTCTGAAACGATTTGTCGCGGGATTTCTTCGGAATGCGGGCTCGAACATGCTCCCGATCTCCTCCGAAGGCGGAGGTACACCATTTCGCAATCTGCGGCGCGTCTGCATCGCGATCAGCGCCGGGGAAACATGATCGATGCTTTTTCCGTGAATCCCGCCGCCATCGAACTCCTGCGCGGCAGGCCCGTCATCATCGTGGACGACCTGGTCACCACGGGCGCTACCATGGGAGAGTGCGCGGCCGCACTGATCGAACATGGCTTCCTCGATGTGCGCTTTCTCGCGCTGTCACGACCCCCTGCGGCTATCCGGCAGAAACTCGTATGACAGTATGAAAGATGAATTGTGAGGTAGGAATCGGGGAAAGGGAAAAAAGGAAATGAAGGACATGAAGGAAATGGAAACCCGTTTCACCTCATTCTCCCCACTTCATGATTCCGCCTTCCTCCCTTCCAGGATTCCTCAATGAAACACGAACACCGGCACTGAACCGTCGTTGATGACGGTCTTGGCCGTGCTCCCGAACAAGTACTCGGTAATTCCGCGTCTCATCGGCCTGCCCATGATCACGAGGGCTGGATGCAGCTCTTTCACCACCTGCATGATCGCCACCGAGGGCTTGCCCGTGCGGAGCATGATGCGGGCCTCGATGCCATGAGACTGAAGGAACCGGATGGCTTTCTCGAGATGGTATTTGTGTTTGTCGTATTCCATCGCGACGCAGAGCAGCGTCACGGGGTAGATGTCCGGGATATCGGGTGTGACGTGCGCGTAGGCCTGCAAGGCCCGCGCCGATCCCTGTGAACCATCGTAGGCGATGATCACGTTGCGCGGGAGTACGAGCTTCTCCGGCACGGCAAGTATCGGACAAACGGGATCCTTCAACAGCATCTCAAGTGTATCGCCCGGCCCTTCGTGTGTTGGATAATGAAAAAAAGTTCTCAAACCCGTGATGATAAGATCGGCGGTTTTTCCTTCATCGAGGAGACCTTCGTAAGGCGCGCCCGTGTAAATCATGTCTTCATGCTGCACGTTCGCAATGTCGCAGGCCATGCGGAACTGTGCGATCAATTCTTCGGCGTGGTTCTTCGCGTCGTTCAGCATGGTGGATACCGCCGATTCGGACATTTGGAACGCTCCCGGCTGTGCGCCCGTCCCAAGATTTTCTATGCTCGGTCTGTCGATGACGGCCACCCCGATGATGGTTCCGTTGTAGAGACGCGAACGGCGAATCGCCATTTCCAGCGCGCTTTTTGCGTAGGGAGATCCGTCGAGACCAACAACAATGCGTTTACTCATGACTTCTCCTTATAGTAGCGTCAATCGCATCAATATTCGTTTTGCTTCCGAGGGTTGGGACGAGGGCAGACGGATCGCAGGTGAAACTCCATGTACGGGTTGCTTCCGTACCGAAACTCTCGAAAAAATCCACGTCATGGATACAACAGCGGGCAGCGCCACAGTCGATCTGAAGCCCGCGTACATCCACCATCACTAATTCGTCTTTCGGAATATAAGATGAAACAATGCACAATAGCCAACAGTGGTGAAATATTTGTCTCCGATTTTACAGACTCCATTTTTCCGGGTATTCCGGGTATCCTGGAATCCTTATTCGGTGGCAAGTCTCTTCGGAGACCGATCGCGTCACGCTCTCCCGCGTCGAGCTGATCAGCATGTGGCTGACGGTGCTCAGCACGGGTTCATTTCGGGGACGACATGTGGAGGGTGTGGCGATTTTTTGAATCCGCGTTTCTCTGCAAAATCCGTGAAACTCCGTGCACGAATTATTCTCGAGCGCGATACGTGTACTGATTTGCCCGGATGCCGCGGAGATTCGCGGATTTCAGAAATATTCACACCTGCATGTCATTTCAGAGACGACATTGTGATTTGCTTTTCACGCTTGCACTCCCCCATGGGAAAGGGCTGAGGAGGGAAAGGATTTCGATTAGACACTCCTGAATGAAAATGGCGCAACGTTGCTCAAATATAGAGTTCCAGTGCGACTCTATTCTTTCGTGATGTTATAAGAAGAGAGCGCTCCTGAATCGGTGTCGTGGATTGGAGTCAACTTCTCGACTCCACCGAAGGTGCGTTGTTTCTATTGACTACAACGTTGCCATACGATCACGAATCCCGGTTTCTTGAACACCCGAATGAGGGTATTCCCTGAAAGGATGAGTGCTTTAGGCATGCGCGCTAACAATGCATGGTCACATGAATCGTTGTGAGCATCGGTCTGCTGGTTTCGTCAATAGGGAATTCCTCAAGGTAGAGTCCGGTTGCTTCACGCAAATTCGTCAGAGCATCCTCGACAGTTTCACCTTGAGAGGTTGTTCCGGTTTCAGGATTGTATGATACATACCCTCCCTCGGGATCGGCCGTCAGAATAGTCGTAAGTTCCATGATTCCTCCAAGTGTCCACCGGGTAGGTCCACCATGCCTTGTCACATCGAAGGTAGCCGACTGGCGGATCTATCGCGATG
Organism: uncultured Chromatiales bacterium; assembly: GCA_964371045.1. Lineage (GTDB taxonomy): Bacteria > Bacteroidota > Ignavibacteria > SZUA-365 > SZUA-365 > JAOSJT01. The sequence goes on along the minus strand of CAYJMN010000017.1, from coordinate 910 downwards.
GACATGTGAAGCTCCCGCGGAATCCCTGATGTGCGCCGGCGGACAACGCTGGTAATTTTGTACGATCTGACGATATGCGTTGAACCGCTTTACGCGAATACCTCGAGATTCACATCATGAGAGCGAGCACAATGCAGGAACGAACCATCAACGTCCACGGCGCAAGTATCCATTCCGAATCCTTCGGCGATTCCGGGAATCCATGTATACTTTTGATCATGGGCGCGATGGCGTCCGCGCTGTGGTGGCCAGTGGATTTTTACGTAGAGTTGGCTGGGCGCGGGCTATTCGTCCTGCGCTACGACCATCGGGATACAGGACGCTCGACAACATCTCCACTTGGCGAGCCGGGGTACACCGTGGAGGATCTCGCGGATGACGCCATGGCCGTCCTTGATGGGTACGGCGTCGCGACCGCGCATCTTGCCGGGATGTCGCTGGGCGGTTTTCTTGCGCAGTTGATCGCACTGAAATATCCGTCACGCGTACTGCTAATGACATAGGCGCTTATGTTTCCGATTGATCTAGTCAACATCGTCACCCTGAGTGTGCCCACCAGCGCCGCGCACCGGTCCATTTCATGGATGACATCCGGTTTTCTTACGCGCGTTATCAAGCTCGTCATCCTGAGGGCCGCCACGGTATGATCGTTCGTAATTGCATTGAGTGTCAGATGGCGGCGTCTCGAAGGATGATTCGTTCCGTAACGCTCCAGGGGACTCGAGAAGACTTGCTAGCGAATCACCCTTCGAGACGCAGCCGTACTGGATCAGTGCTTCGATCTGGGCTCTTTGCGCGGCTGCTCCTGCTAATGACATCATTGAGATGTGAGTTGATCCAGAGGCCAAAAAACATCGTCACCCTGAGTGAGCCAACCAGCGCTGCGCACCGGTCCATTTCATGGGTGACA
>CAYJMN010000016.1:47181-82397 GCA_964371045.1 uncultured Chromatiales bacterium | reverse complement strand
ACCTGTTGTCATCCTTGAAATGGACCGGCGTACGGTGCTGGTGGGCACACTCAGGGTGACGATGTTTTTTGGCCTCTGGATCAACTGACATCTCCATGATGTCATAAGCAGTGTGCCTACCAGCGCCGCGCAGCACTGGTAGGCACACTCAGGATGACGTACTTGGCTATCGCGGATAAGTAACTCACATGCCATCCATAAAACGCAACGGAGCACGCCGCTCTCCGCTCATACTTCCATGACTTCCTTTTCTTTGTGTCGGAGCATTTCCTCAACATGCTCGATGTGCCGGTTGGTCATGTCCTGCACGTCTTTTTCGGCCTTGATGCGCTCATCTTCGGATACATGATCTTCCTTCTCGGCTTTCTTGAGATGGTCGTTGGCGTCGCGGCGGATGTTGCGGACGGCGACGCGGCAATCCTCGCCGAAGCGACGGACGAGTTTGACAATGTCACGGCGGCGTTCCTCGTTAAGCAGCGGGATGGGCACGCGTATGATGCTGCCGTCGTTGCTCGGGTTGAGCCCGAGGTCCGCGCTTCGAATGGCTTTCTCGATGGCGTTCAATCCGGATTTGTCCCAGGGCTGGATTCCGAGAGTGTGAGCATCCAGGACTGTGACGCTGGCCATCTGGTTCAGCGGGGTCATCGCACCATAGTACTCGACCTTGACGCCGTCGAGCAGCGCCGTGGTCGCCTTGCTGGTGCGGATACTGCTGAGTTCCATACGCAATGCCTCGACTGATTTATCCATTCGGTCGGAGGCATCCTGGAGAATTTCCTTCATCATGGCACCGGCTCCGTGTTTGTTAGAGTCATAGCTGTTGCGACATCACCGACCAGAGTCCCGACATCCTCGCCGAGCAGCAGCTTTTTGAGATTGCCCCTGGTGTTGATGTTGAAGACAATAATAGGAAGTTTGTTCTCGCGACACAACGTTATCGCCGTCTGGTCCATGACGCGAAGATCCTTCCGCAGCACGTCGATATAGCTGATTTCCTGGAAACGGAATGCATCCGGATTTTTCTCCGGATCGCTGTCGTAGATGCCGTCCACGCGCGTGGCTTTCAGGATGACGCCGGCTTCGATTTCCACCGCGCGCAATGCGGCGGCGGTATCCGTGGTAAAATAAGGATGGCCTGTTCCTGCCCCCATGATTACGACACGTCCTTTTTCAAGATGGCGTATGGCGCGGCGGCGAATATAAGGTTCGGCTATCTGATTCATTTCGATGGCGCTGGCGAGGCGGGTGTGCACGCCTTTTTCCTCCAGCATGTTCTGCAAGGCGAGCGAATTGATCATCGTCGCCAGCATACCCATCTGATCGCCCGAAGCCTTGTGGATGCCCTGAGCGGCGGCCGCGACACCGCGATAAATGTTGCCGCCTCCAAGGACGATGCCGACCTCCACGCCGAGTTCGCGTACGGAGATGATCTCGTCCGCGTACATGCGAAGCGTTTCGGGATCGATTCCGTAATCGCGTTCGCCCATGAGGGATTCGCCGCTGAGCTTGAGCAGGATGCGTTTGTATTTCGGTTCCATGTCACCTCCACATACAAAAAGAGCCTTCTGGCGAGATCGCCAAAAGGCTCATGAAAAACTGATCGCGAATTTATGCTCCGACCTGGAAGCGCTCGAAACGGACAACGGCCAACGTGCCGCCGATATTTTTTCCGACCTCCTCAACGTGTTCCTTGACGGTCTTTGTGGTGTCGCGAAGGAAGGTCTGTTCAAGAAGAGTGAATTCCTGGAAATATTTGTTCAGCCTGCCTTCGGCGATGCGGTCGAGCATGTTCTCGGGCTTGCCCTGCTCCAGCGCCTGCTGACGATAAATCTCGAGTTCCTTCGCCTTGACATCATCGGGTACCGAGCTGCGGTCGATGGCGACCGGGCTCATCGCCGCAATCTGCATTGCGAGATCCTTGCCAAGAGTCTTGATTTCATCACCGGTCGCGCCGGCGATTTCGAGCATCACACCAAGTTTCGCGCCCGGATGGATATAATCGACGAGCATGCCGTCGGTCCCGAAGCTGGAGAAGCGCTTGACCTCGATTTTCTCACCGATCTTTCCGACGAGTTCCTTGAGATGATCTTCGATGACGAGATCGCCGCTTTTCTGCTGGAGCAGCGCGGGCACATCGGCGGGGGCGAATTCCTTCACCGCGTCGAGGACGCGATTGGCGAAAGAAAGGAAGTCTTCGCTGCGGGCGACGAAATCGGTTTCGCAATTGACTTCGACGATAACGCCTTTACCGTTGTCGATGCTCGTAAGCACGGCGCCTTCATTCGCGGAGCGGTCGGCACGTTTTTCGGCTGTCGCAGCGCCTTTTTTGCGCAGATATTCGATCGCCAACTCCATATCGCCGTTGGTTTCACCGAGGGCTTTCTTGCAATCCATCATTCCCGCGCCGGTACGGTCGCGAAGTTGCTTGACAATGGTGGCTGAAATTTCCATGTGGTATCTCTATTTTCCGTGTGGTAAAAAATGCTGATCGGGAGATAAAAAGAATGGCTGCGGAACAGCCATTCTGAGGTACTTACTTCTGTTCTTTGACTTCCTCGGTGGCATCGGTCTCTTTCACGAGCCTCTCCTCTTCCGCGGCCTGCTCGGCCTTGAGTGTGCGTCCGTGCTCCTTGCCCTCGTTGATCGCATCGGTCAGGGCCTTGGTCATCAGTTCAATCGTACGCGCGGAGTCGTCGTTGCCGGGAATGACGTGATCCACGGACTCGGGATCGCAGTTGGTATCGACGAGGGCGAGGACGGGAATACCGAGGTGGTTGGCTTCCTTCACGGCGATATGCTCTTTTTTGATATCGACGACGAAGAGAGCGCCGGGCAGGCGGCTCATATCGACGATACCGCTCAGAATTTTATTGAGACGCTCTTTTTCACGCGAGATCATGAGGCGTTCCTTCTTCGTAATCTGCTCGAAGGTGCCGTCGGTCTCCATCTTTTCGATGTTGGTGAGACGCTTTATGCTCTTGCGGATGGTGGAAAAGTTCGTAAGCATGCCACCGAGCCAGCGCTCGACGACGTAATTCTGTCCGCTGTCAATTGCGGCTTGCCGAATGATATCTTTCGCCTGTTTCTTTGTGCCGACAAAAAGGATACGCTTGCCCTCAGCTACGATGCGCGAAATTTTCACGCACGCTTCATCGAGCTGTTCCTGCGTTTTCTTGAGATCGATGATGTGGATGCCGTTGCGTTCCATGAAAATGAAGGGTTTCATCTTCGGATTCCAACGGCGTGTCAGGTGACCGAAATGGGTGCCTGACGCGAGCAGATCTTCGAGCGATACTCTGGCCATGATGTCTCCGTAACTGTGTTGTTTCCTCTGCGTCCGTCGTTCCGTTTCCGATGCCCTCGGGGGCACACCCGGAAGTCGGTCGGGACGCATGTGTGATATGGGAGACGGTGCGCCTGGGCACACCGTCCTGCTGCGAATTAACGTTTGCTGAACTGGAAGCGCTTGCGTGCCTTTTTCTGTCCGTACTTCTTACGCTCGACCATGCGGGAATCGCGCGTCAACAGTCCGGAGTGGCGGAGCTTCGGGCGATAATCTTCATCAATGAAGAGAAGAGCACGTGCGATGCCCATCTTCACCGCGCCAGCCTGGCCGTGCGTGCCGCCACCGCGTACGCGGACGAAGGTATCGTAGCGATCATTGGTTTCGGTAATGGTAAAGGGCATGCGCACCTCGTCGAGCAAAAGCTCGGTCGGGAAGTATTTGCTGACCTCTTTGCCGTTGACAGTCATCTTGCCCGTTCCGGGGGTGAGGAACGTGCGGGCGACTGCTGTTTTCCTGCGCCCGACGGTTATCTTATGAACCATGTGTTACCTTGCAGAAAGAAAATTGATAATTTCGATTCGTTCTCAGTCGACGGGAAGGATTTCGGGCTGCTGTGCCTGATGCGGATGGTTAGCGTCCGCGTACACCTTCAACTTCTTGATAATCCGGCGTCCGAGACGGTTGTGCGGCAACATGCCTTTGACGGCGTGTTCGATCACATACCGCGGATTGCTCTTCACCAAATCTTTGAACATGCGGGTCTTGGCGCCGCCGGGATAGCCGGAATGCGTGAAATACGACTTCTGCTCGAAACGCTTGCCCGTGACGCGAACCTTATCCGCGTTGATGACGATCACGAAATCACCCGTGTCGACATGCGGCGTAAAGATCGGCTTGTGCTTTCCGCGAAGTACGCGTGCGACGTTCGCCGCGAGCCGACCAAGGACAAGTCCGTCGGCGTCGACGACATACCATTTCTTGTCGACCTCGACTTCCTTGGCCTGAAAGGTTCTTTGGGTGGTGCGGTTGCTCATATGTAGCCTTTATAGATCAGTTAAGTGTCGATAAAAATAAACCGATCTACAAAGTAATGTCGTAACCATGAAAAAGTCAAGGCGAATCGTTTGACGGCCTGAGGGGAACCGCGGCACGATACTGTAAACAGGGCATGGGATTGGCTTTTCGTGTTTGAAGGAAATATTTTTTTTCAACGTCGAACAACGCAGTTTGATCGGCGGAGAGCGATGAAAATTATCTTCATACGATTCCTGCGCTTTCCTCCCGGCACCGGGGCCATGACCAAACGCGCCCCCATTTTCACTCGGACAACGGCCATTTCCGGTGCCAACGATCCGATATAGTTCTCTTCACAAAGCTTCTGTACGCCCTGAACCCATGCGCCCCATCCGTCCAGTGTTTGTTGACAGCACGCAAACCGTTACTTTTCAGTGCAGGTCTTTTCACCCCTTCGACAGGAAATCCGAGCATGAATCCCCTAAATTCTTCTCATCGTTGTCAGTGGTCACACCAGGATCTCCGTTCAAATATCATGGGCATCGATACCATGGTCCCGCTGCTGGACGGAAGCCGCGTGGATTACGTGTTTCTCGACAACGGCGCAAGCACGCCATCTTTCCGCCACGCCTTCGACGTGATGGCTGAATTCATGCCCTTTTATTCGGGCGTACATCGCGGCACCGGCTTCAAGTCGCTACTTGCGACGCAGGTGTTTGACGAGGCGCATGACATCGCCGGTCGCTTCGTCGGCGCGGCTCTGGAGAGCAACACGGTGATCTTCCTGAAAAACACCACGGAAGCGATCAACAAGCTGGCCAATCGCTGCGCCTGGCGCGAAGGCGATGTGGTGATCACCACCCTGATGGAGCATCATTCCGACGACCTGCCCTGGAGAAAGCATGCCAAGGTCATACACGTCGGCGTCGACGACAAGGGATACCTGAACATTCAGCAGCTTCGCGAAACGTTTGCCGCGCATGCGGGTCACGTGCGCTTCCTCGCCGTTACGGGAGCCTCCAACATCACCGGCATCATCAATCCGATCTATGAACTTGCCGCGCTTGCGCACACGCAGGGCGCGCTGATATTCGTCGATGCCGCACAGCTCGCCCCGCATCGTCAGATCGACGTGCTTCCGGATGCGGACCCCGGACATATCGATTTCATCGCCTACTCCGCGCACAAAATGTATGCGCCCTACGGCATCGGCGTCCTGATCGGACCGAAAGTATATTTTTCTGAAGGCGATCCCGACATGGTCGGCGGCGGCGTGGTGGAGATAGTTGAGGAGGATTCGGTCGTATTTTCCGCTCCGCCGGCGCGCGAGGAAGCCGGCAGTCCCAACGTGCCGGGAGCGGTAGGGCTTGCCGCCGCCATTCACATGCTCCAGTCCGCGGGGATGAACAACATCGCGCAGCATGAACATGAAATGATTTCCTACGCCATCCGGCGCATGAAGGAAGTGCCCGGGATCGTGATTTACGGTCCTACGGAGCCTGAAGAACTTTCCTCGAAAGTGGGGGTCCTCAGCTTCGGCTTATCCGGCATTCCTCATGCCAAGGTCGCCGCGATCCTCAGCGCCGAGGGCGGTATCGGTGTGCGCAACGGTTGCTTCTGCGCGCATCCGTACGTAATTCGTCTGTTGCAGGTGGACAAACTCACCGCAACTCAGGCGAGAGATGAAATACTGGGTGGCGACCGCACCAACCTGCCGGGCATGGTGCGCGCAAGCTTCGGCTGCTACAACAATTTCGCGGATGTGGATCGTCTCGTGGATATGCTGCATCGCATCGCACGTGGAGAGTATGCCGATTCGTATGTGCTGCACCGCGGTTCGGGGACCTGGTGGCCAAAGAATTTTGTATATGATTTCTCTCCTTTCTTCCCGCACTTCCAGTTCAAACCACTGACTTCACCGCGGGATTTTACGGAAGCCAGTTGAGAATGAAGCGATCGACTGAGGCCGCCGTTTTGAACATCACCACTACATCCCTCCCGCGTCGCAATGGCGAAGCGGAGAGGGATTTTTTTCCTTCAGTCTCCCTAACAGCATAGCCCCTGACGCCATGCCGCCGGGATTCAATGATTCCGGGAAGAATTTTCCGCATGGTAACGCACGATCTCGACCCTCTCACGCGTCACCAGGCCTCCGCAGCCGGCCTTCTCGAACAGCGCGTCGAGAACGCCCATGAACGAATCGATCCGCTCCTGTTTGTCAACCAGTTCGATTACGATGGAGAGATCCGAGGATAGCCGTAGCAAACGTGCCGTATGCACTCTGCTCGAGGCGCCGAATCCCTCGATTCCCCGTAATACCGTCGCTCCCGCCAGACCTTCCTGACGCGCGGCATTGACGATCGCCTCGTACATCGGCAACCCTTCGCAACGGTCCCGTTCGCCGAGGAATACGCGCAGCAATACCGCCTCTCCGCTGATATGCATGATTCTCTCTCCTGCTCCGTTATATCACGCGTGCGACCAGCATGCCCAGGTATATCCCGAGTATGCACAACATGACGCTTGCTCCGATATTCATCAGCGCCGTCATGTAGCTCCCGCTTGAAAGCATGCGCATGGTTTCATAACTGAATGTTGAAAATGTGGTGAATCCGCCGCACAATCCCACCCCGAGAAACAGACGGAGCATTGGTCCCGAAGCGGTGCTGACTTCGGAGGTTTCCATCAGCCAGCCGAGGAGCATCGAACCCAGAATGTTCACGACGAGGGTGCCATACGGAAAATCCGTGCCGGCCACGCGATAGACCGCTCCTGAAAGTATGTACCGCAGTGCGGCGCCAAGACCGCCGCCCAGCGTGACTGCCGCAAGTGCGGGAAGTTGAGACATGGAAGATGGATTGTTGAATTCGTCGTTTGTGATGACTATCATGGAAAGTTACAGATTGTTTCATCCTTCACAAACAGACGATGAAATCCATTCTTATTCCTGGCGGCACCGGTGGACTCGGCGGCGCCGTAACCCTTCGCCTGATCCTCGACGGCTATCATTGTGTCGTCCCCTATAACTCCACCGAAGAAGCGCAAAAACTCCGCGCACATCTGGCGCCCCAGCAAAGGGATCAGCTGCTCCTGCTAGAAGCGGACATGCTGGACGAGACGGAGGTCGCCCGCGTTTTCGATGTCGCGACGTCGCAATATGAACTCTATGGAATCGTGCATCTGCTCGGAGGGATCCGCGGATTCCAGCCCATCGACGATACTCCCGTGGAGGATTGGGATTTTCTCCAGAACCTGAATCTGCGCTCGTTGTTTCTCGTCTGCAGGCTGGCGATGAAAACCTTCCGCCTCCGACAGCGCGGCCGCATCGTCGCCATCGGCGCCATGGCAAGTGTAAAGCCACAGGCGAAGCAGGCGGGATACGGTGTAGCAAAGGCCGGCGTCTCCGCGCTCACAAAAATTCTGGCGGACGAAGGACGCGAATTCGGTGTCACGGCAAATTGCATTTTACCTGGCATTATCGTCACGCCGGCCAACCTCGAATGGGGTTCGCCCGACGAGATCCCCGCCTGGACCAGGCCGGAGCAGATCGCCGGCGCGGTCGCCTATCTGTTGAGCGACGAAGCATCTGCGGTAAACGGCACGGATATGCGGCTTTTCGGCGGACTGAACATATAATCGGCATTGCGGAGGCTACGAAATGACGGGGGGCTGAACGAGGATATATGAACGAAGGTGCCGGACCCATTGTTTTACACTGGCAATCTTCGGATGTTTGTAGAATATCTGTCTGTTGAATTTTGAATATCATCGATCCGAACCAGAACAATACCGCACCTCCTCACGGAACCAGAATCTCCAACGAACCGCACATGGGCGCCGATTCCGCTTCAACATCGTTGCCCCGCACCCAGGTGCGTGTGGGCAGCGTAGTTTTTGGCGGCGATAGCTTTATTGTTATCGCGGGTCCTTGTGCGGTCGAGTCGCTGGATCAAATTATTGACGCGGCACAACTCGTAACGGCGCATGGCGCCAGAGTGCTTCGTGGCGGCGCGTTTAAAGCCCGCACGTCGCCCTACGCGTTTCAGGGTCTCGGTCTCGAAGGTGTTCGCTTCATGCGCGAGGCTGCCGATCACTTCGGCATTCAGATGATCACCGAAGTATTGTCGGAAAAGGACGTCGAGGCGATGGAGCCCTGGGTGGACGCGTTCCAGGTCGGTTCACGCAACATGGACAATACCGCTCTGCTCAAGGAACTCGGCCAGGTCAGCAAACCAGTGATGGTGAAGCGGGGATTCGCCGCCACGATCAAGGAATGGCTGCTCGCCGCGGAATACATTCTCGTCGGCGGCAATGAGCAGGTGATCTTGTGCGAACGCGGCATCCGCACATTTTCGAACGAAACACGCTTCACGCTTGATCTGGCCGGGGCTGTCTTCGCACGCCAGCACACGCATCTCCCCGTCATCGTCGATCCTTCTCACGCCACGGGGAATCCCTCGCTCATCCCTGCCCTCGCCGCGGCCACGCTTGCCGCCGGCCTCGACGGACTGATGGTCGAAGTGCATCCCGATCCGTCCATCGCGCTTTCGGATGCGGATCAGGCGCTTTCACCCGCGCTGTTCATCGAGATGATGACGCTGCTGCAACGCATCGCCCCCGCCGTAGGACGAACGCTCTCCTGATGCTCCACCTTTTCCATTGCTCAAATTCGGAACGGCAAACGCCATGAGCCGCAACGTGCACGACATGTTTTCGGACATCGCCGGAAGCTACGACAAGACGAACAGTATACTTTCGTTCGGGATCCATCATCGCTGGCGCGAACGTACCGTACGCGAGAGCGCGGCCGCCCCAGGCAGCGCCGTGCTCGATTGCGCCACAGGCACCGGCGACCTGGCCATTGAATTCAAGAAAACTGTCGGGCTTACGGGACGTGTGACGGGAACGGATTTTTGCGCCGACATGCTCTCCCTCGCGCCAGCAAAAGCGCAGCGACTTGGCCTGGATATCTCCTGGGAAGTACAGGATGCGATGGACCTCACGTTTCCCGACGACACGTTCGACATCGCTTCGATCGCGTTCGGAATCAGGAATGTAGACGATCCGCTGCGAGCATTGGCGAGCATGGGACGTGTGGTGAAATCCGGAGGCCGGGTGATGGTGCTGGAGTTCGGCACTCCCGAATGGTGGATGCGACCACTGTTCCGTTTTTACAGCGCGGTGGTGATTCCCTTTGTCGGCGGCCTTGTCTCCGGAAAACGCGATGCCTATCGCTACCTCACACGCACGTCCGCCGCATTCCCGACGGGGGACAATTTCCTGGCCTTGATGGACGAAAGCGGGGCGTTCAGCACGCGCCGGACTATTTCGCTCACAGGCGGCATCGCGTACCTTTACGTCGGCGTGGTCAGGTAAACAGCGCTCTCACAGCCTCGCGGCTCGTTTTGCCCGATGAAGTACGCGGCAGGTCCTCCAGCACCCGCCATATCCTCGGCGTCTTGTATCCTCCCAATTGAGACCGGCACCAACGTTCAAGCTCCTCGCCATCCAGACCGTCACCGCATACCGCGGCCGCGAGACGCTGACCCCATTCCTCATCCGGTACACCCACCACCACCGCCTCCCGCACCATCGGATGCCGGAGCAGGACATCCTCGATTTCCGATGGATACATGTTTTCGCCACCTGAAACGATCATGTCTTCCCGCCGTGTGAGCACGGTCAGGGCACCCCGCTCATCGATCACCCCTACATCCCCGGTTAGGAACCAACCATCCTCGAAACGCCCCGCGTTCAATCCGGGATTTTGGACATACCCCGACGTTAGCATTGGTCCACGAATGCATATCTCGCCGGCTGTCCCGCGAGCGCATAATGAACCGTCGTCGGCCTTGATGTCGATTTCAACCCCTTGGTTAGGGGTCCCGGCTGTCCCGGAAAATTGCTCCGCTTGACTGATGGGAGCAGTGCACACTTGTGAACAGGTTTCCGTCATCCCGTAGGTGCCAAGTACGGGCAATCGACGTTTCCGGATTTCGTCCCACAACCGGACGGATGCAGCCCCGCCGCCGAGCAATACCGCGCGAAGTCCCGGACATGCAGATCCGGTCAGGGTCTTGTCGGTTTCGAGTATGCGATGGAGCATGGTTGGTACGAGCGAAGCGATCGATACCCCGCCTCGAAGCTCGCGCGCAAGCGTGGCGGCGGCGGCGTCTCGTGGAAGCACCACGGCGGACCCGTACAGCAGACTCCTGACGAGAATCGCGAGCCCGCCGATGTGATAGAGGGGAATAATGCACAGCCATGCGTCTTCGGGCAGGGACCCGAGCTTGCCGCGAGATCCCTCGGCGCTTGCACGATGCTGCGCCCAGGTGTGCGGTACGGCTTTGGGTGCGCCGCTGGTCCCCGACGTGAACAGCACCGAAAGAAGCTGCTGCTCCGACGGCTTTCCTGGATTGACGGGGGCGGTGCCCTTGCGATCCCGCAATTCCCCGACTGTCGTCATGCGAGGTGAAGCAGGAACAACCGGAGTGGATTCAACAAGCAGCAGATCGGGCTTGAGCAGTTGCAGCTGCGAGTCGCGTTCCGCGTCGAATAGTCGCGTGTTCATTGGAGCGATGACCGCACCGAGCAGCAGTGCGGCGTGCAGCGAAACGAAATGTCCGATGCTGTTGGAGGCGATGGTCGCCACACAGCTACCCCGACGGATTCCATAGTCGCTGTGGAGCGACGAAGCCATTGACGCGGCCATGACGTACAGCTGTGAAAACGTCAGGCGTTCATCGCCCGCCCGCAGCGCGAGCCAGTCTGGATTCCTGATGGCGTGCTGTTCAAGCGGATGCATGCTCACCACCGATTTCAGGAATGATGCCGATGCCCGGGGCATCAGGCAGGAAAAATTTTCCGGCTGAAACGTTGTCGCTGCCGGTGTCGTCGAGGAACAGCGCGCCGGTCGCGATGCCATGATGTCTGCTAAGCTGAGGCATCGCCGCGCAAAGCTGGGCCACGGCATGCCTGGCGACAGCGGAATCGAGGAAGGACGTGAACGCGACGCCGATACCCGCGGAGATCGCATGCTCCGCGATGCGCTGCGCCGCGAGGGGACCACCGGCCGTCATCGGTTTCAGTACCAGAATATCCGCAGCGCCGTCGTCAATGATGCGCCGCGCGTCTTTCGCGCGCTGGGCGCTTTCGTCCGCCGCTATCGGCACGACCGCGAGTCGCCGCAGCGCGGCAAGATCTTCGATGGCCTTCACCGGTTGTTCAATGTATTCGATGTCGGAAGCCTTCATACGGAGCAACGTCTCGCGCGCGGTCGCGAAATCCCACGCACCGTTCGCATCCAGTCGGAGGAGGATACGCGGACCGGCCAACGTCCGTACGGCCGCGACTCGCTCGACGTCCTCGGCGGGAGAACCGATGCCGACCTTGAGTTTCAGACAGGTGAATCCGTTTTTTAGCGCATGTTCCGCGTGCAGGAGCGTTTCCCCGGTCGTTCCCCCGCCGACGACGGCGTTGACGGGAATCGCGGCCGCAGCCGCATCGGCACCGAGCAGTGCGGCGAGCGATACCCCTCGCGACCTCGCGAGAAGATCCAGAGACGCGGTTTCGACCGCGCAGCGTGCGGTGGGGGTGTTCCGCATTCCCGCGCAGATGCGCCTCCCTTCTCCGACGAGTGATTCCACGTCGATTCCTCTGTTAGAATACTCTCGCGCGAAGGACTCCAGCACGGCGAGGCACTCTCCAAGCGTCTCCGTACCGAACGCCGGCAACGGCGCGGCCTCGCCGTAGCCGCTGATACCGGAGTCGGGATCGGTCACACGCAACAGTACGATCTCCCGCGTCGCGATGGTCCACGAACTGACGCGGAAGGGAGTGCGAAAACGCAGTGAGCGGCTGTGGAGTGTGATGCGCATCGGTGGTCACCCGAATGCGATTGCGGCGGAGTAGAGCAACGCGAACGCGGCGAGGAGCCTGCCTGTGCCGGCGAGCGCCTTGTTGAGCGACTGCCCGTCGATTTTGGTGTACACGGCATACGTGGTGCCACATGCAAGCGGCGCGGCGAGCACGGTCAGATTGTACAGCATGGGCGCTCCGGAGATCACCTGTGCCACGGGAAGCGCGAATGCGATCACGAGCAGTGCTGTGTATTCGACGCGGGTGGCTTTTTTTCCGATGCGCACCGCCAGCGTATACTTGCCGGTGATCTTATCCGTATCGATATCCCTGTAATTGTTGACGACGAGGATCGCGGTGGAAATCGCTCCGATGGGAATCGAGGCCAGCAGCGCATCCATGGACCAGTACCGGGCCTGCACGAAATGCGTACCCGTCACCGCCGCTACGCCGAAGAATAAAAAGACAAACACATCCCCGAGACCGATATACGCCAGCGGGAACGGTCCGGCGGTATACAACACGGCGCAGAGCAGGGAGGCGATGCCGATGAGCAGTATCGGCCATCCTGCGACGCTCACGAGATACAGCCCCAGGAGAAAAGTGACCCCCAGCAGGACGAACATCACGTTTCGTACCGTCCTCGGGGGAATGAGGCCGCTCTGCACAACACGCACGGGACCGATGCGATGCTCCGTATCAGCTCCCTTGATGAAATCGAAGTAATCGTTGGCCAGATTCGTCGCAATCTGAATGAGCAACGCGCAGGTAAGCGCGATGACGGCAAGACCAGGGGCGAACACCCCTTCCGCATGGGCCACGGCCGAACCGACCAGCACCGGAGCGATGGCCGCCGGCAATGTTTTCGGGCGCGCGGCCAGTATCCATGCCTGCACACGGCTTATCTGCGGCGGGGATGCCGCGGCGACGGTGTGTTCGCCGGGCATCACCAGGGCAGCCATGGATATTTCCGGAAATCGGGATCGCGCTTCTCGACGTAGGCTTCCCTGCCTTCCTGCGCTTCCTCGGACATGTAGTACAGCAGCGTGGCGTTTCCTGCGAGTTCCTGAATGCCCGCTTGTCCGTCGAGTTCGGCATTGAACGCCGATTTGAGCAAGCGGATGGAAAGCGGAGATTTTTCAAGAATTTCCCGTGCCCACCGCACGCCCTCCTCTTCGAGATGCTCCACCGGCACGATCGTGTTGACGAGACCCATGTCGAACGCTTCCTGCGCGGTGTACTGGCGGCACAGATACCAGATTTCGCGCGCGCGCTTTTGTCCGACAAGCCGCGCGAGATACGACGCGCCGAAGCCGCCGTCGAAGCTCCCGACCTTCGGTCCCGTCTGTCCGAATATCGCGTTGTCCGCCGCGATGGTGAGGTCGCACACTACATGCAGCACGTGCCCGCCGCCAATAGCATATCCGGCGACCAGCGCGATGACGGGTTTGGTCATGCTGCGAATAAGCCGCTGCAATTCGAGGATGTGCAATCGTGGCGCACCGCCTGCCTGAGCCATGTATCCTGCATCGCCGCGGATTTTCTGATCGCCACCGCTGCAGAACGCCCACTTCCCGTCCCGCGAAGGTCCTTCGCCCGTGAGCAACACGGCGCCGATAGTGATATCGAGCGAAGCGATCCTGAACGCATCCAGCAGTTGATCGACGGTCTCCGGCCGGAATGCGTTGCGCACTTCAGGCCTGTTGATCGCGATGCGCATCATCCCTTCGTCGCTTTTTCGAAAGGTGATGTCCGAATATTCCTTCACCGTGGTCCATGTAACGGGATTCATCAGTGTGTTTCCTTTGTTGCTTGAAAAAATAGCCCTGGTCTTCCGCGCCATGTCCGGATCAGGGATCGACGAATGTTGTGATACCAGGCGTCAATCGCCTTGTGTTGAACAGCAGTCCGAATTTCGCTGTACGGGCGGACACGGCGCCGATCCGAACGAACAGAACACACAGCAATCACCCGGACGAGGTGTAAGCGTGCTGCCGCAGTCGGGACAGTCGTATCTCCACAGACACGCATCGAGCGGCATTGTTTCGAGCTGCCGTCCGCTGCACATTGGACAGGTGATCCACGACTGAAGGGCTATGGGGTTGGTCATACGGATACTGCCTCTTCCTTGCCGGATTGTGAATACGCCTGCTTCGCATTACAACGGTAAAACATCAGGACTCCGCGTGCTTCCAGAATTCCAGCAGCTCCGCCGCCATCGGTTCCGGACCCTCCGTCAGAATATCGTGCCCGCAATGCTCCAGGATCACGAGCTTCGCCTGTGTATCGGCGCACATCCGCTTCGCCACGCTTGTGTAGGCGTGATCCCGCATCCCTGCCGCTGCGAGTAGCGGACACGAAATCTCCGCTATCCGCTCCCACATCGGTGTCTGCACGCCCTGACCGCTCCCGCGGAGCGAAGCGGCGAGCGCCATTGCCCTGCTCCCGCGCCGTTCGAGCTGGGTTGCGCGCCATTCCACCGGATGTGAAGCCGCCTGTGCGGCAAAGAGAGGCGATGCACCCCATTCCCGTATGAAGCGCAGCAGCCCTTCGCGCTCGATCGCGTCCGCAAGCTCGACGTCAGCCTGAAGCCTGGCGGCGCGCACATCATCGTCCTCGATCCCGGGGTTGGCGCTGATCAATGCCAGCGAGGCGAGGCGCCCGGGATATTCGAGCGCGAAAGACAGCGCCGCTCTTCCGCCCATCGAATAGCCTGCGAGATGCATGCGATCGATTCCAAGCAGGCGCAGGATCGCATCGATGCGTTTCGCGGCTCCCTGCAGCGTCCAGGTCTCTTCATCGGACGACCAGTCGGGAGCAGGAGACGCTCCATGTCCCATGAGGTCGATCGAGATGAAGCGACGTCCGGTTGCATGTCGCCGCAGTGTGTTCCAAGACGATGCCGAGCGGGTGAAACCGTGGAGCAGCACTGTCGGCAGAGTCTCTCCGCCGTGATCGCACCAGGAAAGCGGAAACGGCAGGCGTATGACGGATTCAGCTATGGCCGTTGGTTCCACGACAGCGTCCACGGCCTCTCCGATGCGGTGTAGCAATGCCCGACGCAGCAATCCGCTTGCGGCGATATCGGTACGCACCTCCACGACGCATACGCCGTTGTGGGCGAATGCCGCGCGTATTGCTTCATCGAACGCTTCCCAGGTTTCGGGACGGCTGTACTGTGCTCCGCAGGCCTCAAGGGCCTGCCCGATATTGATCGCGTGAGGTGTGACGAAGTGTTTCGTGAAATCCGGTTCGTACTGCCTGATAGGCAGGAGTTCGAATATCTCGCCGCCGTTGTTGTTCAACAACATGATCACGAGCGGCAGCGCGGCGAGCCCTTCGCCCGCGAGCGCATTGAGATTGTGCAGCACGGCTACATCACCGGTGACAAGAACGCACGGTCGTTCGCGAGCCACGCCCAGCGCGGTGGAAACAATGCCGTCGATGCCGTTAACCCCCCGATTGACCAGGACCTCTATCTCCTTTTCGCAACCAGGAAGAAAAGTCTCCATATCCCGGATCGGCATACTGGAGGAAAGGACCATCGCGCCATTGCCTGGCATGAGCGCTTCAAGTCTCGCCGCCACCGCTCCTTCAAAGAAAGGCGCCACGACGGAAAGCTCTCTACGCAATGCCGTGCGGGCGGCCTCATCGGCGGCCGCAAGACCCTCGAGCCAGCGGGGATCGCGCTCCGCGGCCGGGTAGCTCGACAATTCCGCATCCAGTGCGGACAACAGCATCGCAGAATCGGCGATGATATGATGCGTCGCGCTATGCGATGGATCAACTCGGTCGATGGTTGGGGCAAGGACGACGAATGGTACGTCTTCCAGATCGTCAAGAAAATTCAGAAGGCCATTGTTCGTCGGCGCGGCACCAAGTTGAATGACGAGATCCGGCTTCAGCCATGCGCGAAATCCATCGCTCCGAAGCAGCAGGTCCGACGTCCCGCATAACATAGAATATCGCGCTCCGTATCGCAGATTCGATGAAGCCTCGACGAAAACGGGAATGCGATGTCGGGTCGCAAGTGCGACGACCGCATCACGTAAACCAGGCGCATACGGATGTGGCCCGGCAAGAATCAACGGCCGTCGTGATCGAAGCAGCAGGTCGAGTATGCTGAAACGATCGGTCCATCGAGCCATCATCCCGGACAACCGGACATACACCGTCCAGGGACGCCCGTCCTTTCTTCCGCATACGGTTTCGGACCGGGTGCCGCTTGACGTTCCGGGAATTATATCCGTCGCACTGGATGACGCGGTCGGCTCCAGCGGTTTCCTGAAAGGGAAATTGAGATGCACCGGTCCCGATCTCTCGCCTACCGCTATGGCGACAGCGTGGCAAGCGATCGCTCGCAGCGCGCGCAGTTTTTCCTCGTCCGCCTCCGGCTGCGCCATGTCGTGGAAATACCGTACATGCCCGCCGTACAGCTTCAGCTGATCCATCGATTGCGCGGCACCCGAATCGCGCGCGTGATGGGGTCGATCCGCCGTGCATACAATGAGGGGGACCCTCGACGCGTCGGCCTCGCACACGGCGGGAAAATAATTCGCTCCCGCCGTTCCGGACGTGCAGAGCAGAGCGACGGGACGTCTGCTCGCCTTGGCGATGCCCAGGGCATGAAACGCCGCCGATCTCTCGTCGATGACTGATTGATCCTCGATGTCCGGATGCGCCGCGAAAGCAAGGACCAGCGGCGTGGATCTCGACCCGGGCGAAATGACGACATCGCGTACACCGCTCCGCGCCAGCTCTTCGACGAAGACCCGGGCCCAGAAGATGTTGATGTTGTCCGCCGTATTCAAACCCGCACCACTACCGTGAAAAATGGGAGTTTCAGGATCAACTACCGAAAATAGCGATTTGCGCTCTCCCTCACATCACACTCACGCCAGTATTTCAAGCACCATGCGCATTTTCGCCGAGGTTTCCCGTTGCTCCGCCTCCGGATCGCTGTCGCGAACGATGCCAGCCCCCGCGAACACTGTCGCGACACCGTCATGCAGCAATGCGGAACGGATCGTCACTGCCGCGTCGCCGTTCCCCGCCGCATCCATCCAGCCGGCGACACCGGCAAACAAACCTCTGTCGAAATCTTCGATCCCCGCGATACACCGCATCGCCGCATCGCGCGGAAGACCGGCAACCGCGGGAGTAGGATGCAACGCGGAGACGACATCGGCAATGGTCCGGCCAGGACGGAGCGTGGCGTCGATCGGTGTATTGAGATGATAGACATGCGGCAGCGCCAGAATTTGCCGTGGCCCCGACCACACATCCTCGCATAGCGTGGAAAGCTCCTCCGTGATCATTCGGACAACATAGTCGTGTTCCTCCCTTTCCTTGACGCTCGATTCCAGGTCGCGCCCGGCTGCCGCATCCTCCGCGGGATCGTCGCTGCGCAGCGCGGTCCCTGCGAGCGCGGCAGTACGCACTGTTCCGTCTTCAACACGAGCAAGACGTTCGGGTGTGAGTGAGACGAAGATACGCTCCCCGTCAAGCGAGAACGCGATACAAAATCCCGCCGCGGCATCCAGCATTCTCGAAAGCAAGCTGTCGAGATCGGAGGAAATATGAAACGACGCTTTCCTGGCAAGAACGACTTTTTCAAGCTCCCCTTTCCAAAGCGCTCGCAGACCCATGCGCACGGATTCCTCGTAAGAGGTCTCCGCAACGCCGTCCGCTACAAGGGGAATCGGCGTTTGTCTAACCGCTCCGTCGGCCTCTTCATGAGCGACCCAGGGCAAGCGGAGCACCGTGCGCGGGACGAACGCCCAGGCTCTCGGCATGTCGTTCCATGGCTCGCGTGCAGGCGTTGACGGATCGAACGCGAGAAAATAAAAGACTGGCAGAGAGTCTGATTCGACGCGGAGCGAGTGAAGCCATTCGCGCCAATCTGCCCCGTCAACGGGCGCGTTGTCGATCCGCGCGCCCGCGGCCAGCACGAGGTCGTCACCCGGTGCCTTCCAAAGCAGCCAGGGAGGGCCCTCAGCCTCCCGGAGAGCGCGGAAGCGAGTGATGGCGTCGTCGTTACCGTTCGTCACCGGACAACGACTGTGGTGACGTGTGCGTTGTCCGTGGCGCCTGTCCGGTCCATCAGTTGCAGCACCGCGATGTACACCCCCGGCTGCAGATCACTGACCAGCACCGGGATCCGCCTGGCCTCTTCACCGCTTCCGCTAATCCTGACCTCTCTCGCTACGCGGCCTAGCGCATCATAAAGCACAAGCCGACCCGACGCTCCCGCCGGAATGGTCACGGAATACACTGTTTGAGCATGATGAGTGAGAGAAACCGGATTCGGATGATTTTGACCGAGCGAAACTCTGCCCGGACGACTTCCCTCACCAACGCCCAGCGTCGTGGCCCTGCCGCGAAGCTGTATCGTGAATACGCCTCTCGACAGATCGTCCGAGGAAATGATGATCTCCGCTGTTTTCGGTCCATACGATATCGGCTTGAAGGCGATATCCAGGCGAGTACTGTCTCCAGGCTGAAGCGTCATGGCCCCGGGATCGGTCCAGTGGAACATGGCCGCGTCCACACCGCCGGGTAGCCAAGATGCGATGTGCAGCGGCGCGCTGCCGATATTCCTGATTGTGGCTGTCCGAACTCTCGTGCTGTCGATGTACATCCAGTCAAATTCGATTGTCTCCTCATTGGCGGCGATGACAGGGGTGATGGCCTGACCCCGGATCACGATATAGTACATGGGTTCGACAGGATCGTTGCTCTCCACAAGCAGACGCGATACAAAGCTGCCGGCCCGGAGAGGACTGAAGGTGATTTGAATGGAATCCCTTCTTCCGACGGCGAAAAAAAACGTGGATTCCAGCGTCAACTGGAACATCGTCGAATCCCCTCCTCGGACTTCCTGCCTCACAATCAGCACCGGTTGCGTCGACCGGTTCGTCAAAGAGACGAACAATGAAGAATAGGTACCGAGCATCAGGGTGCCGAAATCCAATGTATCCGGATTGTGCGTAAGCGCGGCGGTCCCCGGTGGCACGCCATTGCCGGTCAGATCGATAAACGGTATTCCGAGCTGTGCGTTTGAATACACTGTTGCGAGACCGTAGACTCTTCCCGTATCCATTGGCGCGAAACGGATTCTCAGTGGCCGGCTGTCCCCCGGTGCCAGAGGAGACAGATCCCCGCTTGCGAACAGGAAACCGGTACCCACAGTCGCGACGGAGCTGATCTCCAGATCCACTTCACCGCGGTTGCCGATGGTAAAATCGAGTTCGCGCGATTTGTTGACCGCTACATCCCCGAAGTTCAGTATCGAGGGCTGCAGGAACGTAGCCGCTGTCGGTGTGTAGCGCTGCACGACGCCGAACAGGCCGACAATCCAGAGGTGACCGTCCGGTGTGGCGGACATGTCCTCAAGACCAACGGAAGGATAATCTGTACGATAGAACGTCTGCCCGCCATCGCTGGTCCGGGCGACGGAGCGGCTGAGCATGAAAAATCCGCGCTGCGAATCGATGAAATCGATGTCGTACACGACATCAAACCCTGTCAGGCCCAACACCTCCGTCCACGTCTGCCCGCCATCCGCTGTGCGAAGCAGCACCTGCTGACCGCCAGCCCAGCCTTCCATCGCCGAGAGGAATTTAACAGTGGTCAGATTCGTGATCGCGGGATTTGTCTGTTCGGTCCAGGTTTGTCCGGCATCGGTCGTCCGCATGATCTTGCCGCCGTTCCCCGCCACCCATGCGGTTGTCGACGAAATCCCGGAAATGCTGTTGAAATCGTACGTGACTCCCGCGTCCAGCTCGATCCATACGCTTCCGCCGTCGGTCGTTCGGGCCAGCGTTCCGTGCGCACCCGCAAGCCAGCCATTCATGTCGTCGACGAAAACGATATCCTCGATCTGTCCGGCGGCGCTCAATACCTGTGTATTCCATGTGCCACCTGCATTGGTGGACAGCATCACCTGTCCTTGCGTACCAGTGCCAATCAGCTTCGTGGCGGACAGCGCCATACCGCTGCGGAAGCCCGGGAGCGAGATCGTGTCGCTTCCCGTCCAGGTCAATCCGCGATCATTTGTATAAAAGGCGCTTTTGTCTCCAAACACCCATGCGCTGCTGTCGTTCAGCGCCGTTACGCCGTGAAAATGCGCACGGGAGAATGCCTCTCCTCGCTGATCCCATGTTGTTCCGCCATCGTCCGTCATGAAGATTCCCCCGCCGTTGCCGACGATCAGGGCTTCGTTCTCATTTGTAGTGAAAACGCCATACATCGTCGAACGGCGCGGGCGCTCCACCTCAATGAAGCTCCAACTATTGCCGGCGTCCGCGGTCTTGTACACCGAACCCGGACTGTTGCTCAACAACCAACCGGTGTTCGATCCTGCGAAACGTATCTGGGTCAGCTCGTTTACAGCGAACGAGGTGTCGTTCCAGCTTTGTCCACCGTCCGTTGTCCGGAGAAGATAGTTTGGCTTCTGCAGCGCGACGCCATGTGTGACGCTGGAGAAATCAACGGAAATAATATCGGTCCCCAACGGTGCTGGAACGCTGTTCCATTGCGTCCCTGAATCCGTACTGCGCAAGATGAGACCCGCACCGCCCGTGGCTATCACCGTGGATGCATCCGGAAATGCCAGATCGTAAATCACCGTTGAGACGCCAGTACTGAACTGCGTCCAGGAGGCGCCGCCATCTATGCTACGTGCGATGACGCCTAAGCTCCCACAGCCCCACAGCGACCCATCGGGAGCAATGCGGAGCATCTGCAGCGAGAATCCTGTTCGCGGCGGCATGTCCCAGGTAAGGCCCCCGTCAGTGCTGCGCAGCATCGATCCGTTGTTCATGGTGATCACGCCGGTCATCTGATCCGTGAACGCAATGCTCAAGCCGAGAAATGGGGTTGTGCGCAGGGCGTTGCCCTGAGATGTCCAGGTCAATCCGCCATCCGAGGTTCGCAGCACAGCGCCGTTTCCCCCGACCACCCACCCGTTCTGACTGTCGATGAAGGTTGCGGCGAATAATTCGTTGCCCTCGGGTAGCGGATTCAACCATTGCCACTGGGCATGCGCTGCTGCGACAGGTATGAGCAGCAGGCAGAACATGAGCAGACGATGAACAAGCATGATGAACCCTTTCTGATCTGACATAACGGGGAATATACTCAAGATACAGTTTCATCGCGATACGAATCGACATACCGATATGACGCAACGCAATACGCCCGATTGCGAAATTCCTGTCGCGGCTTGGGTGCTCCGGTCCCTTGTCCGTCTACCGTTTCCCCGTTCTCCGTTCCCCGTCCCTTCGACCCGCTACGACCGCTTCTCCCGTAAATAGTTTCGCCGTAGATTGAGCGCATTGATTACCTGTTGAAAATTCGCGAGGAGAAAATCATGAGCGATTACCAGAATGAAACCAGCGCCACCGGATCCGCGACCGAACTCGTCCCCGAAATTGAGCCGCTGTCTTTAACGGACAAATTTATCGGTATTCTGACGGAGCCTTCCGCAACCTTCGATCACATCCGCGCGGTCGGTCCCCGCGCATCGGAATGGGTGCTCCCCATGCTCATTATGGCAGCGATCCTGGGCATTTCCATGCTTGTACGTTTCTCCAATCCGGAGACCGCGGCGCAAATGGTGCAGCAGCAGGAAGAGGCGATGCAGAAACAAGTGGATCAGGGAAAAATGAGTCAGGAGGACGCGGATAAAGTTCTGGATCAAATAAGCGGCATCACCAGCACCTTCGCTCCCATCGGTGCCTTCATCAGTTACATCATCGTCTTTTTCATCCTATGCCTGGTGTATTGGCTGCTTGTGCGTTTTCTCATGAAAGGTGAGGCGGGGTATTCGCATATACTCTCGGTGGTGGGGTTATCGGCGTTTATCTCGAGTATCGACCAGATCCTCTCCATCCTGTTGATGGTTGTGACGGGCAACGGGTACGCGAATTTCAGTCCCGCCCTGCTGATGAGCGGCGGTATGGAAAGTACGCTGTTCCGTCTTATGCTGGTGCTGGCCCCCGTCTCTATCTGGGCGCAATATGTGATCGGCATCGGGTTCTCCAGAATCGCGAACGTCAGCCTCACCAAGGGAATGATCGCGTCCTTCATCGTGTGGCTGCTTTTCGTCTCGCTCACGGTGCTGACTGGCTTCGGAGCCTGAGCGCGCAGCCTGGCGGCAGACGTTTAGCCTCGACGATCCAGGACGTGTTTTTCAAAGAATCGCCGCACGCGCGCAATTCCGGGTTCAAACACCGGCACTCTTCCGGGCTTGGGCTTCGGCCCCTGATTTCCAATAAATCCCGGCATAACAAACAACGTCCCGCTTGGCGGGACGTTGTTTGTCTAAAGCTCAATTTTTTCTATGCGCCGCTGATGCCGGCCGCCCTCGAATGGCGTTTCAAGCCAGACGCGGATCATCTGCTCCGCGGTTTCCCATGGAATCAGCCGTTGCCCGATTGCAAGCACATTGGCGTCGTTGTGCAGACGCGACATGCGTGCCGCCTCGACAATCTGGCAAGCTGCCGCTCGAATACCTCTGTGTCGGTTCGCAGCCAGACTTATGCCGATGCCGGTCCCGCAAACGAAAATACCGCGATCGCATTCGCCGCGCGCTATCGCATCGGCGGCGGCATGGGCGAAATCGGGATAATCCGAGGAAACATCGGTTACGGTTCCGAAATCCTTCCACGAAAGAGCGAGCGCATCAAGCAGTTGTTTGATGCGCTCTTTGTAATCATACCCGCCGTGGTCGGCTGCCAGTGCTATCATCGCGGCGCCTTTGTCAGGGTGTGACGCTGCGGCTGATCCAGCCGTAGCAATCCTTGTTGATCATGTAAGACGTACCGCGGGGAATCTTGTTGAGGAAGAGGTCTTCCGCAGTCGGAGTCAGCGTACTGAGCGAAGAGGAACGGCTCCGTGCCTGCTCGGAAAACTCGGGATCGCGTGCGGCACGCGCATATTCCGTCTGCGCGAGCAAGTACACCATCTTATCCACCACTTTCATTTTGTCCCAGCCGCCACGCGTGCGTTCCACACAACGCTGGACGGCACCTTCGTAGGCCTGGGCGACGACCATTCGGGGAGCGCCCCAGGCGGGATCGAGTTCTGAGACTTTATCGGCGTACGTCCGTGCATCCGAATACTGACCTTCCTGAACCGCGGAGCGGGCAAGGTTCAGCCAGGCTTCCTTCGATTGCGGATCGATTTCCGTCATTTTTTTGTAAGCTCTCATCGCACCGGAATAGTTCCCTGTGTACAAATAGCAGGCTCCGAGGCGTTCCCAGTAATTCTTGACTGTGGGATCGATCGCAATAAGTTTGTTGAAATAAACAATGGCGCTGTCATAAGCCTGTACCAGCTCGTATAAGCCGTTCGCCAGCTCATAGAGTTTCTGCCTGTTCTCCGAATCCGCGTAATACGCGTCACGCAAAATACCGACGAATTCCTGGGGATCGCTGATGAGACTTCTAAGCAGACCCTGCGCCAGGGTGTTGTTCGGATCCAGAAGAAGAATCGCTTGGCACACCTCCACCGATTTCATTTTTTTGTCGGGATTCTGGGAGTATAACACGGCAAGCCGTTCGAGGTAAAACATATCCTCCATGTTCGTGTACACACCGCCGATACCGGCTTCATAGGATGTGATCGCGTCGGCTTCGCGTCCTGTGAATTGACGCTCGTAGTAATACCCCTTTGCCTTGTAGAACTCGGAAGCTCTGTCAGGGAAGGTCGCGATTGCGCTGTCGAGGATGCTCTGGATCGTGTCGCCATACGCCAGTTTCATTTCCGCGACGGGTTCATGTGTCGCAAGCGTATCGTACAGCTCCACCATCTTCGCATGCAGGGTTTTAAATCGGGCCTGGTCGAGATTCATAACCTCCCACCCCGCGTTCCTGGCGGCTTTCATATCGCCATTTTTGAAATACTCAAGAAACAAACTCCAGTTGCGCCGTAGCAGTCGTTCCGTTTCTCCGTTCTCTCCGTTCTCTCCGTTCTGCTGGGCAAGCAGGGAGAGTGGCTGCATGAACAATGCAGCGCAGAAGAACAACATGGCGAAACGTGAGAGGGGACGGGACATGGGATCCTCCGAAATCGAAAACGTTGACTGGTTATTCCTTGTTACGAATGAACCAGGATTCTCCGACACTGACGGAGAGCGAAAGCCTGAAAATATTCTGTGTTCCGAGCAGGTTCGATTCTGAGCCTCTCCAGCCGTAGCCGGCTGCAACGTCGGCGCGACTGCTGCCGAAAATCGGGAATCCCGCGCCCGTGGTGAGGAAAATTTCTTGTACATCGTTGTCCTGCAAGGAGATATAGGGCTGAGCTAATGAAAGACCGAAACGAAACACCGTGCGGCTGAGCGTGCGTGCGTCTATCTGTTTTATGAACGGCTGCCACTCGAAACCCACATTCATGGTATACGCCGCTCCGAGTGCGCTTTGTTTCTCGCTGAATACGATCGCCTCGCTCCAATTCTGGGCGCGGTAGTCCATCGCGAACAGCATTTCGTCGTTCATGCGCCACGACAGGCCTAGTGCGTATTCCATGGGTATAGTCTGCGTCCCGGCTGCTCCGGAGATCGTGGAATCCATCGTGCTGTATGAGAGCACCAGATTCCGGCCGGCGGAGAGCGATACCTCCGGCGACACGCTCGCACCAAATGTGAGTCCGCCTGGACCGTCATAAACTA
This sequence comes from uncultured Chromatiales bacterium, assembly GCA_964371045.1. Taxonomy (GTDB): domain Bacteria; phylum Bacteroidota; class Ignavibacteria; order SZUA-365; family SZUA-365; genus JAOSJT01. The sequence continues at coordinate 57,567 of CAYJMN010000016.1, read as the reverse complement.
CGCCGATCAACACACCGGATCCATTGTGACTGGTCGCTCGACGCTGGACAGCCGGAAAATACTTCGGGTCATCGAACCTCAGCTCCCATGATTGCTCGATCGTGCCAAAGTAGTACAGGTAAGCCGCGCCGAAGCTGAGCTTATCGATTGGCGTGAAAGCGAATCCCGCACGTAGCATTGAAATACCGCCATTCCCCTCGTACGTGATGTCGTATTCGTCTCCCTCGATCGACTGTGTACCGATGGCGGAGTATTCCGACCTGCTGATTGGGAGCAAGCCTGCTGAAAACCGCGTGCGCATCGATTCTTCCAGAGGGAACAGAAACTGAAATCCCTTGATGGCGCCGCTCGCAACCGTGTTCGAGGTCTTGGACATCGTCAAATGTTCGAATGTCACACCGGTTGACAACCGGAGCTGATTCACGGAAGTCCACGCGGCGGGATTCGACTGATTGATATCGTACTCGGAAAGCAACGGAGTACTGACCCCTCCCATCCCTCGCTGCCGCGACGTAGTCAGAGAATTCAACTCGCCGATACCGAAACGTGACTCGATCGTCCCGCCGTTCTGCGCGAACGCAGTGGCGGAACACAACAGAAAAAGTGCTATTGCGATTCTCATACGGCGTCAGGGTTGCGAAGTGTACGTGACAACAAGACGAGGCCGTTGATCGGCTGGAGCATCTGCCGCGTATATGGCCAGACGGTCGAGATCGCTGACCTCGGCTGCCTTGACGAGGATCAGGCCGTTGTTTTCCTTGCGGTTAACCCAATTCTGTACAGCCTGGAGCAGTACGCCGCCCTCCGCGATGAGCAGGGAGGGATCGGTTCCGTCGAGCCTGGTGACAATACCTGTCGATGAAAGTTTGTTCGTCGCACTATCGAGATTGCTGTATACGATCAGCGAGTCAATACCGCGGTAGTACTCCGTACTGATATTTTTATCCATGCGGAGGTAGAGGGATACATGATTGACGATGCTCGCGGATGGGATCGCGTCGACGTTGAAGAACAATCGCCCCCGCCTTGCTGTACCGCCCTGCAACAGAAGGCGCTGCGGCTCGGATGAGACTGGACCTTTGGTTACGTATGTGTCTTCGAGATTCTCGCCCCGGATGGTGTCGAGCTTGCCGTTGTTTTCGAGCACGATTTCCAACGTCGGGGGAAGCGATCCCTCGGCCGAATGGAAAGCGCGGACATTTCCCGTGACGGACGCCTGTACCAGCACCCCTCGTATCTCAAAGTACAGGTTCGCATTGGCTTTCACCAACCAGTCGCGTATGAGGGTGGTATCGACGTCGATATCGATTGAATCGTTGCCGGCGAGCGTTCGGGTTGCGCTTCCCACAACAGCGGATCCGAATCCCAATCCCTTCAGACTGTCCTGTGTGAAGGTAAACGAACTCCAGAAGGAGGTGATTTCATGGAGTTCCAATGTCGTCGGTCCCGTCGCGCCGATGCCATAGGGCAGGGAATGCAACCGGATACGCGCGGAGACAATGCGCCCGCCGCCGCCCACGGTATCCGCCAAGTACAACCACCGGATCAGAGCCGATGCGTCATAGTCTTCCGCCTGGCCGATCGACAGGATTGTGGAGGCGGCGGCGGTGATGGAAAGGTTGTATTCGTCCCCATTGATCAACGACGAATCGCGTTGCGAATCGAAGCGCACTGCGCCGATGAGATCTTCATTCGGGATGATTCCAACGACTGTGGAATCCGGATCGTTCTGACACGCTGCGAAGAGGAGCAGCGGCAGGGCGAAAAATGCGATGTGTCTGTGCAAAACGAGTTAGGATCCTCTGTGACTGGATTCCCGGCGCGAAGTTCGACCGGCGGTACCAAGCAGATAAAATACGGGGAAGCATGGGTTCGCGGCAAGGGAGAATTTCCTGCATGCCATTGACAATGATTCGCCGCGCACGTTGGTAAATCGTGCGCTCCGTATTATTTTTTCTTGAGCAGCGATTTATACAGCTCGATATACTGGTTCGCTGAAGAATCCCAGGAGAAGTCCCTGGTCATCGCACGTTTCATCGACGCCTGCCAGGCTGGCTGATCGCGATACGTCTCCACCGCTGTCGCGATGGTTTTCAGCATTTCTTTAGCGTCGTAGTTGTTGAAAACGAATCCGGTACCGGTCTTCGGCTTCGTGGTGAGATCCTCCACAGTGTCCGCGAGACCGCCGGTGGAGCGGACGATCGGCAAGGTGCCATAGCGCAGACTGTACATCTGGTTAAGTCCGCAGGGCTCGTACTTCGACGGCATGAGAAACATATCGCTCCCGGCTTCGATCAGATGCGCGAGTTCCTCGTCAAAACCGATGTGCGCTCCCATCTTCTTCTTGAATTTCTTCGCGGCCTTCGTGAACATCTCCTCATAGCGCTTCTCTCCCGAACCCAGTACGACCATTTGCACGGGGAGCTTCATTAATTCGGGAAGCACTTCTTTGATAAGGTCGAATCCCTTCTGATCCGCAAGACGCGAAACGATGCCGATGATGGGAACGGAAGGATCGAAAGGCAAGCCGAAATGCCGGCACAGTGCTTTTTTGCTTACCTGCTTGTCCTGCAGCGTGTGGACGGAATAGGTTTGTGGAATCGACTTGTCGAGTTCGGGATTCCAGATCGCCGGGTCCATTCCATTGAGAATACCGACCGTCTTGCGGGCCTTTTTCTTGAAAACCCCTTCGAGACCGTAGCCATATTCCTCGCCGCTTCTGATTTCCTTGGCATAGGTCGGACTCACGGTTGTGATGATGTCGGCGAACATCAAGCCCGCCTTCATCAGATTTACCTTGCCGTAAAACTCGACGCCCTCGTCCTTGAAATACTTGTGCGCAAGCCCTGTTTTCTCAAACGATTCCTTCGGGAAAATTCCCTGATAGGCGGCGTTGTGCACGGTGAACACAACCTTGGTGTTTTTGAACAGGGGTTCGTCGGCATACTCCGTCTTGATCAGTGCCGCAATGAGTCCGGTCTGCCAATCGTTGAGATGAATAATATCAGGTTTCCAGCCGAGAAGAATCAGCGTTTCGATCACACCCCGACAAAAGAACATGAATCGATCGTCGTTGTCCGGCCATGGCTCCTTCGTTTTCGGATCAACGTAAAGATCCGAGCGACAATACAACTTCTCGTTGCTGATGAAGTAGACCTGCACTTTTGTCTTGATGTTTGTCAAAAATGACGACTTGACGCTGGCGAGAAACACCCGATCGCCCAATGCAATCGGCATATCCGTGAGCCGCTTGATATCGTGGATCTTGAATTTTCTGTCGCTCACGGCGGCGAACTTGGGCATGATGATGCGAATATCATGACCAAGTTCTCGCACCACCTGTGGCAGCGCAGCGGAAACATCCGCAAGTCCACCGGTTTTCGCGAAGGGAACAACCTCGCTCGAAACGAACAGGATGCTCAACGGTTTCGCCATGATATTCTCCGGAACGATGTGATGAATAACTTCTTCAAAAAATAAAAATACGAAAATTGTAAAAAACCTACAATTTACGCCCTTTCACGAGTGTGGCACTTGAACCGGCAGGAGCATCCTCTCCTGCTGTCAGTACATAGCCTTCAGCTCCGTCCCCGGGAAGTACGTTTCAAGGATACGTATATGCGATGCGCCCGCTCGGGCACGCGCAATAGCGCCCCATTGACACAATCCTGCTCCGTGCCCGTTTCCTCCTCCGTCAATCCGGATCTGTGTGATCCATCGCCGTGCATCGCGCTTCAGGTGGATATCGAAAAGCGTACTCCTGAGCGGAGATCCGTCCGGACGGCGCAAGGCCCAGCGAATCTTGTCCGCATGCACATAGTACGAGCGCTGGTGCGAACGATTGCCCATGACGATCTGAATAGTCTGTACACGGCCTGAAGGTGCGCGTTTGAGAAGGTTGACGTCGAGCAGATACCAATTCTCGGTCGGAATATCACTCGTTTGCAATGCGTCGTTCGCGGAGGGGAGGAAATTGCGCAGCATTCCTTCAAACTGGGACCGCGTGTACACCTCGGTCCATCGGAACGACGGAGAGATCCTGCACAACGACAGCTTGTCCAACCTGTCATTAACACCGACGAGCCAGGGCTTCGATTCGGGGCGACGCCATACGTTAATGGATGCCTCGGTACTCCCGCCGCAGGTGGAATGAAAATAACATTCCGCCGGATGGCCGTCGTAGGCGATCACTACTCCGCGCGTGTCCAGCACCGCCCGCGAGGACAAGGGATCTCCACCGGTTAGGCCACCGAACACCTGATCCCGAACGTCATCGTACACGTCGAACAATCGCGTTAGCGGCAAACGAATTTTATTGATCGCATACGTCCGCGCGAGGATGGCTTGAGCTTTGACAGCGTCAAATTCCTCAGTTGTACGGTTCCTTCCTGTTTCGTTTGGAACAACGCTTCGCAGATAGGTCTCTAACGGTAGCGCATTGATGAGATACAGATGCTCGCCGTCGGTGGCGATCAGCAATGTGTCTCCGTATTCGCGTTTTTCGAAACGGAAGGTCGCCCCGGGTTTCCGGAAATAACAGCGAAAGGCGCCGCTGATTTCCTGTACTTGCCCATCTTCGGGTTGGAGCAGGATACCGCCCTTATCCGAGAGTGAACATCGAAGCTGTTTCGTTCCTTTCATGAGAAACTGTTTCCCCACAGCCCGTATCGTCAGATCGTCACCCAGCCCCAACACCACCTCCCCGGTCCTGTCGGCAATGCATACACGGATAGCAGGTTCGTACGTCCCGGCTGGCGGACGCAGAGCTGAACTCGTACAACCCGCCATGATGATGAGTGCGAGAACGATGCTTGATTGAATGATCGGTAGGCTGGAAGCTGTCTGAATCATGAATCACGGGTGATACGAAAAAGGGCAAGCCACCCGGCCTGCCCTGGAATGTTCACAAGGTCGGATCCGGAATTCAACGAAACATCGCCTTGATGCTCCCCCACGTCCGCTTCACGCTGTTGACGTTGTGCGTGATGGAAATTTCATTTGAATATGCGGACGGGACTGAAGAGGATTCGACGATCTTGATGCGGTACACGTACAGATTCCCTGCGTCCTTGTATGCTGAACGATCGATGTAGGTGTACAATGAGTTCGATCCTTTCGGCGTCACGATCGCAAGGGTTACGAAATCGCCGTTGGAACCGGCTTTACGTTGCAACTCGTAGCGAAGCAGGTTCGATTCGGATCGCGTCTTCCATTCGAGCACGACGTTATCGCCGTCGCTCCGGCCGTTGAAGAAGTCAAGAAACGCGCCGCTCGTCGCCGTTACCGTGAGCACGAACAGAATGGTCAGAGTTATCAGAGTGTGTTTCATGTTCGCTGCCATAGTCTTAGTCGTTCGAAATATAGGGCGATTCACCGTTAAAAACAAGTCCTCCATTCGAAGCGCAACCGGTGGCGACGGTTTTTCGCCCTTCCGTTAACGTGCGCCAGGCCACCTGTGCAATTTCAGCGGCGGGGTCCGCATGCTGAAGGGTACGGTTTTTTCCTGTCCACCGATTGGCACTGCAGTGTGTTGATCCGGCTCCGTAGATTTCGTCCGCGATTTCATCATCAACAGGGAGACACATGAAGCGCTTGAAAATTCCCATTCTGACCGCACTGGTCGTCTTTTTTTTTCCTCGACCCGGCTTTTCACAGAACGTGATCATCAACGAAATCATGTTCGCACCCAACACAGGTGAAGCGGAGTGGATCGAACTGTGGAACAACTCCGGCCAGCCTGTCTCTCTCGATGGTTGGACGCTGCAGGATGCCACCCGCAATCCGGTGCAGGTGGCGGCGGTCCCGGCCACCATTCAGCCCGGCGGTTATGTCATTCTGGCCGGCGCGGCGCCGATCGCCGCGCGTTGGAAGGACTGGCTTATAAACGTCCTGGTTGTCGGCGGCTTCCCCGCTCTCAACAACAGCGGTGACGAAATCGTCATCGTCGATCGGGAAGGACGGAACGTCGATTCGCTTCGATACGAGGGATTCTGGAATACGAAAAAAAGCTGCACGCTCGAGCGTATTCGTTCCACTCCGCCATTCGTCCGCGACAACTGCGGCCCATCTCCACACCCGGATGGAGGGACACCCGGAGCGAGAAACGCTTTGTCGCCGCCCGAAGTCGACCTTTCTCTCGAGACGTTGGACCGGGGACCGGATGGTTTCACAGTTGTTGTGCGCAATACCGGGCTTGGATCGCCTGCCGAAAGCTCCATCGAATGTACCTGCGACGGAAACCACGACGGAATTTTCTCCGCATCGGATCCGTCGGCAACGGTGACCTTCCCTCCTCCTTATCCCGATGCGACATACGTTGTGAATATTCCACTGCATTGTCCCGAAGCGCCTCTGGTTCGGGCACTGCTGCACGCATCGCAGGATGAGGTCTCGGGAAACGATACTCTGTTCCTGCGCTCGGTTCTGCCTGTTGGCCGCGATCGACTTCTGTTCAACGAAATCATGGCTGCTCCACTCCCTTCAGGTGCGGAGTGGATAGAACTCTTCAATCGATCGCGGCAGCCGATTTCGGTTTCAGGTTGTCAGCTGGCAGGCGCCCCTTCAAGCGGCGGAGTCCGTCCCATCCTCACGCTTCCCGACATCCTTCCCCCTGTTCCGGCAGAAGGTTTTCTGGTCATCGCATCCGATTCGAGCGTGTTCGAAGACTGGCCAGAGCTGCTTGATATTCCGAATGCGATTACTGCCGTCTTGGGGCGGTCGTCGCTGGGACTCGGGAACGGTTCCGATGAAATCATGTTTCTCGATGCGACCGGTGCCACGACGGACAGCCTCATCTACAGCGAAACCTGGCATAATCCACTGGTGACATCGACCGCAGGCAGGTCGCTGGAATTACTCCACCCGGATCTGCATCTTCAGGGAGCCTCGGCATGGACCACCTGTCCACATCCATCGGGGGGAAGTCCGGGTAGAAGGAACGCGGCATACAACGATACGCCTTTCCCGGCCATCTTGCGGGAGGCCGGCATTGTCACCTCGCCGAATCCGTTCTCGCCCGACGGAGACGGATTCGAGGATCATTGCATATTTTCCTGGAATCTGCCGGCAGCGATCGCGCTTCTGCGGTTGCGCATCTATGACATCGAAGGACGCTGCATACGGACGTTATTGAACAGTGTTCCCTCCGGCAGCACGGGCGTCACGGTGTGGGACGGTTTGGACGATACGGGAAGCAGGGCAAGGATCGGGATGTATGTCGTGCTCGCGGAGGCGCTTGACGCTGCATCGAACAGCGTCGCCGCAACGAAAACGATAATTGTGGTCGCTACCCGATTATGATGCCGGAGATTTACCGAGAAAGGATTCCATCGAGGCTCTCAATTCCTCGATCTGAAACGGCTTGGAGAAGTAGGCATTGCAGCCAGCATCCAGACTCTGAATACGATCCTTGGGAAATGCGTGCGCGGTGACGGCGATAATCGGCACGTCACGGAATCGTTCGTCCTTCCTGATGCGCTTTGTAAGGGATATGCCATCCTCATCTCCCTGCAGAGACAAATCCATGAGAACGAGGTGGATGCTTTCAGTGTTGATGATCGACCACGCTGTGGCGGCGTTCGCGGCGATCCGAAGGTTGTATTCCTTGGACAGAATGGAGGACATATATTCCTGCGTTTCCTCATCATCCTCCACGAAAAGCACCGTATGCAAACCATCGACATCCCTGGTGCGCTTGACATCCTCGATGACGGGCATTGCCGAACCAAATCCCTCTTCGAGATACCGTGAGTCTTCGACCACATCGGCCAGGAACTGAAGCGTGAACGTCGATCCTTTCCCTTTTCTGCTCTTCACGTTGATGGATCCGCGGTTCAATTCCACATAGCGCTTCGTAAGCGACAGCCCGAGTCCGAGTCCGTCAAAGGGCCTGGTGTATCCTGTCGCTTCCTGCGAGAATACGCTGAATACTTTCGGCAGGTACTCGGGAGACATGCCGATTCCGGTATCCGCAATCTCGATGCAGACGCGCCTGTCAACGTTGTAGACCCGGACGTCCACCCCGCCCTGCTTCGTGAATTTGATCGCGTTGTCGATCACGTTGGACACGGCCTGATCAATGCAATAGCGGTCTGCATACACAATCGCGGCGGGACATTCGGTATTGAAATTCAGCGCGATTCCCTTTTTCTGAGCCAGCGAGCGCAGCTCCTGCACGAGTTCCTCCACCCGATCCGAGACCCGGATTTCCTCCGGGCGCACCTGGAAGGTACCTACCTGAATGCTGGAGATATTAAGAATGTGTTCAACCGTTCGCATGAGCCTCTGACTTCCGCGTCGAATGGCCTGGAAATACGTATCCATCTCCGGATACATTTTCCCGACCAGTTCATTGGTTATAAGATTGCCATACCCGATAATGATGTGCAGTGGAGTACGGATTTCATGCGAAATATTCGCGATGAATGCATCCTTAAGTTTGTCGGACTGCTCCGCGCGCTCCTTGGCCAGGATCAACTCCGCTTTCTGTCGTTCCTGCAGCGTGATATCCCTGATAACGATGTGTCGGGCATCCTTCTCGTCGAACATCATGGGAACGGCGGTCAGCTCGATATCGATAATCGATCCATCGAGTCGTTCAAGCTGGCCTTTCACATCGGCGATGTCCGAATCCATTTCAAGCATGTGGGGAATGCGATTCTGATCCGGTCGATCGAAATCCGACTGAATAAAATCATGGATCAACCTGGACATCAACTCCTCTTCACTGGAGGCGTTGAAGATCTTCATCCCTGCATCATTGATAAATTGGATACGGCCGCCGACTGTGACAACCAGAGGGAAAGGAGAAAGTTTTACAAGACGACGGTACCGTTGTTCGCTTTCAGCCAGCTTTTCAAGGTTCTGACGCTGGATGACGAAAACCCGCCGCTGCTGAAAAATAATGACGGCGATGATACCGAGCGCCAGAGTCAGGAGGACGACGGTACCGAGGATGAGGATGTATAACGGGTCCGACATGCGAGAATACCTCCGAGGAAGAGGAGATTCTTGATCAGGTTGAGTAGCGAATGCAGGATCCAGACATATTTCGCTTTGGTTATTGACAGTTCGTGCAGCAACATCGGTCTGAGAGCAAAGAGAAACAAATTACCCGCAAAGTACACCACGAGTGCTGAAGATATCCAAAAAACCGGATTTTTCAAGACGGGTGTCTGATCTCGTTTAAGGGAGGTAAGCATCGTTATGACCGCGAAACCTACCACGAGGATGCATTCAACCGACAAGACGACTGTGTCAAGTTTTTCTTTGTCCTCTGAAAATATGCCCCCCCACAATACCAGGAAGAAGATCAGGAACAGTGGTATGCTCACAAGCAGCGACCTGCGGATGATTTTTTGATCATGCCAGGCATAGAACATCAACGCGATCAAGGTAAACTCTAGCGGTGGCCAGAACTCGTAGATCACCTTGGCGCTTGCATGTTGATGGGCAAGCACCGAGGCAAGAACCAGAACTTCAAAAATCAGATTCGCGATTAAAAACATCAGGAGGAATTGCAGGCCGTCATCGAGATGTTTCCTGTATCTGATCCCCGCGACAAGGGGGATGATAAAGGAAAACATTGTCGCCCACTGAACAATTTTACGCAGTAATTCTACAGTTTCTTCGTCCACGGCAAGTTGACCAGGATTGAGGTGGCAGGCAGATTCTCCGACTCGAGCCCCACGAAAGGGAAGAGATCCGAACCGAGGGTATTTTCATGCGCAAATTACGATCTTTCACTGCTTCCGACAAATAATAAACGCGTCCCGGTTAAGGGACGCGTTTCATGCCAGTTCTACCGTGGCCGTTACGAGTTGAGCGGATTAGGCTCGGAGTGGAATCGGGAGATAGGGAGCGGATTGCCGAAGATGAATCCTTCGTGAAGATCCTGACCAAAACCGTTGACTCCAGTGAGAACCATCTCCTCCTTTCCTTCGGTGGATATGCCATAGTAATACCGTATTCCGACCACATCCTCCTGAGACAGTAGCTGCTCGATGGCTGCGCGACTGAAATACTTTCCCTTCACCGAACCTGGACCGGCGCTCTTGCGATAATTTCTCGTTAGTGAGCCTGCTTCATCAAAGCTGATCGAATGATCCTCCATCCCCGTGAAAACAGGCCTGCTGCGTTCGATCCGCTGCGGTAACACCGGCGCTATCGGGGCGTCGACATAGCTTTCTTCCGCGTCCTTCCGGACAGGAGATTCTTCAGCTCCGCGATTGCGAAATATATTTTCAAACATGATGCTTCCTCTTGTTTAAATACATGAGTTCTGCCGCCGTCCGGATCAGCTGTTCAACGGATTGAAACCGCCGCAGTACGGTGGGCAAGGCATGGCCATCTCGCAGAGGAATCCTTCGTGGAGATCCTTGCCGAATT